>VXOR01000113.1 GCA_009840005.1 Gemmatimonadota bacterium
GATGCCCGCTTACGCGGGCGGGTCGGAACAGGAAATAGTAGCGCGTAACATCAGTTCCTAATTGAAATCACCATATCAACACGAAGTTGCCCTGTTTCCCAGTGATAAAATCAATGACCAGCCAAGTGCCGGCCACGACAAAGGCACCCAAGATCATGCCGACGAAAAAGTACCGGGTCTGACGGTACAAAATGCCCCCGCCGTATTTGAGCACTAAGCCCTTTATGGCCCAAGCCAAAAAGACGTTGAACCACATCACCCCCGAGGTGAAGACGGTCCCAGTCATGGCCAAGCCCAGCGGGTGAATGGGCCACCACAGAACCCGCTGGTGCACTCCGATCAGCAGCCACATCAACCCCGCCCCCAAGCCCGTGAACAGCCAGCCGCCTAGATCTGTAGTCGAGGGACTGCTCATCATCATCGAGATATAGGAGAGGGGAACGGAGGAAGAGGTGAGCCAGAACCAGCTATTGAGATTGATTCCGCCGTGCCGATAGGATAGGTACAGCACAATCCAGAACGCACCTGCCAACGTAACCACCAAGGCCAGCACCATACCCCAGAAAAAGGCCCGCTTTCTCCCCCGCACCACCTCGTGGATCATCTTCAGGCTATTGGCGCAGGCAGCCATGGGGAAGGTGACGATATCCGCAGTCCATGGATAGGTGTAGGCCAGGCCAGTCAAGCCCTTCGGCCCGAGAAAGGAGGTGCCCATGCTGGCCATGACAAAATCGGGCGCAATGAGCGGTGCCCGCACCAGCGCCACCCCAGCCTCGGCGACAATGCGCGACAAGGCGACGAAGATCAGCATCGCCACCGCGACTAAGAGCAATACCGCCACCAAGGGGATGCCTGTGGCCTCGAGCCACACAACCATGACGATCAATCCTACCAGTACCGTCCACAAGGCCGCTCGGTATGACATAATCTCGTCGCCATCGTCGCCACCGCCGCGGCTCCAAGTCCGGCGCACTACCGCCAGCAAATGGGAGCGCGCCTTCCACAAAGTATAGAGCGCGAATACCAGCATAGCCCCCAGAGCTTGGTGGGTCAGATAAGGGGAACTCGGATTGCTAAACCAACCCAGTTTTTCCGTACTGTGGACGCCGAAAATATTGAAACAGCCCTGCTCGACGAGGGCCAGCAAATAGAAAAACCAGATGCCCAAGGCTAGGTTGCGGTTGATGAAATAGGAAAAACCCACCAGAGAAAACGAAAACTCAAAGGGCAAGTTGATGGTATCGCGGAACAAGTACATACTGGAGCGAAAGTACAGCCCCGGCCATTGCGGATAGTAATTGTGCAGGGCGTTGCAACAACCGACTAGGACGGGTAGGGCAAAACCGATCCACATCTGTGGCTGGCGAAAGACCGCGCTCACCAAGGATGTCCCCTCGCGTCCGTTGATCATCTCAATGGGGACCTGCATCATCGGATAGAGCAAGCGTTCCCCTTCCATCCACGGCCGGCGCAAAAGCACCATCAGGCCAATCGACACTAGGTAGAGGGCAAGCAGGAAAACAGACCAATAGCCCAACGCTTCCAACCAGCCTTCCCAAGGCACCGGCATCCCCTTGGGCAGGCCCTCGTAGAAACCCTGGATCAACTGCCCTTCGCTGGGAGCAATCCAAGCGGGAACATAGGGCTGGATCAGTTCGCCCCAATTGTTTTCCGGGGTAGCGTAATAGAAGACCCCCGTGATCATGGGCAGCAGGTGCTCGACCAAGCCAAAGGTAGGGATTGAGGCCGACACCATCATCATGGCGTAGATCAGCACCAACTCTTCCCGCCTCAGCGCCAAATTGCGAGCCAAGGTGCCCACCAAGATATTGCCCAACACTAGGTAGAAGAACAGAAAGAGCGCGACGGGATTGCTAAAGCACCAAGCCATGAAGGTGCCCTGGATGATGGCGTTGGCGTAGATGGTGCCGACGCCAATGAGCAGGCACAACAGAGATCCCAGCAAAAAGGCCCGGAAGGAAAGAGACTGGCTCTCTCCGGCAGGAGTCTCACCCAAGTTGGTCTGTCTGATAAAGGTCTCGGCCATTCGCTCCCGAGCGCCCGACTTGCTATGGGGATCTACAGGCGTCACGAATTCTGAACCAGTGCTAGCAGAAAGCCCGGTACGCTTCCACCAGCTTGGTCGCCCCCTCCAAGATCAGGTTGCGCTCGTCCTCGGCCTCAAAGAACAAGGCCCCCTGTTGCACCCAACGCCGGGCCGCCTCTGGTCCCGAAGCCGTGGTACCGAACGGAACTCCGTGCTTTTTGCACAACTGTAGAATATCTTCCATCGGGCCGCGCACATCCGGGTGGTCCGGCTGCCCCGGCTGCCCCATCTCCACGGAAAAATCGCCCGGGCCGACATAGACCATATCTACCCCCGGCGTCGAGACGATTTCCTCGGCCTGCTCGTAAGCCCGTCGCGTCTCTATGTGCACCACGAGGGATGTTTCCTCGTCCTGTGTCGCCATCCACGCCCGGTGGTCTGCGACTTTGCAATAGTCGCTGTTGCCGTATCCCGGCGCTGCGGCGCGGGTGCCCAAGGGCGGGAACTTGAGATAGCGGCGCAAGGTCTCGATGTCCTCCCTCGATTCCGTGCGCGGCAGTTGTAGCCCCACCACGCCGCACTCCAACAGCTTGGCCACCGCAGCCCGCTCTAGCTGCGGGGTTTTGGCAATGACCGGCAGGCCGTTGTCGCGCGCGGCCTGCACGGTATCGGCTAGCGCGGTCAAATCGAAATAGCCGTGCTCAAATTCGATGTAGATAAAATCGCAGCCGGCTTGCTGGAAGCACTTGACCAGCGACGGCCGCACGTATTCGGCAATCATACCACCCACCAACACCTCTCCGGCCCGCAACCGGGCCTTGAGCTGGCGTCCGGGACCTCCTTCGGGGTAGAGGTACGCATTGAGCGGTTTGTCGGCGACAGGTTTGGGCATAGTCTATTTTCTCCTCTCTACATTTTAAACCGAACGATTATCCAGCGAATAAGCGCGATTATCGCCGCCTATCTGCCACGTGCCGCGGAACAGTGAGCGGCGCTTGGGCGGCATGGCTTCGATGACCTCGTGGCTGAGATTGAGCCGGTGCCATTGCGCCCACAGGGAATTGTAGCAATTGAAGACGGCGCAGCGCGGATTGTCTGAGTTGCGCCAATCGTTGGCTGCGTGTAGCAGGCTTTCGGTGAAGACAATGGCCGAGCCGGGCGGGCAGCTATATTGGGCCATGGCCGCCCGCATGCGTTCCTCCCAGGGCGATTCGCCGATATTGGGCCGGTTGGGATCAGGGCCGCCGTAATTAAAATGGGCCTTGTGCGAGCCAGAGAGAAACGTGGTGCCCCCTTGGCCGGCTTTCACTTCTTCAAGCTCCCACACCACTCGCGTCAGCCCAGAGAATATCTTGTTGCCCGCCACTTGGTAGCGCATGGCATTGGCTTGTTGCGGCGGCCGCACCACGTGCGGCAAGCCGGTGCCGTTGTCGGTGCTTTTCCAGCCGGCGTGCCGCACCGTGATAAAGGAATTTTCGCAGCGGAAGCTGTGGTACTCATCCCCCAGGTACGGCTCTTCGGCGAGGATCTCAGCGAGAATGCCGACCACCGCCGGATGGTCCAAAAGTTCCTGCAAGGCACCTTGGTAGCCCTGTTTGGCACCGTCGTACACCTCGGCCTTCATAGCTGCGATTTCCGCTTCGGACAGCACCGAGGGCAACAAAATCCAGCCTTGGAGGTCGAAAAAAAACTTCTGCTCTTCGGTCATGGGTACGGGCACAACACTATGCTCACTCACGGCGTTCTCCTTGTCGATTCTTTAAACCTGTTTAGTCCACTCAATCGGCTCGGGGGCGATACCTTTCTCTTGGGCCCATTCGACCAAGCCGTTGCTCGATCCCCCCAATAGCTGCTTGCCAATATCATCTACTTGGTTCAGCACCTCGTCGCCCGGTTGGACGAGGTGCATATTATCCCGTAGCCCTCCCATCCAGCGATAGCTGTAGCCTAGTATGACCACTTTCGCTGTACGCTGACTTAAATTAGGGGCCGCCGTGTGGAAGACGCGGTTCTCAAACAAAAAGGCGTCGCCAGCATTGAGACACAAATCCACCGCCCCCTCTGGATCGACTTGGCCCCGGGGGATGGGCAACGGCGTCGGCAACAGATGGGAACCAGGGGCGAACATGGTGAAACCGGACTGCGGCGCGGGAAAATCCGTCAGGCAATAGCCTACTTTTATGCCGGCGCGGACGATGCGTTCATGGCCCAAATCCTCGGTCATGCCGATGTCTCGATGCCATCCTCGCGTCCCTTCCCCTGCATCGTCCTGTGGGAATTTATAGATAATCGCCGTGGTGTGCAGGTGGATATTGGGCGACAGCAATTGCACCACTAGTGGCACCGTCGAGGAATGGGTCAGCAGCGGGTGAAACGCTTTCTCTTGGACGATCCCCGGCCGCCGCTGAACGTAGTATTGGTCTGCTTCGCGTCCGAATTCATCGATCATCCGGTCGCAGACTATTGTTAGCTGCTCCACTTCTCGCTCCGTCAGCGCCCCAGGGACGACCAGATAGCCGTTGTCGTCGAAGAAGCGACGCTGTTGCTCCTCCAGTAGGACCAGTTTCATTGCTGACTTACCTCACTCTATGAGCTTTAGATCAACTCGGCGTCGCAGCGGGGGCAGTGTTCCCACGTGGGCGATTCCACTGGCTTGTCGCAATCCGGGCACAAGCCGAGAGGATGCTCATCCTCGCGGCAGCGGCGACCATCTTTGTAGGTAATGCGACGCCAGACCGTCTCGCCGTCCATGGCGAAAAAAGTCCACGTGCCCTTCTTGCGCCCGTCCGAGCTCTTGCCGCGGTATTCGTTGAATTGTCCGATCTGTTTTCGTTTGCCGTTTTCATAATAGGCTACGTGGTCGCCGGTAAGCTGATTTTCGTGGTAGTGATTGATACTCGCGGGTTGGCCGTTTCGGTGGTACTCAATCCATTTGCCCGTCTTTTTGCCCATGTCGAAAGCGCCTTTGCGTCGCTTGCCGCCGTCGGCATAGTACAGCACCCAAGGGCCGTGTTTTTTGCTGTCTTTGTACTCGACGTCTTCGAGATGGCTAGCCATAATTTCTTCCGCATTAATTGGCCGATGCGTTTACCGTGGCCTTCAGCGTCCCTCAACTGGTGTGGGTTCGGTAGCAGCAGTAGTACGAGTGTACGCACGGGTGCGGTCTGCACCGTCCACGCCTAGAGAAGTGAGAAAGAGACTATCACCTGCGAGCTGGTACGTGCCGGCGAACTCCATTTGCTCTTTAGTGAGGTTGAAGAAATGGGAATAGAATGCTTCTACGGCGGCGCGATCCTCCTCAGATATCTCTTCCCTAGCATCTTGCTCGCGAATAAAATCCTCAGCAGAAAACTCGGAGAGCCGGATCTCAGTATCGCCTTCATACATGATGAATTCGTCGTATCCGATCCACAGACTGTCGCCAGCAGCACGCCAAGTACCTATCCCGTCGTAGGTCCTAGAGTCGAAGAGGCGGCCCCGTTCTTTTAAGTCCGTCAACAATTCGTCAGGGAGGTAGCTGAGGTCAGAAGCCCGCACGGAATTGAGGTGGGCGGTCCCGTCCTCTCGGAAAGTCACGCGGCGGGAGGATTGGCCTGCCACCGTGTCGTAAAAAACAGTGGCGTTTTCAAAGGTCTTCTTTTTTAGGGTATCGATCCAAGTAAAGCGGAACCCCTCAATTCCTTCTTGACTATGTTCCCAGGTGCCCAGCAGTCCGTCCTGACCAGCGACGGGCAAGACCCATAGAATGCATAGAATAGCTATACGGAGTAGCATGGCAGGTCTCCGTCTCCTCTCTATAATGTAAAGTAAATCTACATACTCAACTTTTAGGCTCAAAACCTCCATCGCCAACATCGGCTCCCTCAAGTAACGGCGCATTCATAAGGCCCCAAGTCCGGGTCGGTGTTGTGTACTCCGCGATACGTGCTCTTGCCCCGCAGGTAGCGCATCTCCAATTCCACGTCCCGCACATAGATGAGCGGCGTAGCCTCTGGGTCGCGCTCGTGCAGGGTGACTTCCACAACGTTGGTTCCCTGGGCCGGCCAGTGGGCCTCGTCCAGCCGGAAGACAAACCAGTAACTCGAATGAGAGCGGTAGCGCGGCGCGGTCATCTGATAGATGTGATCGATCTTGCGCGTAAGATGCGCTGGCAGTTCATCCCCGTTCAGCTTGAAGCTGAGGCGGTCGCGGTCCGTGGCGCGCATCAGCCGTATCCGCAAGATAACCTCGTGGACTCGTCCCGCCGCACCCCAGCGCGGCAAATCGTCGCTGATCGGCAGTTCTAGTGCTACGGGCTGGTCTAGCGACAGCGAGGCCGGTAGCTGCATGCCGAGTCCCGGCTCGGTCTTCGGCTGTGCAGCGGAACGCCCCGTGGGCGTGGGGATCGCGTAGATTTTGTCCTTGACCGCCATCACGTCCGGGTGCGGCAGCTCGCGGAGCTGTTCGTAGAAGGACGGGCCGTACGGCCAATTGCCGGCCCAATGGACCAAATTCAGCCCATCGACGCCCTGGGACCAGTAGTTGGTCGCAGCGGCGCGCACCATGGCAATGGGGGCCGCACCCAGCCGGTCCGAATCCACGTTGTTGCGGATGACGCCGTGGATTCGGCACTCCGCGTCTTGAGCCGCCGCGATCAAAGGCCGGAAATCCGCGGTCGCGTCAATCAGGGACATGGACGCGAAATTTTCCGCGACCAAGACATCGGCAATTCCCTCGCGGATCCACGTTTCTGGGTCCAGGCCAATGGACCGGCAACCGACGATACTCGTGGGAATGCGCAGGGCCAGCTCGCGGTCCGGGCCGCTTTGCTTGACGGCGTCGCGGACGCGTTGGAGCCAGTCGGTAAAGATGCTCCGGCCGTGTTCCATATCATCCGGGTGAAAGAAAGCACCGCCGGCGTAGTGATTGAGGTTGAGTTCAAAGCCATCCACCGGATAGTTTCGCAGGGCTTCCTCAATCAGGGCAAAGCGCATCTCGCGGACTTCTGGTCGCGCAAAATCGGCCAACTGGGTATCGCCGATCCGCAAGCCCTCGCCTAAGTCGGCCTGCACCTGGAGCGAGGGGTAGATCAGCAGTCCCTTGGCCCGTGCGCGGTCGCAGACGATGTGTAGCAAATCGCGGCCCTCGGCGATGAGTTGCTGGGCATTGCGATAGGCGCGCTGGAAGACGAGGTGATCCCAATGGTGGTCATCCTCCGGCCGAAACTGAGCAGTAGCCGCCGTCTCTGGCCCCCAGTGATCGGCCACTTGGGTGTCGTGCAAAAAGGCATTGCCGAAGCCGAGGTTGAAGACCAGAGCCTCTATCGGCGTTCCCAATAGCTCATCGACCGCAGCCTCGCACCCTTCTTGCACGACGGGTGGCTCGCACATGTAGAGCAAGGTGTGGCGCGAGTCGTTTTCAAACATCAAGCGGGGTTTGGGCATGAGTGTATCCTCCGCGTATTAAAATTTGGTGCGAAAAACCTAAAACCGTATTATTCCCCCGGTCAATCATCCCACCCTAGGAAGCCCCATGATCGAACTCCGCGCCACTGGCCTCATCTACCGTGATTCTACGCTTCACGCCTGGCACCCAACCCTAGCGCTATTGCCCAACGGCGACCTACTGGCCGCCTACGACTTGGGCGAGACCATCGGTGCCCTTGATTACTGCACCTATCTTGCGCGCTCGACCGATGGCGGCCGTTCGTGGAGCGAGCCGGTGGCCTTTTTCGCCGATCCCGTTGCCACGACCGCCCGCCGCACCGTCCGCATCAGCACCCTAGCCGACGGAACCTTAATCGGCGCGGGACGGCGCAGCTATTGCCACCACCCCGAAACCAGCGGTTGGAATCCCGAGACATACGGCGTAGAGCAAGGCGACTGGTTCGTGCTCCGCAGCCGCGACGGGATTCACTGGCAAGGGCCGCAGGAGATTGAGCCGCCGCTGGTCGGTCCCTACGAGGTCTGCCACGCCTTTATCGAGACCGGCGATGGCCGATTGCTCCTGCCCACGGGTCTGTTGCGAACGTGGGAAGGAGACGCGCCCGACGGACTCAAAACCTTGGCGTTGGTCTCTTACGACCAAGGCCAGACTTGGCCCGAATATATCGAGCTGTTCGCCGATCCCCAAGACGAGGTAATCTACCACGAGGTCAGTCTTGTGGAATTGGAGGGTGGGCGGCTCCTCGCGGTGGCTTGGCCTTTCAACTCGGTAGTAGGTCAGACCCTGATGAAGGTGCCTTACGCGATAGCACCAGACAGCAGGACGTTCAGCGTCCGTGGTTCGACCGAAATCGCCGGTGAGACGACCAAGTTGCTGCACTTGGGCGGCGACCGGGTCCTGTGCCTGACGCGCCGCACCAACGCGGTTGGCTTATGGGCGGTACTCGCCCAGATACAAGACGACGAGTGGGTCCATCTCGCAGAGGCTCCCCTGTGGCAGGGCGCGGCGTCGTGGATGCGGGGCGAGCGAGACGCAGCTACCGAGTTGGCCGAACTGCACTTTGGCTTTCCAAATCTTTTGCGTCTGCCCGATGGCGACGTGCTGGCGGCCTTCTGGTGCCGCGAAGATCACATTCACAACATCCGCTGGCTGCGGATTAGCGTAGCAGACCACTAGGAGATCACCATGCACATCGGCGACCAATGGATGCAATTACGCAGCCGCGACAAAGCCCTTGATGAGACATTCGACCGGCCCTTTCCGGTCGGCGTCGAATACTACCGTCCGCCCGTGCCGCCGCCAGAGTACTGGGACGAGGACTTCCGCCGGATTAACGCCGCTGGTATGAGCATCGTCCGCGTCTGGTATTCCTGGGACTGGGTCGAGGCCTTGCCCAATCACTACGAGTTCGACGATCTGGACCGGCTCTTCGACCTAGCCGCCCAACACGGTCTAAAGGTCTGGGTCGATACCCCGCTAGGCACCCACATGGCCTGCCCGGCTTGGATGCTGCGCTCCCACCCGGACATGCGGGTCGTCCACCGCGACGGCAGTGTGCAGCAGAATACGACCGGTGCGTTTGCCGCACACGGAGCCATGACCCACAACTTCGACCACCCAATGTGGCGAGTCTATGTCGAACGCTATCTGCGCCAATTTGTGCCGCGCTACAAAGATCACCAAGCCTTGGGCGTCTGGGGCACTTGGGACGGCATTGGCTACGCCGGTGCGTGGACAGCCCCGGAGCCGTATCCCCCCTACAACGACTACACCATCGCCAAGTACAAGGATTGGCTCTACCACAACTACACGCTCGACGCGCTCAACAAACGACTGCTGCGCCGCTACCGCTCGTGGGAGGACGTCGATGCGCCGCGCAGTAAGGCCGCGCCCGTGGAGATGGGGCTGTACTTGCAGTTCCACCGCGAAAACATGGCCGACCACCTAGGCTGGATGGCCGACTTGATCGACCGGCTCGATGGGACGCACGAGCAGCGCTCGCACGGCGGCTCGTACCCAGCACCCCACCACGAGACAGTCAGTCCGCAGATCGACAGTTGGGGCCTTTCACACCACTCGTCCAACCGGCTGACCACTGACGAGCCGTATAGCATCGCCTGCGAGGCATACGGCTTCCAGTGGTGTCGCGCCATGGGCCGCAACAATCGGTGGTGGAACGAAGAAATCTACGGCAGCTTCGTCGGCGGGCTGCATCCGACCGAAAAAAAGACCTTGGGACAAGAGTCGTCCCTTTATATCTGGTTAACCCTGATCGAGGGCGGTGCCGGGGCCATGTTTTGGCAGTATCGACCAGAGTATATGACCTACGAAGCACCCGGACTCAATATCGCCGCACTCGATGGCGAGCCGACCGAGCGGTTCCACGCGGCAACGGCGACCATCGCCCAAATCGACCACATCGCCGACCATCTGCCGCTGGCCATTCCGCGTGCTGATGTAGCCATTGCCTATAGTGGACCAAGCGACGACGCATTTGATTTTAACGATCAGGGTGTCCAATTCATTCAACACCACCGTGCGCTCTACCGCACCCTGTGGGCACAAAGCGTGGCGATGGACTTGGTAACCCCGGCAATGGATTGGTCTGAGTACTCGATGGTTTACCTGCCGCACTTCGCGGTCCTCGACGAGATAGCCATCGTCCGCCTGCGTGGTCTCCTACAAGCAGCTAACGGTCCCCACCTCGTAGCCGACGGCTACTTTGGCACTTTTGCCGGCAAGGGCCACTGGAGCTTCAAGCCGCCCGAGGGTCTCAGCGATCTCATCGACTGCCGGATCGCCGATTTTGATGTTGTCGCCGATTTCGATGTTCGGGCCGGCAAAAACGTCGTGCAGATGGAGTGCGGCACCTTTGCTCTGCCGATAGGGACGACCTATTCAATCATAGAAACCCAAGGAGACACTGCGCCCATCGCCACCATCGGCGATGAAGTGGTTGGGGTGCGCTCGGCCGACGGGCGCTTCACCTGGTACGGGTTTGCGCTCTCGGTCACTGCCTCGTCGGCAGTGGCCGGCCAACCTGGAGCACCAGCACCAGCGGGCCTAGTCCACGACGCGGTAGCGGCCGCGCTGCTGGCAACCGCGGGCGTCGAGCCGTGGTTTGCGATTACCGGCGACCGCGTCGTCGCCTTTCGCCGCCACTCTCGGCAGGGCGGATCGCTGATCTTTGCGCTCAACGTAGAAAGGCACACAGCGCGGACGCGGATTCAGCCGCGTTGGCAGATAGAAGCGGCTCGCGACCTGCTAGGGGAACGAGACATCGCTCTCGACGATGGAGCCTTCGAGCTAACGTTAGGATTTGGCGAGGTAACGGTGATACATTGCGCGGATAGCTGATCCGTCTTAGAGCGAAAGAGATAAACTGTGCAGTTGAACCGCGAGCAATTCTTGGAAGAAGGGTTTCTCGTCTCAGAGGGGATTTATCAGCCCGATAGCATCCAAGACGGCACCGATCTTCTCCACCTCCTCCTCTGTGGCCGTGACCATAGGCGGGCGCAACCAGCGCGAAGCAATGCCATTGAGTTCGAGCGCGGTGCGCCACACAGCCTGGCCGCCGCCTAGCACATCTGCGGCCACCCCCCAGAAAGGTTCTTCGATTTGGGTGATGATGGTCTGGGCCGTTTTGGCGTCGCCATCTTGGAAAGCCCGCCAGTAGCTTTGTGCTATGTGGGGAGCAAAAGAAGATGGATAGCAAAAGAAGGCGCGGATGCCGCAGGGCCATTGTGCGAAGTTGCGCCATAGGCCCCCGCCGGTCATGAACTTCCACCGGTCACCGTAGCGGTGCATAGTCGCCTTTGCGTATTCAAGTGTGCCATCTTCTTTGAAAGTGCAGATGTTGGGCGCGTCGAGTAGTTCGTCGAGGATTTCATAGGGAGGACACCCCACCAACATTAAAGGCATTACTTGGGCTACTTTGCGGTATTGGACGACCTTACCCTGCGATTGGGCTTGTTCCGGTGGCAGGACCATCAACACGTCGGCTCCCCAACTGCGGCAATACTCGGCGAATTGGACCGCCCGGTCGTCTGGCCAGCGCCGAGTGGCCGCCACTGTCAATGCTCGTCCGGCGACCCGGTCAACCAAGAAGCGAGTGAGCTGGGCGACTTCTTCATCGCTGAGGAACTCGAACTGGCTATCCCCGTAGGTTAGCAAGCTGACCTTGCTGCCGCTAGCGATGCCAACGTCGATTATGCGACCGATGCCCTCCCAGTCTAGTTGGCCGTTGGGCAAAAATGTGGTGGGGATAGAGTTTACCGGACCTTCAAGTAAATTTTTGATCTCGTCCGGCTTCTTGACTGATGGCATTGACGTATTCCTTTCGCGAATAAATGTAGAGGAAAACACCGGTGCCCTCCAGTCTAAGACCTCCCAAGCAAGCATTGCTCAGAACACCGCGAGGTACCAGATTATGCATGGCCTCGTGCCGCTCGCATCATGCCACCCAACGTTTAGCTAAACATGAACACTGATTCGCTCGAAATAAAACCTCTGCAAAAACCTCTTGACGCCGAAGTCTCCGTTCCCGGTTCCAAAAGCTATACCAACCGGGCGCTACTGATCGCGGCACTAGCTAACGGAGAATCGCACCTTACGGGCGCACTCTTTAGTGACGACACCGACTACATGGTCCAGGCACTGCGCAGACTCAGCGTCTCTATAGAGGCCGATCCAAAGACGGCCAGCTTTGTGGTCGCAGGCAATGGGGGACGGATTCCCGCCGATGGTGCCGAGCTGTACATCGGCAATTCGGGCACTACTTCTCGGTCGATCACAAGCTATGTCGCGCTCGGCAATGGAACCTTCATCATCGACGGCGACGCCCCCATGCGCCAAAGCCGACCGATGGCTGATCTGCTCGACGCACTCGGCCAACTCGGGATCGACGCTCGTTCTCGCAATGGATGCCTACCCATAGAAGTACGAGCCAAGGGGTTCAGAGGTGGAAAAACCCGACTCGACGCCAGCAAAAGCAGCCAGTTTCTCACTTCGCTGCTGCTCGTCGCTCCCTACGCCGACAACGGCTTGGAAATCGAAATGGTCAGCGAGTTCAAGACCGAATATATCGACATCACTATGGCGGTAATGCAGGCATTTGGAATCGAGGTCGAGCACGACGAGTACCGGCGCTTTCGCGTCGCCGGCAGCCAATGCTACACGCCCCGTACCTACACCATTGAGCCGGATGCTTCCAACGCCTCGTACTTCTTTGCCGCCGCTGCGCTCACCGGTGGTCGGGTACGCGTAGCCGACATTGCCGCCGACTCAGCCCAAGGCGATATCCACTTCGTCGATGTGCTCGAGAAAATGGGCTGCACGGTCAACCGTTACGCCCGCGGAGTTGAGGTGATCGGGCCGGATCAACTCAGAGGCATAGACGTCGATATGAAAGCCATATCAGATACCTCATTAACGCTGGCCGCGATCGCTCCCTTTGCCAAGGATCCAGTGCGTATCCGCAACATCGAGCACACGCGCTGGCAAGAGACTGACCGGATTGCCGCTATGGTCGCCCAACTGAGTCGGCTCGGCGTAGAAGTAGAAGAGCACAAAGATGGCGTTACTATCGCGCCTTCTAAACCCAAAAGCAGCAGCATCGACACCTATAAGGATCACCGAGTAGCTATGAGTTTTGCTCTAGTCGGATTGCGAGTGCCCGGAATCTACATCAACGACCCAAGATGCGTCGGCAAAACTTTTCCGACATACTTCGCCGTCTGGGATCAGATAAAAGGATCGGCGTGAGTGGAAGGGAATGGTCAAAATAAGGATGCCCTACCGGTGGTTTACCAGTAGAGCATCCGAGCTGTTGCTACTTGAAGGGTGCTTATTGAGTAAACTGGGTCACGTTGGCGATGCCGCCCGGCTGAGTCAACGCATAGACTATTAGGTTGACCCCGAACTGCAACCCGCGCTCTCGCGCATCAGCCAGCGGATCTCCCCAGTACCAGCTAATATTTAGGTCACTGAAGACCACCGCAACCCTACCGCGTAGTTCCAGCATCTCCAAGTCGAACACATTGCCAGCCGGTGCACCCCCCATAGGCGGGCCGTCGGGAAAATCCCAGAAGCTATAGTAGAGATCGTGGCTCTTGGGCACTTTCTGCCACTTGGAGCCATCGCTACCCAATACCAACGGATCCTTCATCAGAGCCTTGAACTGGCGGTCAAACGGCGTACCCGAAACCCCGGCTTCTTTGCCGTCAAGTCCGTTCTCAGCGTCGCTTTGGCGGATTTCCTCGGCATAGAGAAAACCACCATTCTTGAGATAGTCGCCTAGGTTGGTTTTCTCTGTATCGCTGATTTGCAAGACAGCATCGTTGCCCGTCACATAAATCATGGGGGCATCCATGATGCGCGGATCCGAAAATTCCAAGGTCGTGCCCTCAATACGGGCATTAATTTGGGTATGGTCGCGCATATAGCGCATCAACTCCTCTACCGCAGTTGGGAACCGATCGCGATTCTTGTCTGCGATATCGTAGTCAATGACTGTCATGTTAAAGAAGCCGCGGATATTGCGTTTATTGTCGGGATCGTGAATCAAGACCGCTTGATAGCGGCCGATGTCTAAGTCGCCGACATTGAGCAATTCATGCCTCAGACTCAGAGCCTCTTGCACTGGTGCCGACGTTTCCGCTACTTCGATCATCGCGACCTCGTCGAAGGCCAACTCTTCGGCCTTGGCACCCGAAAAGGCACCCAAGACCTGCGTACCGGGTAAAACCGAACTCAGCAAGTCGCTACCTACCGCACTAACATCGGCTATCGCCGATATATCCTGCGGCAAATCCGGCGGTGCCATCGACTGTAGCATCTCCATCTGCACTTCGGATATCTCAGGTCGCTTGGCTAAGTCGAAGTTCTTTTCGAGAATGGGCGGAGGAGCACGGAAAATAATAAGCGCCTCCTTTTCCTGTTCTTCGCCAATGCCAAAGAGATAATCGTAAACGAAGACGCCAACGTGGATGGATACCGAGAGCATAAAGGCCACGCCCATGCTTAACCGGCGACCAGTGGTAGCCGTATATAGGGCGTATATTAGCACCCCGGCACCCGCCAAACCAGCGGCGATTACCACCCACTTGGACAGGATGAAAAGTATGTGAATGAAAAGGGCCGCGCCAACCGCTATATAAGCCGTCTTTTGGCGCTGGGCTTGTACTGCTTTTTTATACTCGTCTACCACAGTTCTTCCCCCTCTTGAAAGGGCATAGAAACCTCATTCAGTTGCGCTGCGGTTCCGTGGCGATGACCTGATCGATGACACCCACTTGGCGAGCAATATCCATGATCTGGACGATTTGTCCGTGCGTGGAGCGCTCGTCTCCTTGGATGATAATCATCGTGGTGTTGTCCAGCAGCTGTCTCTTCGCCTGCAGTTCCTCTTTGAGCGTCGCAAAGGTCACTGACTTGTGGTTCAGTTTCATGTTGCCGTCCTGATCCACGACTATAAAGAGGTTTTCCTTCTCCGGTGCCTGAGCCTCTTCGGCCTCGGGCAATTTGATGTCCAAACCCGGAGTAATGGCGAACACAGCGGTCACCATGAAGAAGATGAGTAGCTGAAAGACCACGTCAATCATCGGCGTCAGATCGGGCATGGCCAGTTCTTTTTTTTCTACTCTATCAGCCATCTATCTCATGCCTCCTAAAAAGGCCGCCCTTAGGCAGCTTGGGTGCCTTGCCAGCGGCGTAGCAGGGCGTCCACAAAACCGTGGCCGTATGCTTCAAACTCAACAGACTTGCCCGTGGCGCGGTTGCTAAAGTACGTGAAGATGGCGATTGAAGGCACGGCGATCACCAGACCGGTAACTGTGGTAATCAGCGCTTCAGAAATACCTGCGGCGACGATCGTCGGCTCACCAAGGCCCTTTTCCGCAATACCTTCAAAAGCGTTGATCATACCGTTGACTGTACCCAGCAGGCCGAGCAACACCACGGATTTGGACACGAAGTCGATAACGGCCAGATACCGTTCGAGATACCCCAAGGCGGCGCGTTCGACCGTGCCGTTCATTTCCTCACGCATCTCCTCCATCGTGCGTTGCTCACGCGACAAGTGCTCAAAGCGCTCGAGCCCCTCGCCGTACACCTCGCCTTCTAGCTTGCCAACCTCGGCACAGTACTCCTTGAGTTGGTCAATGGAAGCACCCGAGTCTATACGTGCGTTGATGTCGGTGGTGATTTCGGCCAATTCGTCCTCGGAGCGTAGCCGTGCATATGTCCAAATGCGCTCGAGAAAGAACGCAATGGAAAGCATAGACCAGAGTCCCAAAGGATACATGAAAGGTCCGCCTTCGCGAAAAAGTTCAATCATTTTCTTTTCCCTCCTTAAGAGTTAGGACGCAAAGAAAGCAAAAGTTAGAGGACGCGAGCTTCCTGCATTACCTGTAGCTGCTCTCTGGCATAGTCCACCTGCGTCACGTATTTGGGGTTGTCGCCATAATTGTCGACGACCTCCTGAAAGACAGCGCCAGCCTGACGGAATTCCTCTTGGGCCATATAGGCGGCACCGATGTTGACTAATGAATTGACAGCCTGATCGCTCTTGGGATACTTCTGCTGCACTTCCTTGAAGACTACCATTGCTTCATCGTAATTTTTCTCAGCCAAAAGCTGTTCGCCCGTTGCATAAAGATTGTAGGCATCGATCTCAGCCAAATGTCCGAGTAGCGTCCTTGCCTTGTTCGGCAGCGCCCTATCTTGGGCAGTCAGCTTGTCAGCGGGAAAGCGATCTAAGAAAGTCTGGTAGCTTTCGGTGGCCTTCTCGTAATCCTTGAGGCCGTAATAGTAATCTCCGAGCGTAAATTGGCTGCGTGCCCCATACGTACCGTTGGGATGCTCAGCGACTATTCTCTCGAAGATTGGCACCGCTTCTTCCTTGCGGTCAAGGTTGATCAGACACCAAGCCTTGTTGTAGAGGGCATCGTCCATATGGCTCGACTGAGGATAGCGCCTAATGATTCGGTCGTAGTAAACCATGGCATCTAGGTAGTGCTGGTTTTTGTTTTCCACGCCGCTTCTATTGGTCATGTTAAACAGGGCATCGCCAGCGCGGAAAAGCGCCTCAGATGCATAGCGGGACTGCGAATACTTATCTGCTAGGCTAGCAAAAATATCGCTGGCGTCGCGCCATTTACCCATCCGATAATGCGCCCAAGCATCGTAGTAATAGGCATGCACAGCGCGCTCGTCGTCAGGATATTGGGTGTAGTAGGTATTGAACGCTTGGGACATCGCTGGCAGCACGTCAACATTGCCGTTAGCCGATAGCTTGTTATAAGCTACGCCTATTTGAAATTGGGCATTTTTGGCCCAAGCAATCTGCGGGTAGTTTTCGATGATAGTGTTATACGTGGCAATCGCTTGGACGAACTGCTCCGACCTGTAGAAACAGTTGCCTTGGACGAAGAGCGCGTTGGCAATGCTCTCAACATTGATGGCCAAGTCGATGAGTTGTTGGGCTGCTTCAATGCTCTGTTGGAACTTATCCAGTTTGAAGTAGGCATTGGCCAAGCGAATTAGTAAACGCTCCCGGTCTTCACTGGAGGTAGTAGTAGCCAACATCTCTTCATAGATGCGCACCGCTTCCTCTGGATTGCCCTTCTTCTCGGCCATTGAGATTAGCTGTAGCCGCGCCGAACGCACCAAGCTCTCATCTCCAGAAGCAATGACCTCGTTCAGCAGCTTCTCCGCTTCGGCATCCTTGCCTTCCGCCGAGTACGACAGCGCCATCGAGAAGGAAACCTTAAGCTGCATCGCCTTGGGAATTTTGGTGTCCAACAGCCACTTGTAATCGAGCAAGGCACGGTCGTAACGGCCCGAATAGTGATAGGCCAATGCACGTCCGTAGCGGGTATCGCGAATGACATCGCTTTCTGGGTACTCTTCAAGTACCATGGTATAGCGCTCGACTGCATCGACGTAGTTTTTATTATTGAGGTCGAGTTGAGCCATCTGGAAATGGGCCCTAGACTCCAAATCGCGGTCGCCGGTCACGCCTTCCAGCAATTGATTGAGCAGCGCACGCCCCTCGGTGATGCGATCCTGAGAAATGTAGAGGTTAGCCGCCTCAATCAGCGCGGCGATGTACGTCTCGCGGGCATCGCGGTCAACCTTGGAAAAAGCAGCGATGGCCTCGTCTTTCCGGTCTTCGTCTCGATAGAGAATACCAAGGCCATAGTAAGCATCAGCTGTATGCCGCGTATCCTGATAGCTTTCTGTTATAGCCCTGTAGGCTTCAATAGCCTCTTGGACTTTCTGCTGCTCGTAGTTTAGCCGAGCGATGCGCAATAAGCACAACGGCGCTTGGTCGGAGCGGGGAAAGTTGTCCACTGACTGCGTGTAGCTTGCGATAGCCTGATCCACCACGCCGAGTTTCTCGGCAGACCAACCTGCGCTATAAAGCGATGCAGAGCGCAAACCTGTATCGCTATCAGGGTAGTCCCCCAGCAGTTGTAGGTAGTCTTCACGGGCAGCAGCGTAGTCTCCGGCGAAGTACTTGGCTTCGCCTTTCTGATACTGAGCGTTCGGAGGATAAGGCGTATCTCCATAGAGTTCAATTACTTGGTTGTAAGCAGTCCACGCCTCATTGAACTTCTCCCACTCCATGTAGTTGTCGCCGATTCTCATCTGCACCTTGGCTTTATAAAAGCGTTCCTCGGCAGTTTCTTGGGCGGCGATTAACTCTTGGTAGGCTTCCTCAAATTGGTCTGTTTTGCGGAAAATCTCAGCAACGCGCAACGAGGAAGTCTCAAAAAGCTGTCGATAGTTTTCAAAATCGACATTTTTACCTTCGCGAAACGAACCGCGCAAGAGCTCAAACATCCGGTCGTAGAGATTGCGCACATCGCGGTAGGCTTTAATTGCCTCCTCGTCGCGCCCCATCTGGTCGTAGGCGTTGGCCTCCAGATAAAGGGCTTGGGCAATGACTGGACTATTGGGATACTTATCAAGGACTGTCTTGGCCATCTCAACGGCTTTGGCATACTCGCCCTTCTCGTAAAAGGAACTGGCGATACGGAACTGCGAATCCGGCGCATAACGATCTTGCGGATAAGCCGCCAACATGCCGTTGAGCGTTTCGATGGATTGGTCATACTCTTTTGTATTAAACTCGCTCCAGCCCGCGTAAAAATACGCCTTGCCAGCTTCCAGCGTCTCGGGGAATAACTCGACGTAGTGCTTGTATTCCTTTGCTGCCTCGCCATACTCTTTGGCGAGGAAGCGAGTCTCGGCAACTTGGAACTGCACCAGTGACTTGAAATCCTCGGCTACGCTTCCTACGTCGAGAACTTGGCGATAGGCTTCTACCGCTTCTTCGTGTTGCCCGCTCTTTTTATAAGCGTTGCCTAGCTGATACCAAGCCGCCGCGACTACGGGCAATTCCAAGTCGTTGCCAAACACTACCCGCACACTGTCGGTACGCACGGCCTTGCTATCAAACTTGACGATCTTTGAATACTCGATGATCGCCCCTTCAAACTCGCCAAGGGCGTAGAGAGATTGTCCGGCGTCAAAACTGGTCTTCAGATTTTGCGGCACCGGTAGGAAAAGGCTAGCTCCTAGCCCTAATCCCAGCGCGATAAGTCCGGCCCAGACCGTCATTTGTGTATCTCCTTGTTACCCTAAGTTCTAGTGTTGGAGTTTATCAAGTTTCTTTTTTAGAATTCGTATGCGAAGGAGAACCGATGGGCACCATTGGTCTCGGTCAAATC
>VXOR01000041.1 GCA_009840005.1 Gemmatimonadota bacterium
GGGCACAAGGCCAGCGCTTGCTTTAAACGGTATGAGATAATCTCACCTTACGACCGCATTACAAGTACTATGATTATACAACAGAAGTGCTAACGCCAACAGACGCGTTATGTGGAAGCTGAGTTAAGCGGTTAGAGGCATGTGACCAGTGCAAAGACCTTGCGTACTATACGTCATTGGCGTATAATGAATAGCTGTGGGTGTATCGCAAGAGCCGCCAGGAAGATCTTACCCCTGAACAATGCAAGCTGCTTAGTAAACTGGTAAAGGAGTATCTGGCATGAATGAGCGCGACTTTGACCAACTTATAGCTAGCGTCAAGCAAGCCGGAGCGATCAAGCGCGGCAAGATGAAGCCAGGGCGCAGAATCCAGATGGAGCCCGCCGATATCAGGATGATCCGCAAGAAACTGAATAAATCGCAATCTGAATTCGCCCTGATGATTGGTGTGAGTGTCTCTACTTTGCAGAATTGGGAGCAGGGACGCCGTCGCCCCGAGGGCCCTGCTCGTGCCCTGCTGAAGATCGCTGCGGAAAATCCCGAAACGGTGGCGCAGTCGTTGAGTGCTTAGCTTTGAATTTTCGTGCGGCCTATGACAGTGATTGGTCAAGTACGATAGGCAACAAACCATGATTGATGATTCCTACAGTTTGGGGGGAGCGAAGCATTACGACGCGGCATACAGCGTCAAAGACGATCTGGTGGACAGGGACTTCTACCTCGATCTAGCCAATGAGTACGGTGGACCTGTTCTCGAGTTTGGCTGCGGCACTGGGAGAATTACCCTGCCGCTGGCGCGACAAGGCGTCGACGTCACGGGGATGGATGCTTCTCATGCCATGCTGGAGGTCTTGCGCGCCAAGCTCGCCAAAGAACGTGAAAGCGTACGACGGATAACGCGAGTTATAGAGGGAGATTTTCGCACCCATTATTTGGGGGATCAATTTTCCTTGGTAGTAATTCCATTCAGACCCATGCAGCATATGTACACTGCGGAAGATCAACTGGCGGCTCTGCAAAACGCCGGAAGACACTTGGCAGATGATGGTATCCTCGCGTTTGATGTGTTCAATCCCAGTTTCGCCAAAATTCTAACAGGCATCGGCGAAGAATACTTGGACTTGGAGTGGCCCGCACAAGATGGGACGGATCGGATGGTCCGACGCTACTTTGTAAAGGACGAGATCGACCTGATCAATCTGAATTTCTCGGGCAGGTTTGTCTTCCGGTTGTGTGAAGGTGATCAAGTTCTGTCTGAGGAAGTACAGCCATTAAAAATGAGTTTCTATACGTATCCTCACCTTAAACTTCTTTTTCACGCTGCAGGTCTTGAAAGTGTAGAAGAATTCGGATCATTTGATCGGAGACCGATAGGGCCCGAGGCACCCGAAATGATATTCCTTCTGAAGCGTCAGCAATAGTCTTTTCGCACCTTGGCCTTCGGCAGCTCACTGTGCGGATTCGCAAATCAGAAAACGTTATCTGACATAGAATGATGTTTAGACAAAATTTGCCGGAGACTGGGAGCAACTACGATAGTCGCTGGTGGGCGCTGATCTATGACCGATGGAACGAGGCCGGCGGGCGCTCTGAACAGCATGAACGCGAGCTACACTTTTATCGCGAACATCTACAGGACACGCGTGGTGCTATCTTAGAGGCCGCCTGTGGAACTGGTTCCATTATGCTGCCTTTGCTGCTGAATGAGTTTGATATCTTCGGGTTTGATGCCTCGCTACCCATGCTGAAGGTACTCAGACGCAAGGCGGCAGGATTGGGCCTTGCAGACATAGATTCTCGAATCACACAACAGGATCTCGTCGACTTCAGCTACGATCACCCGTTCGAAGCAGTGCTCATACCTGCCAGTTCCATCATGATGCTATCAACGCAGCAGGACCAGATCACCTGTCTGCGGCGAGTCCATGACTGTCTGCAGCCGGGTGGCCGTCTGCTCCTAAACTTCTACATTCCCTCCTACACAGAAGACTTGCTCCTTCACCAAGACGCTCCGCCAGCAGAGGAAGAATTCGGCAAGTTCGATCATCCCGAGACGGGGAGACCGATTGAGGTTTCTCATACGAAAATATGTGATCTGACAATGCAGACGGAGACCTACACGTGGATCTTCAGGTATGATGGAGAGACGGTCCAAGTGCCTATGCAGGCTCGATGGATCCACAAGGAGGAATTCCAGTTGCTGCTACGCCTGGGTGGATTTGACCAGTGGGAGCTATACGGGAGCTATGACGGCAAGCCGTACGTGGGTTCCGAGCACATGGGTGATACCTACTGGATGGTGCCCAAGTAATATGGTCATATACAAGAATGAGACGCGGAGAGAACAAGCCATGAAAACAAACACTCCACTCGACCATTTCGTCTCTATGCTAAAAGCTAACCAGTGTCTGAAGTCGGCAAGACTGGAGCACGCGGTGTATGGCCCCGGTTATCCTATTAAACCGCGCAAATGAGACTGCCGTGCGACGCTTGACCGACAACATGAGACACAACTGGATAGAAAAGGGCTATATCCTGCTCAAGGGTGCCCTCACCCGCGACCAAGTCGCAGGCTATCTGGCCGCGACCGACGAGGTGATCGCCAAATACCGCGAGACCCACCCCGAGGCCCAAGAGCAGGACGCCCTCAATATCATCCAGACAGTCGAGCGATCCCCGAATTTCGATTCGCTGATCGACCATCCTAGCACCTTCGGCGTCATCGTCGACCTGATGGGCCCTTACCTCCAAATCATGGGCACGGTGATTTACGTCCGCTATCCCAGTGGGGACATGCCCTTCGGCTGGCACACCGATGGGGGTGCCTCGTTGCGCGAGTTCCGCGTCGCGCCAGACAGCCGTCCGCTCAACTTCAAGATCCAGTATTTCCTGACCGACATCCCCGCAGACAACCGGGCCAACTTCTGCTTCGTGCCCGGCAGCCATCGCCGAGACTTTCCCGAGGAGGGTTTTGCCAAGGGAGCATGGCCAGAAGGCGGCGTCCAGCTAGTCGCCGAAGCCGGCGACGCCGTCATCTTCACCTACGGCCTGTGGCACGGCGTGGCCCCGAATGAGGGCGAGGACGTCCGGCGCAGCGTTACCTTTCGCTACGGGCAGCTATGGTCGCGGCCGTGGGACTACGAGAAGGCGCCGCCCGAAGTGCTAGCGCGTATGACGCCGCGCCAGCGACGCCTGATGGGCGACATCGGCCCTAATAGCGCGCCCGGCGCGTACTACGCACCCGAAGATCAACTCGACATCATCCTCGACGGCATCGAACGGCCGCCGACCTGATCGCAGGATGCACAGGTGTATTGTTCGAGGTTACTGAAACCAAAACCTCAAGCGCCCTCCGAGTCCACCATGGACAATCGCTGGAACGACATCGCCACTGCCGTTTACGGTCTCTCTGATCTGCGTTTGACTGAATCGCGAGCGCATTTCAGCACTCACTTCTTCATAGAATCGTCTCAGGGGCAATTCGTCCTATCCTGCTCTCCGTTCCAAGCAGACAGAATGGTAAAGGGCTATCAATTCCAGCTAATGGAAGTCCTCAAGCACAACGGTTTTAGACAAGTTTCACTGCCGATTCAGACACTAGACGGAGGGCACTGCTACTGGGGAGGGGAGGACTGGTGGGTGTTGAACCCCTACATGCCATCCGACGAGCATCCTCCGTGGGACTCTCGTGATCTGATTACTGCGGCAGCCCAGACGCTAACGGCACTGCACTCGGCAGGTCGCAAATACGGAGATGAACTCCAAGCCGAATCAGCAAGAGAGGACTTGGGTTGGTACTACGTACCTTCGACTAGATGGGCTAAATTGTCGCCAAAAATCGCTGGTGCTTTCCGGTGGAACGAGCTAAGTGAGAATGACGCAGCATTCCTTCGATCTCAGCTCCATTTCGTACAATCAAACGTCGCCGCAGTGAAATCACTATGCGACGAATGGGGAATGCTGTCGATCACGCACCAAGATTACCGCCCTGCTAACTTGCGGGTATGGGAGTCGAAGATCGCCACAGTATGGGACTTCGACATGGCTGTCATTGACTACTCGCTCTACGATGTGGCATTCGCATCGCTCCAGTTCGGAGGTCGGGAATGTCTTTTCCCCGAAGTATCGCTGGACCTCGCCAAGCAATTTATCGAGGCGTATATAGCGGCAACAGACAAGCCCGAACCCATTGGGGAAGACGGCGTCCTCCGATGGTTTCTAACGGTAGCTGTGCTACGACGCCTGCTATTGAACTATCACATCCCAGAGAGGATGGAGTTGCTGCGAAAAATCGCGGGTTGGGATTGGCTGAATCGCATTGCTCCATCACTGTAGTTCTATAGCTTTATACCTGCTATATTGCATCAAACCTACTTTCCGCAAACCGGAGCCGCCCATGACGTCCAATACCGCTACCGTCCGCGAGCACGCGCGCTACGGGGCCGCAACCCAGCAGGAGTTCAACGGACCGCTGCCGCTGCCCTTTCCCCGCGAGATCGGCCCGCGAGCCATGGAATACCTAGCCGAGGTCGTCGATTCCGGTCTCACCTCCGACATGGTGGGCCGGTTCGAGCAAGCCTTTGCCGAAGCCCACGGCGTCGCGCACTGCATCGCCACGCCGGGATGCACGCCAGCCCTAGCCGTGCTGGCCGCAGCCTTCGGTTTCGAACCCGGCGACGAAATCGTAGTCAGCTCGGTCAGCGACTACGGCACCGTGCAGGGCCTGATTAGCGCCGGCTACATCCCCGTATTCGCCGACGCCGCACCCGGCACAATCAACGTCAATGCCGAAACTATTGAGGCGTGCATCTCCGAGCGCACGCGGGCGATCCTCGTCGTGCACCTGACCGGCCTGATCTGCGACATGGACGCCATCAACGAAGTCGCTGCGCGCCACGGCCTAGTGGTCTACGAAGACGCCTGCCAAGCAGTCTTTGGCCGCTACAAGGGCCGCTACGCCGGCACCCTATCGACAGCGGGTGCCTTTTCCTTCGACGCAGAGAAAACCATGGGCTCCGACGTGGGCGGCTGCATCCTCACCAACGACGACGCGCTAGCCGAGCGGGTGCGCTTCGTCGGCCAGAGCCGCGGCGGGGAGATGGTCGAGCACTTCGGGCGCGTACACACAGTCAACGGCTTCGCCCACCGCATGACCCAATCCACCGCAGCGATCTGTCTAACCCAGTTAGAGATCATCCAACCGCAGGTAGAGAAACGCGATCGCATGATCCGTCTATTGAGCGCGCTTCTCGATGAAATCCCCGGCGTCTCGGCATTGCCGATCCCACCGGAAACCGAGGTCTATTCCTGCTGGATGGCGGGGTTCACCATTGATCTAGAGCAGTTCCGATGCGACGCCGAGGAGTTCGGCGTACAGGTAGCAGCCACCGGCATCTTAGGAGCGAGCCAAGCGCGCTACTATCTGCTGCCAGCGGCCCTGCCCTACCTCACGGAAGCGGCCGAGCGACAGCGCTACCCTTACTCGCAACCACCATCGTCGCGCACCTACCGCTACGACGCAACGTGCTGCCCAAACGCACACGAGTTGCTGGAACGCTTCATCCGCTGGAGCACGTTCTGCGATAAGTACGAACCCCACCACTGCGAACAGGCGGCCACGATCGTGCGCCGCGTTGCCGACGAGTACCGGCTATGACAGAAAACGCGCTACAACTCGCCGCCCGTTACTACCGGGCCTTGCCAATTGACCGCCCGGGATACGAACAGGTCACCCTGTCGCTGCCAGTGGACAAGACAGCCTTGGTGGGCATGCACTGCTGGAACATCGGCTGCCCCGACGGGCCACCCGTGGACGTCAACTACTGCGTCGGCATGGGCTGGCCCCAGTCAACAGAGGAGGCCGGGCGCATCATGGCCGAGGTCATCCGCCCGGCCATGGACGCGGCCCGCGCCATTGGGATGCCGGTCTGCCACGTCGAGACGGACTGGATGGACCACCAGTATCCCCACATCAAATCGCGGCGCTCGGGAGAGTCGGGATCCGTGCACCCACACCAACAGGAGATGCTCGAACGAGCTCACGGCGTCGGCTACATGGAGCACTCGCCGCTAGCGCAGATGCGGCGCGCCGAAGTCGTGTCCCCGGTTGGAGACGAGCCCCTCTTTTTCTACTCCGACGTGCTCGACGAATACCTGCGCAATCGCGGCGTGGATACACTCATCTATATGGGATTCGCAGCCGACATGTGCCTGCTCGGCGCCGAGGGGGGAGCGCGGCCCATGCTGGCGCGCGGCTATCGCTGCGTGGTGATCCGCGATGCGACCGTTGGAGTGGAGACGCCAGCGTCGTTCCCCCAACGGCTATCGACCAACTACGCTCTCCACATCTTCGAGTGGAGCTTGGGCTTCGGCTGCACCTTCGCGCAATTCCAACAAGCCATCGATCAGATGAAAGGTGAGCAGCCATGAGCTTGAGCATCTGTCCGTGGAAGTACGGCAAGCGCTGGGTTTACTCCATCACCTACGACGAGGCCCTAGCCGACCTACACCGCTTCGCCATCCCCATGCACGAGGAGTACGCCATCCCCGGCCATGTAGAACTGCTCGTCGGCCAAATGGGCGAGATCCGCAAAGCCGGCAACTCCAGCTACAACGGCTACCGCCACATGAACGCGGGCGAGTTGCGCGACCTGCTCGCCCGCGGCTGGGGCGTGGGCAACCACTCGTGGACCCATGAAATCATCACATCAGAGATGGTGGACCAGGAAATCGGCCACGCCAAGCAAGTGCTGGAGGAAGCCCTCGGCGAGCCGATAATCCTCTACTGCTCGCCCGGCAACAACACCAACATGGCCGACCACGTCCTCGAAGCCTGCCGCCGCTACAGCTACCTAGGTGCCATGAGCCTGACGGACGCGCTCAACCTACCCGAAGACGAGCTGTTCTGGATCAACCGCACGGCGCTGCACGACCACTACTACGAGCCGTTCTACAGCGCCTACGACCCGTACCGCAACATCCGCCAAGCCCAAGCCGTGCAGGGCTGGCTCATCGACTACTGCCACTGCCCGCTGGAGACAGCCGTACATCCAAACAAGGACTGCTCCGAGGCCCAGCTACGTCAGCGCTTTGAGACGGTGCTGTCCGAGGGCGGCGATGCGGTCTGGTGCGCAGTGCCCGAGGAAGCACTCAGCTACCATCTGATGCGGCGTCACGCCCAAATCGAGACCGTGGACGGCAATGACGAAGCGCAACGCTTTCGCATTGGGCTTCCAGAGTTGCCCGAACAGGTGCCGTACCGCAGCCTGACGCTGGAGGCCAGCGTGCCAGCGGCTTGGTGCCGCGATCCTCGCATAGTAGTGGACGAGCGGGAGCTGGCGGCGGAAGTCGTGCGACCCGGCGTGCTGCGGGTGACGACGCCGGTGCGCGACGGGACCCAAGTCGAAGTTCGGGCCATGCCGCACCCCTGACAGATTTCTCTACTCTCCCGTGCGTACCGGTGCCAACCATCCGTCGCCTAGCCCGCCGCATATAGGGTGGCCGCTCGTTGCAGTCGCGACTATGCATCAAGATACGTACCTTTGTTTCGTATAAATAACATTTAGCAGCCGTTATCCGAATTAATTGTTCGGATATAAGCAGTTAGCAGAAATTGAATATGCCAAATCTCAGTGCTTCAGCAGTCGTTTTTGACTCACGGAAGATTCTGCTAATACAGCGCAAAGACATCGAAGCATGGAGCCTTCCAGGTGGCTTTGTGGATCCGGAAGAGACAGTTGCCCAGGCTGCCGTACGGGAGGTTGCAGAAGAAACGGGTGTGGAAGCGGAACTCACGCGGATGGTCGGTGTTTATTCGTCTCCGCAGTGGGGCAACGGTGGCGATCACACGGTAGTCTTTGCAGCCACAAGAACCGGTGGCGGACTAAGACGGCAGGAGTCAGAAGTCAAAGACGTAGGTTTCTTTGATCCCGATGATCTACCAGAGCCCTTCCTGTGGTGGCATGAGCAGCGAGTGTATGATGCGGTCATGGGACTTGGCGGAAGCGTTGCTCGCATGCAAGGTGTCGTCTGGCCGTTTGAGTCGACGTGGTCGCGCAAGGATATCTTCGAGTTTTTCGTACAGTCTGGTCTCTCGAAGGAAGAGTTTTACCGTAGATATTGGACTGAGCGAGGTCCCGATGATGGTAGGGTGGAAGTACGTGAGGTGCGGCACCGAAGCTAGTCAACTCGAATTTTTCCTTCGAGATGCTTGGATGTCTATTCAGGGAAATCGAGCACAATACGTAACATGGAAGCTATAGGTGAGGATAACTTACACCCATGCTCCACGGCGTTTCATCGCGTCAACATAATGAACCCGCAGGCAACCAGGACGTTTGGCATTACCACTTGCATGTTTTCCCCAGGTACAGGGCAGACCGACTTTATTTAGCGGATGGTAGTTGTGCAGCTCCCAAAGAGCGAAAACCCTACGCAGAGAAGCTCCGGGCTTGGATGGCTTCACGCCAACTTTGAAAAAGAGTTCAAGTCAATGTTGCACGCTTGATTCACATCCTAGTCTCAAGAGTTGGTGACCAGTAGAACCTATGTCAAACGATTTTGATTTTGGCGGAGCCGTCCCGCCATGGGGCCGTAGCGCGGCCGAATACGAGGCGTTCTTCGCGTTATCTGACGTCGCGCCATCTGCGCGCATATTGGACTGCGGAGGTGGACCGTCGTCGTTCGCTGCGGAGTGGAGTAGCAATGGACGATATGTCGTCGCCGCTGACCCCATGTATAGGTTCTCTGCCAGAAATTTTCTAGCCGACTTCGATCTCACAGCGGCACAGATGCTCGTAGGAATGCAGAAGGCGCGGGAGAGGTTCAAGTGGGATTACTACGGCAGCCCGGAAGATGTCGTCCAACGCCGGCGCGACGTCCTCACTACCTTCATTGCCGATTTTCAGACAGCGACTCGGAGTGGTCGCTACGTATCTGCCTACCTACCGGAATTGCCTTTCCTGTCGTCATCCTTCGATCTCGTACTGTGTTCCCATCTACTATTTCTCTACTCTGCCGAATTCGACGCAGAAACCCACCTCTCCTTCCTGCGGGAATTGCTTCGCGTAGGTCGAGAAGTTCGCGTATTTCCATTGCTTGACATGGA
Organism: Gemmatimonadota bacterium; assembly: GCA_009840005.1. The sequence continues at coordinate 9,107 of VXOR01000041.1, forward strand.
TGGTAACCCTTCCGCGCATTTGGATAACATCATTCAGGCACTACGAGCGTCAACACACGTTGAGCTTGTTCCACTGTCCTTCGAATTTCGGTCTGGCGATTCGAAAATGCTGCGTTTGACGCATTAGCGGAACAACAGTTACGTGGGACGCAGAATGGCACCGCCCCGTCGGACCACGTCGAAGGAAAGCTCCCGATCGCCAGCGCGCAGCCAGAACCAGTCGCCCTCCTGCGCGACCCGAGCCTTCGTCGAGCGGCTGCAAAAGGCGAGGACGAGAACGTCGTCATCCGTGCCTGCCACCAGCCGCGTTGACGCCTCAGCGGCACCCGGGAGAAAACTGACGAGGCTACCGGCAGCCAGCCCAGAGGGCGCAAAGGGCACCTCCTCGGTCCGCAGTCGAAGATCCTTTCCAAACGCCGTCATCACCTCTACCACGCGCGGCCCAGCACCAAGACGGGCACGACTCCTGCTCAGACCGCGCAGGTCCACCGGATTCAGCTTATAAGCCAACTCACCACCGCCCATCTCCGGTCCCAGGCCCTTAGCAGGATCCATAGTCAGCCGCCGACGGCCCGGACAGCGCAGGTCAATGAGAGCTATATCGCAGTCCGCAGAAACGCCGGGCGTCTGCACGGCACCGCCGAAGGCGAGAGTGGAGTGAGGCCACACGTAAAAGGTGCGCGGTTCCTGCCGCGAGGCGAGTCCCTGAGAATCGCGGCCCACCTCGCCAAAAGTGGCCGGATCGTCGATACGCTTCGCCTCGCCATCGACATCAATCTCCATCCACGGCCTACCCACACGCCGGTTGAAGCCACGCCACCCGATCTCAACTTTGTGCCAAACTCCAGCGTCCACTCTACTCGGCGCACACACGGTAACTTCGTGGCCGTTCTGACTCTGCACGCTGAAGCGCATCCTACCGTCCGCTTCGACGACGAGAGCAAAAGTGTTGACCCCCGTCCCACCGATCCCACCGACGCCATTCCCCGTGTTGAACAACACCCGAGGACCGTCCACGTGCTTTCGCAATCGAAAGCGCAGACGCAGACGTCCTCCATTTGGACAAAACCAAGGCCGGGCCTCGTACTGCAAGGCGTCGCCCCCGCTCAGCTGGACGATATCATCGACGAATCGGAGTCCGCGCGGTCGGCGACGCAGCGCCACGAGAACAACCGGATGCTCCCCGGTCAACAGCCAATATTCCTGCTCGGTGCGCCGGGCGGAGACGCGCAGCCGCTGCCAGTGCCGCGTGCTCTCCAGACCGCCCGGCACGGCGACGATCTCGTTCTGGCCGCCTACGCAGGGCAGACTGCCGCAACTCACCGGCTGGGCCTCGGCCGCACTGATCGCGCGCAGCACGGGATTGCCCACCCACTGCACGTGCAAGTTCATAAATCCGTGGGCCACACCGCCGTCGTACCCGTTGACGCAGAGGACCGCCGCGTCGGATCCGTGACCACTGTGCATCACGGCAGAACGGCCGCCGCGCGCCGCAAAACGACGTGCCAGCGGAGCCGACCGGCGTTGCTCAGCCGCCCGGAAGTCGGGATCGTAAAAGCAGTAGGCGTAGGGCCCGTAGGAGATCATGCACTCCGCGGTCGAGCCTTTGACGCCGCCACCGAAGCGGTAGATCCGGCCTAGGCGCGGGTCGGCGAGAGCGGCGTCGCGCAGCATCTCGTCGCCAGCCTCTTGGGCCAGCCGCAGGAGAGCAGGAGAGCAAGCATTGAGCTGAGTGCCGAGCACATTGGCGTTGGCGGGATAGTAGAGCTGGTCGGGAATCTTGCGCGGCGCTGCCCAATGGGCGCGGAACCAAGTCAGCGGCCGCCGCAGCCGGGCCGGAACCTCGCGGCCGAGATCAATGCCAGTGACATTGTGCAGCGCGTCGGCAAACTGCAGGAGCCAGAGGTTCTCCCAGGGCCAGAAGGAAGGCCCATCCACCGGCTCGCCAGCGGGACCGCAGCCGTGAGGCAGGATGGCGGCGCGGAAGCGATCAATGACCGCCTGCACCCATATCTCCGCCTTGGGGTGTTCACCCAACAGGTGCAGAGCAGCCACGCCAAAGTGCCCGTTGTCCACAACGGTGTGGTGCCCACCTTCCTCCGAGTAGCGTTGCTCCTCCACATCCGGCCACCAACGCTCCAACTGCCGCACGAGACAGGCGCGGACCTGACGCTTCTCGTTGGCCGACAACTCTCCGTCCAGCAGGTCAAGGGCCAAGGCAAAAGCCTGCATGTAGCGATTGGCCGTGTAGAAGTGCTCCTCCACCCGGTCGTCGTGATCCCAACCAGCCGCCGCCCGCAGCCAAGCGCGGGTCCGGTCGAGCCAGCGCCGGTCGCCGGTCAACCGCCAAGCAAAGGCGTAGTTCTCGATCAAGGCCGTGGCCTGCATGGCAGTGTAGAAGGTCAGATAAAGCTGGTGGTACGGGTGAGGACTATCCGGTCGCCGTGGAATCCGCGCCCACGGCCGCTGTCCAGCATACAACTCACAGTCGTCTAGGAGGTTGGTGAGGATGCGCCGACGCACGGGATCGGTCGGCGGCTCAAAGCAGAAGTTGGGATCGTCGAGGGGCCGCAGCAGCCGGGGGCGCTCGTGGCGGATGACCGGGAGTAGGTCCTGTTTCAGAGAGTTGGGCATCAGGGGCGGATGGTATCCTCGAAAATCAACGAATCAGCGCAACGCGCTTTACACGCTAAATAATCGTCGCCCGTCAAGCAACGGCGGGGAGAGTGCTTGACGGGGTTCGGCGGTTCGTACATTTCATGTAGGGCCTTGCCGTCGGCTCTGCCGCAGAACAGGCGGGTGTTAACGTAGCAGAAGCCAGAGTCCAGGAAGATCGCAATGTCTAACAGGAGAAGATGGACACGACAAGAGTTGCTTATCGCGTTTGGACTGTATTGTCGCATGCCATTCGGAAAATTACATAAACAAAATCCAGAAATCATTAAAATTGCCGGACTCATCGGTAGGACGCCGTCCGCATTGGCAATGAAACTAACGAACATTGCGAGCCTTGATCCAGAGATAACCGCGACTGGTCGCAAAGGGCTGACGGGAGCATCTGCTGCGGATAGGGCAATGTGGCAAGAAATGAAAAGTGGATGGGAAAACTTTGCACTAGACTCAGCAGGTGCTATTCATTCTATTATGCAAGGAAGTGAGGCAGACGATTCGGAAGACGAAAGCTCACCTGAATATCAAGATTACAGTAGTACGGATAGGATCGTTCAAACCAAAACGCGGATTGGTCAGAATTTTTTCAGGAAGGCGGTGCTGAGCGCCTATAACTATAGGTGCTGTATCACTGGTCTTTCCATTCCGAAACTTTTAGTAGCCAGTCATATTGTGCCGTGGCATATTGATTCGGCGAACAGGCTCAACCCAAGAAACGGGCTCGCCTTGTCAGTACTCCACGATAAGGCGTTTGATCTTGGAATGATCACGATAAATGAGGATATGACTGTTCGGGTGTCAAAGAAGGAATTTAGAGTGAGTAATGATTTTGTTGCTACTACTTTGAAAAGCTATGATGGAAAGTCGATAGAGTTACCTGATAAATTCCGGCCAGATGAGGGTCTTCTCGATTATCATCGTCAAAATATATTCGCAGAAAATGGCTGATACGCTACGAGAAGTCAGACAGGGCTTTCCCTGAATCACGGCTGCGAATGCTTGCGGTCAAAACCACTTGCAAAGACCGTTGGCGTCAGATTCTCAACGAAGCGGATCGCATAAAGCGCAAGCACCTTTTGACTCTACAAGAGGGAGTTTCGGAAGAACAGTTTCGAGAGATGAAAGACGCTGGGGTGCAGCTCGTCATTCCGACTCCTCTGATCGCTAAATTTCCGACGTCAGTCCGGCCGCATCTTGAAACGTTAGACCGCTTTATCGCCGAAGTGCAGGGTCTCAACCTAGGCACTAGTAGCGCAGAGTGCGGTCCGCCGGGGGCTGGGAGCGGAAGTAGGGATCGTCGAGGGGCCACTCGTGGCGGATGACCCGGATCGGGGCCTGCTTCGGTGAGTTGGACGATCACGCGGTTATCAGAAGTGGTCGGGTTCCCAGAAGATGACCTCGCGGCGCGGAAACCACTCTTCAAGTTGGCGAGCTTCCCCAGCCTCCAGCGAGATCCCACGGGCGCGGAGGATAGGTTCTATATCTCGGCCAGAGGACTCGCCAAATAGGAGCCGGCACATCACATCGTCTGGCAACTCGCGGACCGATTCCGCCGCTTCGGGTACAGCCTTGGCTATCAGCGCGCCGAGGTCGAAGGGCAGGGCCATCATCGAACTGTCGCCCGTGAGCCCCAGATCGGCGTCAGCGGTAGCGACTAGGGCATCGACAAAGGGATGGCTGTGGGGGATCTCGCCGTGGATCTGCGTCACTTCAGCCGCCGCGCACTCATCGAGCAGGTACTGCACAAGGGCTTCAAGGTCCGGTCCTCTCTCGTAAGCAACTTCATACACCTCAACGCCGTCGTCGTCTCTCTCCCAGTTGATGTACCCGCTGAGTCCCTCCGGGCCACGGACGACGGCAGTGGGCAGCACGCCTCGCACGCGGGAAGGGGCGTAGTCCCAGTACGGACGCGGACGCAACAGGCTGCCGCTGCGACCAGCGTTGTATCGCTGGTAGAGCGCTACCGTCTCCTCCAAGTCTCGGCCCTCGTCAAACGGCAGCACCTCAAGTGCAGACCGCCCCGGCTGCGGAGGACGACTCAGCCTAGCGTGAAATCCCATGAGCGGCACACAGCACCAGCCGAGACGCCGGTAAAAGCCCGCCGCGATCATCGTGAACAGCAGACCTAGGTCGTAGCCGTCGTCGCGCATGTACTCGGCCGCATGCTCCATGAGCCGCGTCGCTATGCCGCGTTGCCGGTAGTCGGGATGCGTGGTGACACCGCCAATGCCACCCATGCGGACGGGCGTGGCACCGAGGTGGACCCAGCGGTCCCAGATGCGCAGCGTCGATACAATGCGGCCTTCGACGACGACGACCGGCGTCTGCGACGGACACCAAGTCGGATCGCCTTCCATATAGCCTCGGTAGCGCTCGTGGCCCTCGGGGTTGTGTACGGCGCAGAGCAGGTCGATGAGTTCGTCGAGTTCCGACTCGCGGATGGGGCGAATGGTATCCATAGTATCCCTGACAAATTAACTAATCAGTTCAGCCGCCGCAGCCGGATCATCCGCAGCACCCAATAGGCTCCCAAGGCAGCGAACAAATGCTTGCATGTATGACCGCTGACCAGACCTCCGGCCGCGTACAGGGCTTGGTCAAACACCTCGGCTGCTTTCGCGAGCAGATAAAACAGGGCGGCAATGTAGAGGTCGGACCCGCGCGTGTACGGCGACGGCAGCAGACGAACCATGAGAGGCACGAACAGAATCGGGTAGGCTTGGGCGACGATGTAATAACGGAGGTCTCCGGCCCCGGCCTGCTCGGTATAGTGCCAATACAACACGCTGAAAACGCCGAAGGCAATCAGCGGCAGCAAGGTGATGATGCCAGCGCGCCGGTCCAAGCGCTCGGTGATCGCCGTGGCGAGAAACGCCATAAAGGCGACGCTCATCGGCAGGCGGTCCCACAAGAGCGTTCCGTTGCTGGGGGCCAGGTGGTAGTAGGTGGAGCCAAGGCCAACCAGCGCCACCGCGAGGAAGAGAATCTGATACGCCAGCGAATCAGCCGGGCGCACGAACGCCTGCTGCGCGGGATCCGTGGCGAGGCGGAACACGACGCTGAATCCCCACAGACCCACCAACAGAAAGGGCAGGTTGGAGATCACGTTCAGGAAATGGGGGATGCCCAACAGGGTGCGCTGATCGGCGAACTGGTGATAGGCGGGGTTTTGCGGAATGGGTGCCTGCAGGAAAATGACCGCCCAAAAGGTGATCGTCAGATAGGCGAGAATCCGGAGGCGGTAATTGCGTTTCATTTATATATCGCCTTGACGTTGGTTCGAAGTCCTATTTTGCACTTATGCTTCCAGATGAGAAAGTTCCGTCAATGCCATTGGTACCGTCGAAGTCATGAAAGACTCATCCGTCTCCGTAAAAAGCGGATCCAACTCCTGTCGTCGATACTCTTGAGCCGCAATCGAGTCAGCATCCTCGGCGACCAAGCTCTGCACTTCCCTGTAGTGGTCAAAGCTCCGGTAAACCCATACAGCCATGATCTGGAGTCCATCGTCTGTTTGAAAACGACCGACGAGACGGGCTCCGTACCTCTTCTGAACGGGAAACAGTCTCGTCAGAAAAAAGTCGTTGAACGCTTCCGTCTTGCTAGGGACGACCTGATATCTTCGAATCCTAAACATCATCTCGACAAAATCTACTCCTCTTAATTGCTATTGCTGATACTGAGTGGCGATTCATGCGATTTCAGTTGGTGGGACGATTGGTGTCCATTGGCCTATCTTGTCTCAAATTCTCTGCTAAACTACCTTAAATCGCCGGAAACGCCAGACCATGCGGCGCTTTCTCGCCAGCGAGCCCCTCGACAAAGACAAGGTATACTGAGAGGATGCGCATTCAACTCGATATTTCGATACCCATGCGCGACGGGGTGCGGCTCTACGGTGCCCTGTACCGGCCGGACGCAGGGGAGCGCTTTCCCGTGCTGCTGATCCGCTCGCCCTACAGCACCCAGCATCCCCGCTACGTGGAGTGGGCTCGGCGCTTTGCGGCGGAAGGGTACGCCGTGCTCATGCAGGACAGCCGGGGCCGGTACGAGTCGGAGGACGAATGGCGTCCCTATGTCGACGAGCGAGACGATGGGTACGATACGCAGCAGTGGATCGGCCAGCAGCCCTGGTGCGACGGCACCATCGGCACCTTTGGGGTGTCCTATCCGGGCTTCACCCAGATCCTGCCGGCGCCGCTGCGCAGCCCTTTTGTCAAAGCCCTCGTGCCCATCGCCAACCAAGAGGACAACTATGGCCACATGCGCTACAACGGCGTTTTGCAGCTACAGAACGCCATGAATTTCATCTGGCTGGGCCAGCGCACCAACCAGAACGCCCCTAGGGATCTGATCGACTGGGATCAGGTTTACCGCCGCCTGCCGCTGTTGACGGCGCTCGATGACATAGGCGAACGGCCCTTCTACCGGGAGATCATTCGCCACCCCTGCTTCGACGAGTTCTGGGCTTCGTACAGCATGAAGGGCCAGTACAGCGAGGTGGAAACGCCGGCCTATTTCATCACGGGCTGGTACGACAATTTGCTGCACGAAGGTTTCAAGTGCTTCACGGGCTGGCGGCAACAGGCCAGGGGGCGGGAAGCCCGCGAGCAATCGCGCCTCATGGTGGGGCCGTGGACCCATACGATGATCGGCAGCGACGATCCCTTTGGCGATGTGGACTTTGGACCTGCGGCCCGGGTGGATATGCCGCAGGCGCATTTGCGCTGGTACGATCAGCGGCTCAGGGGCCTAGACAGCGGCATCGACCGGGAAGCGCCGGTGCAGTTGTTCGTCATGGGGGAAAATGTTTGGCGGGGCGAAGAGACGTGGCCCCTAGAGCGGACCCAGTACACCCGCTTCTTTTTGCACAGCAGAGGACAGGCCAACTCAATGCACGGCGATGGACGGCTGAGCCGCCAGGAGCCTGGAGATGAGCCGTGCGACAGCTATGCCTACGATCCAGACGACCCAGTGCCCACCCTCGGGGGACAGAGCATGTTCCTCGACAACACCGGACCCAAGGATCGCCGGCCGGTGGAGCAGCGCGACGACGTGCTGGTTTACACTACCGAACCGCTGGCCGCGGACGTAGAAGTTACCGGGCCGGTGGAACTGGTGCTGCACGCAGCCTCCAGCGCGGTGGAAACCGATTTTACCGCCACTCTAGTCGACGTGCACCCCGGGGGCAAGGCCATCCACTTGTGTGAGGGCATTGTGCGGACCTGCTTCCGCGAATCCTACCGCGACCCCAGTCCCATCGAACCAGATCAGGTGTACGTCTATCGGATCGAGCTGTGGGAGACCAGCAATCTCTTCCGGGCTGGGCACTGCATCCGGCTGGAGGTCTCCAGCAGCAATTTCCCGCGCTTTGACCGCAACCTCAACACCGGCCACCCGCACGGTTTGGACGACGAGATGCAAGTGGCCCAGCAGCGGATCTACCACGACCGAGCCCACCCCTCCCACCTGATTCTGCCGGTGATACCGCGCCCATGATCCGCATTGGCGCCGATGTGGGAGGCACTTTCACCGACGTGGTGGCCCTCGACGACCGGGGCGGCATCTGGACCCACAAAGTGCCCTCGACCCCACCCCATTTCGAGCGCGCCGTGCTGGCGGCCCTCGACCAGCTCATACCCTGCTTCAGCATTGCGGACCAAGCCGTGTCCGAGGTGGCGCACGGCACCACAGTGGCCACCAACGCAGTGCTCGAACACCGAGGCGCACGCACGGCCCTGATCACCACCCGGGGTTTCCGCGATGTGCTGGAACTGCGCCGCGTCCGGGCGCCCCAACTCTACGATTTGTTCTTCGACAAACCCCGGCCCCTAGTCGAGCGCCGCCTGCGCCTCGAAGTAGAAGAGCGGGTGGCAGCCGACGGCGAGGTCCTAATGGCCCTCAAAGAGTCAGAACTCGAGCGGCTCGGCGAGCGGCTCGAAGCCGAAGGGGTAGAAGCAGTAGCCGTATGCCTGCTGCACGCGTACGCCTTTCCGCAGCACGAACTCCGCCTAGGACAGTATCTGCGCGAGCGCTTGCCCGAGGTGCCAGTGTCGCTGTCGTCGGAAGTGCTGCCCGAGCGCCGCGAGTACGAGCGCAGCGCCACCACTGCGGTCAACGCCTATGTCCAGCCCGTGGTGCAACGCTATCTGGGTGCCCTGCGCCACGGACTGGAGCAACGCGGCGTAGAAGCGCCGCTGCTGATCATGCAATCGACCGGCGGGCTGGCCCCGGACTGGGAGGCGGCCCGCCGACCGGTCTTTGCCCTCGAATCGGGTCCCGCAGCCGGAGTCCTCGGTGCCAGTTTCGCCGCCAGTCAACTGGGATTGGACCAGGTCATCACCCTAGATATGGGCGGCACCACGGCCAAGGCGGCCATGATCGAAGACGGCCGCATCGCCCACAGCCCCGAGTACGAGGTCGGTGCCTCGCTGTCCGCGGGCAACCGGCTCATCGGCGGCGGGGGCGAGTTGATCCGGGCACCCAGCATCGATATCGCCGAAGTGGGGGCCGGAGGTGGTAGCATCGCCTTTTTGGACCAGGCCGGCGGTCTGCGGGTGGGGCCGCGCAGCGCCGGGGCCGTGCCGGGGCCAGCCTGCTACCAGCGGGGAGGACTCGAACCGACGCTCACCGACGCCAATGTGGTGCTGGGCTATATCCGCCCCGGGGACTTGGCCGACGGCGAGGTGTCGATCGATGTGGAGGCTGCGCAGCGGGCGGTGCACGACCGCATTGCCGCGCCCCTCGGACTGGATTTGCTGGAGGCAGCCGAAGGCATCCACCGCATTGCCAATGCCCGCACCATGCGGGCCCTGCGGGCCGTATCTACCGAGCGGGGGCGGGATCCGCGCGACTTCGCTCTGATGGCTTTTGGCGGGTCCGGCCCCATCCACGCCGCGGGCCTAGCTCAGGACCTAGCCATTGGCCAAGTCGTAGTGCCACCGCTGCCGGGTCTGTTCAGCGCCCTTGGGCTTTTGTGTTCCGGGGTGGAGCACCACGATGTGCGCAGTTGTCTGCTGGGGGGAGATGACCTTCAAGCCCCGGCCCTAGAGCAGATCCGTGCCCAGATGCAGAAGCAGCAGTTGGCCCAGTTCGCCGCTGAGGGATTTGGGGCAGACCAGGTCGGGCTGCGCTGCAGCGCCGACGTGCGCTTTAGAGGGCAAACCTCGGAGATCGGCATCAACCTAGCCGACGGGCCTATAACCCCAGAGGGAGTGGTCCGCTTGCGCGCCGACTTTGTGCGCGAGCACGAGCGCCTGTACGGGCATCGCTCCGACCCGGACAACCCCGTGGAAGTGGTGGCCGTGCGCCTGGTCGGCCAGGCCGGAGTGCGAGGTCTGGGCCACGGCCTGGAAACAGCGGTCCAGCCCGTTGCAGGCGAGGGCGATAGGACGGCCTACTTCGCCGGCGAGACCTTGTCCGTCCCTCTGGTCAACCGCCGGAATCTCGACCAGGGAGCCGAGGGTCCCCTGCTCATCGACGAGCTCGATTCCACCATTGTAGTGCCGCCGGATATGCGCGCCCGGCGGCACCCTCTGGGCCACCTCCTCATCGAAGTGCGCTCCAGCTAGAGAGGAGTGAAGCAATGACGGCCATAGATCCGATCACGCGCGAAATCGTGCGCAATGCCTTGGCTTCCGCGGCCGACGAAATGGCCATGGCGCTCTACCGCACGGCCTATTCGACCATTGTGCGGGACTGTCTGGACTACTCGACTTCCCTGTGCGATGCCGAGGGCCAGATGATCGCCCAGGGCGTCACCATTCCGCTGCATTTGGGCTCGGTGCCCTTTGCCATGGAGACCCTGCTGGCCAAGTACGGCAACGATATAGAAGAGGGCGATGTCTTCATCCTCAATGATCCTTTTGAAGGCGGCATGCACATCCCGGACATCTTCATTGTCCAGCCCGTCTTCTGGGAGGGCCGGCGCGTGGCCTTTGCCGTGAGCACGGCCCACCATCTCGATCTCGGTGGCCGTTTGCCGGGGAGTTCGGCCTGCGACAATACGGAGATTTTTCAGGAAGGTTTGCGCATTCCCTGGCTCAAGCTCTACCGCCGGGGCGAGGCCGACGAGGCCCTGTTCGCCCTGATCCGCGCTAATGTGCGGGTGCCGCAGATGACCATCGGCGACTTGCGGGCCCAACTGGCGGCCTGCCACATCGGCACCCGGGCCATCGGCGAGTTGATCGGCCGCTACGGCCCCGACACCTTTGCGCGCTGCACCGCGGATCTGATCGACTATACCGAGCGGCTGGTGCGAGCCGAAATCGCCTCCTGGCCCGACGGCAGCCACACCTTTGTCGATTATATGGACAGCGACGGGGTAGGAGGGCCGCCGGTGCGCTTGCAGGTGGAGATCACCGTGGCGGGAGACGAGCTGCGGGCCGACTTCACCGGCACGGACCCGCAGGTGAGCGGGGCCATCAATAACACGCTCTCCTTCACGTCTTCGGTGGTGGCCCTGTGCGTGCGGTCCGTGCTGCGCGAGGATATTCCCAACACCGCGGGCATGTTCCGCCCCCTCGAAATTGTCGCCCCGCCCGGCACCGTGGTCAACGGAGTCATGCCCGCGGCTTCGTCCATGCGCGGCATCACCGGCTTCCGCCTGGCCGATACGATCTTCGGGGCGCTGGCCGGACTGCTACCCGATCGGGTCCTGGCCGCCGGCGAAGGGGGCAATACCCTGGTGATTATCGGGGGGCAGCGATCCGACCGCCAGCCCTACGTGTACTACGAGCTGCTGTCGGGGACCTGGGGCGGCAGGCCAGACCGCGACGGCAACGACGGGCTGTGCAATCCGGCCAATGTCGCCAGCAATATCCCCGTGGAGCAAGCCGAATCCGAGTACCCAGTGCGGGTGGAGTGCTATGGTCTGGTCGGCGACAGCGGCGGGGCAGGCCGTTTTCGCGGTGGTCTAGCCATCGAGCGGTCGTGGCGCCTGCTCGATGGCCAAGCGCATCTGGCCATCCGCTCGGACCGACGCGACCACCTGCCCTACGGCCTGTACGGGGGCGGGAGCGGCACGGCTTCAATCAATACGCTGTACCGCAACGGCGAGGCCGAGACCCTGCCGACGATGATATCCACCACCATAGCCGCTGGCGAAGTGATCTACCACCGCCAAGCCGGCGGCGGCGGTTGGGGCGACCCGCTGGAGCGCGATCCCGAGGCCGTGGCCCGGGACGTGGGCAACGACAAGGTTTCGCTCGCCGCGGCCCGGGACCAGTACGGGGTGGTGCTCGACGAGTCCCTAGCCGTGGACCGCGAGGCTACAGCCGCCCTGCGGGCGCAGCGAGCAGCCGAGAGCACATGAGCCCAGCGCCAGCGGATCTACTCATCAAGGGCGGCACCGTAATCGACGGCACGGGCAAAGCGCCCCTGAGCGCAGATGTGGCGATCAAAGACGGCCGCATTGCGCACGTGGAACCTCGCTGGCCCGGGACCGCAGACCGGGTGCTAGAGGCGGCGGGTCTGTGGGTCGCGCCGGGTTTTATCGACATCCACAGTCATTCTGATTTTACCTTGCTGGCCGACCCTCGGGCGATGAGTTCGATTGCCCAGGGGGTAACCCTCGAAGTGGTGGGCAACTGCGGCCACGGCTGCGCCCCTCTAACCGATCCGACCACCGCCCGGATGAATGTGTACGGGTACGCGGCCGACTATCCCATTGACTGGCGCAGCGTGGGCCAGTACCTCGAACGGCTGCAAGAGCGCCAACCGGCAGTCAACGTGCTGACTCTGGTGCCCAACGGTCGGCTGCGTCTAGCCGTGGCCGGGCTGGTGGACCGGCCTTCCACACCGGATGAGTTGAGGCGCATGAAGGGACTGCTGCAGGCGAGCCTAGAGGAAGGTGCCTTTGGCTTTTCCACGGGTTTGGAATACGGGCCGGAGCGGGCCTGCTCCGAGGAGGAGATCGCCGAGTTGTGCGGCGTGGTGGCCGAGTGCGGAGGCTTGTACGCCACCCATACACGCAATCGGGCAGGCGAGGACCAGGAGGCCATCGCCGAGGCCATCCGCACGGCGCAAACCGCGGGCGTGGCCCTGCAGATTTCCCATATCTCAGTGGTGGCGCGGCTGGCCGCAGACGGGGTCCGCGCCGTGGACGAGGCCCTAGAGCAGGTGGACCAGGCGCGGCGGGACGGGCTGGATGTGGACTTCGATATGCACACGCGGTTGTTCGGCACGACCAATCTGAGCGCGGCGCTGCCGCCCGAGGTGCTGGAGGGCGATCAAGCCGCAGTGGCGGCGCGGCTGCGCGATCCCGAGGTGCGGCGGCGAGTGGGGGCGTATCGCAGCATTGTGGCGGGGCTGGCCCAGGGCGATTGGCAGCGGATGCTCCTGTCGCAGTACAGGCCCCGTCCCGAGCTGGTCGGACAGAGTCTGGCCGATATTGGTCGGGATATGGGGCTGGAGCCCATCGACCTTATCTGCGAGTTATTGTTAGCGGCGCAGGACCGGGTTCACGAGCCGATGATCCTCGCCTTTTGCTACCGGGAAGACGAGGCACGCCGGGTGTTCGCCCACCCGCGCTGCATGGTCGGCTCGGACGCCACGGCCCTATGCCCCGACGGTCCGCTGCAGGGGGCTGTCTTCCACGGGGCCTATACTTGGGCGGGCTGGTTTTTCCGGCATTTTGTGCGCGATACGGGTCTTTTGTCCCCGGAGGCAGCCGTCCACCGTCTCACCGGGCTGCCGGCCGGGCGCTTGGGTCTAAAAGACCGGGGGACGATCCGCCCAGGCACCTGGGCCGACCTCGCGGTGTTCGACGGCCAAATCTTCCGCGAACGGGGCACAATCGCCGCGCCCAATCTCACTGCCCAAGGCATGGTCCATGTGCTGGTCAACGGCGTGCCCACGCTCGAAGACGGGGTGTGGACCAGGGCGCGGGGAGGGCAAGTGCTGCGCCGGAGCGGGTGAGAGACGTTGGCACTTGCGCTTTTGCCGCGTTCGCCTTCCAACACGGCATGGCCCCACTCGTCTTTATGGTGGATGTCCACACGTTACTCTGTCCCCTCCCTCAATATTTCCAAATACCGCTCTCCATATCCCTCATAATCCAATCCCTCACTAAACGCCTCCCCTGTCTCGCTGTCATCCAACCGAGTCGCTTCGCCCTCTTCAACCGGCTCAATCTGCGTATCCTCGTGCCACTCATTCCACGAAGTAACCATCAGCATTCGCCCCGTCGATTCATCCGCATACTCTATAGCCTGCGCCAGCATCGCCCGAAATAGCGAGCCAAATTCGGCCTCCTCACTCAACTTCCGCGAGACTGCCTCATGTCCATCGCGCACGCCTTTGTCGTTAAATCCCGGCGTCGTAGCGGGTATGAAAGCTGCTCCTTCAGCATGAGCCAGTTCTCGCCAACTCGCCTGAGCCGCATAATACCGATCCACTGCCGCCTGTCCCGCATAACCCTTCGCTCCCATACTGCCGTACACATCGTAGTTCGTCACAGCATCCAGTAGCCCAATCGTCTCAGAAAACGTCGGCGGTTGTCCAAAAACCTCATCGCCGACGATGTATATATCGTGTCCCGCCTCTCTAGCCGTTGCGCGCATCGCCTCCACCACCTCAGCCAGCGTCCCATTGCGCGATAGTACCCGCGTCAAATAGACAAAGAGCACTGGCCGTCCATCAATCCGCAGATAGTTGGGGTGGTCGAAATAGCGTTCGGCTATATGGGCGATGTCAGGTGCGACACGATTGAACACTGAAAAATCCCTTGTGCGCCCTGTAGTCTCATAAAACAGCGCAATCTGCATATCGTCTAATTCATCGTGCGGCAGAATATGCTGTAGCAGAGTCTGATCTTCGCGAGAATCGGGGCCCCACCAACTCGCCACCCACAGCGATATATTGGCCTGTCGGCTCCACTTGAGATGCTGTGCGATCACAGCGGGATCGCGATCATCGTACTCGCCCAGCATCGGCAACTGCGGCGGTATCAACTCTTTGCGCATATAGCGACCACCGTGAAAATCACCGCTGTACCAAGGGTAATAATAGACGCCTACGGTATAAGGTGAATCCATTGGGTCTTTATCTGGATTACTCATAGGATCTTCGCCGTTACATGCATTGGGAAACACGAGGAAGATGCTGCATAAAACAGTTAGAAGAAATGTCCTACTAGAAAACATGAGTATGCTCAATCCACTTGTCCCGATCCAAGAGAAATACACACTCCTAAACTCGGCGACGGCGTCCACGTCTTGTTTGGTGAACTCCCTCAGGAGCAGGCGCTCAGTCAGCTTCTCCATTGAGGTTGGCTTCTCCTACTCTGTTAGAGCTGTAGATTTACTAATAATCGCTTTAATCTCGCGAATAATATCCTCTTGGTGCCGCTCCAATAATGCTTTCTGCTCAGGCCATAAAAAGTCGGGCAGCCGATCAAGCGGGAACCATTTCATCTCGTAGTGATAGACTGTATCGGTTGGTGTAGCTTCAATCTGTTCGGTGTGAAACAAGTAGAGATGGATCACGGCCCAAAAGTCTTTATCATAAAGCGTTCGACGACTTCGAGTTTGTTGACGAGGGTCAAGTCCGTCAGGCCCGTTTCCTCTTTTATTTCACGGTACGCGGCTTTTAGCAAGTCTTCACCCGCTCCGACACCGCCTTTGGGTAAGACATACTCTTCCATATCGCCCTCACGCGTCAGAGCAACGAAAATTTGCTCGTCGTGAAGTCGAACGACTACACCGCCACTGGCTACGCGCTCTGGGACATCGGTTGGCCGTTGATACCAAGATGCATCTATTGCTGTCATGTTATTCCAAATGGATCGCGTGGGCTAATTCCCGCAGCACATCGACCGCCATAAGCACGTCTTCCCTTCTACAGTCGAACTGCCCGACCTGGAAGCGGATGACGAACTGGCCCTCGTGGATCGTCTGCGTCAAGTAGATCCGGCCGTCGTCGTTGACCGCGCGGAGTAGGCGCTCGGTGGAGTCGTTGGCATCCTCGCTGTCGGGGGCATACTGGAACGTGAAGAGCGAAAAGTGGCAATCCGTCGTCAGGCGAAAACCGTCCAGCAATGCGATCGCCGCGGCGGCCTCCTCGGCCCAAGCAATGTGGTTCCGGATGCGCTGGCGGAGGTCTTCGAGGCCGTGTGCGCGCAGCAGAAACCAGAGCTTGAGGGCGCGGAACCGGCGTCCCAAAGGGATCGTCCACTCGCTGTAATTGGTGATCTCGGTTTGGCCGAGGGTTTGCAGGTAATCTGGACGGACACCGAGGGTGCGAACCTGCGGTTCTGGGTCTGCAAGAAACTGGATCGAGCAGTCGAACTGCGCCCCGAGCCACTTGTGGGGATTGAAGGCGATGCTGTCGGCTCCCTCGACGCCTTCCCATAACTCCCGTAGCTCAGGACAAATCATCGCGGAACCGGCCCACGCAGCATCGACGTGGACGTAGAGATCGTGCTCTCGCGCCACTTCAATGGTCTGGCGCACGCGGTCGGACGCGCCGATCGACGTACCTCCAACGCAAAGGACAACACCGGCCGGAAGGAAACTCGCCGCGCGGTCGGCATCAATCGCCCGGCGCAGTGCCTCCGGATCGAGCGCCCAGGAACCATCGGTCGGGACTTTGACGAGATGCTGTTGGCCGATACCGGCGATTCGGATTGCCTTGTCAACCGACGAGTGGGTCTCCGGCGAGGCATAGACCCGGACCTGTTTCTCCCCCACCATGCCAGAATCGATCCCTCGCCAGCCGAGTGTGCGCTCGCGCATCGTCAGTACAGCGCAGACATTGGCCGACGTTCCCGAGTCTTGGATAACTCCTTGGAACCCTTCCGGTAGCCCGAGCGCCTGGCGCATCCAGTCGACCATCCGGGTCTCAATCTCCGTAGCAGCAGGTGAGGTCTGCCAGAGCATGCACTGGGCCGCCATGACCGCCGTCAGATTTTCGGCGATCATCGAAACCGGCGCGGCATTGGCGCTGAAGTACGCAAAGAAACGCCGGTGTTGCCAGTGCGTCATGCCGTCGGGTACGATGCGCTCAAAGTCGGCGAAGATCGTCTCCATATCCACCGGCTCTTCCGGCGGCGCTACCGGCAGCAGCGCAGCGATCTCACCCGGTGCGGTCTGCGCCCGAACGGGACGCTCATCGAGCGTGGTTAGGTATTCGGCTCCCCAGCGGGCAGCTCGCTCAGCCCAGCGAAAGTAGTCTTCTCGTTTCATTCTGAAGTGAGATTGATAGCATCGCCTCTAAAGACCTTCAATCCGCCCAAATTCTTTTAACGCCTTTAGTATCTCAACGGTCAAACAACTCTTCCAATGCTGTTCGGCTTGCTCCCAAGCTTCTGAATACTGGCCATACCAAGTCCAGGTAGGAGACCAAGAGCCATCTGAATTTTGGTGCTCAATATCAAAATCCAAATTCATATCTACTTCGCTCTTCAGTGTCTCAGCTAGCAACGAGGTGGGCGTAGGAGCTAACCAGAGCGGTCTAGCAGAGGGTTGCGTCAATTCTTCTGGCGTATGAGCGACGACGGAGGGCGCTCTCTGAATTACTATTTCCGCCAACGTATCTTTCGCGGATTGGGGCAGGGCAGCCGTCTCAACCAGATGAACACAGCAGATAAAATCGTACATTTCCATCTCATCTGATAATGTCTTTACATGCTCTATGATCTCTACCGTGAGCTGTTTAATCAGGGCTGTAGGTGCCAACTCGTGATATTCATGTAGATAGCCGACGACCTCCGCACGAGGATTGGCTAGGAAATTGCCAAAAGTATCCGCCGTATTCTCAAAATTCCACCACGGCGCATGGGGATATTCATCCACCTCTTGCGGGACGATAGGCCATATGCTCTGGGCTGAATCGTATTCGGCCAGCAAATACTGGATTGCCTTGCGGACAATCTCATCATTACTAGCCGCTTTGACCTCTCTGAGAATGCGCAGCGCAATAGTCGTCGTGACGACGGATGAATCGGGCATTTGGATATCGGGTTCAAGGCCCTTACCGAAACCGCCATCCTGATTCTGATAGTTAGCAAGTTCGTCCAGGACCGCGGCTGGAGTTCCATCGTCGAAATAATACGATAGAAGCCGTCTTTCTAATTCCCGGCCCTGCTCCATCACGAAAGTTCTTGCCTTCTCGAATGAATCACTAGTCAACAGCTTCATCTCTCTTAACTCCTACAAATGGATAGTCTTGTGCATTGCTTATTTGAAGTCCAAGTACATAAAAGTACATACACCACTGGGATGCACCTCAAATGTACCTTTAGAAAGCACTTCGTTGATTGCCGTCTTGGGATTAGTCAGGGGGAGTGGATTATGACCATTGAGAATAAGGTCTATATCGAGTGCGTCGAGCCGTTCATACCTCCGGCGCAGTTCAGTGCGTGATGGCGTGCCCGTTGCTCGTAGGCGGATGCCCTTTTCCTGCATCCAGTACGAAACATTGCGTCCCCCCATACCACCTCGCTCATTCTGGCCATAAATGGTATCGGCATTGATTAGTACTCTCTTGCCTTTGGGAGTCTGCCAATACAACCATATTTCGCCGTTCTCATCCCCTGATTCAATGGTCTGTATCCCGCCAGGTAGTGGTTGGGCTGCACCATAGCGTGCATTGAGCTTACGACCATACTTCGTGGTTTTCTTAGCCGAGGGAGGACCATATACTGGTGCTCTGTAGCGCCTAGCGGCTTCGGAAATATGCCGCTCGTGCAAAGGAGAGAGACTGAGAATGGCAGTTACCCTACCAGCACGCTGCTTGAGTATATTCAGCGCTTCGCCCTGCTGTGGGAGCACCGGGTCTGTGATAAGCGTGCCTTCAGGCGTATGCAACATAAAAGACTGCTGTAAGTCGCCGTTTCCCCATGAAGTCCATCGCGTGATTTCAGGCTCTTCTGGGGAGCCGACTTCTACAGAAAAGCCAGTGCCATGTTTGATAACGTATTCCATACCTTCTCCTACAAATACGTTTGAGCCAACTCTAGAAATTCTTCCCAGCTCTCAACCTCTGCATCAACAGGAATATCCGCAGGCTCTTGTTGTCGCCTGTTATACCAGATTGCACTCATGTGGCACTGCTTCGCCCCCACCATATCGGTCTCCAACGTGTCGCCTACATACCATATCTCTGAAGGTGCCATGCCCAATCGGCTGGCCGCTGAGGTAAAAATCACGGGATGGGGCTTTCTTATCCCATAATCGGCGCTAGAGATAACAAATTCAAAATAGTTGAGCAGTTCATGACGTTGAAGTTCCCAAGACAGGAGCGTTCCAGACCCTGGATGGTTGCTTACTACCCCCATTCTCAAATTATGGGCAGATAAGGCGGTCAATACATCGGCAATGCCGGGCTCAGGAGAGAAAAGCATACATTCTTTCCAGAATTCCAGTTCGAGTACCTCCATGGGTTCGCGAAAGATGATGCCGAGTCGATCAAAGAGCAGTCGATTAAACTGATGATGCGTGAATTCGATGATTGAATTACCCGCAACAGCAACCTCACTATCGAGCCTTTTCGCTTCAGTCGTCACTTCTTCAGGTGATATACCTTTTCGATCCACTGCATAGTCGAGCAGGCGAGCGTTACCTGCGAGGGGATCGTATCTCAGATTGCGTACGAGAGTATTTATGAAATCGAAGAGAATAGCCTGTGGCCTATTCATCTATCTGCTCCATTGGGGTATCCAATATCTCAGGCGACGCATTAGGTATTGAGAGCAGGCCCCCAATATTTCCAGAGATTCCGCGGTACGTCGTATCGCTTGAGCCTCCGGCCTAGATGCCCCGGCGGTAGAAAGCCTGTCGGGGTATTGCCCACGTACTCGGGCGGTGACGGCTTCGGAGGCGACCATGGCGTGCCATCCTTGTCGGGAAACATGACCATGGGTGCCTGCTCGCGCATTTCCCTGTGGGAGTACCGTGCAAACTGCGCCACCCTCGGTTGCTTTGACCCCGCCGCATTAGCCGAGTTGACGTGTGTAGTGAGACCGTGGAGTAGCATTGCATCGCCAGCTCGCCCCGTCATACATACCATCTCGCCCACGCTGGGATCCCCCTCCAGGATCGCCCGGTGCCCGCCACTCCGCACGGGCTCTGTGAAAAGGTACGAGCCGTCGATTTGCTCGGGATGTTCGAGGAAGTATCGGTGGTTCGCCAGATGAGACCTCGGCCAGTAGGCCGTCCCTCCGCCCGTGGGGCTGCTGACGTCCCAGAACAGCACGACGAAGAACGCCATGAACCCACCGCCCCAGCCAGTCGCGTACCCATCGAGGTGACCGTCGCTAGGAGGTGTCCACTCCGTGCCCGGATCGCTCGGCAGGATCACCCGCGTCATTGGAATCTGCGGCGTCCACGGCTGCCCCGCCGGGTGAGTGGGGGCAAAAGCGCCGCCACCGATCTGCTCCACGATGGACTGTAGACTCGGTAAATCGTACAGGTTGGGGCTGAGTTCGGGCCAACCATCCTCGGGTGTGTACCGCCCGGCAGGCCAGGTGTTGGGATCATCGAGGTCCACGCCGCCAGAGCAAGCGGTGCGCATCTGATCCTGCCATCCGTCGAGCACATCAGGAGGTACCAATCCCGGAATCGCGAGCACCCCCTCTGCTTTGAACTCGTCCAACTGCGCCGGTGACAGCAGCATGCTCGGCTTGGGGCTGGGCCCGGAACTTTCTGATTTATTCACTATCAACGCTCTGGTTATTGGTTTTTGAATTTCTCATAACATCTCTGCCATGACCGAACCGCGAAAGACGCAGGCCCGCAGCCGGATATGGACGTATCAGGCGAGGCGCAAGGGCTCAGTCATTCCTGCGTACCCAATGGCCAGGTATGGATCACTTCCCAAGTCCCATCTTTTGCTCCACCAGTACGGCCCATCAAGTTCACATCCTGCAGCTGGACTGACTGAAGTCTCTCAAGGGGTTCCAGCAAATCAACAGCGTGCTTTCTCTCTTCGGAGCTCAGGCCATAGAATATGGTAAGATGTGGTCGATACTGGTCATTGGGCCTATCACCATACACGTCTTTGACGAGAGGCTCTAAGGCGTAAAACAGGCCATTGTGCAAAGTCATGAGTTCAGCAGTAGGAAGTAGCGCAAGGCCTATAGTTATGTCGCCCGTAAATAATCTCTGTACCTGTAGTTCGATAGATCCCGTTCGCATGGTTTCACGCTCTATGCAGGCCTAGATTTCAGGTATTGAGACTGGCTCAACAAAGGAACCCTTGACTGTCACATGGGCCGGCATCACAGCGACGCGAGGTGGAATTTTCTTGCGAAGTTCCTCCACGAGACGGTTTACCTTTCGGTCCACAAAGCAAACCACAGAGAAGCGCTCATGCATCGCCTGAGTCTCCGATCTATTCAACCCGTCAGAATCAAAAAGCCATGTTGTAATATCTAAAATTCCCATCATACGGCGGCGCGAAGGCCATAATGCCCAGGGATAGCCCTTCTCAAGCGACGCGGTACCGCTCCACCACCTCCATATCAACCTTGATCCCCAACCCCGACCCTGTGGGCACGGCAAAGTGCCCCTTCTCCAGCGCCAACCCCTCGGCCACAACATCGGCCTCCCGCGTAAAAGGCAGCTCGTCGCAAGGCAGCGTGGCATTGGGCAGCGTCGCCTGTAGATGCACCGAGTAAGCCGCCATCACCCCAGTACACAACCCACCCATCTGAACCCAGCAGGGCACATCCGCAGCCTCCGCCAGCGCCGCCGCCTTCCGCACCACCATCGCCGAGCCGCTCAAGTTCACGTAGTCAATGCACTCGGCCCTGAGCGCCGACAGCACGCCGGACGGCGCTCCCAAGTGCAGGGCGATGGGGATGTGGGTCTTCTCGCGCAGGATGCGGTACCATTCGAGGTTGTTTTTGAGGAGCGGATCTTCAAAGACCGACACCGTGCCAAAAGGCTCCAATTCGCTCGCCAAGCGCGCGGCTTTGGGCAACAGGGCAAATTCAGTATTCGGATCAACGCCGACTGTGTAGTCGGCCCCCGCCGCTTCTTTCATCAGCCGCACCGTCTCGACGATATTCCACGAGCGCGCCTTGAGCTTGTGGTTGCTAAAACCCAGCCCGGCCCCTATTTCCGCCTCGGCCGCGGTCTCTTCTGGCGTCATGGGGCACGACCAGTACGACACCGGCACCTTGTCGCGCACCTGCGCCCCAAAGAAGCGGTGCAGCGGAATGCCATAGGCTTGGCCCGCAATATCGAGCAACGCACAGGTGAAAGCGTCGGGACGGTTGTACGGGTCCAAAGCCAGCGGGTCCTGCCCCACGAGCGCGTCGGCTTGCTCCTGACCAGCAGACTTTTTGCTGAGGAACTCGCCCCAACCCTCCAAGCCCTCGTCCGTCTGCACGCGGCAGAGAGTGATGTCGTAGATCTTGGGAAAGTAGCGGGCGATGGCCGGGATCGGCGGGATTTCAACTTCGTACAGCTCTACTTGGGTGATTTTCATGGCGAATCTCCTCTGCCATAAGGTTTCCGTTGCGCGTCGTTTGTCGAAGGGCTACAATGATACCAAATTGCCGGAGGATCACAAAGGGATCGGTCGATTCCATTGCAACCACGAGGAGGACCTCATGGACGATAAGACGATGACCAACGAGGAAAACTACCGCTTCGACGTGGCGGGATATATGATCGTCCCCAGCGTCCTGACGGCAGCCGAACTGAACGCCTGCAATCAGGCACTGGACCAGCTAGCGTCTGGCAACGGGCCGCTGCGCTGGACGTCGCCCGTTTGCAATCCCCTGCGCGCCCTGCGCGAACATCCAGTGCTAATGCAGTACCTGGAGCAGATTTGCGGCGAGGGCTTCCGGCTCGACGAATCGCCGCGACTCGTCGAGTCATGCACCGAGGCGACAGATCTGTCGGGGGGCGATGAGTGGGTGGATTGGTCGCGGGCGTATCGTCAGTACAACGGGCATCGCTTCTGTCAGGGGGTGCGGGCCTTCTGGGCGCTGGCCGACGTGGGCGCAGAGGATGGGGGTTTGGTCGTAGTACGAGCCAGCCACAACAGCACAGTGCCAGCCCCGCAAGACCTAGTGGACGGAACCGACCCAATGGGACTCGTCGAGCAGCCGGTCTTGCAGGCGGGTGACCTCCTGCTCTGCACCGACTCGCTGATGCGCGGCGTGCGGCCTTGGCAGGGCGCGGGGCCGCAACGCCTGCTCGAATGCGGTTACATCAGCACGGGCGTGCGGCCGGGGGCGGCGTCCGAAATCCAAGGCGAGGACAGCGCGCGGCCCGAGTGGGCCGAAGATCTTACCGATATCGAGCGCGCCGTCTTGCACAATCCCAACCGCCCGTACCCGCCGCCGGTGGTGCATTCGGATGGCGAAAAGGTTTGGTTCGCGGAGGAACCGGGGGTTTTCCATCCCTCGGTCTACATCCGCGACCCAGATTCCGATATTGACGAGAAAGAATTTTTCCACTGGGATCTGTGCGGCCACCTCGTTTTGCGGGGGGTGATGGACGAGGAATGGCTAGCCGCGGCCAACGAAGCCATCGACAAAAATCCCGACCGGATCAGCCACGGCGGATCGGCTGCCGGCGATTCCACGCCTTTGGCCGGTACTGGAGTCGGCCGCTCGTCCATGGGCAACCCGTGGGCATTGCCCGCGCCATATGGCGAGCCGTTCCAGCGCATGATCGCCAATCCAGCGCTCGTCCAGCGCATGAACTGGATCATGGGCAGCGGCTTTGAGTGCATGATGTGCAACGGCTTCCTGTCTGGGAAAGGATCGTCCGGGCACTTTCTCCACTCGCCCGCCACGCCAGCCAAAGTGGGCAACCACTACCGGCAGCAGAATGGCCGCGTGTACGCCGAATCCCTCAACGTGGCTTGGCAATTGCGCGATGTGACGCGGGCCGACGGGGGCTTCGTCTGCGTCCCCGGCTCGCACAAAACCGCCTATCCCATGCCCGACGGCATCCGCACCTGCGATAATGAAATGGGCCTAGTTAAACACATAGAGATGAAGGCCGGCGACGTGCTGCTGTTCCTCGCGTCGGCGCAGGCACACGGGGCGTATCCGTGGACGGGAGAACAGAATCGGCGGATGATATTTTTCCAGTACCGGTCGCGCAATATGTACGCACCTTGATAAAGAATGGAGAATTCATGCAACTCAAACTAGCGTGCGCTGACTTTACCTTTCCCATCCTGCCGCACGAGCAAGTATTGGCGCTCATCTCCATGCTGGGGCTGAAGGGCGTGGATATTGGGCTTTTCGAGGATCGCTCGCACTTGCAGCCTTCCACTGAGTTCGAAAACGTCCAGCGCTCCGGGCGCGCCCTCGGGCAAAAGCTAGCGGACAACGGCCTAGTCGCCGCCGACCTATTCCTACAACTAGCCCTCGACTACGAATCCCACGCCGTCAATAACCCCGAGCCCGCAATCCGCGACCACGCGCGCGACGCCTTCCTCAAAGTCCTCGACTACGCAGCCGAGTGCAACGGCAAACACGTCACCGGCCTGCCCGGAGCCTTCTTCGATCACGAGCCAAAGCCCGACTCCACGGCCCGCGCCGCCGATGAGCTGGCGTGGCGGGTGGAGCAGGCGCAGGCGCGCGACGTCGTCTTCGCCATAGAGCCACACATCGGCTCACTCGCCAACACCCCCGAGCGCGCCGCCGCGCTAGTACAAGCCGTCCCAGGGCTAACCCTAACCCTCGACTACGGCCACTTCGTCCCGCGCGGCTTCGCAGCCGCCGAGGTCGATCCCCTGCTCCAGCACGCCACGCACTTCCACGTGCGCGGCGTCAACAGCCAGAGCGGAGGGACCTCCCGGGCAGAAGACGAGCTCGACTGGCCGCACATTTTAAACATCATGGATCAAACGGGGTATAACGGCTGGCTCGAATTGGAATTCGGCGGCAACAACATCACCGACACCGTCGAATTCCGCGACTACTTGCGCTCGCTCGCTGCCTAATCGCGGTTGAATGCAATCGAGAATTACCCTAAGATCGAGGAACCTCTCGGCGAGTCAGGGCGTCTTTCGACGGACTGACCTCAGCCCGACCACACCACAACTTCTCTAAATAGGGAGCAAATCATGCTGAAGTACGCCCTCACCCTCACCGCCTTAGCCTTTTTACTCGCCCCGCCCCCCACTCTCGCCGGCACTGTCCCAGTAGAAGGCGAAGGCGACCCAGCCTTGTATGTAGTCAAAGTCCACGCCGATTGGTGCGGCTCCTGCACAACCCTTGAGCCAATCCTCCAAGAAGTCCAAGCCGGCGTGGCCGATCACCCCGTCCTCTTCGTCCAATTGGACGTCACCGACTCAACGCTGACATCCCAAGCCCGCCTGCTTGCCGCAGCCCTCGACGTAGAAGACCACTTCAAGGCCAACAACAAAACCGGCCTCGTCCTGCTCATCAACGCCCAAGACCACACCCTGCTGGAAACGGTGACCAAGCAAAACTCCGCCGCTGAGATCGTCGGCAAAATCGAAACCCACCTCGCCGCCGCCCCCGAGCAAGCAACCGATTAGCTGCAATCGGGACGAGATTACAGCGCAGCGCAAAGCCGCCACCGGATCGCGATCTAGTGGCGGCTTTGCGTTTGTGGAGAGGACACAACGAAAGGTAGGCCGTCGCCGAATAGTGTTGAGATTCCATTGTTCCTAACCGCGCAACTCGTACTCGTCCACCAAAGTGCGCACCCGTGCTAAAAACAGGGCGATATCCTGCGGTTGACTGGCCGCGTTGTGGAGGACTATATCCGCACCCGCCTCCGCGTGGAATACGGTCGCGGCCGGCGACAGGCTCACCTTTTTGACCTCGTCCCACGCCAGCGTCTGCCGGCCAAACAAACCCTCTTCGACGGTCACGCCCTCCGGTCCTAACCAGACCAAGCGCCGATGGAGGCGGTGGACGAAGAACGCCGCCGCGCAAAACGCCGCAATCCCACCGCCGAGCACCGCGAGTCCATACGCGAAGCCGCCGCGCTGGAAGGCGATGGTGCTCAATATCAACTGGCAGACGCCCAACAGGGCAAAAACTAGGCGCTGGCTGGCACCGGGGCTGGTGGATAAATCGAACTGTTCAGCCATGCCTCAGCGCGGTGCGATCCACTCGTCTGCTATTTCCATGCCAAAACCCGGCGAGTCCGAAGGGATCACGCGCCCGTCTTGGGGCACGGCCGTGCCCGGTATGGTTGGAACTTCATCCAAGGGAATGCCCGGGGGCGAGCCGAGCCAGAACTCGGCCAGCGGCGACTCGGGGAAGGCAAAGGCAAAGTGCTGGCCGTAGGCACTGTTGGCACCGCCGTGGGGGATGGTGACAAGGCCGGCAGCTTCGGCGATGTAGTAGATCTTGACCGCCTCGGAGAGACCGCCGCACCACTTGAGGTCCGGTTGTAGCACATCGACGCAGCGGTGTTCGACTAGCTGGCGGAATGCCTGACGGCCGTGGTGGTCCTCGCCGGTGGCAATGGGCACGTACGGAGCAGCCCGCTTGAGCGCGATGTGGCCTTCGAGATCCGTGGGAATCAGCGGCTCCTCAATCCAGCGCATCTGGTAGGGCCTGAGCCGTTCGGCGACTTGGACGGCGTATTCGACGTTGTAGGACATGACCGCATTGAGCATCAGCTCGCAGTCCGGGCCGATAGTCTCGCGCGCTTGGGCGATTTTGTCTTCGAGGCGGTTGAGCCCTTCCTGGCCCTCGCGATAGTGAACCGGATTGGTAACCTTGAAGGCGCTAAACCCCAGTTCGAGCCCCCAGTCGAGGTCGTCGCCCGTGGCGTAGAGTTCGAGATGGTCGCGGCAGGGGCCGCCGAGCAGGCGGTACACGGGCAGGTCCAGTAGCTTGCCCTTGAGGTCCCAGAGCGCCAGATCGATCCCACTTTGGGCAACGGCTGCGGTGCCAGCATGACCGAGGCGCTGAGCGGCGCGCCACATCAGGTCGTTGAGGAATTCCGTGGCCAGACAATCGCGGCCCGTCAGCAGGGGCGCGAAGACCTGCTCGACGATGGCGGCAACCGGCGCGCCAAAGGAGCAGTTACCCAAACCCCAAGTGCCGTCTTCAGCCGTGATCTGGACCCACACGGGGCCGCCGCCCATGCCCGGCATCTGGCCGGGAAGACGCGAAAATTCTGGATACTTGTTGATCGGCAACGAACGCGGCGCGCTCTGATTCCAAGAGGGACGGCGGGGCGCGGTTTTGGGCGGGTTGTGCGGAATTTTGAGGTCAACTACGCGGATGGATTGTATTTGCATTTCTACCTCCCCAAGTGGCGGTCGGCAAAGTCCAAGTATTGCTCCCAATCGCACTCGGCGAGGTCGTGGCCACCGCTGCGGACGTGGTAGCCGATCTGGCCCATGACCGGCTGATCGACGGTAGGCATCTGCGTGGTCGGTAAGCCATCGGTCCCAAGTAGGCGATAGACGGGATCGGCGGCGAGGGCCGCGAGGAATTCGCCGCGCGGATCGGCCCAGCGGTCCTCGACGGCGCTGGCTACGTAGAGGGGGCGCGGGGCACAAAGTGCCAAAAGCTGATGCTGATCTACGGGCAACTCGTCTTCGACATCATTATATCGTCTGAAATTGTCGCAGAACCAGTGCGGGAACGCGTGGTTGATATGCGCGACGGTCTCGCCGTAGCGCCGCCGCGAGAGGGCCGCTCCACCGCAGCCGGAATCGTTGGAGATGACCAAGGCAAAGCGCAGGTCGCAGGCCCCGGCCCACAGCGCGGTCTTGCCCAGCCGCGAGTGGCCGAGTACGGCGATCCGCTCGTGGTCGCAGTCCGGGTCGGTTTGCAGATAATCCACAGCCCGGCTCAAACCCCACGCCCAAGCGCCAATGGCACCCCATTCGTCCGGGGCGGGCCGGTTTTGCCCCACTTGGTAGAACAGCGGGTGGACGCCGTTGTGATAGCCATCGTCGTAGTCGGGGTCGAGGTCGCCGCAGTATATGGTGGCCAAGCCGTAGCCACGCGCGATGATCTTGGCGACGGGCCAGCGTCGTTCTAGGCAGCCGCGCGATTTGAAGGTGGCGCGGTGATTGACGATGCCGTTTTGTGCCTCGGCGCGCATCCAGCGGGTGTTGAGATGGATTTTAGGATCGCGTTGGATGGAGTGATTGCCGAAGAAATTGAGCCCTAAAAAGACAGGCGACGGGCCGGAAACGGCGGCGGGAAGATAAAGGAGAATATCCATGCTCGGGCCGTTATTGTCATCGGTGAAACACGCGCGGACTTGGCGTCTCAGAGCGCGGCCTGAAAGAGCCTCGCCCTCCTCGGTGGTAAGGAAACGAGTAGCAGGTAGAGGACCGGGCATTTCGCCGAAGACATGCGTTTTGAAAAGCTGGAGAGTTTCTGGACGACGCACCTCGGTCCAAGTAGCCGCGTCGGCCACGGGTTCGCCGCTGGCCATCGTCAGCGGGTCGGGCAACGCATACGGAGGAACTTTGGCTTCGTCGTAATTGGCTTCGCTTGGGGGCATAGTCGCTGGTCTGAGGGTGTACGAGACTTTGGGCCGTGGTTTAGTCGCCGAAGTTATAGACGAAGGACAGCCAGGGGATGGGAAATCCCTCTTTGAGGACCTCGCCGATGATAATAACACCGGCATCAACAGCTATCCTAGGGCCAAAAAAGCGGAGGGCGAGGCCCAACGGCTGTTGGTCGAGCCCGAGATCTTCGCCGGTAATGAGCCAGTTTTCCGAAACCAAGGCCAAGCTCTCGGAGAGGCGGATATTGCCGCCGAGGAGGAGAACTGGATGCTCGGCGAAATCCACGTCCTCGCCTTCCTCGGCGATATAGCCTAGGCCGATGCCACAGGTGAAGCTCTTGTCGGGGCTACCTTTTGTCCCTACCACAAAGGCCATACCTCCAGCGTCGTCTTCGATACGCATATAGAGCACGCCCGCGGAAAGGGCGACATCGCCGCTGTCGTAGAGGCCGACCTTGGGGGCCAGCGACAGGACCTGCTCGCTCAATCCCAACCCAGGGACAACCGACAGACCTGCCGCCACGCCGAGGCGGTCGGAGAAACCATAGGCCAGGCCGGGAAAGAATACGTAGTAATCAAAGAAATAGCGATTTCCTCGGCGCAATGGTCTGCCAGTAGGTGCGAACATCAGGCGGGTGTAGTTGGGGTCGGGACGGGAGAAGGCACTAGCGCGGCGCTTTTTTATTGCAACAATGGACGTTCTCGGCACCTTTACTTCTAAGCCGGCCAGTGTCTCGACGAGGATGTGGGTTTCGGTTTCCTGAGTAATGATGCCTTCGAGTTGGGTGCCGTCAGTGAGGGAAATGGACATCAGCGAGTCGGCGAGGGTGTCCTGCTCCTCGGCACCCAAGGGCATGGCCACTTGAAGCAAGAGCCAGAGCGCATAAGAAACCCATTTGATCTGTGGATTCACCGCGTTTTGCGCCGCCTCAATCGCCCGCCAGAATGGGGTGCAGCGGATGATCCCAGGGGCCGCCGGCCTCCATCTCGTCGGCCGCGCCAGCCGCATCGTGCGTCCCGGTAAACGTGGTGTAGTCGGGCATGTAGATAATGGCAAACGCGCGGCGCGGCGCAGCGGTCTGGTTGGGACCAGCGTAGTGGAAGGTGCAGCCGTGGTGGAAGGTCACGCCGCCGGCTTGCATGTTCATGGTCACCGGCTCGGGCACGTCGTAGCCCTGTTCCTTCATTTTGGCGACAATACTCTCGCCAGCAACGCCTAATTTGATCGGTTCGAGCCGCTCGTATTGGTGTGAGCCGGGCACAAAGTGGAGGCAGCCGTTGTCTGCGGTCACGTCATCTACTGCGATCCACGCCGACAACGCGCCGACCGGGTTCATCGGCCAATAGGGAGCATCCTGATGCCAGTTCGTCTCCTTGCTCGTTTGGCCGGGAGGCTTGATCATCGCGTGGTCGTGGTAGATGCGCACGTGGCGGCAGCCGCTCAGGCGGCGGGCGGTCTCGGCCAAGCGCGGATGGAAGGCAATTTCCTTGGCGTCCGGATAGTCGGTCCAGAGGTTGACCATCTGGTTGAAGACGCGTTCGTACTCTTCCGACCCGCGGCCATCATTCTCGGCCCCTTTGATGCGGGCGCGATGCGTGTCTATAGCGTGGTCAATGGCGTGGCGCAGCGAGGCGATCTCCTCGGCGGAGAAGAAGTGCTCGTAGCGGATGTAGCCGTTTTGCTGAAAGAATTCGGCGTCGGCTGGCGTCGCCGGGCTTATTGTAGGCATGAGGGCAAGACCTTACTTTTTGCGGTGGCAATCAAACACTCAACAGGGGTAGAACATGGCCGAAGTAACGATGTACCACAACCCGAAATGTTCTAAAAGTCGGCAGACGTTGGCTTTGTTGTCCGAGCAAGGCGTAGAGGCAAACGTCGTCGAGTATTTGAAGACGCCGCCGGACGCCAAAACCCTAGACGCACTTTTGCAAAAGCTCGGACTGGAACCCCGGGAACTGATGCGCACCAAAGAGGACGAATACGAGGCGCTGGGCTTGGCCGAGGTCGCGGACCGTGCGCAGCTCATTCAGGCGATGGTGGAACACCCCATCCTGATCGAGCGGCCCATCGTGGTCAAGGGAAATCAAGCGCGTCTCGGGCGACCGCCGGAACGAGTCCTGGACATCCTCTAGATGCTAAAACTGGGGTTTCTCGCCTCGCACACCGGCTCGAATATGCAGGCGATCATCGATGCCTGTCAGGCGGCGACGCTAGCGGCCGAGCCGCGCGTGGTAATCAGCAACAACTCGCAGTCGGGTGCGCTGGCGCGGGCGCGGCAGGCGAACATTGCGGCGTACCACCTGAGCGAGCGGACGCACGGCGATGCGCTGGGAGAAGCGATCCTAACGGCGATGCAGCGGCACGAGGTCGAAGTGATTTGCCTAGCCGGATACATGAAGAAGCTGGGAGCGGAGGTTTTGGCGGCCTACGAAGGGCGGATTTTGAATATCCACCCCGCCCTGTTGCCCAAGTTCGGCGGGCAGGGCATGTACGGGATGCGGGTCCACGAGGCCGTATTGGCCGCTGGGGAGCAAGAGAGCGGGGCGACGGTCCACTTGGTGGATGAAGAATACGACCACGGGCGGGTACTGGCGCAGGAAAAGGTTCCGGTTAAAGCAGAAGACACGCCCGAGACATTACAAAAGCGGGTATTAGCCGTGGAACACCGGCTCTACGCGGCGACGCTCGCGCAGGTCGCGGCCGGCGAAATCCCTATTCCTCCTCTGCGCTCCCGCGCATAATGCGTCGCAAGTGCCCGAGCTCCTCGACGATGGTGCGGCGCTCTAGTATCCCTAAAACAATCCCGTACGCCAACGCCATAATGCCACTCCGCAAAACAAAATCGCCCACCGCATAATCCAAGGCCCAACGGTCGTACAACCATCCACAGACAGCGGCTGCCAGCAATCCCACGGCTGGCGCGGCCAATACCTTGAACCAATTGACGCGCACATAGGTGCGCAGGCCAACACACAGTCCCAAAAAACCCGTGCCAGCCACCGCGCCCATGCTGTACGCCACGCCCTCCGCGCCCCACAACACGGCCAGCGCCGGGACGGCAAAAAGAGCCACTGCCCCCTGCATCCCCACGATGCACGCGGACCGGCGCGTCGCCCCTACCGCCCACAGCAGGCTAAAACCATCGCTGAGCAGCGGGCGCAACAGCGCATACGCTGCCAGCCAAACCACGATGCGCGCCGACCCAGCCCATTGGCCGCCTAAGAGAGCGGTTATTTCGCGGGCATTAAAAACCAAAATCAACGACACCGGAGCCGACACTCTCAGCACTAGGCTGATCATCTTGGAGAACAACTCGCCCAATCGCTCGCGCTCGTGCCGATACCGCGAGTACAGGGCACCGCTGTAGTTGAGGATAATATGCGCGATGACCGCAGTGGGAATCTGCACCAGCCACCACGCCGTCTCGTAGAGCGCGAGCGCCGTATCGCCTACTACCAAGCGCACGACCAGTTTGTCGTACCACCAAATAAAAATCTGCAACACCCAGCCAATCCAGATCCACACGCCATAGCCCAATAAGCGGCGCGCCCAAACCCAGTCGAAGCGCAAGGAGGTGAGGCGCAGAGGACGGCTGCACCAAGTAGCCGTAGAAAAAAACAGCACATACACCACGCTAAGCACCGAGTACGTAGTCCACCCTCCCAATATCAGGCTCCACTCTTCCCACCCGGCGTGGGCCGCCAGCAGCGCACTGCTCAAGGCCAACAGCGTCCCCAGCCCGTGCAACAGGGAGAGCCGGCCAAACTCAAAATCCATCCTCAGCAGAGCCTCTGAAGTCAGGGTCAGTTGGCGCACGAAGTGCAGCGCCGCCAGCACCCACGCGACTTGGGCAAAGGTCCAGGAAAAATCCGCTGGGAAGAGCAACGTCAAGGCTAAAACGACCCCGCTGGTCAACAAACACGACAGCAGAGTAATGCACACATTCAGCGCAAAGTGCGTGCCGACGAATTCCTCGACTCGGTCTTGGAAATGCAACAGCGCGTGCGTCAGGCCGAATTCGCGCAGGCTGGACAGCATGGTAAAGACCGTCACGCCCAAAAACACATCGGCAAAAACACTCGGTTCGAGCTGTCTTTTGATCAAGACCGTCAGCCCCACGCTGCACAGCCGCGCGGCATAGCCCGTGCCCAAGGTATAGAAAAACCCCTTGAACATCTTTTGCGGGGTAATCATGGGTTCCTAGCGGGTGCGGGTCGCGCCACACCGGTAGAAGCGTGGGTCGCCGAGGCGGGCTTGCAGTGCGTCGGCTGTCATGCCAGTGTGGCGCTGGACCCAGTTGACCTCATCGGCGAGTGTGCAGTCGAAAAGGCCGGGATCGTCGGCACCGATGGCCAGGCGGACATCGGAGGCCAAAAAGCGATGCACTGGGTGATCTTTGGCGTCGGGCACGGCACCGATGCGCAAGTTGGAGGTCGGGCAGGTCTCTACTACGGTGCCGAGCGCGGCCAAGCGGCTGAGCGCAAAGTCCTGCCGCCGGCGCACCGCTTCGAGGCGCGGGGGATCGTACGCACGGCAAACGAGCGCATCGCCGGGACGAGACGAGAGGCGGGCGCGCTCCCTCATCAGGGCTTGATCATCGACCGGAACGCCGAAGTCTTCCAACGCGGCCTTGTGTTGCAAATCGTAGGCGATCTGAGCCAAGCGTTCGCTGACCGGCTCGCATTCGTGAGCTTGGGACCGGCGAGCCACGGCGACCTCTGGGTCGAGCCCTAGCGCAGTGCAGTGGCCCAAGCGCAGCGCATCCAACTCCGCGGCTTCGTGACACCAGCGCACCGCGCTTTCGAGCGATTTGTCGAAGTAGGACTCGCCGACGTGATAGGCCACATCGAGGGCCCGTTCCGGGCGCAGCTCGTTGTCGCGGCGCAGGCGGCGGAAGAAGGCGCGGGTGCTCGCGGGTGGATAGCCCTCTTCAAAGTGACAGAAGTCGAGGCCGACGATCGCGGGAAGCAAATCCTCGTTTTCGTCGAGCAGGCGTTGAACCAATTTGTAGCATTCGAGCGGTGCCCAGCGCGGCAGGCTGATGAGATAGCGAGCGGTAAAGTCCGAGGTGCAGGCTTGGGCGATGGCGCGAGCAGTCAGCTCGTGAAACTGCGCGAAGGCTTCGGGCTGGATGTGGTCGTACGGAGCCATGGCGCGGTATTCGACGTAGCGCAGCCCTTCGCGCCGATGGTGGGCAAAGACGCGGTGCAAAATTTCTTCTGGCTTGCCCAAGACATTCCACCAATGGCGATAGATGCAGATCGCCAAGTTGAACTTGGCTTGGAAATGGGCAAAGTCGCCGCCGTCTTCCGCGCCGTACACGCAGTGCGCCTTGAGCGCGTCGAGACATTGGCTGTGGAGCGCCTCGCGGAATAGCGCGACCGGGGCGGGCCGTCGGCCATAGGTGCGTTCAAAGCTATCGACAAACAGCGACCAGTCGATTTTTTCGTAGTGGTCGCGGGCCAAGTCGAGGAGGTCGGCAGCAAAGAGGCTGCCGCCGATGTGGACGTGCAGCTCGCAGGTCTTGGCAGCCTGGAGGGGGGGCTCCGTCACCCGTCACTCCAGCGCAGGCATATCGACCGCGTCGTCGCGGCGCTCGTGCATGTTCGCTTCCATGGCTTCTGGATAGCGATGCGGGAGGTGGGAGACTTCGTCGAGCCGGGCACGGGCCTCGTCTGGCAGGCAAAAGCTGCCAGCAAGCATGTTGTCCCTCGCCTGCTCAACCGTGCGTGCGCCGATGATGACCGAGGTGATAGCCGGTTGTTCCAACACCCAACGCAGCGCGACTTGCGCTGGCGAACGGCCCATCTCGTCGGCTGCCGCTATAAGCGTCTCTAAGGTCTCGTCGGCATTGGCGGCAAAATAGCTTTGCGGGTAAGCCCAAGCATCAGCAGAACGCGTGCCTTCCAAGGTGCGCTCGCCGGGCTTGTACTTGCCAGAGAGAAAACCGCCGCCGAGCGGACTCCACACCACCACGCCCAGTCCCTTGAGCTGACAGACGGGAATCAGCTCCTGCTCAATGTCGCGCACGACCAAGCTGTATTGCGGCTGGAAGCACTCAAAGCGCGACAACCCATTCGCGTCTGAAATCCACAACGCCTCCATCAAACGCCACGCCTGATAGTTGGAACAGGCGGTATAGCGCACCTTGCCTTGGCGAACCAAATCGTCGAGGGCGCGCAACATCTCCTCCAACGGGGTCTGAGTATCCACGTGGTGAATGTAATAGAGGTCGATGTAATCTGTTTGCAATCGCTGAAGGCTGTCTTCGACCGCGTTCATAATGCGCACCCGCGACATCCCCGAGTCATTGGGGTTAGGTCCCATGGGATTGAAGAACTTGGTGGCGATGACCGCGTCGCGGCGGCGGCTCTTAAGCGCCTTGCCGGTGATGACCTCGGACTCGCCGCCGCCATACGAGTCGGCCGTGTCGAAGAAATTGATGCCCGCGTCAAACGCCAGATCGACGATCCGCTTGGCCTCCCGTTCGTCCGTGCTGTGGCCAAAGGTCATGGTCCCAAGGCAAACTTCCGATACTTTGAGGCCGGTGCGGCCCATTCTGCGATATTCCATTGCTCTTTCCTCGTGGTTACTTTTGTGTGGGGTAACACAAAAATCTCTTGATAGTGATAGTACAGTATTCCATCAATTTTTTATATTCTGCTAACACTATGTTCTCATTTTATATTCCAACCGCGAACAATGGAGCTTGCTGTATTTTTCTACTTTTTTCCACGGATAGAGGATCGTTAAGCCTTTGTAAGGCCATATCGCAGTATTCGGGAGCAAGGTCTATACCGATAAAGTTTCTATTGAGATTTTTTGCTGCGAGGGCCGTAGTACCTGAGCCCATGAAAGGATCGAGGACGATCTTGGCAATTGTAGACGAAATGATGCGCTCTATCAAAGCAAGGGGAAAAGGAGCCGGGTGTCTATTTTTGCTCTCTTGGCCGAATTCCCATATATCGCCGTGAGCATTTGCTTTTTCCACCAATTTGAATTTTGGCTTAGCAATCATATATATCACCTCATACGTCGGCAAAAAATAACCCGGGTTAAAGTTTATACCTCCTTTTCGCCTCCATATAATGATTTGCCTAACGGGGAAACCAGAAACAATGTCGTTCCTATCTTGCAATAAACCGGCTTGTACTCGCCACTTGTGGTTATAAAAAATGGCACCATTTTCGGGAATGACGCGCAACATTTCCTCTAAACACGCCCTTTGCCAGCGCACGTATTCTTCGTGTGGTACGTTATCGCCGTAGTGAGAATAGCCATCGACTAATGCGGCACCAGACCACTTGCCACCTCTGCCGTCTTTCATCCCATTGCCCGTTGAATTCTTGAGATTATAGGGCGGCGAGGTCACAACTAAGTCGATGCTACCGCTAGGTATTTGCTGCATAATATCCGTAGCATTACCACAGATAAACCGATCTATAAAACCATCGGGGTAATATAGTTTTTTAGCGGTTGCCATCTTTTCCTCCGCCCGGGATTTCGCTGTTCACAATAACTCAAAAAATGTAATCCGTTTCCGTCCAACTCAAGAATGGTAAACTCCTCTGGCTAAACTGCCTCTCGCTGATAGTACTCCGCGAGGATTTCAGCCACTTCCGGCCGCGCAAACTCCGGCGGCAGGGCCTCGCCAGCGGCTAGCATCTCGCGGACTTGGGTACCCGACAGGAACAGGTACGCGTCGCCGCTGTCCGGGCAGTCGCGCATCATCACCACCGCGTTGCACTTCTTGCACCAGACCGTGTGATCGCCGCGGAAAATCTCGATTTCGAGGGCGTCGTCGATATCGTCGAAAATGGTCTGCGCATCAAATGCTCCGTAGTAATCGCCAACGCCCGCGTGGTCGCGGCCCACGATCAGATGCGTGCAGCCACTATTCTGGCGGAAGATGGCGTGGAGCACGGCTTCGCGTGGACCGGCGTAGAGCATGTCAAAGCCATAACCGGCAATCATCACCGTGTTTTCCGGGAAGTAGAGCTCGACCATCTTGCGGATGGAGGCGTCGCGCACATCGGCTGGAATGTCGCCGGCCTTGAGCTTGCCCAGCAGCATGTGGATGAGGATGCCATCGGCCTCGACGGCCTGCTGCGCCATTCGGCACAACTCTTCGTGGGCGCGGTGCATGGGGTTGCGAGTCTGGAAGGCCACGACCCGGTTCCAACCGCGCTCGGCGATCTCAGCGCGCAGCTCGACCGCGGTGCGGAAGGTCGCGGGAAAGTCGCCGGGGAAGTACGAGAAGTTGAGCACTTCGATGGGTCCGGCGATGAGAGTGTCGCCCGCAGCCTTGAACGCAGCGACTCCGGGATGGGCGTCATCGTCCGTGCCAAAGACTTGGTCAATGATGGCAGCGCGCTCCGCATCGGAGAGCGATTCGATCGCAGTAACTTCCTGGATGGCAATAACGGGATTGCCGTCCACATTGGGGTCCAACAAAGCGATGCGGCTGCCGGGAGCCACGCCCGCCGGAACCTGATCGCCGGGGAGCATATTGACGACTGGGGTGGGCCACAGCAGGCCGTCGGTCGTGTACATGTTCGCAGCCACGCTCTTGGCCTCGGCCGCGTCCATAAAGCCTGTAAGTGGGGTAAAGTAACCCGAGCCGAGCATGACGGCTGAGGATGCAGCGGCCGAAGAGACGACTACAGCGGGCAGGCCAGCGGCTTCTTCTAGCAACTGGGCACGTACTGCATCGTCTTCGACGTAGAGCGGTTTGAGTTCTTCTGCACCGTGGGGTTTAATCACAGTATTCTCCTTGATTAGATGTGCGTTTAATGCACGGGAATGCCGGCTTCGGCGAGGATGCGGTGGACATTAGCGGCGGCTCTGGGATATTTCTCGTTGGGCAAGTGTTCGAGGAGCATGTAGCCGTCGGGATGGGCGTCGTGCCACAGCTTGAGCGCGGTGGCGAGGTCGAGTTCGCCATCGCCGGGTATCTCCTCGTCGATGTGGAGCACCAAGCCAGGAGACAGCTTGATATCCTTGCAATGCCCGACGACCGAGATGGGGTTCATAATCTCAAATATGTGCTGCAAGCGCTCGGTGCTGTTGTACACTTGGTCCAAGTTCTGGAAGTGGTTGACGTAATCCATGACCACGGTCATGCGCTCCGAGCCAACGGCTTGCAGCACGTCGCGATTTATCTCCGGCGACCCCATGATGGTGAGCAGATGCGTCTCAATAACCACAGTGACAGCTTCGGACTCGGCTTTGGCGGCCACGCGCTTGAGGGTTTCGACGAGCAGGGCGCGGGACTCGGGCGTGAGATTGAGCGGCGACGGCGAGTACGAGCCGACTGGGTTGCGGCTGCCCGTGCGGATCAGGCAGGTGTGGGCAGCCAAGTCGCGGGCAACTTCAATACCGCGCTCGATCTTGCCTACTACTTGGTCGCGCACCGCAGAGTCGGGATCGAACAGGCACTCGGAAAAGCCAATGCCGAACTGGGGCAGCTCCATGCCTGCGGCCGCAATGGTATCGCGCACCTTGTGGCACTCTGCAGCGGTGATGGCAGACAGCTTTTCCCCAGGGGCGTGAAAGGCCGTGCCCGTGAGATTGAGCGCCTTGATCGCCGCTAGGTGTTGGTCGCTGATTTCGCGAAAGTCCGGGGGCAACATACCGACGACGCCGAGCCGCATGGGAAAAGCTCCTTGTTGAAGTTGTGCAATGAACAGGGGCCGAATCACCTCAAAAACTGACCATTGGTACAGATAACGTCAACACGCAAGCCGTTTGCCGAACCGAGGCGAGGAGCCTACTATTTGCAGAAGCCTTACTGCACGACAGTAATCTAATGGACGTTACACATGGGCACCTAGGTATGAGATGCTTCGACTCCGCTGCGCTCCGCTCAGCATGACCGGCAAACAGAGCGCTAGCCCCTCTCGTGCTGAGCGCAGCGAAGCATCTCATACCACTTCTACTGTCCTGTACGTAGGCAATTGACCACTCCAACAACTTCCCAACGAACTATGACCTTCGCCCTTTCGTTTATCACCGCCCTCGTCTCCGGCCTCTACACCTGCCTGTGGGGCGCATTCAAAGACGCTCCGTATGAGGGCTTCAAGCCCAAGACCTTTCCGCGCAGCATGTACTTCCACGTCGCGATCTTTTTGCCGCTGTACTTCATCCCGTATTTCAGCGCACAATTCCAGCACCTCGGCCTCGTGCAAATGTTCTTCCTGATCATGGGCCTAGAGCGCTTCCTCGCCGAAATCTACAAGGGCTTCTTCCGCACCGAAGACCAGCAAAAGTACTTCGTCCCCTCGCGCATTACCTTCTTTGGCCGCCCGATCACCAGCGACCTCGTCCGCCATAGCGCGGGGGTCCTAATCGTCGCCATTGTCTTCGCTTTCCTCCTCGTCGCCGCACCCATCGAGAGCTTCTGGGGCTATCTAGTGACCGGGTATTGCACTGGGCTACTCGTGGCCTTGGGGGGCGCTTATAAGGACGCGCCCTTTGAGGGGTTCAAGTGGCTCAAATTCCAACGCTCTGGAGTCGTCTTGGCCGCCTTGAGTCCGCTCTTTTACTTTCTCGGCAATCCCGAGCACCCAGTCGGGTTGGGTTTTCTCATCTACATGAACGGCGGGCTAGAGCGATTCACCGTCGAGTACTACAAGACCTACATCCAGCGCAATATGTCCGGGAAATTCCAACCGAACCTGCCCCGCATCCAGCGCGAATTGGACACCCGCGAGAAGTTCCACTACGCGGCCTTGGTGATCATCGCCGGGCTAGCCGTGCTCTACGCCCATGAACGCGGCGCACTATGACGCCGTAGTCATCGGCTCCGGGTTCGGCGGCTCGCTGGTAGCCCACGCGCTGGTGCAAGCCGGGCTCAAGACCGCGCTGCTAGAGCGGGGCCAATGGGCCAAGCGCGACGACGCGGACTGGGATCAGCGCACCATTTTATTGAAGAAGCGCTACCGCTCGGCCTCGCCTCTTTTGGTCAAGCAGTACGGACGCCGCACCTTCCAGCGCACCTATCCCAACGAGGTTGTCGGCGGCAACTCGGTCTTTTTCGGCGGGGCGTCGCTGCGGCTGCGACCGGCGGACTTTGCCCGCTGGCCCTTGTCCTATGCAGACCTAGCGCCGTACTACGCTCGCGCCGAGCAGCTTCTAGGGGTCCACGGCGAAGCAGGTACCGATCCGCACGAACCGCCGGGACTAACCGCGTACCCGCACGCCACCGTTGAACTGAGTGCGCCGGCCCAGCGCATTTACCAAGCAGGGACAGCCCTCGGGCTACAACCGTTCAAGATTCCGCTGGCAATCAACTTTTCCGACCGCACCCGGCCCCTCTGCCTGCGCTGCATCACCTGCGACGGATTCCCCTGCAAGGTGGAGGCCAAAAACGACATGGCTTCCACCTTGCTAGCCGCGGCCTCAGCGGCCGGACTGGAGATTATCGTCGGCGCGGTGGCGCGGCGGCTAGTGCAACGGGGCGGGCGCGTCGAGCAGGTCGAATACGTAGATAGCGCCTCCCGGCAGACCCATGTGCTCTCGGCCGACTTAGTGGTCTTGGCCGCTGGGGCGCTCAGCAGCCCGGCTCTGATGCTCCGTTCGGGATTCGACCACCCCCTGATTGGGCGCTTTCTCATGCGCCATTGCAACGGGATTGCCAATTGCATCTTTCCCTTTCGCACCAATCCGCAACAGGTCTTCCACAAACAGCTCTGCTTTTCCGATTTTTACGAAGACCTGCGCACGGAATTGGGCACGGCCGTAGGCGTCATCCAAGACATCTACACGCCAGCGCCCCCCATCATCCGGCACCACGCCCCTTGGGGTTCCAAGACGCTCGTCGGGCTGCTGACTGGCTATATGCAGAACTTGCTCTGCATTGCCGAGGACGATCCGAGTCGCGACAATCGCGTGTCACTGTCCAACGAGCAGGACATCTTCGGCATGGAACTGGTGCAGGTGGAACACGCCTATAGCGACGCCGACTGTCGCCGCCGCGATTACCTACTGGCCGAAGCAGAAGCCGTATTGCGCCAAGCAGGCGGCCTGCTGCGCTACCGCTACTTGATCGATTCCTTCTCGCACGCCATAGGTACCCTGCGCTGCGCCACCGCGCCAAAGGAAGGCGTCCTCGACGTGGACTGCCGCTATTGGGACAGCGAAAATGTTTACGTGTCCGACGGCAGCTTCATGCCGTCTTCGGGCGGGGTAAATCCTAGCTTGACCATTGCAGCCAACGCACTACGGGTTGCCGAGCGGATCTTGGAGCAGCGATGAAGAAAGTTTGTCTAGTCGGATGCGGCACCATCGGTCGCCTGCACGCGAAAAACCTCGTCGGCAAGGTCGAGCTGTCCTTTCACAGCCGCACGCCGGCCAGCGCAGAGGCCCTCAGCCGCCAATGCGGCGGAGGGCAGGTCTTCGCATCGTACGCCGAAGTCCTCGACAGCGCGGTGGATGCGGTGCTGATCAGCTCGCCGCCAGATGCCCATCGGCCACAGGTCGTCGCCGCGTTGGCAGCCGGCAAGGGAGTGATGGTGGAAAAGCCGTTGTGCGCCATAGCAGACGATTTGGCGGCTATTGGCGCGGCTGCAACGGCCCATCCAGATGCGCTGCTGATGATCGCGGAAAACTACTACTACAAGACCTCGCTCAAGCTGCTCAAGTGGATCATCCAGCAGGGCTTTATCGGCCAAGTGCAACAGGCGATTATCAGCAAACGCTTTACGCAAGATGCCACGGGATGGAAAAGTGGCTATGGCGCACTGCTTGAGGGGGGGATCCACTTCGTGGCCTTCGGAGCGGACCTTTTCGCCGACGCGCCCCAGCGGGTGACCGCAGAGTTCCCCGGGCACCAAGCGGGCGAGCCGGAGCGGAATTCGATAGTGCGAGTCGAATACCCATCGGACGCCGAACTGGTGTTGCGCTATGCTTGGAACGCCTTCAGCTTGACCAAGGGCACCTTTCAGCACGCGCGGATTTTGGGGACCGAGGGGCGGATCGTCTTCGAGTGCAATG
This sequence comes from Gemmatimonadota bacterium, assembly GCA_009840005.1. Next base: position 50,198 of record VXOR01000041.1, read on the forward strand.
GGCTATACGTGCGCTTGCGGGGACGGCGGAAGCGGCTCTACTTTCCGGGCGTGGGGGACTTGATGGGCTACAAGGGCATGATGCGGGATTTCTTGCAGTGTTTGCAGGAGCCGGGGCGGCAGCCGTATTCGAACTTGGCGCGGGCGGAACGCGACCTAGGCATTGTATTTACAGCATATAAAGGATTGGTGGAGGAACCGACACAAGGATAGATTTATGACATTCAACTCAAATCACCTAGGCAGGGTGTAACGCCGAACGAGGAATATATGAAGACAGATATCAATGAGGAGAAAATCGAAGGGTTGGGAGACGCGCAAGACGCTTCTTGGGGAGACTATCCTATCGACACTATGTTGATCCGAAACGAGCCACGCACGGTGCATGATATATTGCGTCGGATCGAGCAGGAACAGTTCATCATGGACCCTGATTTTCAGCGCGACTTCATCTGGGACGAGGCTAAGCAAAGCAAGCTCATTGAATCTGTAGTGATGAGAATACCGCTTCCCGTCTTCTATCTCGCGCAGGATGAGCAAGGACGCATGATCGTTGTCGACGGGTTACAACGGCTGTCTACCTTCCACCGCTTCGTAAACAACGATCTTGAACTTCGACTTCGCGATCGACCCGAGCTGGATAGGAAGAGATTCAAAGACCTAATGCCTAAGCTCCAGAATCGCGTCGAGGACTGCACTCTCATTCTCTACGTCATCGACTCAAAGGTGCCAGAGCAGGCCCGATTGGATATTTTCGAGCGCGTGAACGGCGGTGTGCCATTGACGCGACAGCAGATGCGCAACTGCCTGTTTATGGGCGAGGCCACGCGCTTCCTGAAGGAGGAGTCAAAAACCGATCTTTTCTTGCAGGCGACCGGCGGAAGCCTAAATGCGAAGACGATGCGAGACCGCGAATTCGTCAACCGATTCTGCGCGTTCCAGATATTTGACCTCAACGAATACGGGAACATGGACGAATTTCTCGCGGACAGCTTGAGGAAGATGAATGCCGAAACGGGGTTGCTGTCGGTTTTATCAGAACAATTCAGGAACTCACTTGACAACAACTTCCATCTATTCGACAAGCATGCCTTCCGCAAACATGAGCCTGAACAAGAAGGCCGCAACGTACTCAATGCATCGCTTTGGGACATCATGTCCACAGGACTGTCGCAATACCCTCGGCAACTTGTCGAGGAGCGATCGGCTGAGGTCAGAAAAGGATTTTATAAACTACTGGAGGACGAGGAGTTCGTACATTCGATTACCTACAGTTCCAACAGCGTGAAACAGGTAAGATGTCGTTTCACCAAGGCCAAGGCGATGTTTGAGGAGGTGTTCGATGCTTACCCAGCTTGATTTGCGTTTCTTCAAATGCTTCGATCATCTGCGGCTGCCCCTTGCGCCGCTGACGCTTCTCACCGGTTTCAACGCCTCGGGGAAGTCATCGGTCCTACAAGCGCTCGTACTATTACACCAGACCATGCGCGAACACGAATGGTCAACGCGGCTTGCGCTCAATGGTGCGGCATTGAGACTAGGCGCAATGTCGGACGTAGTCGACGAAGTATCCGGCAGGGATAGCTTCAGGGTTGTCTTGGAATACGACGAGAGTATGTACGAATGGGCTTTCCGCGGTGACCGGCACGATCTGTCCATGGAGGTCCATAGTGTCGGCCTCAATGGCCGGGGGATAGAGCCACCCAAAGAACTCCGATACCTGTTGCCCCCTGAATGGACAGCGGCTAAGCAGCCTAAAAAGAAAAACGATCTCGATTTCGCTTTAGATGAGAATGAGAAAAGGTCTGTTAAGTCACTGGTCCGTCATCTGCGAAACCTGACGTACATCACCGCTGAACGGATCGCTCCCCAAGAAGTTTATGCGCTCGAAGACCCTCATGTCGTTAGCACTGTCGGCCCCCAAGGCGAACACGCGGTGAGTGTTCTGCATTGGGGTCGCGACGAATTAGTGCCGAAGGAACTCGTCTTGCGGGGGCCTCCCCCTACAAGGCTGCGGCAGGTAGAAGAACGCATGCGCACATTTTTTTCAGGCTGCCGCCTAGATATACAGCAAGTCCCACGGACGAACGCCGTGACGTTGGGATTGCGCACCTCGGACGCCACAGGATTTCACAGCCCAGTCCACACGGGGTTTGGCCTAACCCAGACTCTTCCCATCGTGGTAGCCGCTCTATCTGCGGACCAAGGCGACATCATATTGATCGAAAACCCGGAGGTCCACCTTCATCCGGCTGGCCAAGCACTGATGGGACAGTTTATGGCTGATATAGCGCGTGCCGGAATACAGGTATTGGTGGAGACGCACAGCGATCACGTGCTAAACGGTGTGCGTCGCGCAGTCAAAGGGAGTCAGCTCGCCGCGGACCAAGTCGCTATCCACTTCTTCAGATCCCGTTCCACTGAACTGCCCCAAGTGCAGAGCCCTGTGCTAGACAAAGACGGCAATATAGACGACTGGCCCGAAGGATTCTTCGACCAGTTCGACAGGGACGCGAACTACTTCGCTGGGTGGGGAGACTGAAGTGGAGCTGATTTTCAACGATCTTTCCATCCACGGACAATTTCACGACATGGAGACCTTTCGAGCTGCTATTACGCGCGTGATGTATCTTCGACAAATAGCCCACCAGTTCGGCAGGGAATTATACTGTCATCGCAACGTCGCCAATGCACAAGTGACGCCCACCTCGACGATGCAGCAGGTGGTACAACGAACTCTAAACAGGGACCAAACTCGATCATTGATGCAGTGGCTTAATCACCATGGGCCCTTTTGGGAAGACGTTCAGCAGCATGGCGTCAATGACTGGTTAGAATGCAATGGCAATATTATCACCGACACCGCAGTAGGAGAGGCTGCCTATTGTCTTTTTCATGGAGTCCCCCGCGACCTTGTGAGCATGGATCCCTCGTGCTGGCTGACCTCACCTTTGTCCGTTGATTGGCGCGAGAACGGAAACGTGAAAAGTGTCGATGTATGCAACTATTGGGATGCCAATAAGCTAGAAGCCGCCCTTTCCACCGCTCCTATCACACTCACATCCTGGAAAGATCTGGAGGCAGTTGCTCAGAATCGCTACCTAGCTCTGACGTTCTCATCAGATAGCTTTGAGCCTCTCAATGGACATCCTTTCGGCAAAAGTGCCGCTGAACATCTACTGTCGCGCCTAGAAATCTTACATAGACTCAAGAATTGCTTCGATCAGCAGGGAAGGCGTACGCCGGAAGGACACGAGATATATACAAATTACTTCACCGGAAACAATGCTTGGTTTTCCGACTCCTCCGATACGGAAAAGGAAGAGTTCAAGAAAGCCCTTACATTCTCGCATCCAGAGACGCCTGGAGAGTTTTTGTTCTGCACATGGCACGGCAAGGTAAATTATAGACCCCCGCTACGAATTCACTTCTCATGGCCGATACAGGCGAACGAACCGCTATATGTCGTGTACGTTGGACCGAAAATCACTAGGAGGTAATTGCTTGACCAATCTTGTGGCGGCCTGCGAAGAATTGGTGCAGAGCTAGACGGAGACCTGACATGAGCGAAGCGGAAAAAATCATCTATTCGATGTACAAGGTGAGCAAGCACTATAACCGGAAGGCGATTATCACCGACATTTCACTGTCGTACTTCTACGGGGCCAAGATCGGCGTGTTGGGCTTGAACGGGTCGGGGAAGAGCACGCTGTTGCGGATTATGGCGGGCATCGATTCCGAATACGAGGGGACCATTAGCATCCAGCCGGGGTTTACCGTCGGATTCCTGGAACAGGAGCCCGAGTTAGAAAAGGACAAGACGGTCAAGGATATCGTCGAAGAAGGCGTGCAGGAGACGGTGGACTTGCTGCGCGAGTACGAGGACATCAACGCCCAGTTCGCCGAGCCTATGGACGACGACGCCATGAACGCCCTGATCGAGCGGCAGGCCTCCGTGGCCGAACAGCTCGACGCAGCCGGGGCTTGGGATTTGGACAGTCGGCTGGATATGGCCATGGACGCCTTGCGCTGTCCACCCGAAGACCAGGAAGTCTCCACGCTTTCAGGCGGCGAGCGGCGGCGGGTGGCCCTGTGTCGGCTGTTGCTCCGCCAACCGGATATTCTGCTCCTCGACGAGCCGACCAACCACCTCGACGCCGAGACCGTGGCGTGGCTGGAGGGGCATTTGCATCAGTACCAGGGGACGGTGATCGCCGTTACCCACGACCGGTACTTTCTCGACAATGTGGCGGGCTGGATTTTGGAACTGGATCAGGGACGCGGCGTACCGTGGAAGGGGAACTACTCGTCGTGGCTAGAGCAGAAGAAGGAGCGGCTGCGGCTAGAAGAAAAGAGCGAGAGCGAACGGCAGCGGACGCTAGAGCGCGAGCTGGAGTGGATCCGCATGACGCCGAGAGCCAAGCAGCAGAAGAACAAAGCGAGGATCAGGGCCTACGAGGAATTGCTAAATCAGGATCGAGTACAGCGGAACGAGGAGGTGCAGCTCTACATTCCGCCGGGGCCGCGGCTGGGCGATATCGCCATTGAGGCCAAGGGCGTGAGCAAGCGCTACGGCGACCGCATTATCTTCGAGAACATGGATTTCGCGCTGCCCTCGGGCGGGATCGTCGGAGTCATCGGGCCGAACGGCGCGGGCAAGACGACCCTGTTCCGGCTGATTACCGGCCAAGAAAGCGCCGACAGCGGCCAGCTCCGCATCGGCGAGACCGTACAACTGGGGTATGTGGATCAGAGCCGGGAGACCTTGGTAGGGGAAAACACGGTCTGGCAAGAAGTGTCGGGCGGCGAGGAAGAGCTTGAGCTAGGCGAGCGCAAGGTAAATTCGCGGGCGTACCTCGCGCGTTTCAACTTCCTCGGTGCCGACCAGCAACAAAAGGTGGGTACGCTCTCGGGCGGACAGCGCAATCGGGTACATCTGGCCAAGGTGCTCAAGGAGCAAGCCAACGTATTCCTGCTCGACGAGCCGACCAACGACCTAGACGTGCATACACTAAGGGCGCTGGAGGAGGGGCTGGAAAACTTCGCCGGCTGCGTTGTGGTCATCAGCCACGACCGGTGGTTTTTGGACCGCATCGCCACGCACATTCTGGCGTTTGAGGGCGACAGCCAAGTCTATTGGTTCGAGGGCAACTTTTCGGAATACGAGGAGAACAAGAAGGCGCGGCTAGGCGAGGATTCCGGCGTGCCCCAGCGGGTCCGCTACCGCCAACTGACGCGGGACTAATATGGGTAAAAGGAAGCGCCACCGACCCGCACAGACTATTGGGAAAGCGTCTGTAGTTCCTCACGGATCACTTTGCGCAAGGTTTCCTCTAGGATAGCATCCTGAACTTGGATATATTGACGCAATGCCTCGTTAATCAAGGTCTGGTAATTGCCGCCGCCAGCCTCGTGTACTTGGCTTCTGAACCAGTTCAACACATCGGTGTCCAAGCGTATCGTGATGCGCGTCTTATTGAGGGCAGCAGGAACGAGCGCTCCTTGTTTGGCCTGAGTGAAGTCAAATTCTTCCTTGCTCATAGTGTTTCCTTTCATGCGGCGTGGCTGGTCGGGCCGAGATCAAGCGGATATCGTCGCCCCGATATGTGGATGCTACCACTACAATGCGGCCCAAAAAATCCATACCCAAGGTCGCAAAGCGGAATTCTCCCTCAATCTCCTCCTCTTTGCAGGTAAAGGCCCACTCATCTTCAAAGACCCCGACGGCATCGGCGAAGTCGATTCCGTGTTTTCGTAGATTGGATCGGGCTTTGACGACGTCCCACTGATGACTCATGTCTTTAATATATGCACAAATGATGCACAATCAAGATGTATGAGCGCGGGCGGTGGCGGGACTTGGGTCGGTCATTGCCGCTCACATACTATGCAGCGCACTCTCGACCCGATTGAGCGCTTCGTCGATATCGTCCAAGGTGTGCTGTGCTGACACGCCGTGGTGGCCAGCGACGAGCGTGCCGTAGTCGTGGAAATAGACCCCTTTATCGGCGCAGGCGCGGATGAACCTCCCGGTCATCTCCTGATCGCGGTTGAGGCTATCGTCAAACCGCTCAACCGGATCGGTGAATCCGAAGAAGATACCAAAGCGTGCGCCCAGTCCCTGCACCCGGGCGGGCACACCAGCGCGCTCGAACAGTCCGACCAAACCGTCGCAGAGCCGACCTCCAGCTTCATAGATGTGATCGTAAAAACCTGGACTAGTAAGCTCGTTGACGGCAGCCAGCGCAGTCATCACGGCCGGCGGGTTGCCGGTGAAGGTCCCACTCTGGGCCACCTCGCCAAGCGGTCCCACCTGATCCATGATTTCGGCTTTGCCGGCAATGATAGTGAGCGGAGCACCAGCGGCGACCGCCTTGCCCAAAACGCAAACATCCGGGGTGACGCCGTAGTACCCCTGAGCGCAGTCAGGCCCAGTGCGGAAAGCCGACAGCACCTCGTCGTATATGAGGACGATATCGTAGGCACTGGCCTGATCGCGAACGAACTGCATGTACTCGGCGTCGGCGACAATGCAACCTTGGTTGTAGTTGATCGGCTCCATGATGATGCCGCCGATCTCGTCGCCGTGCTCGCGCAGCGCTCTTTCCAAGGCGGCCTCGTCCTTCCACGGTACGACGATAATGAGCTCGTCCATCTGCGGAGGCATGCCCGCAGACTCACCACACGGCTCGACGTAGCTGCCTGGCGTCACCGGCGTCACCGGCGTGTGTGCATTGAACATGACGTAGTCGTAGAGGCCGTGAAAGTGCCCCCAGAATTTGAGAATTTTTTGCTTGCCGGTGTGGGCGCGGGCCAAGCGGACGCAGACCATCGTCCCCTCTGAGCCGGTATTGCCGTAGCGCACGCGCTCGGCGCAGGGGATGATCTCGGTGATCCGCCGCGCCAGGTCCGTATGTGCTTCGGTCTCGTAGCCGGCGAGAATGCCCGCGTCCAATGCTGCGGTCATGGCCTCGCGCGTTACCGGGTGATTGTAGCCCAAAAACGCGGCTCCGTGGGCCAAGTTGAAGTCGATGTACTCCTTGCCATCGACGTCGTAGATGCGGCAACCCTCGGCATTGCGCAGGTAGAGGGCGTACCCCAGGCATGGGTTGTGCCGTCCCGTAGCGCCGACGCCTCCCGGTAGGTAGCGCTTGGCTTCGGCTCTGAGATCGCTCTGTGACATCGTCTGTATCGTGGGCATCGCTGCTTGTTCCTTAGTGAAGACGGACTGGTTCGCCTGCATGGACATGACTCGCCCCAACTCCCCGCTGAACTTCAACCGCGTCTAAACGCCCGCCGATATTGTCCTTTTTAGTCACACAAGTCAAGACGCCTTACCTGAACAAACCTTGCAAAGTACCGTCCAAAAAGACAAATATGCCAATCTTTTTGTAAAATACGCTTGACATTACGATTTTTCAGAATTATGTTCTTTTGTAAAGCAAACTTTACTTTATGGAAAGGACAGCAGACTTATGAAGAAGCCAATGGTCAATTTGAGTTGTCTTACTGGCGGCAGTGGAAAAAACACAATTCGTTTTCTTTGTTGGAGCTTTGCTTGGTCGATGACGATGGTGTTGGCCGATAAGGCGATATTATACGAATGGCATTCCTCTGATTTGATCTCCGCTATCGCGATTGTCCTCAACGCGGGCATCGGCATCGGCATGATCTTGTCGTATTTGCGCCACCTGAAATCCATGGATGAGTTGCAGCGCAAAATCCAACTCGATGCACTGGCTATCGCTATGGGCGTCGCGCTCGTCGGCAGTTTTAGTTATTCGCTGATGGTAACCGCAAAATTCATAACAGACGCCGAAGTCTCAGATATCATTTTGCTGATGACGTTTACCTTCGTGGTCTCCGTTACCGTCGGCCATGTCCGCTACCGATGAAAAATCGCCTAAAGGTGCTGCGCGCCGAGCGCGACTGGACCCAGGCCGATCTCGCGGAGCGTCTGGAGGTCTCGCGGCAAACGGTGAACGCCCTCGAAAAGGGCAAATACGACCCCAGTCTGCCGCTGGCATTTAAGATTGCCCACGTGTTTTCCGCGCCGATCGAAGCAATTTTTATACACGAAACGGAAGTCAGTTGACGTGGGATAAAGTTGTACGACAAAACCTTGCTCCTGTCATTGTTCTAATGTACCGTTTATATACGACCTTATAGCAGGACGTGTCTGAACTATGACAAATGTTGCAGCTACTTTGGATGACCTGCGCCACGTAGCAGAAAATGGCAAGGCCGAACTGGTCAAAGGGGAGTTAGTAATCATGACGCCGACAGGAGGGTTGCCGGGGTATGCGGCGGGCGAGATTTTCGCCAGTTTGCGGGAATATGCGCAGCGCACTCGCACCGGGTACGCCTTCGCGGATAATGTCGGCTTTATCGTCGATCTGCCCGAACGCCAGTCGTTCAGCCCGGACGCGGCGTTCTATACGGGTGAATTGACGATGAAGTTTCTCAACGGGGCACCCGTCTTCGCCGTTGAGGTCCGCAGCGAGGGCGATTATGGTCCGACGGCCGAGCAGGAGATGGCGCAAAAGAGGGCGGACTACTTCGCCGCTGGGACGCTGGTCGTTTGGGATGTGGATTTGATGAGTGAAGATGTGGTGAGATGTTACAGGGCAATAAATTCCGGTGCGCCGATTGCATATCGGCGGGGCGAGCAGGCAGCGGCCGAGCCAGCGGTCCCGGGATGGACCCTGGCCGTGGACCGTCTTTTTCCTGATTGAGTAGCGCAGCCTTCTCAGAGACCCTGCCCGTTCCCCTGCCAGTTTCTACGCCGTCCATTACCGACCGAGCACGGCCCTAACCGCGCGGAGTACGGCCTCGCGGCATTTGCAAGCCCAGATCTCGAATAAGCCGATCCAAATACGGGGTCAGCCAATTCCAGTCTAGGTAGGCCCGCTCTAAGTCTTCTTCGAGCCGTTGGCTGGTCTGCTCAAATTCTTGCTTGGTTTGTTCGTATGCTTTTTGGGCTTTGTCGTAGGCTTGTATCGTTGGGTGATCTCGCTTCGCCTTGAGGTATGATATGCCTGATTCCAAAGATTTTTCCAGCGCGTCGATTGCCCGAGTCCGAGACTTGGACGCCTCCATAAAATTCTTTTTAGTATTATCGTAGTGCTCTTGGGCCCGCTTGTATAACTCGAATGACCGCTCATCATACCCAGTCTTGTAGAGCCGCTCGGCTCGGTCGTAATTACTTTGGGTAAGCTCCAAGTTTTGTTTGGCCAAAGTATAGACTGTATCGGCTGTCTCAAGGGCTCGCTCGAGCTTTGGTCTTTCCTTGGTGATCTGATGATATTTATGCTCGTTTTCCTGTTCCCAAGCCTCAAGTGCTGTAGAGGCTTGTTCGTATTCTTCGCACACATCCATATATGTTTGGGTGATTTGCAACGTCTCTTGTTCGATGAAATCGACCGTTTGGTATTTCTCGAATAAATCCTCGGCCAGCCTTGTACGCTCCACAGTTAGGTGCTGTTCTTCTGGCACCAGTAGGTCGCGCCTTTCGTAAGCACGCCTGAGATCCCACGCTATGCGCTCGCCCTCTTTGTATAGTCTAAGAGCTTCTGGAGAGAATTGGCTGGCATCTTCCGCTATCTGTCTTGCTTGCCCTATTAGGCTTGTCGCGCTGTCGGTGAACCACATGGACAGAAAAATGCCTAGTATCAACTTATTGGTCCTCCCCTCAATCCGCTCGCGCTCTTGATGATACCGATCTATGTCTTGGACAAAACGTTCATGCTCCAAGACGATACGCTCTACGTCTAGGGCAAGCCTTTGGCGTTCTTCTTTATGATTAGAGCAGCCAAAGAATAAGACGATGCACAAGAAGAAGGTGCAAATTTGCATAGCAATATCTAAAGCCCTTTCCGAATAGTGAACACAATTTTACCTGCTGCACAAAGAGATAGTACCGATAAGACGCTATCGGTACTCTGTCAAGAAACTGAAGGCTTGGGGGTATCAAGGGTGGGTCTATTTAGGTGACGATAGTACTCAGACGCGGGTGCAGGGCTTCCACCTCACCAACCGATGGCCACATCCGCAGAGTGGGAAGCTCGAATCGTGGTTTACAGCCAGAGGTTTTCTCAGAGCGTAAGCCGATGCTCTCAAGCCTTGTCCCTATCTCCCTCTAAAAGATTTGTATTGTGTAACGCTACACACTATATTATACCCAAGCCACAAACGAATTTGGAGTTCAATCTCATGTCTAAAAAATTAGAAAAACCCGTACACCCCGGCGCTTTCATCAGGGAGCATGTAATTCCAGCAGGTATGTCGGTGACGGATGCTGCAAAGAGACTAGGCGTGGGCAGGCCTGCCCTGTCAAACCTGCTGAATGGTAAGTCGTCGCTGTCCCCTAATATGGCGGTCAGATTGGAAAAATCATTCAGTGTTGACCGCCAAGAGCTTCTTGATATTCAGGCCGCGTTCGATCGTTATGATAGGCAGGGGAAAGAGAAGCGTATCGCCGCTCGCACCTACGTTCCTAGTTTTTTGACCATCAAGGCCGGACAGATAGAAGATTGGGCGGAGAAAAATATCGATGCCCGCCATTTGCTGGCGGTGCTTCTGCGTAAGCTGATTCATTCAACCGGCGACGAACTGCGACAGGTTGACTTCCCCGGATACGATAACGCAGAACGCAGTGGTTGGGATGGCTGGATCGAGGCTGACGCGGCCACGCCGTGGATTCCAGAAGGCAAATCTGGATGGGAGTTCGGCACCAATAAAAACCCGAAACGCAAGGCTGAGAGCGATTATACGAACCGCGCTTCCGTCCCCCCGGACGAGAAAGCCGAATGCACTTTCGTCTTTGTTACCCCACGCAACTGGCCGGGCAAGACCGCCTGGGTCAGGAATAAGAACTCAGAAGGCGACTGGAAAGCGGTGAGGGCGTTCGACGCAAGCGATCTTGAGCAATGGCTGGAAGAGTCGATTTCCGCGCAGATGTGGCTTGCCGAGCAACTTAACATGCCGGTCAGCGGGTTCGAGACGCTCGGTCAGTGTAGGCAGCGCTGGGAAGAGGCGAGCAAGCCGAAGATGACACCCACGATATTCGAGTCTTCAATCATCGCGTACCGCGAGCGCTTCAAAGAGTGGCTCGAAAAACCAAGCGAAAAGCCGTTTGTAGTCGCAGCGGATTCCATAGATGAGTCACTCGCCTTTCTCGCATGTTTATTTCAGGACCTCGCCACGCGCTCGAAAGACCTCGCAGCAGTGTTCAAATCGGCTGAGACGTTGCGGACCCTAGCAGATTCATCGTCACCATTCATTCCAATCGTCGGCACCGAAGAAGCCGAACGAGAACTGGCGACCATCTATCGCCGCCTCCACTGCATCATCGTTCGTTCCCGCAATGCGATTGATTCGGAGCCGGATATCGCCCTCGATCTTCTGAATCACGAGACCTTTGAAAAAGCTCTTGCCGAGATGGGCATTGAGAGCGATAGGGCCGAGCAACTTGCGAGAGAGTCGGGACGCTCGCCGACCATTCTGCGCCGACGGCTCTCACAGATTGATGCCATCAAAAAACCCCCGTGGGCCGGAGATGCAGAAGTAGCAAAGAGCCTGATCCCGATGACCTTAGTCGGTGCATGGCACGCGAAGTCCGACGCTGACTGTGAGGTTGTGTCAACACTTGCGGACAGGCCGTATAAGGAAACTGAAGAAGACATTGCGCGCCTGCGCCTATTCGACGACTGTCCTGTCTGGTCTGTTGGGAAGTATCGTGGTGTCGCCTCGAAAATCGATGCCTTGTTTGCACTCAAGAATTACGTAACGGAAAGGAACCTCGACGATTTCTTTTCTCTCGCCAGATCTGTGCTTTCCGAGAGAGATCCGGCGCTTGATCTGCCGGAGAACAAGAGATGGACCGCAGGACTACGCGACCACTCCGCCGCACTACGTGAGGGCATCTGTGAAACTCTCGTCATCCTCTCAGTCCACGGCAACAATCTGTTCCAAGAGCGGCTTGGGATAGACGTCGAGCACCGTGTCTCTTCGCTCATCCGGGGGCTTCTTACACCGCTCACCCTCGACAAATTAATCTCCCATAACAGAGACCTACCGCATTATGCCGAGGCAGCACCAAACGAGTTTTTGAGGATCCTTGAGGAGGACTTGCGACAAGCTCAGCCGATCGTGATTGGTCTGTTAAAACCGGTCGAAAGCGGCCTGTTCAGTTCACCCTCACGAACAGGTCTCCTGTGGGCACTAGAATGCCTCGCTTGGAAACATCTCGGGCGCGTGAGCCCGATCCTTGCACAGTTGTCGGGGACCGTTATCAACGACAACTTGCTCAACAAGCCAATATCCAGCCTTTACACAACTTACTGCTCATGGTTGCCGCAAACTGCCGCTTCGCTGGAAGAGCGGATGACAGCCCTTGAGAGACTGACGAAGTGCTTCCCAGATATCGGATGGCAGATTTGTATCGCTCAGCTACAGACTAGTTCTAGCATAATAGATAGCTACCGCCCGCGTTGGCGCAACGACGCTTCAGGTGCCGGAAGGAGGGTGACGGAGAGAGAAGAATGCGATGCGTTCACGCGCAAGGCACTTGACCTTGCGCTCGCATGGCCAAAACACGATCAGGAGACGCTCGGCGACCTCGTTGAGCGGCTCCCGGTAATATCCAAGGAAGACCAGACCTTGGTTTGGGATCTGATCGACACATGGGCGGATTCTGAAACCGATGAAAAGGCCAAAGCGGGCCTCTGTGAGCGGATTCGTGCCCTCGTGTTCACGCGGCGAGGGCGGTGGCACGGGCTGCAAGCCGTGACAACAGATCGAGCTCGCAGGGCGTACGAAAAGCTGCAACCGCGTAATCCCGTTCTCCGGCACACTTGGCTCTTTGCCCAACACTGGGTTGATCCTTCCCCCGACGAGATCGAAGATGAGAATTTCGACTACACCAAACACGAAGAGAAAATCCGCACGCTTCGTACCAAGGCAATGAAGGAGATATGGATGCAATGCGGGTTTGAAGGTGTGAAGGTGCTCCTGCCCCGCAGCAATGCTCCTACTGCTATCGGAGTTTCTCTGTATCTGAACATCACAACCATGAACGCACGGACCGATTTTTTGCGGCAATGCCTTTCCACTACCGGCGACCTTGAGAGAAAAGTTGACGGCTGCATACAGGGTTTTCTGATGTCCGTAGGGGACGATTCTCTTGACGCACTGCTCTCTGCTGTTTGCAAGGACATAGACACTGATAGGATAGTGCGATTATTCCGGTGTGCTCCGTTCAAACAGGACACATGGCGCTTGCTCGACCAATACGGCCAAGAAATCCAAGATCGCTATTGGCAGAAAGTCGAACCACAATGGAATCGCGACAGTGAAGCGGAGTTGATCGAGATCATCGATCGTCTGCTCGAAGCACGGCGCCCTCGCGCTGCTTTCCAAACTGTGTGTTGGGATTGGCCCCAAATCGAGACATCGCGGCTGAAGCGTCTCCTTCGCGCCGTTGCGACCGTGGATGACGAGCCTGAGGATTGGTACCCTGACCTTTCGGAGGCGCTAGATTCGCTTGACGGCCGCACCGGCGTCAGCCCAGACGAAATGGCACAGCTTGAGTTCATGTTTATAATGGCCCTTGAGCATAGCAAACATGGTATTCCCAATCTAGAGCGGCAGATTGCCGAGTCCCCAGCCCTCTTCGTTCAAGTGCTAGCTGTTGCGTTCAAACGTAAAGATCATGGACAGGACCCGCCCGAATGGCAGATTGAAGACCTTGAGCGCCGCGCCGAGCTGGCCTCCGCAGCCTACCGTCTTCTTAAGCGAGTTGGGCGTATTCCAGGCACCAGATCGGACGGCAAGATCAATGCTGAAGTGCTGCTGGACTGGATGACAGAGACGCGACGGCTCTGCGCCGAACACGGTCGCGTCGAAGCCGGTGATCGAAAGATTGGTGAGCTTCTGTCCAAGGCTCCTGCTGAAGAAGACGGCGGCTGGCCGTGTCTTCCGGTCTGTGAGGCAATGGAGAGGATTGCCTCACAGCCGATGGACGACGGCTTCAGGATTGGTGTCTTCAACAAGCGCGGCGTACACTCGCGCGGAATAGATGAGGGGGGTGCGCAGGAACGCAAGCTGGCTGCGAAGTATCGGGGCTGGGCGCAGCAACGCGCCTACGACTATCCCTATGTCAGCAGGGTCCTCGAAAGAATCGCGGTCAACTATGACCAAGAGGCGGGGAGGGAAGACGCAGGAGTAGAAATCAGCAAGAGGCTAGGCCCGCATATGAGATGGATTCCGGGCGGAAGATCCGAGAGCCGCTAGTGTCTCGAATAATTCAAGGGACGAGTATATAAGGTGGCTCGTCCCATTTTAGCCTCGCGAATCAAGACATCTTGCCCGAACAAACCTTGCAAAGTACAATCCAATATCGCCATTTTTCGCGTATAATCTCAAAGAGCAAACCGTGCATACAAAACGCAAAAATACGCTAGACGAAACTGAGCGTCTGCAACTCGCCCGCCAAGCCTTTGCCGATTACTACGCTCAGTGTTTCTGGTTTATGCGCCGGGATTTGGAAATAGGCGTCGAAGATATACCCGAGATCGCACGCGGCTTGCGCCTGCACGGAGGCCGACAGGGATTTATCCTAGCCGCCCGCCTATGCCCCTAAGCGCGTTCCAACAATCCATCCTGCGTTTGTTAGCGCAAAACCGCAGCCCAGAGAGCTATGTAGCTGGTGCTACGGTCCTGCACCAAATTCCCGACAGTCCGCGTTTTTCCGATGACCTAGATATGTTCCACGACGTGGAAGACAGCGTCGCGCGGAGTGCCGCGTTCGACGTTGCCGTCCTAGACGCGAATGGCTTTGCGATCGAATGGATTTTGCGGCAGCCAGCCTATCTCAGGGCCATCGCGGTGAAGGAAGGGCAGTCCCTTCGCTTGGAGTGGGCTCAGGATTCCGCTTTCCGCTTCTTTCCCGTTGAACAAGACGAACTATGCGGTTACCGCCTGCACCGGGCCGACGCGGCCACCAACAAGGTGTTGGCTCTGGCCGGACGCCGGGAGGCACGCGATTTCATCGACGTTTTACACTTGGACAGCAGCTATCTCTCATTGGGAGCGCTGTGCTGGGCGGCCTGTGGGAAAGATCAGGGCTATACCCCGGATTTTTTGCTCGACCAGTTAAATCGCAACGCGGCTTTTACCCAAGAGGAAATCCAGCGACTAGATTTGGCAGTCCCTCAGACGCTATCGGACCTGAAGCGGCAGTGGTGCGCGGCAATGGAGCGGGCCGGTAGATTGCTAACCGCACTGCCTGCGGGCGAAGTGGGTTGCCTCTATCTCAACAGACAACAGTCCGTTCCCGTGCAACCCGACCCGACACACGAGGCATTTCCCTCTTTGCAACGGCATTTTGGGTCTGTGCGCGGCGCTTGGCCTAAGATCTGTTGAACGGAGCTTCTTCGTCAAAACAGACGGCCTTTGAAACTACCTATAGAAATAGCCCCCGACGCTCAACGGCATCGGGGGCTATCCTGTTGGATGCGACGGCACTCAGGCGATAGCCGTAAGCGCCTTGCGGGCGAAAACCTTCGCCAAGTGGCGGCGGTACTCTTCGCCAGCAAAGTGGTCGGCGAGCACCTCCTGTCCATCGGCCGCCCGCGCAGCGGCAGCGGCGATCGCTTCCTCGCTCAAGCCGCCGCTGAGGGCCTCTTCAACCCCACCATCGCGGAAGGCCGCATTGGCCACCCCCGTAAAGGCCACCTTGACCGCGCCTCCAGCCGAGGCGACAGCGCAGCCCACCACGGCAAAGCGCGAAGCTGGATGCGGAAACTTGACATACGCCGACTTTTCCGCAGCCGGCACTCGCACCTCAGTGATGATCTCGTCCGGCGCGAGTGCGGTCAAAAACAGATCAATAAAAAACTCGTCAGCCGGAATCGAACGCCCGCCGTCGGGTCCCCTGACGACAATCTCGGCCCCCAGCGCCAAAATCGCGGCCGGGTAGTCCGCCGCGGGGTCGGCGTGGGCCAGCGAGCCGCCAATAGTGCCCTTGTTGCGGACTTGCGGATCGCCGATGACCGAGGCGGCTTGGGCCAAGGCCGCGGCGTTGGCACCGACCAAGTCCGAGGACGCAATCTGCTGATGGGTAGTGGTCGCACCAATAGCCATGGTGCCGCCGTCCTCTCTGATGTAGTTGAGCTCGGCGATCCGACCAATGTCGATCAGCGCGCCCGGTGACGACAGGCGCAGCTTCATGGCTGGTAACAGACTGTGGCCGCCAGCTAAGAGCTTGGCGTCGTCCGAGAGGAGCTCAATCGCCTCATCTACTGAAGAGGGACGATGATAGTCAAACGCGACAGGTATCATGGTCGTCTTCTCCTTAGCTAACTTGCTGGATGGCCTGCCACACCTTCTGCGGCGTCAGCGGCATCGCAAGGTCTCGCACGCCCAACGGCCACAGGGCGTCGATCACGGCGTTGACAATAGCCGGCGGCGAGCCAATCGTGCCGGTCTCGCCAGCGCCTTTGACGCCGAGGGGATTGTGCGGGCAGGGCGTGACAGTGTGGTCGGTTTCAAAGGAAGGCAGGTCGTCGGCGCGCGGCAGGACGTAGTCCATGTACGAGCCAGAAATGAGCTGGCCGCTGTCGTCGTACACAGCCTCCTCGAACAGGGCTTGGCCAATGCCGTGCGTAATGCCGCCTGCTACTTGGCCTTCGACGATCATGGGATTGACGATATTGCCCACGTCGTCAACCGCGACGTAGCGCCGCACCGCAACCACGCCGGTCTCGGTCTCCACCTCCACGACCGCGATGTGAGCGCCGAAGGGAAAGGTAAAATTGGCCGGGTCGTAGAAACTGGTAAACTCCAGCCCCGGCTCCAGCCCCTCGGGAAAATTGTGCGGCACGTACGCGGCCAGTGCGACCTCGCCAAAGGCGATCGACTGGTCGGTGCCCTTGACCGTCCAACTGCCCTCGGCGAATTCGAGGTCCTCCTCGGCAGCTTCGAGCAAGTGGGCCGCGATCTTGGCCCCCTTCTCCTTGATCTTATCCATGCTCTTGACGATGGCTGTGCCGCCGACGGCCAGCGAGCGCGAGCCATACGTGCCCATACCAAAGGGCACGGACTCGGTGTCGCCGTGAATGATGTCCACGTCTTCGATCCCCACGCCCAACCCGTCAGCCACCACTTGGGCGAAGGTCGTCTCGTGGCCCTGCCCGTGCGAGTGGCTGCCGGTAAATACCGTGACTTTGCCGGTGGGCTGGACGCGGACGCCCGCGCTCTCGAACAGGCCAGCGCGCGCACCCAATGCGCCGACCACGGCCGAGGGCGCAATGCCGCAGGCCTCGATATAGGTCGAAAAGCCAATGCCGATATGGCGGCCATTGCCAGCGGCGCGTGCCTGTGCCTGCTCTGTGCGCAGCTCGTCGTAGCCGACAGCCGCGAGGGCTTTTTCGAGCACGGCCCCATAGTTGCCGCTGTCGTATTGCAGGGCCACTTGGGTCTGGTAGCCTTCCTGCTCGACGCCGTCAAAGGGCGGGATGAAGTTTTGGCTCCGCAGTTGGGCCGGGTCGCGGCCCGTCTCCAAGGCGGCCTGCTCAACCGTGCGCTCGAGGACGTACGTGGCCTCGGGGCGGCCCGCGCCGCGCAGAGCGTCAACTGGCGTGGTGTTGGTGAAGACGCCGGTGACATCAACGTGGACCGCCGGGGTCGTGTACAGCCCCTGCAAAAGCGTGCCGTAGAGATACGTGGGCACGCAGGGCGCAAACGTCGATAGATACGCGCCGAGGTTGGCGACGGTTTTGACCCGCAGGCCGACGAAATTCCCATCGGCGTCGAGTCCGAGATCGACCTTGGTGTGGTGATCGCGGCCGTGGGCGTCGGTGAGGAATGCCTCGCTGCGGCTGGCGGTCCACTTGACCGGACGGCCAATCTGGCGCGAGCACCACGTGACGAGGACCTCTTCGGCATAGTGAAAAATTTTCGAGCCGAAGCCACCGCCGACATCCGGCGACACCACGCGCACCTTGTGCTCGGGCAGGCCCAAGACAAACGCCGTCATCAGCAGACGAATGACGTGGGGGTTCTGCGACGAGGTGTAGAGCGTGTAGTGGTCGCGTGCGCCGTCGTAATCGCCAATGGCGCAGCGCGGCTCAATCGCGTTGGGGATGAGCCGTTGGTTGTCGAACTCCAACGTGGTGACGTGCGCGGCGCTGGCCAAGGCCGCGTCCGTGGCCGCTTGATCGCCAAGCTCCCAGTCGAAAGGCGTATTGTTGGGCACCTCGTCGAACAACTGCGGCGCGCCCTCGGCCGTCGCTTGGGTTGCCGCGACGACCGCGTCCAAAACCTCGTAATCCACGGCCACCAACTCAGCGGCGTCCGCCGCTTGTTCGCGGCTCTCGGCCAAGACGATGGCAACCGGATCGCCGACGTGGCGCACCTTGGTCGCAGCCAGCACCGGATGGGCCGGCTCCTTCATGGTGTCGCCACTCTTGAAATCCACCTGCCAGCCGCAGGGCAGGCCGCCGACGCCCGCGGCTTCGAGGTCGGCACCCGTAAAGACGGCGACCACGCCATCGGCTGCGGCTGCGGCCGTCGTATCGACGCTGTTGATTGCGGCGTGGGCATGTGGGCTGCGCACGAGCGCCGCAAAGGTCGAGTTGGGCAGGGCAATGTCATCGGTGTAGCGGCCCTTGCCGGTGATAAAGCGCTGGTCTTCGACGCGCTTGACGGATTGTCCTATGACTCCCATAGCGGCCTCCTATGCGCTTTCGGCGGCGTGTTGGCTTCGACCTGAGCTCAGCCGAAGGACCGCCTTGATGATGTTGTCGTAGCCCGTGCAGCGGCAAAAGTTGCCTTCGAGCGCGTGACGGACCTCCGCGTCGCTGGGCGTTGCATTGCGCTCTAGCAACTGCCAAGCGGCCATAATCATGCCGGGCGTGCAAAAGCCGCACTGCAAGCCGTGGGTCTCGCGGAAGGCTTCCTGTAACGGATGCAGCGTGCCGTTGGCCGCAAGCCCTTCGATGGTCGTTATCTCCGCGCCGTCGGCTTGCGCCGCCAGCATGGTGCAGACCTTGACGGCTTGGCCATCGACGATGGCGGTACAGGCACCGCAGTTGCTGGTGTCGCAGCCAACGTGCGTTCCTGTCAGGCCCAACTCCTCGCGCAAATAGCTGACGAGCATCTGGCGCGGCTCCACCTCGTGCTCGTGGGTCTGGCCGTTGACAGTGACCTTGATTGCTACTGACATAGCCACCTCCTATCGAATTAAGAATTGAGAATTAGGAATTGAGAATTGGGGCCGAAGCCGGGAATTCGCAACTCCTAATTCCTAATTGATACTTCGCGTTCCAACGCTTTGAAAAACTGATTGGTAAACATCCGCGCCACGCCCGAGAGCAGGCGCTGACCCATGCTCGCCAACCGGCCCGTCAACTGCGAGCCGCCCTCGACTTCCACCGTGGTCGTCTCGTGGTTTTCGGCGAGCCGGACGTGGCCCTTGGCCGCGATCTGGCCGATCTTGCCATCGACGTCGATGAGCAGGCGATAGCTTTCCGGCTCCTTGCTATCTACTACTTGCAGCGCGCCGTTGAAGGTACTGTTGATCGGTCCCATTTTGATGTGCAGCACGGCTTGGTACTGGCCGGGGCCCGTTTGCTCTAGGGTATCGACGCCTGGAGTAATGCGCGCCAAGACCTCGGGATCGTTGAGCAAGTCCCACATGACTTGCCTCGGGGCGCGAAAAGTATGAGAACCTGCAAGCTGCATGGGCCGATGCTCTTGTTAAGGGCCAGAAGCGAGTGACGCGGAGGTGGATATTACAAAATTTTGCCCGTCTTTGTCAATCGCGTAGGGGCAACCCTTGTGGTTGCCCTCATAGGAGACTGGAATGACTCAATTCACAGACCTTAGCGGAATCGTACTAGCGGCGGGGCGTTCCTTTAGGATGGAGGGTGCCAATAAGTTGCTGCTGCCTTGGAAGGAGCAATGCGTCCTCCAAGTCGCGGTGGAGCGAATCTGCGAGGTGGGTTTGGGTGAGGTAATCGTAGTGACAGGACATCAGCGGGCAGAGGTAGGGGAAGCGTTGAGCCGCTATCCCGTGCGGCTGGTACACAACCCAAAATTTGCCGAGGGCATGGCCGCCTCTATCAGAGTGGGCGTGGAAGCGGCAATCGGCGAGCAAGGATACCTCTTTGCCCTGGGGGATATGCCGCAGATAACTGGTAAGACGATGCTAAAGGTCGCCGAGACGTTGACAAGTACAGAGGCGATCGCCGTTCCGGTGCGCGACGGGCGGCGCGGCCATCCAGTAGCTATCGGCAGCGCCTATCGAGATGCCTTACTCGCATTGACCGGCGATCGGGGCGCACGAGCGGTCTTGGCAAAAAACGCGGCCAATATCGTCGAGGTATCCGTCGAAGACGAGGGCATCTTCGTGGATGTGGATACGCAGGAAAGCTATCGAGCGGCGCGGACTGCATGGTAAAAATCAGGTGAGCACCGATACAAAAGCCACACGGCGATTGCTATACTCAACAGCAAGGGGAATGCAACGACGCATCTGTCAGATGATCAGATGATGGCTCGACACCAGCAAGCGCGATGAGGAGGCAGAGAATGGCACTTAGATGGATCGCATTGGGAGCCTTAGTTGCAGGCTGTATGAGCACGGCCCAAGCTGAGGAAGGCGACTTTTTCCCGTTAGAAGTAGGCAACCGATGGGTGTTTCAGAAATATGACGTACGATACCCAGACACCCTACGGCTTGAAGAGACCGTTTCAACGGAAGTAATCGGCCAAGTTCAGTTAAAAGAGCGGTCGTATTTCGTCGTGCGACAGGACTGGAATTGGTTTCTACCCGATACGCTTTATTTGCGAAAAGAAGGAGCGCAAGTCTTTCGCTACTTAGAGCAGCCGGATACCGTGGCGGCCGGTACCTTAGCACAAGATTGGGATCGCCTAGACCCGCACCCTCTAGACCCCAATCAAACAGATTGGCTTATGTATGACTTTGAGGTGCCCCAAGGAACTTTTTGGGACTTACCTCTGCCAGAAATTCCCCGGACAGATGTAATTATATGGTGGGTACTCGTTAATGCCCGTTGGACGGGCGATACCGACCCGTCGGAGTGGGTGGATGATATTTGGGTGGACGATATTGTACAAGTAGCATCCTCTAGATTCTTTCGCTTTTTAGGAACGGCTTGGTCGGAGTCGGAATGGGATGAAGTGTTTGAGATGGGGGTAGGACCCATCTATTTCTGGCGTCTTACAACGGAAACTGAAATTTGGGACTATGGCCTTCTCAAAGAAGCCCACATAGGTGGTCAAATCATCATAAGGGATCTGACGACCTCAGTAGAGCAGACGAGTTGGGGCCAAATTAAACTAGTCGATGGGAAGGAGGTCTCGCAGTTTGAAGTCGATATGGTTCCGGTCGTTGGGAAAATGAAGCGGGAGTTAGAGTGATTAGCCAATCAATAGCCGCAACGCAGTTTCCATGTTCAATAGCGCCGCGTCTTCCTCCCGTTCCAAAAACGGACGCACATCGGACGCCACCTGATCCCACGCCAGCACCCGTAGCCGGCTGCTGAGTACTTCCCGCCAAGTCCGCTCCGTCAGAGCCTCACCGGACCACTGGGTCTGCTGCAACGCCGCGTTGAGTAGAGATAGATTGGGCGCAGGCCACGTCCGGTCACTCAAGTACCATATCAAGTCGTACAAATCCCGCCCTTTGGTATAAGAGCGCTGTAGAATCGCATGTAGTTTGCCGGCCAGTAGGGAAGCCCGGTCGTGATGCTGGAGCCGCAGTGTCGCGTGTCGGCGCACTAAACGGGTCTCCAGCACGGCACCGGCGGGCGGGTTCGTATCGATCTCGATTCGCACGGAGAGAATTGCGTCTTGATGCGGAGAAAGACCGGCCTCGTACAGCAGGCCCTTGAAGCGCACGAACGCCCGGTGGACGGTCCGCTGGTCGTTTAAACCAAGCCCGACTTCGTACCCCTCGCGAACAAATTCCGCACGAATGGCTGTTAAATAAGCGCGCAAATCGTAGGAAGCTGGATCGCCTTCGAGCGTAAAGTCGAGGTCTTCGGAGTAGCGCGGTAACTCAAAGAGGAAGCGCAGGCTAGTGCCCCCTTGAAACGCCAGCGGCACCATCGCCCCCGCGCGCTGTAAAGCATCCAAGATGCGGGCTTGCAAGTATTCGCGCAGAATGTTGCGCCCCTGCAGGGGATCGGCCGCCTGCACGAGTTGAAACAGATGATCCTTCATAGCTGGTCGTAGCCCAAGGTCTCGTCTTCGGCAAGTGCGCGAATGCGCCGCACGGCTCTCAGCAATTTGGGACGGGCGGCGATAGCGGCCAATCTGTCCAGTTCCGCTAGGTCGAGGCTCTCCCAGTCGAGGCGTAGTTCGTTGATATAGGCAGGTGCATCGCCATTCGGCTGTAGATAGATCAGATCGAGCAGAGCCTTTTCCGGCGCGGCGACAAAAGCCGACTGGCCATGCGCCAACTCCACGTGTTGATAGCCGTAGAGCAGATCGATCTTGAGATGGCGAAAAGAAAAGCGACCTAGCGGCGTCTGGCGGAGCTGCGGACGCCCACCGGTCACACTAGTTACTTCCGGCACGTACTCGGGAATCACACCAGCGTGGGCCAACGCCGACAGACCGCTGACATACGAGCCGCGCACCAGTCGATTGGCGACGAGGAAGGGATGGGGCGCGGTCTGGCGGTAGGGCGGTGCCAGCGCGTAGAGCCCGCGCCGTAGCTGGTGCAGCCGTCCGGCTTGGGTCCAGCGCACGAGCTGTCGCCGCATATCGCTTGGGTTTACGGGTCCGGCCAAGAGCAGGCCGGTTTCAAACACTGGCTCATCGGCCACGATGGCGAGCAATTGAGCGAATTTCATAACAATAAATTACCTTTAATGGCAATTTACTGCAATAAATCCGTACTCGGTTGGACTACTCCTCCGGCGGCACCAAGTGCTGCGTCGTCTCCGCCCGGTCGCGTATCTCCTGCCAATCCCACAACTGAGGTATGAATTCCACATCGGCCCAAAGCTGGGCTTGGTCGGCGTAGTGCGGGCTAGCCGGGTGGCCAGAGGCCCCCAGCGGCGCGATCCAGCGCGAGCGAGTCCAGTCGGAAGGATCGAAGATATAGCGGTTGACTGAGAGGCCCGTAACTGTGAAGTCGTCGAAGGCATAGCTGCCCGCTAGGGGCGTATCGCCATCGCCGTGGACGGGAAGCGAGGGTGGGTCGAGAAAGGAAGCGGCCTCGGGGAAAACCGTAGAGAATGGGTGCTGCGGCTGGGTGCGGTGCAAGCGGCCCCAACGCCATTGGCTCATGTCTTCGGCGAGCTCAGCCGAGTCGTCGTCGCCGAGGGCCTCTTTGAGCGCGGCGAGTGCACCAGTCAGAGCCTCGGTCAGAGCTTGAGACCAAGTTTGACCGGGCGGCAGCAGCGCCGTATCGCCGCGCTCAATCGCGAGGGTCGCCTCGAGGGTTATAAGACGCCAATGGGCGTCGCCGCCAGCCTCTGCGAGCAAGGTCAAAGCGTCGTCGCCGAACAGGTGTTGCGCGATATGATAGCCGAGCAGGGCGCGGGTTTGCGCATAGATCGTCGGCTGAACTTGGTCGCGGTCCATCCGGCAGTCCCACTGGTGCAGCAGGTCGAGGGCTTGGGCGCAGTCGGCATCGGGCGGCTCAATGGTGAGCAAGGCCCGCGTAAAGACTTGGGCTGGGAGCGAGACGCGTTCGGCGTGGATGCGGCCCATAGCCTCGGGGGTGGCCGTGCCCTTTGCTAGTTCGAGGATGCGGGTCTGGATGCGGCGGGCGCGATAATCGGGGCTAAAGACGAGCCCGACGTAATAGGGATAATCCGAGCCGGTCACGCGCTGGTTGCAGGTGACGGCATAGCCTGTTGCGGGGTCTATGGCTTTGGGCAACTCGGCGTGGGGGATGTAGCCCTGCCACTCGTGCTCGCCGCTCCAGCCGGGGACGGCAAGCCAGCCGTTTGCGGCCTCGCGCACGGGGATCCGGCCCTCGTGCAGATAGCCGAAGCAGCCGTGGATGTCGGCAACGGCGTAGTTGTTGACGCGGTCGTTCCAACGGGCGAAGGCTTGGTGCAGTTCCTCGACCGAGCGGGCGCGCATGGCATCGCGGGCCGCGTCGGCCCAAGGAGTACCTTCGATGAGGCCGGGGTCGCTGATCGCGATGGCTTGGCCTTTGCGCGGGTCTCCAGCAATGATAGGTCCGTGGTGGGTGATGACAACTTCAGCGGTAACGGATGCCGCGCCGCGGATGTGGATTTCTTCCCGCAGGATTTCCGCTGGCCGCCACGCGCCCCTGAATTCGTACTCCAATCCGTCGGCCGTTTCGCGGAAGCGCTCGACGAACAGGTCCTGAGTATCGGCGCTGCCATAGGTCATGCCCCAAGCCACGTATTCGTTGTGGCAAAAGTGCAGGGTGCCGGGGACGCCGGGCACCGAGTAGCCGCTGACGGCGAAGTCGGGGCAGGCGATATGGACTTGGTAATAGACGGAAGGAGTATCGAGAGCGCGGTGCGAGTCGCCAGCCACCAGCGGCAAGCCCGAATCAGTGTACTCACCTGCGATGGACCACGCATTGGAGCCGGGGTCGGTTTCGCGGCTGAGAGCCGCGAGGCCATCGAGGGGTCCGCCCTCGTACTCGGCACCGGGTGGCACGGTGAGCAGGTGGCCTTGGGGATAGCCTTTGATTAGCTGAGCGAGGTTCGCGGCCACAAGCGACCGCAATTCTGCGGTCGGACAGCCACTGTGGCCGGACTGCTCAGGGCCGACAACTTGGGCGAGACGAGTCCGCCAGAGCTTGGATTCAAAGGTGCCGAGCAGGCTGTTGCGCATCTTGTACACGGCGAGACAGTGCCAGCTTTCCCACGGCTCGGGACGCTGGCCGAGGAGTTGGTATTCGACGGGCAGGGCCGTTGTCGTCGCCAAAAAGGCATTGACGCCAGCGGCGTACGCGTCGAGCATGGCGCGCGCTTGGGGACTAGACGCTTCGTAGTCCAACTTGGCGGTGCGGCCCATGCCCGCGGCGCGCAAAAGGCGGTCGCGG
This sequence comes from Gemmatimonadota bacterium, assembly GCA_009840005.1. The sequence goes on from VXOR01000041.1 coordinate 75,263, forward strand.
TCCAGTCCTGTAGGACCCGCCCATTCGGACCAGCGACCTAGGGCTTGGTGGCGGTCGAAGTCCATATGCCACAGGCGGTCTTGAGCTGTGGCAAAACCTTGGGCGAAGAACATGTCGGCTTCGCCTTCAGCTTTAATATGGGGGATTCCCCAAGGGTCGCGGTGAATGGTGACGGTGTTTTCAAGGCCCTCGCAACACTGAGTGCTTTCGAGGTCGGGGAGAGCGGCTTGGAGGTCTTTGGCGCTGATAGGCATTGCATTCCTCTCGCGTTGTTGGTTCAGGGTATTCTGCAAGGCAATTGCGTTTGCCGCAACATGCACGTGGATGGTGAAATATAGCTAGATTGCCAAATCCCGTAGATTCGTCTCCGAGCAAGAGTAGAGAATCGGTCTTGATAAATTCCGGCCCTCAATGTATCCTCATTGTATCTACTACTTAGAGGAGGTAAGATATGGAAACCCGCGTGCAAAAATGGGGCAATAGTTTGGCTCTGCGTATTCCCAAACCACTCGCTATTCAGATTGGGCTTGAACTCAACTCACCGGTCGAATTATCGCTACGTGGTAAGGAGTTAGTCATCGAACTTGTAAGGCCGTCTGGCTTGGAGTTGGACGATCTTTTAGCCCAAGTGACTGAGCACAACTTACACGGTGAAATAGATACTGGACCTGCGACGGGCGGTGAAGTATGGTGAGATCGACCGAGTACGTCCCACAGCGCGGTGATGCGGTGTGGATTAACTTCAATCCGCAAGTAGGACATGAGCAAGCAGGACATCGACCCGCCGTTGTGGTTTCACCAGGGGCTTATAACAGCAAGACTCGCTTGGCAATTCTCTGCCCAATTACCAGTCAAGTGAAGGGATATCCCTTTGAGGTCGCCATCCCTACGGGGCTAGACGTGACGGGTGTTATTCTAGCAGATCAGGTCAAGAGCATGGACTGGCAGGCGAGAAATGCAGCGTTGATATGTCCTTTGCCCACAGGGATCGTGGATGCGGTTTTACAGAGAGTCGAAACGCTCTTGGCAAGGGAGTAATTGCAGGCTTGAACAAGACTATTAAAGGGCTATTTGCCGATCTCTTTGGATGTTGGTCGGCAGCGGATTTGGCCGAGTTTGAACAGGCGACAAAAGATCTTCGCCAGATTGACCCCGGCGACTGGAAATCTCGCCGGAAGTCAAGAAACAGACCCGTCAGGCCGGTCGGTCGTGAATCGGCCCCGGATGGTCGCGGAGCGAGCCGCCTTGGCGGCCGGTGAGCGCGGCTTGGATTTCGCCGAGAATGGACAGGGCGATTTCCTCGGTCGTTTCAGCGCCAATGTCGAGTCCGACGGGGCTGAACAGGCGTGCGGCCTGCTCATCGCTTGGCGCGATACCTTCTTTTTGCAAATCGGTGAGCAGGCGCTGGGTGCGCTGATGTGGGCCGAGGACGCCCAAGTAGGCGAGGGGCGCACCGAGCAAGTCCCGCAACAGAGCTTGATCCTGTAGGTAGTTGTGGCTCATGATGACGGCGCACGAGCGGTTGTCGAATTGAAGATCCTCGGGCAGATGACCGGGCTGGACGAGGAGAACTTGCCTAGCCCAAGGGAAGCGCTCGGCGCGGGCATATGAGGGCCGGTGGTCGGCGATGGTGACGCGCCAGCCGAGTTCGCCAGCTAACTGGGCGAGGGGCACGGCGTCGTAACCAGCGCCGAAGAGATAGAAGGCGATGGGGGGCAGCAGAGGCTCTATGAGCAGGGCGGCCTTGCCGTGCGTCAACTCGTAGTGGCGCGTATAGCCTAGGGCGATGGGAAGTCGGGTGTCGTCGAGGGTTGCGAGGATTTCGCTAGCGGCGTTGAGCGCAATCTCGCGCAGTTCCAAATCGGCGATGTCGTCGCGGGCGTCTGCGGCCCCCATGCGGAGGCCGGACTGCTCCCGCTCGTCGAGGATCAGATGTTGGCCCGGCGCGGCATTCGTTGCGCCCTCGGTAGCAAAGACCGTGACGAGGACGCCGTGCCGATTCTCCAAGGCACAGCCGTGCAAAAAGGTCGGATAATGAAACGGCGCGTCTTGGGGCAGGAGTTCTAAGAGCACGTCCACCGTGCCGCTACAGCCCAGACCGGTACCCCAGAGAATGTCGTCTTCAGAAGTGGCGTCGTAGTGGAGGAGACGGGGTTGGCCATCGGCAAAGACGGCTTGCGCGTTTTCGCGCACATCGCCTTCAAGGCAGCCGCCGCTGATGGTGCCCAAGCTCTGGAGGTCTGCTTCAATGAGCATGCGGGTGCCCGGGCCGCGATAGACCGAGCCGGAGGTCTGGACCACAGTGGCTATAACATAAGGCTCACCCGCCTCGTCGAGCACTCGGGCGCGGCGGAGAATCGTCTGCAAGTCTTTCACGACTGGACTCCAAAGCGCCGGAACCAGTCGTCCCTTCGGCTGAGCTCAGGTCGAAGCCTCGTCGGTGCGGCGGGCTGAGCTTTCGTCGGCGCGGGCTGCTCAGGGCGTCGGCGCAAGTATTGTGCAGCCGTCGCACCGCGTAGCGCCATCAGGTATCCGACCAGCGCCTTGAGACTGTCGATATTGTGGGCCGGGGCAAAGAGGTCGATGTACGGCAAGGCGGCCTGCATCCCGCGCGTGGCGGGCCGGTAATCCGGGCTGCCCAGCAGGGGGTTGAGCCAGATTAGGCAGCGGCTGCGGCGCTGCAACGCGCGCATACTTTCTTCGAGGGTCTCAATATCGCCGGTGTCCCAGCCGTCGCTGACGATGACCAGCGCGGTCTGGTGATCGACGAGATCGGCGTGTTCGCTGAGGAAGGTCTCCAGCGCGGTCCCAATGCGCGTGCCGCCCGACCAGTCCGGCACCTGCGCGGCAATCGCATCTAGGTCCGCGCTCAGATCGTTGCCCCGCAGCAGGGGCGCGACGTGGTGTAGCGAGGTCGCAAACACAAACGTCTCGATGCGGCGGTAGGCGTTTTGGAAGGCGTACATAAACTGGATCAAGAAGCGGCTGTACAAATCCATGGACTTACTAACATCGCACAACAAGACCAGCTTGGGCTTCTGGCGGGCGCGGCGGCAATAAGAAAGGTCCAACAGCTCGCCGCCGCGACGCAGGCTGGCGCGGAGGGTGCGCCGCAAGTCGAGTCGGCCCGGCGGTCGAGCGGGCCGATAGCGGCGGCTGAAGCGCGTGGCGAGCGCGCGGGCAATGGCTTGCAGCAACCGCCCGATCTCCTCCAGCTCTTCGGCGTTAAAATTCTTAAAATCGCGCTTTGTATGGACCTCAATGGGGCTGTATCCGGCGGCCTCGCGCTCCTCTTCGGTCGGCTCGCCCTGTTTGAGCCAGTCGCGGACGCTCGTCAAACCATTCTTGCCGGGACGGCTGGTACTGGCCTTTTCAGAGGCAGAGGGCTCAGGCTGGGGCTGACCCAACTCGCTGGCGCGATCCCATACGGACCAATAGACATCGAACAGCGCGTCGAAGAGCTTCTGCTCGGCGGGCGTCTTGGCCAAAATCGTCCGCAAACCTAGCCGAAAGTCCTCCGGGTCTGACAGGTCAATAGCCGCCAAGGCGCGGAGCGCGTCTTGCTCCTCGCCCAAAGCCACGCCGGCACGCTGGGCGCGCAACAGGCGGCAGAAGCCGATCACATTCGCGCTCAACGCGCCGTGCAGGGCGATGTCGTCGATCTTGTGGTTCATCGTTCTGGAGCCAGCTTGGCGCGGACCCCCAATCCTTCCAAGAATTCAGCCAGCGATTGCTTCACCTGCGCCACATCGCGTTGGTCCTTGAACACAATGCCCAAGGTATCCGCCACGACTTCGAGGTCGAGGTGGTGTTGGTGCAGGGCGACGAGGGCCTTGGCCCAGTCGAGCGTTTCGGCGACGCCGGGGACCTTTTCGAGGCGCTGCATGCGGATCTTTTCCATGAAGCGGCAGATCTGCTCAGCGAGCTGGATGTCGATCCCATTCACCTTGCGGCGCACAATCTCCACTTCCTTGTCAAATTCCGGGTAGTCGATCCACAGGTAGAAGCAGCGGCGGCGCACGGCGTCGGAAAGCTCGCGGGTGCGATTGCTGGTCAAGATCACGTGCGGCCGCGCCGCCGCGCTGATGGTGCCGATTTCGGGGATGGTAATCTGCCAGTCGGACAGCACTTCGAGCAGGAAGCTCTCAAACTCCTCGTCGGCCCGGTCGAGTTCGTCGATCAGCAGCACCGGCGGGACGGGCTGAGTGATGGCCTGGAGCAAGGGGCGCTTGAGCAGGAAGTCCTCGGAGAACAGGTCGGCCTCGCGCTCGGTTAGGGGGCGTTGGCTCTTCTCGTCGAGCTTGATGTGCAAGAGCTGACGCTGGTAGTTCCACTCGTATAGCGCGGCGTGGGCGTCTAGCCCCTCGTAGCACTGCAAGCGGATCAACTCGGTGTCGAGGGCGCGGGCTACGACCTTGGCGACCTCGGTTTTGCCGACGCCAGCCGGCCCCTCGATGAGCAAGGGACGCTCCAAGGTCTGAGCGAGGTACACGGACATGACAACTTGGCGATCGGCGACATACCCGTGCTCGGCGAGCATCTCTTGGATCGCGTCAGTGGTACTCATTAAACCCCTCTCGTTGCGCGGTGCAATGTCCCATTCGCCGCCCGCACGGTCGGAGTCGCAGGCGGTGCAAGTTACCTAACTGATTTACGCACAGGAGGCTTCTTGGGTAGGAGATGCTTCGCTTCGCTCAGCATGACAGCGGCGGCGTTCCTTCTTGTCATGCTGAGCGGAGCGAAGCGGAGTCGAAGCATCCAATACCTAGGTGCCCGTGCGTAACGTCAGTTCCCTAATATCACGCGCCGACTTCCGTACAGCAAGAACGCGCCCGCTGCGCCTGACATTGCCCACTATTAGGGATTCTCTATATTTTCAAGTCTCTTTAACTCCGTCTGTGGATGCCTTTGTATGGCCCTTGAAACACCCGCCAAAACCGAGTTAGTGCGCGACCTTTTGGGCCGCCCGCTGGCCTCTTTGCGCGTGTCAGTAATCGACCGCTGCGACCTGCGCTGCCAGTACTGCATGCCCGAAGAGCACTACACTTGGCTGCCTAGTAAAGACATTCTCAACGCCTCTGAGCTTGAGCGCGTGGTCGATGCCTTCTGCGAGCTAGGCGTCCGCAGCGTCCGCCTGACCGGCGGTGAGCCGCTATTGCGCGCCGACCTGCTCGAACTCGTCGCCCGACTCACACGACTACCACTGGTCGAGGACCTAGCGCTGACGACCAATGCGAGGCGATTGGCGCACCGGGCTGAGGCGCTGCGAGAAGCCGGATTACGGCGGATCACCGTCAGCTTGGACTCGCTACAATCGGCGCGCTTTGAGGCACTGACGCGAAGAGCCGCGCACGCCAAGGTGCTAGAGGGAATCCGCGCCGCCGCGGTGACTGGCTTTGACGTGATCAAGATCAATTCGGTCGTAATGCGCGGCTTCAACGACGACGAACTCGTGGATCTGCTCGAATTCGGACGGGAGATAGGCGCGGAGGTCCGCTTCATCGAATACATGGATGTCGGCGGGGCCACGTACTGGTCGCTCGGAGAGGTAGTGTCGCAGCAGGAGATGCTAGCGAAACTGGAGGAGTATTACGGCCCTATCGAGCGCGAGGCAGGGCGTGGTTCTGCACCCGCAGAGCGCTTTCGCCTGCGCGACGGCACGCGCTTTGGTATCGTCGCGTCGGTCACCGAGCCGTTTTGCGGGGCCTGCGACCGCAGCCGCCTGACGGCTGACGGACTGTGGTACACGTGTCTATACGCGCAGCAGGGCACCGACTTGAAGCCTTTGCTGCGCAACGGAGCAGACCGCGAGCAACTGGTGCGACACATCCGCGCCGGGTGGGCGGGACGAACGGACCGCAGCGCCGAAGAGCGGCGCGACGATCCGCACCGCGATGTGCTCTATCAAGTCTCAGAATTACAAGCCGATCCGCACCGCGAGATGCACACTCGCGGCGGCTGAGCCGCACCTTCCCTCTACATGGATTACTTTCGCGCCAAACGCTATTTGGACGCCTTGCCCGACTGGGAGGTCGGCCGTCCAGCACTCGGGCCAATCGAGGAGTATCTGCCGAGAATGCGCGCCCTGCTGACCCGCCTCGGCGACCCGCAGACGCGCTTCAGTTCAGTCATTGTCGGCGGCACCAACGGCAAGGGAACGGTCGCTAGCTTGCTCGCCGCCATCCTAAAGGCACACGGCCACAAGGCCGGGCTGTACACTTCGCCACACCTGCACACCCAGCGCGAGCGCATCCGCATTGACGGCGAGATTCTCAGTAAGGAACAATGGGCCGACGCCGTATCCCACCTCGACGATTGCACCCGCGACTTTGGCCGGGAGGCCTTGGGTTCGTTTAGCAAATTCGAGGCCCTGACCGGCCTCGCGGCCCATCTCTTCGCGCAGCAGGACGTGGAGTTCGGGGTCTTTGAGGTCGGCCTTGGAGGCCGCTACGACGCGACCAACGCCTGGGACTCGGAGCTAGCCATCCTGACGGCCATCGGCCTAGACCACGTGGACCTGCTGGGCAATACGTTGGAGGAAATCGCCACCGACAAGCTTCACATAGCCCGTTCGGGTCGCTCGCTCATTACTACAGCGGCGCAGACACCGGAGGTGATGGCCCTAATCCGGCAGACCTGTACAACGCAAGGAGTGGAGTTGCAAATCGCCGGAACGGAATGGCCCTTAGGTCACCTAACGGGCCGTCCAGCGACCTACGCGGAAAATGCGCGTCTGGCCCTCGCGACGGCGCAGGGACTCGTCCAAGACCTAGAAGACGAACTAGCACACCAAGTCATAGCGGCCCATCACTGGCCGGGCCGCTTTGAAGTGGCGCAAGAAAAGCCATTGGTCTTGCTCGACGGCGCGCACAATCCAGCGGCTGCCGAGGCGTTGGCCGGGGAGTTACAGCGGCTGAGCGGAGAGCGTTCCATCGCCAATACCGGCGACGCATGGGTACTGGTCGTCGGCGCGGGAACAGGGCACGATGCCTCGGGGATTTTGCGCGCCTTAGCGCCGGTAGCACAGCGAGTCTTGCTGACTTCGTCAGACCATCCACGGGCACAGACGCCAGCGGTACTGGCAGACCTAGCACCGGACGGACTAGCCATCGAACAGGTACCTGCAAGCAGCCAAGCTCTCAAATGCGCGCTGGCGCTAGCGGGACCCAAAGGCCGAGTCTGCGTGGCCGGGTCGCTGCACTTGGTGGCGCGGGCGCGGGAGTTTTTCTCTTTGCCCGGCGAGCGCGACGGCATCACCGAAGACATGGCGCTGGAGAATCTGGAATGCGTCGCCGAGGCGGGCCAGCGACAGGGATTCATCTGCGAGTGGATCTCGGACGACGGCACTCGGCTCAAGCTGTCGGGCGGACGGCGTCCCCTGCGCTTCTGGCGCAACAAGCATCCCTTCAACGACTACGTCGAAGCTCGGCTCGCCGAAGACAAGGCGTACCAATACGAGGATTTCGCCGCCGCCGGATTGCCAGTCCCCGATACGCTCAAGCTCTTCAACCCACTGGCCGACGCCCGCTTCGACCGCTACAAAACCCACGCCACAGTAGCAGAGATCGTCGAAGAAGTAGTGGCGCGATTCGAGTTCCCCCTGTTGGTCAAAAAGTGCCATAGCTCACTGGCGCAGGGCGTGTTCTTAGAGCGCAACGCAACAGACCTCGGCCAGCGGCTCGAAGCCCTCTTTGCCAACAGCGGCTTTTTGGACAACATCGCGCTGGTGCAGCAATACGTGGCCGGGCCGGAGTATCGGGTCGTCGCCAGCCGCGACGAACTGTTGCTGGCCTATCGCAAGGAGAGCGAGGCCGTGGGCGCAGACGGGGACCTCAATCCGCTGCATCAAGCTACGGGGCGCGCCGTGCGCGTGGAGGACGCGGCGCTGCTAGCGCAAATGCAGCAGCTAACCGCGCAAATAGCCGGTGTGTTCTCCCTCGGTTTTTACGCCATTGACCTCATCCACGGCGCGGACGGTTTCTCCATCATCGAGATCAATCCCAACCCCATGTGCTACGCGTACAACCGCGACAACGACCGCCGGGACTTCATTCGGCTATACGAGCGGCTGCTCACCCAATTTGCCCTATAATCCGCAGATGGACGCAGATAGACGCAGAAAACGATCTGCATCTCGAATCGTTCATAGGACGTTTTTCGCTATGTAGGGGCAACCCTCGTGGTTGCCCGCATTAACCGCCAAAGGAATCACTTCATGGATATTCAGACCCGCCTCGTCCACGCTGGCGAGGAGCGCATCAAAGGCGCGGTGGTGACGCCGATCTTTCAGAGCTCGACTTTTGTCTCGCAAGACGAGCAGGACTACGATGACATCCGCTATCTCCGCCTCAACAACACGCCCAACCACCGCGCCTTGCACGCCAAATTAGCTTCAGTCTGCGGTGGCGAGGACGCCTTGGTCGCCGGCTCGGGGATGGCGGCGATCACCACCGCATTGATGACCGTACTCAACAACGGCGATCACCTGCTGATCCAAGACTGCCTCTACGGGGGCACGCACAACTTTGTGACGCAGGATGCGCCGGGCTTGGGGCTGAGCTACGACTTTATCGCCGGCAACGCGCCTGAGACGTGGGGCGCCCCGCGGCGGCCGCGCGCGCGGGGGAGCATCGGGGAGCACAAGACCAAACACGTGTTTGTGGGCGGCGCATTGTGGGGGGGAGTAGGGGTTTGAGCGGCGC
>VXOR01000034.1 GCA_009840005.1 Gemmatimonadota bacterium
CCACTTCTTTCTTCCGCCCCCAACCACGCCCTCCCCCCGGCCCCTCCGTCGCCTTGGCTGGGATATGGGTAAAAGACTCACGCGATGGGGATTGGGGGGATTTCAATGGGCAGGAGGTGGCTGGGCGGGTGGTGGTGCTGGACTTTGCCAGTGGGGACAATTGGCTGAAGGCCGCGTCGCTGGGGGCGCGGGCGGTGGTGTTTGTGGCTGCGGATTCTTCTACTACGCAGCAGGCGCAGGGCAAGTACGTGCGAGCGCCGTTGGACGTGCCGCGCTTTTGGGTGGAGGGGGACGCTGGGCAAAGGCTGCGGCGACGGTTGGTGGATGGCGAGGTAGAGGTGGGGCTGTGGGGACGGATGGATTGGCAGAAGCGGATGGCGTACAACGTGTGGGCGGTAGTGCCGGGGAAGAATGCGGGGACCGCGCAGAACGAGACAGTGCTCGTCCATGCGTATTACGACGCGCCGTCGGTGGTGCCGGCACGGGCACCGGGAGCAGAGGCGGCGGTGAGCGTGGCGGCGCTGTTGGAGGTAGCCGCTCACTTACAGGCGAACCCACCGGCGCACACGGTGATACTCGCTGCGCTGAGCGCCCACTTTCAAGGGCGACAGGGCATGGTCGCCTTTCTCGACAGGCACGCCCGCCGCCAAGAGCACTACGCGGCCCGGCTCGTCGAGCCGCTAGATATTCATCTGTTCATTGGTCTTGATTTGTCCAGCCACGGCGAGCGGGTGGTGCTGTGGAACAACACGGATAGCTACGCGCTCAAGCGGTTTTTCGTGCCCTTTGGCCGTCGCTTTGCCGAGTACGCGGAGGTGCTGGGCCGCGCCGAGGTACTGGCCAATGGCATCAGCCCAATTCGGGGAATGGATTGGGACAGTTACATGCCTGGGGGTTTGGCCGCCGATGGAGAACTGGCGCTCGAGGCGGGATTTCCGTCGCTGACGCTGGCCACCGTAGGGGACGCTCGCTTTGCGCTGGATTTACCACAGGATATGGGCGAGCGGGTGGCGTGGGATAATGTGGAGGGGCAGGCGGCGTTGGTGGCTGATCTGCTGGCCCATGCGTTGGCCGATACGGCGCTGTTGGCCGGGCGGGAGCGGCTCGACGAGGCGTTGAAGGATCGGTTGCGGGATTTGCGGGTCAAAGCGCGGACGTTTCCCCGGCGCAGTCAGGTGCCGGACCGACCAGTGGCCGGGGCGCTGGTGGCGGTGCAGGTGGAGGAAGAAGGGCGCAAAGGGGTGCGCGACACGCGCTACTTTCTCACGGATGCCACCGGGACGGCGCGGATTCCCGGACTGGTACAGGGGACGTATCCGCTAACAGTGGCGGCGCTGGCCGCCGAGCGGGGGACGCTTACTCACGTCGTGGATTTGAGCACCCGCGCACAAGCGCACCACGGGAAACCGAGGGCGGATGGTCGCTTGGGTAAAAATGTGCGCTGGCCGCAAAACGAGCAGATCGCCGTGCTCTTTCCCGGAGTGGGTCGGCCCCTGTACGGCTTGGTCGAGCCGCGCCTTTTGCGCGCGTTGAACAAAGTGAAGGTGCTGTCGGCAGACGGGGGCGAGCCGGGCCAGTACGGGTACGCGCTCGGTAAAAGCAGCACCGGCTCGGTGGGGGTAATCTACGGGCCGGCCGATGCCGCAGCCGATGATCGCGTCAAAGTGATTTTGGATGGCCAACTTTTGCTGCTCAACAGCGAGGCTTCGACCCGAGCTCAGCCGAGGGGCAGCCAAAGCGAGGCCGAGGCGCGGGGCCAGGGGTTTTTGCTGACCGAGGAAGGATTTGGGGGCGTGACGCTGCAGGCAGCGCGGGACGTGTGGAACTTGAATGCGGCGAGGCTGGGGGTGCTCAAGGAGCACGGCATTGAAAATCAGCGGTTGACGCGCCTGCACGCGCAGACGGCGGTGGCTATAGCCGAGGCGGAAGCAGCGGCTGAGCAGCTAAAGTGGGATGAGTACGTGGCGTGGAGCCGCAAGGCGCTGGGCTTGGAGACGCGGGCCTACCCAGAGGTCTTGGCGACGCTCAACGACGTCCTCGAAGGGGTGATCTTCTTTATGGCGCTGTTGTTGCCAGCGGCCTTTTTCGGGGAGCGGCTGTTGTTTGCCGCGGCCGATATTCGCCGGCAGCTCGCTGGCTTTGGGCTGTTATTGCTGGCGATTTGGCTGATTTTGGCGCAGGTGCATCCAGCCTTTGAACTGGCCGAGCCGCTGGTGGTGCTGTTGGCGTTTGCAATCATGGCGATGGCTGCCTTCGTGCTTTTTATGCTGGTGGGCCGGTTCAACCGCGTCATGGCCCAACACCAGAGCCAGCAGACGCGGGTCCACGCCCAGGATCTGAGTCGCTTGAGCGCGAGTTATGCGGCCTTCATGTTGGGGATTTCCAATATGCGGCGGCGGCCTCTGCGCACCGGTCTGACGCTGGCGACGCTGACGCTTTTGACATTTACCTTGCTCTCTTTTACCTCGTTTGAACAGCAAATCCGCTACGCGAGTTTCCGGCTGCCCCACGCTGGGGCATACCCTGGGATTTTAATCCGCGACCGCGGTTGGGAGCGCCTGACGCCGGAGGCGCTCGACTACGCTGAGTCGCACTTTGGCAGCAGTGGCTGGATGGGGCGGCGCGGCTGGTACGCGGCTGAAGGCGGCAAGGGGGGTTGGATCGCGGTGGCCGTGGCAGGGAAGGCGGTGCGGGCTACGGGTTTGTTGGGCCTGACGCCGGAGGAGGCGCAGATCACCGAGGTGGATAAGAGCTTGGTGGCCGGGTCGTTTTTTGCCGCGGATGATGAGGCCACCTGCATCCTGCCGTTGGACATGGCTGAGGTTTTGGGCGTTGGGGTTGGGGACCAGGTCGAGGTGTTCGGGCGTGCGCTGGCGGTGCGCGGGATTGCCGACCCGGAGCGGTTGGGTGAACTGCGCGATCTAGACGACGAGAGCCTGATGCCGGCCGATTTTGTCCTGTCGGGCGCAGAGATGCTTCAACTGGGGGCGGCGCGGGATGTGGATATTGCTGGGGAGGAGGATCTACACCAACTGCGGCCCTTCATCCATCTAGAGCCGCAGCACGTGGTCATCGTGCCCTATCAGACGCTGGCCGAGGCCGGGGGCAGCTTGCGCTCGGTGGCTGTGCGCTTTCCGGGGGCGACTGACGGGCAGGCGCTGGTCGAGGACTATCTGACGCGAGTGGCGGTCACTTTGTTCGTCGGCTCGTCGGATGGGAGGGTGACAGCCCTGAGTTCCGTAGGGCTGACGGCTGTGCAGGGGTTGGGGGTGCTGGCGATTCCCGCGCTGGTGGCCGCGCTCATTGTGCTCAATGCGATGATGGGGGCGGTGTACGAGCGCCTGCGCGAGATCGGCATCTACTCCTCGGTGGGGTTGGCTCCCTTGCACATCGCACTGCTGTTTGTGGCCGAAGCCTGTGTCTATGCGGTGCTGGGGACGACGCTGGGCTACTTGCTGGGTCAGGGGTTGGGACGGGTGCTGTTGGGGCTGGGGCTGTTGCAGGGATTGACCTTGAACTACTCGTCGCTGGCGGCGATTGGGGCTGCGCTGGCGGTGATGGGGGTGGTGTTGCTATCGACGATCTATCCGGCGCGGGTGGCGGCGCGGCAGGCCGTGCCGGAGGTGGTGCGGCGCTGGCGGCCGGACCCGCCCAATGGCGATGAATGGCTGTTTGAGTTCCCCTTCATGCTCGGCGAGGGGGAGGTCGAGGGGGTGTGCGGCTTTTTGGCCAACTACTTTGGGGCCTTTGGCCGAGCGACGCTGGGGGATTTTTACGTCGAGGATATGCAAGTGGCGCAGGCCGATGGCTATCGCCTCTCGTTTGCGCTGTGGCTGGCCCCGTTTGACTTGGGGGTGAGTCAAGAGGTGGTCGTGGAGTTTGTGCCGGCTGGGGAGCGTGCGCGGGCGATGGAAGTTAGGTTGCGCCGACTGAGCGGCGAGCGCCACTACTGGCAGCGGCTCAACCTGCGGCTGGTGGAGGCCCTACGCAAGCAGATGTTGATTTGGTACGCGCTCCGGGAGGCCGAGCGCGTCCAGCACGTGGAGTCGGCGCGGGTGCTGGCGGCCGAGCAGGCCGAGGAGCGCGTAGAGGAGCAGGCGGCAGCCGAGCAGCCAGTGTCTTTTACTTGGCGGGGATTTGCGGTAGGGGCGCTGTTGGCCTTGTGCATCGGCGTGGGAGCACCCTACGGGATAATTATGCTGCAAGGGTCGTTCATGGCGCTCAACAGCTCGTCGCCCGGGGCGATCTTTCTGTTTTTCGTCTTGGTGGTGGTGGTCAATACCCTGCTGCGGGCGCTGGGTCGCGGCCTCGCCTTGGGACGGGCCGATTTGGTACTCATTTATGCGATGATGCTGTTGGCGTCGGCCGTGCCAACGCAGGCGTTTGTCGGCTACCTGATTCCGATTATCAGCGGGCTGTACTACTACGCGACCCCGGAGAATAACTGGGGTGAGGTCTTCTTCCCGCATGTGACGCCGTGGCTGGTGCCGCAGGACCGGCAGGCGATTATTGATTTGCACGAGGGGCTGTCGCCCGGGGAGGGCATTCCGTGGGCGGCTTGGAGCGAGACTCTGAGCTATTGGTACGTGTTCTTTTTAGTGCTGAGCTTTATGATGCTCTGCATGAGTTCCATCCTGCACCGGCAGTGGTCGCAGCACGAGCGGCTGGCCTATCCCATGGTGCAACTGCCGCTTAAGATGGTGGAGGAGGGCCAGCCGGGGTTTAAGCTGGCACCGCTTTTTAAGCAGCGGCTGTTGTGGATCGGCTTTGCGGTGCCGTTCGTCCTGCTGTCGTTCAAGGGGCTGCACTACTACTTCCCGGCGGTGCCGCAGCCGATTCAGTCGGCTGGACTACTAGAGTGGATCGGCGAGGGGCCGAAGCTGAACCTGCACTGGGTGTACGCGTGGATCGGCTTTTTCTATTTGGTCAACCTAAACATTTCCTTTTCGATTTGGTTTTTCTACCTCTTCAACAAGGCGCAAGAGGGGATTTTTACCTCGTTGGGCATTGCCAGTACCGAAAAACTCAGTCTCTACTCCTATTCGCAGACTGCGGATCTGACGCACGAGGTGATGGGGGCCTGTTTGATTTTCGTTGCCTACACCTTGTGGATGGGGCGGCGGCACTTGGGAGCGGTGTGGCGCAAGGCGTGGCGCGGCGATCCGACGGTGGATGATGCGGGGGAAATGCTCTCCTATCGGGTGGCGGTTTTTGGCTTTTTAGCCAGCCTGCTCTTTGTGGGCGTGTGGCTGTGGGCGTCTGGGGTGCCGCTGGCGATTTTGCCGCTGTTTTTGCTGGTGTGCCTGATCTTTTACGTGTTCGTCACGCGGGCGGTGGCCACGGCCGGGCTGGCGACGGCGCGCTCGCCGATGGTGGCGGCGTTTTTCGTCATCTCTGCGGTTGGCGCACCGGTGATTGGGGCCAAGGGGTTGACAGCCCTGACCTTTACCTATATCTGGCAGTCCGAGATGCGGCTCTTTCCGATGATTGCCGCGGCCAATTCGCTCAAGCTAGCCGAGGCGGTGGTTGGTTCTAAAAGGCGGCTGTTTTGGGGAATGGCGCTGGCGTTGGTGGTGAGTTTGGCTGGGGCGACGTGGATCATTTTTCAGGTGTGCTACGAGCACGGCGGGATCAATTTGCATCCGTTTTTTATGACCCGGCAGGCCAATCGCACGTTTACCGACATGGCGCGGCCGATCGTCGATCCGCTGCCAGCCGATATGCGCGGTTGGCTGTTTACCGGCATCGGCGGATTCTTTGAGGCTGTGCTCTTGTGGGGTCATCATCGGTTTTACTGGTGGCCGTTGCACCCGTTGGGATTTATCGTCAGCGTGGGTTGGCTGGCTGGTCAGGTGTGGTTTTCAGTGTTTATCGCGTGGGCGCTCAAGCTGGGCATTGTCAAGTGGGGCGGGATGCCGCTCTACGAGCGGGCCAAGCCGTTTTTCCTAGGGTTGATCTTGGGCGAGGCGACTGCGGCCGGATTGTGGTTATGCGTCGACGGCGTGTTGGGCGAGACTGGGCATCGTCTGTCGTCTATGTAAGGCGGGTCCTCAACAGCGCACTACATCCTCGGCGTCTTCGACTGGCAGGGTGTCTTCGTGCAGGGGCTGCACTGCTTGTCCCCACGTCGTCAGCAATTGCGCATCCCGCGTCAGTTCGGCGCTGCACTGGGCCACCTGTTCTGGATCCCAATCGGCGTAGAGTCGGTCGAGCAAATTTTGCCGCAGGTCAGCATAGGCACTATCACTGCCCAAGTCGTTCCATTCCCCTGGGTCGTCTGCCAGATTGAACAAAGCCGGTGGGGTGTCGTCGTGGTATTTGTAGAGCTTCCACGGTCCCTGCCGGATCATGCGCGAAGGAGAATCGCCGCGCGAGGGCCCCAGTTCGCTGAAGGTGGTATCGGGGCGGGCGTCGTCTGCGTGGCCCTGTAGTTCGCGCCACAGAGAATGGCCGTCGGTTGAGGGTAGGGGATCGCCGCTGGCCACTTCTGCGGCGGTGGGTGCCCAATCGAGCAAATTGCACAGCACTGGGTTCTCCACGCCCGCTGGTATCACGCCGGGCAAACGGGCGATGAGGGGGACGCCGACCGAGCCTTCGTAGTAGTTGCTCTTCCACCAGCAGCCGTGCTCGCCGGCCATTTCGCCGTGGTCGCTGGAGTAGATCACCAACGTATTGTCGCGCAAGCCGGTCTCGTCGAGTTGGTCGAGAAGCTGGCCGACTTTGCGGTCGAAGTAGGAGCACAGACCCAAATAGGCCGCCCGCGCCACGCGGATGCGCTCTGCGGGCAGCGGCTCGTCAATGAGGCGGCGCTTTTTGAAATTGGTCACTGCCGCTGGCTCCCCGGTCGGGTCGGGTTGCGGCACATCGACGCGGTCGTAGTAGTAGTCGTATAGATCCTTGGGGGCGAAGAATGGGCAGTGTGGCAGTACAAAGCCGGCTACTGCGGCAAAGGGCCGGTCGTGCGTTTGCGCCTTTTCCTCCAAATAGGTGCAAGCTGCCTCGGCGACGCGGTCGTCAAAGGCTTGGTACGTGGTGCGGCCGTACCCGGCTATTTCGACGCATTCGCGAGTCTGGCCCGAGGTGCTGGAGGGAATGTTCTTGAACAGCGGCCCGCCCTGTTGGGACGCACCCGGATGCCGGGCGGTGTGCTCGCCGATGGGCCGGCGCTCAAAGCCGTGGCGCTGGTCGGGGCCGACAAAGTGCATGCGGCCAAGCAGGGCGGTCTCGTATCCAGCCGCGCCCACGGCATGGGCCCAAGTCGGCAGCGCCGAGTTGAGGATGTGGTCGTTGCTCCAGACTTGGTTGGCGCTGGGCCGCCGTCCGGTCATAAAGGCCATGCGCGCTGGTGCGCACAAAGGCGAGGGGGTGTACGCATTGGCAAAGCGCATGCCTTCGCTGGCCAAGCGGTCGAGGTGCGGGGTGCGCACCAGTGGGTCGCCGTAGCAGCCGAGGTGGAATTTGCTGTGTTGGTCGGAGAGGATGAAGAGGATATTGGGTCGGGCCATGGATGAGCTGCTCCCGGTACCTACTGTTACTTCAGTTTGTTCCTCGGAAACAAGGGTATGGAATTTAGTGAAAAATGGGCGGAAGTGCATTTCTATGGTCCCGCGACGCGGGCACGGATAGCTAGCGCTCAATTGGCTCTATTTGTAGGTGGGACTTATTTTTTTGCAGTGAACAGCTACGACCATTATCCATCCGTTTTGTATCTGTCTTTAATTTTTTTTCTTCTCTGTTGCGGCTGCGCCGCACCCGAGCGCTCGGCCTTTTTTGTCGAGGTAGCTGCCGAGGCCGGGCTGGATTTCCGCCACACTAGTGGGGCCAGCGGCGATTACTTCCTGATTGAGACGATGGGGGCTGGCGCGGCCTTTTTCGACTACGACGACGATGGCTGGCTGGACGTGTATTTGGTGGATGGTTTCGACCTATCGCCGTGGCGTGAGCGCTTGGTGCCGGTCAACCTCGTGGCCGGGGATTCGACCGGTACTTGGGTCGTCAAGGAGTTTCGGCCGCCTCTGCGCTACGACGGCCGAGTGGATACTTCGGTGTTGGCGTTGCGGCAGGATCCCGGCGTAGGCCAGACGCGAAATCGCCTCTATCAGAATATGGACGGGGCCTTCCGCGAGATCACGGCGCAAACGGGCGCAGGCGATCTGGGCTATGGCATGGGGTGTGCAGTCGGCGATTACGACAACGACGGCCGCTCGGATCTCTATGTGACCAACTACGGCCGCAATGCCTTCTATCGCAATCAGGAGGACGGAACCTTTGCCGAGCGGGCGCAGTCGGCCGGCGTGGCCGATTCCCACTGGAGTACGAGCGCGGCCTTTTTCGACTACGACAACGATGGCGATCTCGACCTATATGTGGTGAATTACCTCGACTTGACGCCGGACACGAACCGCTTGTGCGGCGGTGCGGTCGCTAGCAGCGGAGCCTCTTTGCGCGTTCCGGCTGGCCAGCGGACCTATTGCAGCCCGCGGCGCTACAACGGCGCGCCAGACGCGCTCTTTCGCAACGAGGGAGATGGGCATTTCTCTGATGTGACACAGGCCAGCAGGGTCTTCAGTACCTTTGGCAAGGGGCTTGGGGTAGCGGCCGCTGATTTTGACGCCGATGGGCACCTCGATGTGTACGTGGCCAATGATGGTACGCGCAATTTTTTCTATCGCAACCAAGGTGACGGCACGTTTGCCGAGACCGGGCTGGCGGCCGGGGCGGCGTACAATGGCGACGGCCAAGCCGAGGCTGGCATGGGGATCGCGGTCGGCGATGGGGATGCCGATGGGGATGCGGACCTGTTGGTGACCAACTTTTCCCGCGAGAGCAACACGCTCTACCGCAACGAGGGCGACGGCCGCTTTGCCGATGCGACGGAGGCAGCCGGCCTGCGCGGCCCGACCTTGCTGCCGCTGGGGTTTGGCGCGTTTTTTGCCGATGTCGATAACGACGCCGACGTGGATTTGTTCGTGGCCAACGGCCACGTCCTCGACCGCATCGCCTTACAGGATTCAGCATTGAGCCACGCCCAGCCCAATCAGCTTTTCGCCAACAATGGCCACGGCGCATTCGCCGATGTGTCGAATCGTAGCGGCCCGGCCTTTGGGCTGTCTGCGGTGTCGCGCGGGGCTGCTTATGGCGATTACGATAACGACGGCGATTTGGACGTGCTGGTGACCAACGTCGATGGCGCGGTGCGGCTGTACCGCAACGAGTTGCGGTCGGAACATCACTGGCTGTCTTTGCGGTTGGTGGGGACGCGGGCGAACCGCGACGCTGTTGGTGCGCGGGTGCGGGTGTTCTGCGGCGGTGTGGTACAAACGCGCCAGCGGATTGGCGGGGGCACCTATCTGTCGGCGAGCGATAGCCGGTTGCACTTTGGCTTGGGCGACTGCGCGCTGGTGGAGCGGATCGAAATCACCTGGCCCGACGGCAGTGTGCAAGAGCGGCACGGCGAGCCGGTCGATCGGTTCTTGGTCGTGGAGCAGGAGTAGTGGGCGCGTTGCTACTGTGCGCGGTCGGGTGCCTCGTCGGAGCCGCCAGTGGGTGGGGTGAGCCGCTCGCTGTACAATTCGTCGATCGGGCAGCGGCCGCTGGCCTGACGCAGCGCAATGTCTCGGGCACGGACCAAAGCTATATAGTCGAGGGGATGATGGGCGGTGCGGCTTTTTTCGATTACGACCGCGATGGCGATGTGGATTTGTACGTGACCAACGGCTCTTCCTTTGCAGGATTTGCCACGGGCGAGCATCCGGCCAATCAACTCTACCGCAACGACGATGGTCGCTTTGCCGATGTGACGACGGTGGCGGGCGTGGGCGATACGAGCTGGTCGATGGGATGCGCCGCGGCCGATTACGACAACGACGGCCACACCGATCTCTACGTTACCAACTTTGGCCGCAATACGCTGTATCGCAATCTTGGCAGCGGTCGGTTTGCCGATGTGACGGTTGCCGCTGGCGTGGGCGATGTGGGGTGGGGCACCGGTGCGAGCTTTGGGGATTACGACCGCGATGGCGACGTGGATTTGTACGTGGCCAATTACGTGGATTTCTCCCGCGACTACGAATCCCCGATACCCTGCCTGTGGAAGAACGTGAAGGTGTACTGCGGGCCGGTGGGTCTGCTGCCAGCGGCGGATGTGTTTTACCGCAACAATGGCGACGGGACGTTCTCCGAGTGGACGAAACAGGCCGGCCTGCAGGGCGAAAAGTTCTACGGCATGAGTGCGCTGTTCGGCGACTACGACAACGACGGGTGGCCCGACCTAGTCGTGGCCAACGATTCTACGCCCAACCTGCTTTTTCGCAATCGCCACGATGGTAGCTTCGCCGAGGAGGCACTCATGGCTGGAGTGGCGTACAGCGGGGAAGGGGTGACGCAAGGCTGTATGGGGGCCGCGTGGGGCGATTACGACAACGACGGCCTATTCGACCTCTTCGTCACCAATTTTGCCGACGAATACAACGCGCTGTACAGGAATGAGGGCGGAGGCTTTTTTGCCGATGTGTCTTTTGTTGCGGGGATCGGGGCGGCACCGGCCGAATTGGTCTCGTGGGGCACGGGCTTTTTCGACTACGACAACGACGGCGACCGCGATCTTTTCGTGGCCAATGGCCACACCTACCCGCAGGCCGACCTGCCGAGGGTCAATTCCAGCTACAAACAAGCTAACTCGCTGTTTGAAAATAGGGGAGGGCGACTGGTGGAGGTGTCGGCCGAAGCTGGTCCGGGCTTTGCCTTGCGCCGTGTCAGCCGCGGGACCAGTTTCGCCGACTACGACGGCGACGGAGATATCGACTTATTTATTCTCAACCTCAACGGCCCGCCGACCCTGTTGCGCAACGACGGCGACCACGACAATCACTACCTGTTGGTGCGCACGGTGGGGACGAAGAGCAACCGCGATGGGATTGGTGCACGGGTGATCATTAGTGCTGGCGGGCAGAGTCAGCACGCCGAGGTGCAAAGTGGAGGAAGCTATTTGTCGCACAACGATCTGCGGCTGCATTTTGGCTTGGGACAGGCCGAGCACGTCGACCGGCTCGAAGTGCGCTGGCCCAGCGGAGTGGTTCAGGTGCTGAGCGACATTGCCGTCGATCAGGTCCTAACCGTCGTCGAGCCGAGTCAATAGACGACGGAGACGAGGCTCCGGCGTTGCTGTTGGCCGCGGTCGGTTTCTGCGATGAGGCGGACGAGGTAGGACCCCGGCGGCGCGAGGTGGCCGCTGGGGGTGCGGCCGTCCCACTCGACGGCAAAGCGGCCACTGGTGGCAGGCCCGGTGTAGATGACCGCCACCTCGCGGCCGGCGAGGTCGAAGACCGCGAGTTCCATTTGAATCGCATCCACTATATACAGAAGGTCGTATTCGATCCGCACGACATCGTTGCGGTTGTCACCATTGGGGGTGAAGACCGCTGGGTGTGGAGTGAGGCGGCCGATGAGCGGCTGGTCTAGGCTAAGTAAAGCTACTTGCAGACTGTGGGTCGCCTTCGGGGTTACGGGCTGGTCGACTTCAAAGGGGCGGGTGCTATCGCGGATTCGCCCCGCAAAGCGAGTGTTGTACGCGAACACCTCGGCGCGGAAATCGACCTCGACCTGCTCGCTGGTCCGCTGCTGGTCCATGCGCGGCAGCGCGACTTCAAAGCCCTCGGCGGTGTGCTGCGCGATGGTGTAGTCAACATCCACTCCACCGACCCGCACGGCCTCCACGGCCTGCACTTGGGCAGTGGTAGAGATAGCTAGGTGGTCGAACCCGAGATCGTCAGCGGCGATATGCGGCTCTAGGTAGAAGGTGAAGAGGGTCGGGGTCAGGGCCGGGGCTTGCAGCGGGTGGATTTGCCCGAGGGCTTGGGAAGCCGGCGGCGGGATGGACGCGCTGAACTGCAAGTAAATGAGGTGGCCCGTCGCTTCGACGGTCGAATGGAATTCGACCCTAAATTGCGCGTAGCGGCGCAGTCGGTCGACTGGCATTGGCCCGCGACCTGCGGCAAAGACAAAGGGTGCGTTCCAGAAGTTCCAGTCCTCGATGTCTGGGGTGAGGCCGGCCTGCTCGCCCTTTTGTAGGCGGTTATAGGTACGCAGGGTGAGCGGTTGGCCAGCGGTGCCGAAGCGGGTAAGCTCGTTGCCGCGGAACGTGCGTCGCCAATAGGTGTTGGGGTCATCGTCGTCACCCGTGCGCACACTCAGCTCAATGCGTGCCTCAGCGTCGATATGGCCGCCCCAACTCAATGCGCCTAAGGCGGCCGGTTGCCCCAAGTCGATGATGTTGGATGTGTAGCGGGAGAAGGCGGCTGGTCCGGCTCCGTAGATCTCGAATTCGGCGATTTCCCAGATGCCACGGCTGTTTTCGGGTAGCTCGATGAACACCTGCTGGATGGGTTCTTCGGGCAGAGCCAACTCCATGACGGCTTGGGTGTTCTCGCGCACGCGGTGGACGATGTCGAAATCGAGCGTGCTATTGCGCCAGCTAACCGCGTACTCGCGGGTGCCGTCGACGAGAGGGTTCCCGTCGCTGGTACCCAGAATGAAGCTCTCGACAAAGCGGGTCGCCGCAAAGCGCGGGCGCGGGTAAAAGCGCACGCGATCGACGAAGAAACGCCCGCCAAAGTCGAAGACCCAGTACTTGCGCTGGGGGCCATAGCCGACGACGCGGAGATAGCGCCCATCTCCCAGATAAGCGGTTTCCGGGTCGCCGTCGAAGATCAGGATGTCGTCTTCGTACCACTCCCGCCAACCGTTCCACTCTAAGATGAGGATGCGGCCACCGAGGGACTCCACAAGCGGTGCCAAGTTGACCGAGGGAGTTAGCGACAATGGGCCGATGCGTTCTGGCTGCAGCGCGATCCACTGGGCTTGGCCGTGCTGGTTGGGATCAACGGCTTCCCATGATAGCTGCACGAACTCGTACTCGGCTTCCAACTCCGGTTTAGGCAGGTCGGCCCCGCCGATGCGATAGATGGTAAGCGCGTGAGATGGGAGGGCCACCGCGAGGTAGCAGACCACCCAGTAGAGGATGCGTTGGCACGACACGGGACTATGGACTCTCATGTGCTAACTGACGCGCCTTTTCGCGGTGCGCTCGACTTTTTTGCAGGTGTCCCAATTGCTGGTAGGCGTCGCTGAGATAGAGATGGCCGCGGCCATTGGCTGGGTCCAACTCGACGGCGCGGGCATAGGCGCGGGCGGCCTCGTCGAATTTGTCCAATTTCGCGTATGCCACTCCGAGGTTTAACTGCGCTGAGGCGCTGGTGGGACTGAGCCGGGCAGCCTCGGCAAAGTAAGCGACGGACCCGGCCAAGTCACCCGTGCGGGCCGCGGCCAAGCCGAGTCCGTAGGCGGCCTCGTGCAAGCTAGAGTCGAGTGCGGCGGCGTGCAAAAGGCTGGCCCGAGCCTCTGCATAGCGCTGCTGCTTGAGGAGAGTCAGCCCCAGTCGAGCATGGCTGAGCGGGTCTTCTTCGTCGAGTGCGAGGGCTTGGCGAAAGCTCTTGGCCGCAGCGACCAGATCTCCCTGATAGGTGAAGAGGACGCCTAGGCTGCTGTGCGCGTCTTTTAGTTCGGGATTGATGGCGAGGGTGTTTTGATATTCGAGGATGGCTTGATCGTACTGGCCTTGCAGGGCGAGGTTCAGGGCGAGATTGTAGCGGGCCGTGGCCGAGCCAATGGCTACCGCGCTTACCTCGGGCAGGGATTGATCCGAGCCGATGCCCCGGTGGTGCTGGCGGAGGATTTCCGAGCGGGCTAGGGCCTTTTCACCTTGTTCGCGCTGTCCGGTCCGCAAGTAGAGTTGCGACAGATTGAAGTGGACTTGGGGCGAATAGGGGTTGAGTTCGGCGGCACGCTCTAGCGCCTCGACAGCTTGGTCGTAGTGCCCTTGTGCGCGGAGCAGCAAGCCGCGGTGGAAATGCGCTTCAGCGTCTTCGGGCGCGTACTGCACGGCGCGTTGCAGGTGGCTTAGGGCTTGGTCTAAGGTGCCTTGGCGTCGGTAGTACAAGCCCAACTTCTTGTGGGCTGGCGCGAGGGTAGAATCTACCTGCAAGGCGGCCAGATAAGCGCACTCAGCGCGGTGCGCGCTGTCGCGGTAGCTGTATACGAGGCCGAGATTGTAGTGGGTGGTAGCGCGTTGCGGGTCGAGTTCGATGGCCCGTTGGAAGGCGTTCAGGGCTACATCGGTGTCGCTGTAGCGGGCCTCGGCGAATGCACGGGTCATCTCGATGGCGCCGAGTAGATCGTAGAGCTCGGGGTCGTTGGCGTCGCGGGCTAGGCCGGCGTGCGCTGCTTCCCGCGCTTGCTCGTATTGGCCGACTTGCAGGTAGCAACGCCCTAGATAGCGATAGGCGGCCGGCGATGGGGACGGGGCTTGTACCGCTCGCTGCAAGACCTCAATCGCGACTTGGTACTCTCGATTGTAGAAGTGTTGCTGGCCCTCGACTAATAGAGGGTCGTCGCGGGCGCAGCCCCAAGCGATTAAAAAGAGCAGAAGCACGACCCAACTCAATTTCAATTGGGTGCGCCAAGGGCGCGTTCTATCGCGTCTGTAAATTCCTCAACCGGGTGCTGCTCCCGCAGACCGCGCACGTAGCGCACGTAACCGCGCTTAGACTTGTCGATCTTGACGTAAGCCGTGGCACGGCGACGGGATGTGGCGTTGTAGGGATGTTTTTTCTGGTGGCGGTCGAGAACTTTGAAAACCGAGTATCCACCTTGGACCTGCACTGGACCGCCGACTTGGCCGACGGGTAGCGAATGCGCCAAGTCGTAGATGCCCTGATAGTACGCTTTAGTATAAGTACTGAGGGTCAGGTGCCCGTCGTGGTGGTCAGCGCCGGGGCGGAGAGTGTGGGCGCGAGCCAAAGGCGCGGGGTCGGCACCGGCGAGGATCTCGCGTTTGAGCCGCTGGGCCAACGAGTCGGAAGACGCGAGAATTTCTACCACTTCGGTCGTCAGCGGCGCGGTGAATTTCTCCGGGTGGCTATCGTAGAAGGCGCGGGCCTCCTCGGGGGTAGCTATGACGTGCTGATCGACGTAGCGCTGCCGCAGGGCGTTGAGGAGCAGATCGTCCCGCTTGTCGCGGATGCGCTGTTGTAGGTTGGGGTCTTCTTCTAAGCCGTGGGCCCGAGCCTCGGTGGCGAAGAGAAAAGCAGGAGTGATCGCGGTTTCCAAGAGGAAGACGACGCGAGCGGAGTCGGCTAGCTCCGGCCGGCCGGCGCGTATCTGCCGCGCCATCTGCATGAACTCGTGGCAACTGATTTGACCACCGCGAAAGGAGACGAGAGGCTCGTCACTCAACGCGGCTGGCAGGGCGTATAGGTCGCCCTCGGCTTGCTGGCTGTGCTGATTAAGGGCGCGAATCTGCTCGGGGAGCAACTCGGGGCCGTACGCGCCTTTGAGCGAGTCGAGGAGGGCTTGATAGCGGGCGACTCGCTTGCGGCCGAAAACTTCCTCCCGCACCTTGTGCTCGGAAGCAGCGAGCGGCAGCGGCATCTCGTCGGTGACTTGAAAGATCGTGTAGTGGGTCTTGCCGGCAAATTGGAAGCGGATGGGTTCGGATACCTCGCCCACGGCGAGGGGGAAGATCGCTTCGGCAATGGACGGAAGGACCTTGTCCTTGAGCTTGTAGCTCCCCACATCGCCGCCTTGTTCGCCGCTATCGCGGTGGAGAGAACGCCCCTTGGCCAGTTCCATGAACTGCGCCCCGTCGACCACGGCCTGCAAAATTTTCTCGGCTTCTTCGCGTGTCTCTAGCATGATGCCGCTAAAGCGGAGGGCGCGATCGCGGTGAGTGGCGCGATAGTGAGCTTCCATCTCTTCATCCGCAACGACGATCTTTTGGGATATTTCGCGATGGGTGTACAAGTCGAGCAAGAGGTTTTGGGCGAAAAAGGCCAGCTCGGCTTGGAGCGCGGGATCGTCGGCCAGCTGAATGGCCTCGGCCTCGGCGAGCAAGAGCCGCTTGTCGATCAAACTGTTGAGGACGTGGCGGTTCTTGTCGAGCAGGGTATCGCCCTTTTTCATGCCCTCTGGAATGAGCGCGCTGAACTCGGTAAAAGCTGAGAGGGTAATGGGGTCGCCGGCTATGGTCGCCAAGACGACATCCTGCGCCTCGGGTTGTTCGGGCTGACCATCGCAGGACGCGAGAAAAAGGACTGAAAGACACAGGAGCGGGAGGATGCGTTCGCACTGAAAGGGCTGGATCGAGGTCATTGAAAATTTCTTGCTCTAAGGGGTAGTATTCACTTATTTAACAGACTTAATTTAAAATTTGACGGATTTTTGAGCAACAATGCAGAGGGCATTCGGCGTTGTGGAACGCTCTTTACAGCTCGTCCTGCTAATTACCTTATAATAGAGTTAGTTTATGCGAACAGTTTTTCGATCTGTTTACCTAGTGGGTGGCCTTTTACTGGCTGCTTTGGCGGCGGAAAAATCAGCGGTTGCGGACGTCGTGATCATCGGCGGTGCAGAGGGCCTGAGTTGGGAGAGCGGCGGGGGCGGTCTCCCAGCCGTGGTCATCCGCAGCGCGACTGCGATCGAAAAAACCAACTCCCCCGGTGGAGTCATCGATTTCGAGCCCGAAGGCCGGCTCCACTTCATTGCGCCCCAGCGCGCCGATACCACCCGCAACATCGCGGTCGGCATTAACTCTCCATTGCGCGGCGGTAGTATTGAGTCGCCGAACAATCGCTCCATTAGCGCGGCCTTGGCCAATTTGATCGACAACGATGGCGACACGGCCTTGGATATGCGCGCTTCTGGGGGCACCCAAAGCGCCCGGGTCCTGGGGCTAATAATCGACTTGGATCTCGGCGCTCGCTTTGGCCTCAACCGCTTCAAATTTTTTCCGCGCAACGGCGACCCGAATTTTCCCTCAGCGGAATTCCCCTTCCAAAACGAGTTTTTGCGGGGATATGAAATTTTTATCAATGATGGCACGCGGGAAAACTCCTTTGAAGGTGTGCCGATTTTGCAAACCGTTGCGGTCGAGACCCAAAACGACCAATCCGTGGTGGATGTTCGCATCCCTCCGCAATACGTGCGCTTCGTGCGGCTGAAGGTACTGACTGCGGCCGGTTTCGACTTGGCCGAGTTCCAGATTTTTGGCACGGGCTTTGTGCCCGAAGCAAGCTATGTGTCCAACATTTTCGACTTTGGCGACTTGGCCCTGTTCGGCAACTTGCGTTGGATCCAAGACGCGGAAGGCGACGCAAACCTGTCTGGCTTGCAGATTCGCACGCGTACGGGTGTGGATGCGAACCCGGTCGAATTCAACAAGGTCCGCCCGGGCGAGCGCATCTTCCGCGTGGGTGGCGGTGCCCGAGCCGGCAATCGGTCGGGCACTTCGACGGCCAATGTGGAAGTGCCGTGGAAGTGGACCGATGACGTCGACGATGCCGAGTTAAAGGCTTTGATCGCAGACGTGCTGGACAACGACGAGGTAGATGTGCGCGAGGCGATTGGGGTATTCAAAGATCTGCCGCTGGATCAGCAGGCCCTCGTCACTCTCGACGAGGCTGACTACAGCGCGCTGCGGGGTGAGGACAAAGGGATCATCCGCGACGATGTCAACAACTGGAGCGGCTGGTCGCCTCCCTATCCGGCGTCCGGCATCGTTGGCCAAGATCAGCTCCCAATAGACGGTGCCGGCGTCCCAATCTCCTCGCCTGGTCCACGGCGCTACTTTCAGTTTTCGATTGACTTTTTCAGCGACGATTTCGAGTCTGCGGCCGTAGTTGGCGGCTTGGCCTTTGACGTGATTTCGCCGCCCTTTGCCCAGGAGCTAATCGCCGAGATTTCGCCGCGCTCAGCGGCCGTGGGCAAGAACACCCGGTTTTTGTACGCGGTACTCAACAAATCCTCTGATCAGCAGCGCGGTTTTGACGCCTTTGAGATCGAGACTCCCTTGCGCGTCGAATCCATCGGGCGCGTGCGAATCCAGCGGCCCGGCGGCGAGGTGCAAGAGGCGAATTTTTCCGGCGCGTCACTGGCGAACTTGCCCCAGGCCAGCAATAGCATCTCCATCGACGAAGTGCACGACGACCGCTTTGCGATCTCTTTCCCGCTCATAGAAGAAGACGGGACCGTTTTGGAAGTAGAATTTGACAACGGGGTACTGCGCTTTGGCACGACCTTTGTTGGCCGTGCCTTCAACCGCTCGGTCGAAACGACCATCGGACAGGGCGTCGTGGCTGGCAATGCCGCGGATTTGAGTCAGTCTGGGTTTGCCGATTCCGATCTCCAGCCAGTGGGTACGCCGATAGATGAAAACCTCTCGGTGGCCGTGCCCATCAGCAAGGAACTCTTGGCCAATGTGGCTGTGAATTCGCCGGTATTTACGCCCAACGGCGACGGGGCCAACGACCGGGTTCTCATCCAGTACGACATCACCAATATCGCGCGGCCCTCGCCGGTAAAGGTCTCGATTTTCGATCTGTCCGGCCGCTTGGTGCGGGCCTTAGTCGATAGCGAGGCCATCAGCGGCCGCTTTGTCCAGCTTTGGGATGGCCGAGACGACGACGGGGTGTACGTGCCGCCGGGGCACTATGCGTTTAGCGTCTCGCTGCAAGCCGGCACGGGCCAAGTGAGGAAAATCGGGGTTGTCGGGGTGGCTTACTAGTTACTCAAAATGTAGGGAGAGATGATTTGCAAGTGTTTAGACTATGGGGGTTAGTTGGTTTGGCTGCTCTGATGCTGGCGGCTGGCATGGCTGAGGCCCAAGATTACGGCAACCGCTTGGGTCGCCAGCGCGGCGGGGCGGTCAGCTTTGAGCCGCGCGGCCCCGGGGTCTTGTTTGGTGCGCTCGATCCAGCCATCAAGAAATGGTACATTCCCCAAGAGCTTTTCAATGAATACGGCTGGCGGCAGTGGGAGTACTCCAACTACGCTAGGGATGAGTTTCGGCGCTACGTCAACATCCACCGCGAAGGCGATTACTTCTACGACTTCTACGGCAACTTCATCGGCCGCGGTTGGCTGATCTACGACTGGAGCCAGAACCAGCCCGGGCAGCTCGGCAGCAGCATCTTTCAGAACGCCCGCTTCGACTCTTGGTTCAATGGGGTCACCATTGGCGGCGACTCGCAGAGCCAGTACTACTATTCCATTACGGTCGGCAATCTGCTGCGCACGACCCTCACGCCAATGACCTTTTCTAGGCCTCGTTACAATGGCGTTCAGATCGACTTCATGGCCGACAAATACGCCGGCACGATCCTCGCCTCGCGGATCAGCGACCCGATCTTGGGCGCGACCCAAGAGCCGGAAACCCGCACCAATACCACTACCATGTTCGGCGGGCGCGGCACGGTCCAGGTCGGCGATTTCATCGAGGTCGGCGCGACCCTAGTCGATGCCCGCAATACGAATACCACGCTCGACCTGTTCAGCGGCGACTTGATCGCCGGCAGCCTCACTTCCGGCCAGAGCAGCACCCCGCTGACGGCCATTGCGATCATTCTCAGCGACGACACGCCCGAGGATGGCGAGGGCGGAGCGGCTTTGTTCCGCGACAAGGTGCGTATCATCAGCCGCGACTTCGAGACGAACAAAGAACAGGTTTTCGAGGCGGCGGAGGTCGTCCGCGCTGGCGCGGAGTGGCCGATTAAATTCGGCGGTTTTGAGCGCCAGGGGTACACGGCCGCCGATGGTCACGAGCGCATCGTGCTCAACTACGACTTCAACGATCCGGCTTATATCGGCCCAGACCCCACCTCGATCGTGGCCGTGGAATTTGAATACGTCTTGGGCAATGACTTCAAGGTGCAGATGTGGTCCGACCGGCAGACAGGCCGCCGCGCCATGCCTTCCGCGCCCCTGAGTGCGGAAACCATCGACGCCACCGAGCCAGCGCTGATTACCCTGCGGCGAGCCGAAGGCAACGTGAAGGACATTTCCAATCTCCAGCTCGTCAAATTTGACTACGGTCTGCCGACGGGCAACCTGGTCGGTGGATTTACAGTGGAGGGCAAAGGGCTGTGGGGGTTTGACTTCTACGGAGAGTGGGACCGCAACAAGCGCTACTATCAGTATCCCAACGCCGCGCTGTTTACGGCTGGCAAAAATCACAAAATTTCCACCGAACAGTCCGACGCTTGGTTTTTTAACCTCTCCCGTCAGTTCTATCCGTGGTTCTTCTTCGGCGAGGTCTATGCGATGGACGATGCGTATTCGACCACGGCTTTTTTGGTCGATGCCAACGGCGACATCCAATACGACAATTCCCAGCGCAACTTCTACGAGTTTGTCGAGGACAACGACGACCAAGACCAATTTCCCGACTGGATCCGCGCGGGTTCGGCCAACGACCGGCTCATCTTTCCCGGGTGGGACGAGAACAACGACTTTATCTCGGATTTCAACCAAAACGACAACGGCACGGTCAACAACCTCATTCCCGACTACGAAGAGCCTTTTTTGCGCTATGCGGTTGATCGTCCCGAATACCTCTTTGGCATCGACCTAAACAACAACGATTGGATCGACCGCTTCGAAGACGACGATTTGCCGGATTACCCCTATAAGACCGACCGGCAGGGCTACAATGTGTTCGCCGGTGCCGAGCTCGTGCCAGGGGCACGGTTGACTCTGGGGCAGGCGGACGAACAGATGATTTCGGCCGATCGTTCCAGTCGCGTCCAATACGCGCTCTTTACCTTTGACCGCGACGTGCCGGGCGTGGGGCGCTTGCGGGTTTTTGACGCGCTGAAAAAGGTCGCCGACACCATTCCAGACGACCGGCGTGAACCCACGCCTTTTGTCGATGCTCCGCCGATCCAACCCCTCGTTCCCGACATTCTACCGGCTCAAGACACTTGGGTCAATGCGCTGTGGCTCGGGTTCGACTACGCAGGCATCGATCGGCTCAACATCATCAACAAGTTCAAGTACGAATTCTATCGCCAAAACCAAGACGATCCACGTGATATAGATGGACGCCGCCTGCGGACCAACACAAGTTTCTTCGGCCTGATCAACAAATTCGACTATACCTACGACTTAGGCCGCTTCAGCCTCCAGCCCAAATTCAAGAGCGAATACTTGCGGCGGACGCCGTTTTTGGTGCAAGAGGATGAGCGCAAGGAGTGGACCGGCAGCTTTATGCTGCTGGCCCGACTGCCGGTGCTGAAGCACACTGTGCTGATGGGGGGGGTAGAGCAACTGCTGCTGAGGGATTTGATGCGCGACGAAGACTCTATGGTCTCCAGCGGCATCACCACGGAAACGGGCGACTTGAGCAGCGTAAACGTGGCGGTGCAGCTATCCAATTCCTCGGACTACATGGGATATCGCCTGACGACCCAGCTCGGCCTGCGCTACGGTCGCACCCAGACCGAGTTGGTGCTAGAGAACGACAGCGGCTTTGCCAAGGGCAGCGAGAGCAGCAATTCGACGACTAGCTTCATTACCGTGTACGCCGGGATTCAGTAATGGGCGCGCTGCGAGTTAAATGCGCGTTGCTCTTGGGCGCGGTGGTTCTGTGCGCCCTTGAGGTCGGTGCCCAGATAGACTACGGCAATCGCCTCGGCCGCCGGGTTGACGAGCGCCGCGTGTTCTCGGCCGCGGGCCGGTCGGTGCTGATCGGCGCGCTGGATCCCACCATTCAGCGCTGGTACTTGCCGCAGGAGTTGTTCACCGAGTACGGCCGCCGTCAGTGGCAGTACACCAACTATGCGCGGGAGCCTTTTCTCCGCTACGTGTCGCGCAGCCAAGAGGGTTTCTACTTTTACGATCCCTACGGCGATTTGATTACCCGCGGCTGGCTCATCTACGATTGGCGGCAGACCCAGCCGCTGACTAGTGCCAGCAATCAGGTCACCAAGCGCGGCGAGTACCTAAGCTGGTTCAACCGCCTCATCATCTCCTCGGATATCAGCGGCGACTACAGCTATTCGATCGTGGTCGGGGACGAGCTTTTTACGACGTTGACGCCCCTGACTTTCCGCAAGACGGGGTTCAATGGGGTGGTGACTAGTTTGTCCAGTCAGCGCTTGCGAGCGACCGGGTTGTTTTCGCGGATCTCGTCGCCGATCATCGACATTAGCGCGGATTTTCCGACCCGGCAGCTAGAAAACGCGACCAACCTATCCGCGCTGCGCCTTGAGGCCGATATCGGCGATCACCTAACTCTGGGCACGACCTTTGTCAATTCCCACAGCAACAACGGGGCCTTAGAGAGCTTTCAGGAAAGTCCCTTTACGGGTTTGCTGACTTCCGGCCAGTTAGATCGGCGGCTCGAATTGCTGGTGGTGCGGCTGTCCGACGATTCGCCCGAAGACGGCGAGGGAGGGGCTGTGCTCTTCAGCGACGACGTGGAAATCACGACGACCTTAATGCGCGAGGTGGCCGCGGGTGACAGCGTGACTTTAGTCCCTCGGGATACGGTCATCACCGGCAGCAGCATTGGCTACCGACCATTGCGCGAAGGGGGCAAGGTGCGCGATGGATTCCTCACGGCTGACGGATCCGAGCGCATAACGCTCAAATATCCGCTGGCGGTCGAAGATGGGGAAGACGAAGCCGGGACTTTGCGCCTGCTATTGCAGCAGAGCTTGGGGCTGAGTTTGGCCGAGGCCGAGGACGCGGTGACCGCGATCAAGAAGGTGCGCTTCCGGCTCATTCTGGCCAACGACTATCGAGTGGAGATAGCGTCCGACCGGCAGACCAATCCGGTGGATCAGCCGCAATTTCTACAGGTCGTGCGAGCAGCGGGCAACATCAAGAACCGCCTCAACCAACAAGAGGTGGCCTTTGACTACGGGCTGCCCACTGCGGGCCAGATATACGGCGTTACCGCTGAGATGCGCGATTGGTACGGGTTCGATTTCTACGGAGAGTTCAACGTTAGCACCCGCTATCGCAAGTACCCCACGACGACCCTAAAGAAGCACGAGGCTATTGCCGGCATTGTCGGAGACCAGCACGATGTGGCTTACATGGTCAACTTGGCGCGGGATATCGGCGCTTGGCACTTTTTTCTCGAAGGCTTCGGCATGGACGACGGATACAGCACCAACGTGCGGCCAGTGGACGGTCGCGGCTTGGTTGACTACTCGCCCGAAGCCATCATCCAGTCCTATGACTTTGTCGATGACAACGATGACAACGACCGGCATCCAGATCAGTTGCGCCGCTTTCAGGGCAGTCTGATTCCCATTCCGGGGCAGTATTTCCGGGTCCGGGCCAATGGCGTGGCCGATCCAGCGGTTTTTCCCGGCTACGATGAAAACGGGGACTTCCTTTCCGATTTCAACCAAAACAGCAACGGTGAGCGGCAAAACTTCTTCCCGGACTACGACGAGCCTTTTCTGCGCTACGAGGTTGACCGGCCCGAGTTTCTCTTTGGCATTGATTTGAACAACAATGGCTGGGTTGATCGCTTTGAAAACGACAACGAGCCAGACTATCCCTACAAGAAAGACCACTGGGGATACAATTTTTACACCAGCGTCCAAGTCAATCCCGAAATCCGACTCACGGCCGGCCGCCTGCGCCAAGCCATGCACCAAGCCGCGCGCGACAACGATACCTTCTACGGGATCTTTACCTTTACCAAGAGTTTCCCCACGCTGGGTCGCTGGCGGCTCTTCGACATGGTGCGGAGAGCCGAAGACAATATCGAAGATCACCTCGTGCAGTGGATCGTGCCCAGAGCGGAGTTCGGCCAATCCAGCGAGACAACGGGCAGCAATGTGCCCGTGCCCGACCTGCTGGCCGCCGAGAATACGTGGATCAACACGCTTTACTCGGACTGGGAGTACGACAGTCCTAGGGGTTGGAGCACCCGCCACCGATTCAAGATGGACGTGTGGAAGCAGCGGGAAGCCGAGGTGATAGTGGCCCGAGACGACGAGGGTCGCGTGCTCTTGGACGACGAGGGCGCGCCGCTGGCGGCCTTCGATCCCTTGGGCCCCGAGGGCCGCAATGGCCGCGAGTCGTCCAGTTTTGTCGGGTTGATAGACAAGATCTCCTATGCGTTCTCGTGGAAGTCGATTTCCATTTCCCCGCGCATCAAGGGGGAATTTATGCGCCGAGTGCCCTTCAGCCGTAGCGCGCCAGAGGAGCGCAGTTACGACGTGCTCTACATGGTGCTGGCAAATTTCCCGATTCTCCACCGCTCTTATGTGCAGCTAGGGGTTGAAGGGCACCATTTCTACGACCTTGAAGGCGACGAGGGACAACTAGCGGTCGGAGAGTGGACCGGCGACTTTCGCGGCACGGTCTTGGCCTGTCAACTGACGAGTACTCGCGCCTATTCCGGATACGAGTTGACCACTCAGATAGGTGTGCGCTTTGATCGTCGCTCGTTGGAGATCAAAGACGGGGATGGAGAGCGGAAGACTTCGGGCCTAGTGTTCCTTTCGGTATTTGCCGGATTGTAGGGGCGGGGAGCGATGACGACTGCCGCGCCACAGGGCTGGATCATCAGCCGCCAATGGGATTTCTTATTTTTCATTGGCACCCCGCTGCTTTCTCTCGCAGTGCTGCTGTTCGCCGCCAATTACTTCACCTCTGCTGACATTGCCCTCTTTGTGCTGGCCTTTTTCGCGGTGGGGCACCACCTGCCTGGGCTAATGCGCGCCTATGGCGAGCGGGAGCTGTTTGGCCGCTACAAGGCCCGCTTCATCGTCGCTCCGCTAGTGATCGCCTCCTTCGTCAGTTGGAGCGTGTTCAATGGCCACCTCGGGTTTTTCATTTTCTTGGCCTTGTGGGACATGTGGCACTTCTTCATGCAGCACTACGGCTTCATGCGGATCTACGAGTTCAAGCGACGCCGGCCCTCGCAGTTGAGTGCGCGGCTAGACTGGTGGCTGACGGCCGTCTGGTTCGGATACGTGATAGCGGCCAGCCCCCACTATTTAATCAACTTTTTGGAGCGCTGCCACCGCTATGGCTTTGGGTTCTATACTTGGATCAAGCCCGAATACATCTTCTCGCTGCGGGACGCCATCTTGTACTTGGCGCTGGCCTTGTCGGTGGTCTACGTCGGTAACATGCTCGTCGAAAGGCGACGCGGCGCACCCATCGTCTGGCCCAAGCTGGCGATTTCGGCCACTACGTTCGCCACGGTCTATTACGCTTACATCATTCTCGAAGACGTCATCTTGGGCTACGCGATCACCGCGCTGGCACACGACATTCAGTACTTTGCCATTGTGTGGATTTACAATCACGGGGTGCTTAAGCGCTCGCGCGACTTGGGGCGGTCCTTCTTCCGATTTCTATTTGCCGATGGGCGCTTGCGGATCGTTTTGTTCTACCTGTTGCTGATATTGGCGTACGGTGGCATAGAAGCCCTCGCGCGAGCGACCCAGAATTTCTTGGTCTACGATATAGTCAAGGTGCTCATCGCCACCTCGGCCTTTATGCACTACTACTACGATGGGTTCATGTGGAAGGTCCGCAAGAAAGAGATCCGGCAGAACTTGGTAGACGAGGAGTCCGCAGAGGAGCCGAGCGAGGAAGCTCTGCCGCGCCGCGGCTGGAACG
Source organism: Gemmatimonadota bacterium (assembly GCA_009840005.1). The sequence goes on from VXOR01000034.1 coordinate 25,486, forward strand.
CGCTGGTTACGTGGTGGCAGAGTGTGCGGGCGCAGTGGACGGCCCTCTCCTATGGGCTCGAGACTGGCAAGCAGGTACTGTACTTCGGGATGCCCATCCTCTTCTTGGCTTGGACCGACGCCCAGTATGCGCTGTCGGACGTAAATGCCAAGGAGTACTTGTCTCGGCTGGCACCGAGCGTGGCCAAAGCCCACGACGACTTGGGGGTGGCCTATAGCCAGCAGGGGGATTTCGACCGCGGCATCGTTGCCCACCAACAGGCCATTGCCGCGGATTCTACCTATGCCCAAGCCTATACGCACTTGGGGATCGCCCATTCACGCAAAGGCGATATGAAGGCTGCCATAGGTCTGCACCAACAGGCCATCGCCCTAGATCCCGAGTTAGCGCAGGCCCATTTCAATCTGGGGGTGGAGTACGCAAAAATGGAGCGGCTCGGGGAGGCGATTGGCGCGTTTGAGCGCGCGGTGGCCTTAGACTCGGACTACGGCCGCGCCCACTTGACCCTCGCCCAGACGTACCAAAAGATGGGCAATCAGCCTCTTGCAAAAAGGCACTGGAACCGGGCGCGCGAATTGCAGGCTGCGGCGCAGCGGAAGGATTTGAGTCTCAGTGCCATGCCTTGGGCCACCGGGACGCCGCTCAAAGGCGACTCATAAGACGAACGAGAAAACGCTTGACAAAAGAGGCGATTCATTATTGTTTAGACGCTTTCACGTCATGCCCCTTATTTAAATGGGGCGTTTTTTATCACTCATTCAACCAACACAGGGGGTTGTAGCATGAGCAAGAGGGGTTGTAGCATGAGCAAGAAGATTGCGGTGTTGGCTGCTGTTATGGGCTTGGTGAGTTCGTCCGCCTTCGCCCATATTCCCGAAGGGACTGTATATGGTGCCTTCCAGTGGCCGACCGATAAGCTGCCCGTCCTTGACGGCGACATTTCTGAGTGGGATGTCCTGCCAGCCGAAGTGTGGATTGACAGCGATAATCCCGACATCATCGTCGGCGAAGGCGACGTCGGGCGCGAAAAGGACCGATCCAATTTGTTCTTTCGTTTTGCCATGGGCTGGAACGACGAGTTGGATCGCATCTACTATGTCTTCGACCGCTTTGATGACGTTTGGGATCGCGATGCCGGCGGCATTGGCTGCTGCGGCCAAGACGACTCGATTGAGATCGGTCTGGACTCCGACCACTCCGGTGGCTGGTTCCACGCTGGCGGCGCTGGCATTTCTGGCGACTTGAGCGAAGAAGAGGTAAAGCTCTACAACGGCGGTCAGACCCAGACCTCGCATTACCGCTGGCCGGCCATCACGTCTGGCAGTGATCCCAATGGCTGGAGTTGGTTTTGGATGTCCAGCTCAACTTGGCACGGCGACGAGCCTTACCAGTGCTGCGCGGACTCCTTCAATCTCGACGGCGTCCATGGTGCTGAGGCCAATTTCCAAGCCGAGTGGTACACCATTGGCTGGGACGATTTCAACTGGCAGGGTGCCGACCTGAGCACCCAGCACGACTTCGTAGAGTTGGACATTGTCGGTGCTGGTTTACAGATCGTCGATAACGACAACGGTCCGGAAGATGCCGAAGACAGAAACCCGTGGACGGCCAAGTGGACGTTGGGTGGCCAGTCCGATATCTTTGGCAACGCCGGTTCGTTTTCCGACTTCGTGTTGCTACCTCTCGACGAAGCAGCTCTCGCTAATCTCCCGACCTCGGTCGAGAACGATAGCTGGGGCCATATCAAGGCTTCCGTCGCTAGGTAACTCACCCGCCTAAAGCAGCAAACATCCGTAGTGGGACGGGTAGGTCTTCATTGATCTACCCGTCCTTTTTTGTCATATTTTTTGCATTTCCTCAGTCAAGTCACAAGGCTGTTATGCCACAGCGCATTGGGATTCTCCTCGCATTTGGATGGTGTTTTTGGGGCGGGCCGGCTTCTGTTGCTGCCCTGACCGTAATCCGCCTCGGCGGGGAAGATCTGCCTCCGCCCGAGTTGGAAGTTCCCTACGAGTTCGTACAGTTGTCGTGGGCCGAAGTGGATCCAGCGCGGCATGGATTGGCCGAATTGGTAAAAATAGATCCCGGCTTTGTCGAGCCATTGCACTTAGATCCCACTGTCAACTTGGTGCCGATCCTCGAAGAGTTCGGCGGACAGGTGCTGGCTCTGGATTGGATCGGCTGGGGGCCGGCTAGCGGTAACGACTTGGCCATGTTCGATGGCGACCCTACGACGGCGTTTTTGGGCGATGGCGATTGGGGTGGGGACTACGGCGTCATTCGCCAGAAATCGCTGGTTTTCGACTTTGGGGGTCGCTTTTTCCTCGAACGCATTCGCTTCTTCCCTCGCGAGCGATTTTTGGCCGACCGGTTTGTGCAACGCTTCATCATCGGCATTAGCGACGGCGATCCGCTTAAAAAAGACACGCGGGAATTCAGGCGAGGCATCCGGGGTAGCTTCTTTGACTTCGACCTTCCGTACAATGTCTTCGAGAACGTCGAGTCTGTCATTGATATGTCCCTGCCGACCGTACCGGTGCGGCGGTTGCTATTTGAAGCGCCTGAGAACACGCGTGGCATTTGGGAGATCGCGGAGTTGGAAATCTACGGCAATGGTTTTGCGCCGTTTGCCAGCTATGTGTCCAACGTGATTGACTTGGGCGCACCCGCTAGTCTCGGTAGCCTGAGGTGGGCTGGCCAACAGGACGAAGGGGCCACGCTGGCGTTGAGCACGCGCAGTGGCCTCGACTACGATCCCAACACCTATTGGCGCTATACCTTTCGCGGCGGCGAGCGCACCCGCTTCGACGCCAAGGGGCGCCCGCTGAACTTGGCGTCGTATAACAAGCTGGCACTTGGCGCGCAGGCGGGCATTACCCACGATACAGCCGGGTGGACCTTCTGGAGTACCGCCCAGGACTTTGCTGCAGGCGAAGGGGCCATCGCCGGGGCGGGTCCGCGCCAGTATGTGCAGGTGCGGGCTGACTTCACATCAGAGCAGCGTGCCAGTGGTCGGCTCGATTGGATGGAACTGGCCGTATCGATTCCGCCGGTGGCGCAGCAAGCCATCGCTGAGATCATGCCTGCGGTGGTGCCACCGGGAGCCGCTGCTGCGTTTACCTACAAGGTCAAGGCGTCTATAGCTAACGACGATTTGGGCTTTGACCGGTTAGCCATCGACACCCCCGCGCGGGTGCAGAGTGTGGACGGGGTGCGTCTGTCGGGTCAGCCAGTGGCCTTTGAATTGCTCCACAGCGACGACACCGGGTTTGTGTTGGCTGTGCCCTTGATGGATGCACAGCGCACCCAAGAGGTGTTGGAAGTGGATTTCCACGCATCGGTGTTCCAGTTTGGCACGGTGTTTACAGGTCGCGTTTTCAACAGCCAGCATCCTGCGGAAGTGCCGCAGGCGTTGGCTTGGGGGGATGCGGATGGGGTGCCTTCCAGTGAGCAGTTGCGGGTAGATTTGACGAGATTGGGCACAGGCCCTTTGGGAGCGTTGTCAGTGGATCCTGGGGTGTTTAGTCCCAATGGGGATGGGATCAACGATGTGGTAGAGGTTGGCTGTGACGTGCTGAATTTGTCAGGTCCCTCGTCAGTAGAGTGTTGGGTGTATGACGTGTCGGGTCGTCGCGTGGGATTGGTGGACGAGTCTTGGTTAGGCAGTGGTCGGTATGTGGGGGTGTGGGACGGTCGTGATGAGGGAGGAGCTTTATTGCCGCCGGGGTTATATGTAGTGGATTTGCGTGTGGAGACGGATCAGGGGACGACGCAGCGGCAGGCGGTCATTTCCTTGGTATACTGAAGGAGCCGAGTATGGCTGGGCGTTTAACGGCGTGTATATGGGCGGTCCTGTGGATCGGATCGGTCGGTCCGGCGAGCGGGCTGACGATCTATCGGATCGGCGGCGAGAGCCTGCCGCCCCCGGAGTTGGATACTCCGGACGAATTCGTGCAAATCAGTTGGAGCGATATTGACGCAGCGCAGCACGGCAGCGAGGAGTTGCTGGTGTTCGACCCAGATTTCGTGCGCCCCCAACGGTTCGATTCGTCGGTCAATCTCGTGCCGATCATCGAAGAGCAAGGCGGCCAGATTCTGAACTTGGTGTGGATCGGCTGGGGGCCGCCTCAGGCCGACGATCTTTTCATGTTCGACCAAGATCCGAACACCATTTACCTCGGAGATGGTCACTTTGCCTCGCACGGGCCACCGCACAAGTACCTGACCTTTGATTTTGGCGCACCCTTGCTGTTAGAGAGGATTCGCTTTTTCCCGCGCACCAAACACCTGACGGACCGCTTTGTAGAGACCTTCAGGATCGGCATCAACGACGGCGACCCCCTCAAGGATGGTTCACGCGAATTCCTCCTTGGCCGCTGGGGAGACGAACTGGACTTCGATATTATCTACGATATAACCGAAAATACCGAAGCCGTCATCGAGTTGCCCCTGCCGGCGGAGCCCGTGCGGCGGGTGCTGTTCTCGGCGGCGGAAAATACGCGCGGCATCTGGGAGATCGCCGAATTGGAAATCTACGGCAATGGCTTTGCGCCCTTTGCGGACTACGTGTCCAATGTGATTGACTTAGGAGCCTTGGCGAGTTTGGGGGAACTGACGTGGGCTGGGCGCGAGGACGCGGGGGCTAGTGTGGCCCTGAGTATGCGCAGTGGGCTGGACGCGGACCCGAATATCTATTGGCGGACCACCTTTCGCGGCGGCGAGCGCACCCGCTTCGACGCCAAGGGGCGTCCCCTGACGCTGGCGTTGTACAATAAGCTGGCGCTCGGCGAGCGGGCTGGCACTACCCACGACACGGAGAATTGGGCGTTCTGGGGAGGTTACGACTTCACAGCCGGGCAGGGGGTGATGGTCGGCGATGGCCCTCAGCGCTATGTACAGTTGCGCGCGGACTTCTCGTCGAGCCGAGAGACCAGTGGGCAGTTGGATTGGGTGCAGTTTGCCGTGTCGATCCCGCCGGTGGCGCAACGAGCCGTCGCCGAGATAGCACCTGCGGCCGCGCCTCCGGGTGAGGTCACGGCCTTTACCTACAAGTTGCGGGCGGTCTTGGCCAGCGACGATGTGGGCTTTGACCGGCTGGACATTGACACGCCGGTACGGGCACAGAGCGTGGATGAGGTGCGGATTTCGGGTGCGCCAGTGGCCTTTGAAGTAGTGCGGCTGGACGAGACCGGTTTTGCGGTGCAGCTACCGAAGATTGACGCGCAGCGCACCGAGGAGCTGATCGAGGTGGATTTCCAGACTGCGATCTTTAAATTCGGCACAGTGTTTTCCGGGCGGATCTCCAATAGCGATCAACCTCAAGAGGTGCCACAGAGCCTAGAGTCTGGGGATGCGGACGCGCTCTCCGAGAGCAACAGGTTGAGCGTGGGATTGACCCGCTTGGGGGCACAGACCATCGGCGACTTGGAGCTGACGCCGTCGGTGTTTAGTCCCAATGGCGACGGCATCAATGACGCGGTGCGGATCGAGTGCAATGTGCTGAATTTAGTGGGACCGGTGCCGGTGGAGTCGTCGGTGTACGATTTGTCAGGTCGTCTGTTGGGCGTGGTGGGTTCGGCTTGGACATCCAGCGGCCGGTACGTGGGGGCGTGGGACGGGCGGGATGAGCGCGGTGAACAGGTGCCGCCTGGGCTGTACATTCTGCGCGTGAGCGTCGAGACCGACAAGGGGCCAGCCTTCCGGCAAGCGGTCATCTCGCTCGCGTACTAAGCGCGACACTAGAAGCCATCCATGTCGTTTTATTCGACGAAACATTGGGCCGGCTCAATCTTTTTCGCTGTTCTCTTACTACACGTACCGGCTGCGAGCGGGTTGACGATCTATCGGATCGGTGGGGAGAGTTTTCCGCCTCCAGACTTGGACACTCCCTATGAATTCGTGCAAATCGGCTGGAGCGAGATTGATGCGGCCGAACACGGACGCGAAAATCTAATCCAACTCGATCCAGATGCGATTCGTCCGCAATTTCTCAGTTCAGACATCAACTTAACCCCGCTGATCCAAGAACGCGGGGGCGAAGTGCTCACTTTCGTCTGGAATGGCTGGCGGTCGCATACGGAGAGCGATGAGTTGATGTTTGATGGCGACTTGGCGACCGCCTTTCTGGGCGACGGTCGCTTTGCTGTGCATTGGCCGTATATCAAGGCCGTGACGTTTGACTTGGGTGCTCCCCTCTTTCTTGACCGCATTCGCTTTTTTCCCCGCGACAAATACTTGACTGATCGCTTCGTGCAGCAGTTCAGAATCGGCATCAATGACGGAGACCCGCTCAAAGATGGGACGCGGGAAGTAAATTTGGGGGCGGCCGGCTTTTATTTTGATTTTGATATTGTGTATGACGCGGCGGAAAATACCCAGTCCGTCATCGACCTGAAGTTCCCATATCAGCCTATCCGCTACGTCTTGTTTTATTCTAAGGAGAATACGACGGGCATTTGGGAGATTGCCGAGTTGGAGATCTACGGCAATGGTTTTGCACCGTTTGCCAGCTATGTGTCCAACGTGATTGACTTGGGCGCACCCGCTAGTCTCGGTAGCCTGAGGTGGGCTGGCCAACAGGACGAAGGGGCCACGCTGGCGTTGAGCACGCGCAGTGGCCTCGACTACGATCCCAACACCTATTGGCGCTATACCTTTCGCGGCGGCGAGCGCACCCGCTTCGACGCCAAGGGGCGCCCGCTGAACTTGGCGTCGTATAACAAGCTGGCACTTGGCGCGCAGGCGGGCATTACCCACGATACAGCCGGGTGGACCTTCTGGAGTACCGCCCAGGACTTTGCTGCAGGCGAAGGGGCCATCGCCGGGGCGGGTCCGCGCCAGTATGTGCAGGTGCGGGCTGACTTCACATCAGAGCAGCGTGCCAGTGGTCGGCTCGATTGGATGGAACTGGCCGTATCGATTCCGCCGGTGGCGCAGCAAGCCATCGCTGAGATCATGCCTGCGGTGGTGCCACCGGGAGCCGCTGCTGCGTTTACCTACAAGGTCAAGGCGTCGGTCGCCAGCGATGACTTGGGTTTTGACCGACTGGCTATTGACACCCCCGCGCGGGTACAGCGCGTGGATGGGGTGCGGCTGTCGGGTCAGCCAGTGGCCTTCGAATTGCTCCACAGCGACGACACCGGGTTTGTGTTGGCCGTGCCTAGGGTGGATGCACAGCGCACCCAAGAAGTGTTAGAGGTGGATTTCCACGCGTCGGTGTTCCAGTTTGGCACGGTGTTTACAGGTCGCATTTTCAACAGCCAGCATCCTGCGGAGGTGCCGCAGGCGTTGGCTTGGGGGGATGCGGATGGAGTGCCTTCGAGTGAGCGTTTGCGGGTAGATTTGACGAGATTGGGCACAGGCCCTTTGGGAGCGTTGTCAGTGGATCCTGGGGTGTTTAGTCCCAATGGGGATGGGATCAACGATGTGGTGGAGATCGGCTGTGACGTGCTGAATTTGTCAGGTATGTCGTCGGTGGTGTGTTGGGTGTACGATGTATCGGGTCGTCGTTTGGGTTTGGTGGATGCGTCGAGGTTGGGTAGTGGTCGGTATGTGGGAGTATGGGACGGTAGGGATGCGAGTGGATCTTTGTTGCCGCCGGGGTTGTATGTAGTGGGTTTGCGTGTGGAGACGGATCAGGGGACGACGCAGCGGCAGGCGGTCGTCTCCCTAGTATACTAAAGTAGCCGAGTATGGCGGACGATGTGCAATTTCCTTACTCTAAACTAGTTAAAATACTTTAGAACACAACGGGGAATGCTATGACTATCTTCGGACGCGTCCTTTTTATTAAGCTAGCTCTCGCACTGGCCGGGACTGCCGTGTGCGCCCAGCAGGCCGGCCACCAAGTCCGCGGCAATCAGGTCGTAATCAATGGCCGCAACCATTGGCAGAATTGGGAATCTGCCCCAGGTACCTTGACGATTTCTCCGGACGGGGAAGTGCGCGCCCGGCGCATTGAAAAAAATACCAATGCAGTGTTCGACATTGTCGATTATCTGCGCTTTAATCCGCCAGCGTCCCTCGGTAGCAAAGAGACCGAGGAGATCGTCCTTGCCGATGCTGTCAAGGCCGGCTCCAATGTCGCCGATGTGGTCAACCTGCTCGACGGCGACATCACCACCTATTGGCAGCCCGATCCGCATTCGGCCGACAGGGACTTGGCTTCGCAGTGGTGGTTTGTGATCGACTTGGGTCGCGTGGTTTTTGCCAAAGAACTCGTGGTGCGCTTTGTCGAGGAGGGCATGGGCGATCCCTTTCTTCTCTTCGAAATACTCATCTCCGACGGACTGAAGCCGACGCGTTTGCAAACCAGCGAAAATCCGGCCTTTAAGACCGTGTTGCGGACCTTGAGTAAAAACAAGAGCCAGCGGGTATTTACTGTCGATCTGACGAACCAGGAGCCCACCGTACAGGCTGCGGCCGTGCGCTTTGTGCAAATTCTGGTTACGGATACCGATGGGCTGCTCGGCACGGAAGTCTCGGCCGATGAATACGAAGCGCTCAGCGAAGAGACGCGCGGCGCGATCCAGCACTTCAAGCGCCAGCCCGATGGCCGCGAGGTGCCCGTTGAGCAAGACCTGTACGACATATTGGACGAAGAACGCCGGGGCAGCATCCGCTACTTTCGCCGGGAATTGCCCCGCTTGGCCGAGCTGGAAGTATGGAACGAAGGCGACGAGCTAACCGCCGGCATTCTCGCCCGCGGCGGCGTCATCTCTACCAATGCGAAGCAGCCGCTGGCCCTGACCAAGTTCGTCGATGGCGACTTGGCGACCTTCAATCGCATCTTTTACGGGGTCTCCACGGCGGTGGCTGATCCCGAGTTAGAGCTAGTGTTCGACTTGGGTTCGTTTTATTGGGTCGATACCTTTCGCCTGATTTACAACCGCGGTTTGTTTCCTAGCTATCGAATGGATTTTTCCGACGGCACTCTTGCGCCAGACGGCAGTCTCCAGTGGACCACCAAGGCGTCGCTGGAGTCGCGGCCTTGGTCGAGAGTTGAAGGCGGGGCGTTCGAGCCAATCAAGGCACGGTACGGCCGCTTTCAGTGGACCCTGAATGCCGTTGGTGCTCGCACGGCGGACATATCCGAGTTGCAGCTCTACGGCGAAGGCTTCCAACCGGAAGTCTCGTTGCAGTCGGACCTAATTCGCTTGGGCGGCAGCCGCAACTTGCTGTCGATTGAGTGGGATGCCGACACTCCCCCCGGCACCCAAGTGCTGATTCAGACTCGCACGGGCAATGAATTGGGCGAGATTCTGCACTATTTCAAAAAAGATGGCACAGAAGTGACCGAAAGCGAATACAATAAGCTGCTGTCGTTGTTCAAGGGCGACATCGTCGCCGATCAAGTGCCCGGCAGCGATTGGAGCAGTTGGAGCGCGCCCTACGAGGACCCGGCGGGCAGTCCGATTACCTCGCCGTCGCCGAGGGAGTTCCTGACGGTGCAGGCGACCTTGCTGTCGGAAGACCCGGAGATAAGCCCAACGCTGCGCTCGGTCCGTCTCAACTTCGCCAATCCTGTGGCGCAGCGTCTGCTAGGAGAGGTCGGCCCATTCGTGGTGGACGAACTCGGGGTGCAACGGCCGTTTTCACTTTACGTGCGGCCGGAGTTTGACCGCCGCGATCCGGGTTTTGACGAGTTGTTGTTGCTCGCGCCGTCGAACATGGAGTTGGATATGGTGGCCCTTTACGGCGGTCGGGTGGCCGATTTCGACGGCGAGGCGAGCCCAAGCGCACTGACCGGGGTCGAGGTCATCCCTACGGGCCCAGACTCGCTGCACGTGCGCTTTGATGCGATACAGCCCAATGGATCTACGGAAGTGCTGAGGCTGGATTTTGAGACGGCGCTTTTCGTCACCGGCGCGGTGTTGCAGGCGGCTCTGCGCAACAGCAGCACAGACGGCGGCGGCACTTGGCAGCGGATCGACCCAGGAGAGGCCCTAACGCAGGTCGTCGGCAATACCACGACGATTGTCGCTGCTGTGGAGCACAACGCGCTGCTTACGGACGTGGCGGTGCTGCCGAATGCCTTTTCGCCCAACGGCGACGGGATTAACGACCGCACGGTCTTTGCCTTCAATGTCGTGCGGGTCGGCGATGATAGTCCCGTGGCCGCTGAGATCTACGATTTAGGAGGCCGCCAAATACGATGTCTCGCGCAAGAGCGCCCATTTAGCACCGGTACCTATGAGATCGAGTGGGATGGCCGAGACGACGGTGGGCGCATGGTGCCGCCGGGTCTGTATTTGGTGCAGTTGAGCGTGGATACTGACATCGAGGGAGCACAGGTCAAAGACGCGCATGTATTCAGGATGGTTTCTGTGGCGTACTAAGCACGAGCGGTAGAGAGCCTGCATGCGTCTGCTATTAATTGGGGCCGTCGTGCGCTCAAGATCAAGCACCAGATCGGCCAAAACTGGACCCAAGACAACGAAAACTGGTCGAAGACCCCAATACCATCTTGCGCCAGCTGCAGGAGGCGGGCGTGGCCATCGTCCTTGTCTCGCACAAATACTCAGGGAGTCTATCTATGAGCAGGCCCGTATGTCTGGTCTCTGGTTCGAGCAGTGGAATTGGCACGGCTGTTGTGGCCGCCTTCGCCGCCAACGGCTACGACGTGGTGGTGCACTACAATTCCGGCAGCGATCCCTCTGACCCCCGTGCGCACAAAAGCTCCGGCGAGGAGCGGGCGGCCGCGGTGGCTAACAAACTGCGGACGGAGCACGGGGTGGAGGCGCTGAGCTTGGGTGCCGATTTGAGCCAGCCCGAAGCTCCTTTCGACCTAGTGGATCGGGCCTACGCGCATTTCGGCCGGCTCGATACCGTGGTCAGCAACAGCGGCGTGACCAACTACGTGCGCGGCGCGGACGGGCAGATTGTGCGCTACCGCTTCACCGAGACGCCGGTCGATCATCTTGAACAGGAGTTGGACCGGGTCCTCAGCGTCAATCTCAAAGGGGCCTACCGCCTGTGTCAGCGCGCGCTCAAACGCATGATCGAGCAGGCCGAAAACGAGCGGCGGGCTGGGCAAGAAGTCCCGCACCGCAGTTTTCTGTTTATCGCTACGGTATCGGATGTGGCACCCGACAGCACGCGCATCCCCTACGGGGTGAGCAAGGCCGGGCTCAACCATGTGGTCCTAGGGGCCGCCTTTGATGCGGGGCAGCACAATATTACCGTCAACGCCCTGCGTCCAGGGGTGGTGGAGACGCCGCTAACGTCGCGTCCTTCTGGCATCGTCGATCCGGAGACCGACCAGCAATACACGGTGGCCGAAACCTACGGTCTGATGGCCGAGGGAGGCTCGCAGGCGCTGCCGCGCATCGGCCAGCCCGAAGATATCGCCGGTGCTGCCTTCGCCTTCACCCAGATCCCCTATATGACCGGTCAGTTGATCGCGGTGGACGGGGGATTCACGTTGGTCAATGGCTTTCCCAACCGCGAACTGTTCCTGCAGGAGGGCATGCGGCGGCGACAGGAGAGCAGACAAGGAGATTGATATGGCCCATGACGAAGCAGCAGCGGTAATCGCAGCGGCGAAAATCGCCACTGCCGCGTATTGCGCCGGCGATATAGATGCCTTTTTGCCGTATATCCACCCCCAACGCACGACCTTTGGACCCGACGGCAGTCGTCTGGCGGCTTTCGACGCCAAAGTGCTGCGGGACGGCATGGCCGCAGGCCGTGTCCAGGCGCAGGTGGAATGGCGGGATCTCCAGGCCACCGTACACGGCGATGTCGCGGTCAGTACGGGCTATCTGGTCGGCACTTGGACCATCGGCGACAGCGTCGAGGAAGGTACTTGGCGCGAAACCATCGTCTGGCTCAAACAGGACCAGCGCTGGCAGGTTTCCCATTTGCACGTATCCGCGTGTCTGACCTGAGAAGGCTGAACCAAGAAGCGAACGGAGGTCAACATGAGCGCAGAGCGGTCGTTCCGTCTAGGGTATTCCACGATCACTTGGGGCCCCACGCCGGACCTGGACAAGGTGTTTGGCACTATCGCCGACGCCGGCTGGGAGGGGGTGGAGTTCATCAGCGTTTCGATGGACTGGCTGGGCACGCCCCGCAGGCTGCGCGGCTTACTCGATCAGCACGGGTTGCCGCCGGTGTGTCTGTTCGGCAGTGTGTCGCTGGCACCCGACGCCGAACAGGTGCTCGCTCGGCAGCGGCGCATCATCGAATACGCGGCTGAGTTGGGTTGCCCCAATTACTGCTTTCTCGGCGGCAATCGCGTGGCGCTACGCCAGCCCAACGACGACGAGTTTAAACGCTTGGCTGAGCAGGCGGAAACCCTCATCGATTACGCCGAGCCTCTGGGAGTGAAGGTGACCTACCACGCGCATCCGCGCTGCACGGTCGAAAGCGAAGAGGAGCAGGACAAGCTCCTCGCATACGCCGAGCGGCTGCAGATCTGCATGGACGTGTCGGTGGCGGCCTTTATGCAGGAAGACGCGGTCGCCCAGATCCTCAAATACCGCGAGCGCATCGGCTACGTGCACATGAAGGACTGGACCCAGGGCAAGTTCTGCGTGATGGGGCAGGGCACGGTGGGGCTGGACTTCGCCGCGATTCGCGCGGCGCTTGAGGAGATCGGCTATCAGGGCTGGGTGATGGGCGAGTTGTCCAGCTATGCAGACACTGACGCGGATGAATCGTGTCGGGCCAATCGGGAATTCCTGCGCTCGGTGGGTTATTGAGCGTTATACAAGGAGCAGACATTGAACAAGATTCCATTGTGCTTAATCGGCTGCGGCGGTATGGGCCATCGCCATATCCTCGCCTACAAAGAACTGGAGAACAGCGGCATCGGCAATATCGAACTGATGGCCGTGTGCGACCTCAACCCCAAGAACGCGGATCTGGGCCGGCGGGAAGTAGAGCGCCTCTTCGGTCGCACGCCCTTGGTCTTCACCGATCTGGACGAGGCCGTGTCGCACCCCGACATTGCGGCGGTGGACGTGGCCACCGATCCCGCGGTCCATCACCAAGTGGCAGTGCCGGCGCTGGAGGCCGGCAAGCATGTCTTGTGCGAAAAGCCGCTGGGCATCACCATTCGCGCCTGCACGGCGATGATCGCGGCGGCCGAAAAGAGTGGCGTGGCGCTGGCCACGGCTGAGAATTTGCGGCGCGACCCACCCAACAGATTGGCGCACGCGATCCTCGACCACGGGCTTTTGGGCGACCCCTACCTGATGATCCACAACTGTCTAGGCGGCAACAATAAAATGGTCATCACCCCGTGGCGGCATCTCAAGGACAAAGGAGCGATCGGCCTAGATATGGCGGTGCATTTTACCGATATCGTGCAGTACTACATGGGTGCCTTCGACCAGATCTACGGCACCGGTTGGATCATCGAGCCGGTGCGCTATAAGCCCGATGATTCCGGTCTCCAACTCGAGTCCTATGTCGAGCGGCTCAAGACCTTCCCCGATTCGATTGAAGCTACCGGCGAGGATTCGGTCTGCGCGATGTACAAGATGGAGTCCGGGGCCATGGTGCAGTTTACCTACGCGGCCGGCGGTCGCGGCAGCACCGGTTTTGAGCGCAGCGTGCACGGCCGCTTGGGGGCGTTGTATGCGCCTGGGGACCGCAATGGTCAGCCGGTGGTCCTGCGTTGCGAGGGCCAACAGTTTGAGGGCGCGGAGATTTTGCCGTTATTGCCCGATTTTCAGATGAGCGAAATCACCGAGCGGCTTTTCGGCGCGAAGGTGGTGACCTACGAGCTGGACTTCCCGCCGGTTGATGCCAAGCACATGGCCATCGAGATGCACGACTTCGGCGAGGCGGTCCTCAAGGGCACCAAACCCGAGGTCGATGGCCATCTGGGCATGACGGCAGTGGCGGCGATATACGGGGCCTACGAGTCGATCCTCGCTGGCCGGGCCGTGACTATGGACGAGATCCTTTCGGGCCAAGTGCGGGCCTACCAACAAGAGATCGACGCAGCGCTCGGGCTGGACTGAAGATTTACTATACGGGGAGCAAGGAGACGCAACCATGGAGCGCAGTACTGACCGCATCTTGACTACCCACGTTGGCAGCTTGGCGCGTCCTGTGGACCTGCTCGACCTGATGAAGGCCAAAGTCAACGGCGGACCCTACGACGAGGAGGACTATGCTCGGCGAATTTCGGACGCCGTGGCCGAGGTTGTCAGCAAGCAGGTCGAGAGCGGCATCGACATTGTCACTGACGGCGAGCAGAGTAAGCTTGGTTTCTCGGCGTACGTGAGCGAGCGGTTGGCCGGTTATGAAGCGAGACCGGGCGCGATTGACTCCGCTGAATTTTCGCAGGAGGTGGCCGCTTTCCCGGAGTATTACGAGCGCTACTTTGGCGAGGCCATGCACGGGGGGGCCGTCGCCAAAATAAACCCCGTCGCGTGCATCGGCCCCGTCAGTTATAAGGGAATTGATGCCCTGAACAAGGACATCGAAAACCTCAAAGCCGCGGTCGCGGGAGTGGATAAGGTGGACGTCTTTATGCCCGCGGTGGCGCCGGGTGGGGTCGGCGGAAACGACTATTATCCGACCGAGGAGGAGTATCTGCAGGTGGTCGGAGAGGCGATGCGCACGGAGTATAAGGCGATCGTTGATGCGGGCTTTATCGTGCAGATCGACGATCCTTGGATGACAGTGGTCCGCGGCGACGGGAGCTTGAGCCTAGACGACCGCCTGCGGAAGATCGAACTGGCCGTCGAGGTCCTCAACCACAGCTTGCGCGATATTCCCCCCGAGCAGGTGCGGCTGCATACTTGCTACGGGATCAACGAAGGTCCGCGCATCCACGACGCGGCGCTCAAGGACATCGTGGGGACCATGCTCAAGGTGAACGCCGGTGCCTATTCGTTCGAGGCCGCCAACCCGCGGCACGAACACGAGTACCACGTCTGGGAGGACGTCAAACTGCCAGAGGGCAAGTTGATTATTCCAGGGATGGTCGCGCACGCGAGCAATATTGTCGAGCACCCCGAACTCATCTGCGAGCGCATCGTCCGCTTCGCCAATATCGTGGGGCGAGAGAACGTGATCGCCGGGACCGATTGCGGCTTTTCGACCCAGGCTACCTATACTCCGGAAGTCCATCCGACCGTAGTGTGGGCCAAGTTCCAGGCTATAGCCGCCGGCGCACGGCTGGCGACGAAGCAGCTCTGGGGGTGAGCCTGTCGCCGGGCATTGGTGGCCACGGCGATCCAAAAGGAGAGCCTACATGCGTCTGCTACTAATTTGGGCGGTCGCGCTCGTCATCGCTGGCTGCGGCGGATCCAGCGAATCGGGCGACGAGCCCACGAAGAAGAAAATCGTCTGGTACGCCCTAATGGTCCACCCCTATGTCGAAGAGGTGCAAAAAGGGGTGATCGGCTACGAGCGCGACACCGGGATCAAGATCAGGCGCCAGATCGGCCAAAACTGGACCCAAGACAACGAAAACGCCAACGTCGAGCCGCTGGCTGCCCAGGGGTACAAGGGCTTCTCGCTCTATCCTGCTGACGCCAGCGCCGCCAACGGACTTTACGAGGAATTGGTGCAAAACGGGGCCTATGTAGTAAGCTATGGAGCGCCGACGACGCTGCCGACGCCCGCGTCGTTTTGCGTGGCGACCGATGTCAAACAGGCGGCGATGGAGGCCACCGAGGCGTTGATCGGCTTTATGGGCGGCAAGGGCAACATCCTCAATGTGCTCGAACTGGTCGAAGACCCCAACACCATATTGCGCAAAGAAGGTGTCGAGGCAGCGGTAGCCAAATACCCAGAGGTCCAGATCGTCCAAGAAATCGCCGGCATGGAGTCGATTGAGACCAGCACGGCCAAAATCCAAGATGCACTCTCGGCTAGGATCGAAGAGATCGACGGCGTGATTTGCACGGGGTACACGCCAACCGTGGCCGCGGCGACCATTCTGTCGGAGTGGAATCAAACCCCGGATAACAAGCGCATCCACTTCGTCGGCATCGACACGGATGCGGTGGTGCTCGACGCGATCCGCGAGGGGGCCATCGACGCGACCGTCTCGCAAAACCCCTACGGCCACGGCTACATTACGTGCGCTCTCCTGAGCTATCTGCTCGACGGCTGGCAGGCCAATCCCGACCGCTACTTCATCAACTCGGGCACGGTGCTGGTGACCAAGGAAAACGTCGATACCTTTGAGGACGAGGTCAGGGCCATCACCGCGCAGATTATGGGAGAGTTAGAAACAAAATACCTCAGCCCGCCCCGCTGATTCGTGCTCGAACTGCAATCCATTAGCAAGCGCTTCCCCGGCGTTCGGGCACTGGACGATGTGTCGCTTTCCTTCCAGCCGGGCCAGATCCACGCCCTAGTCGGCGAAAACGGCGCTGGCAAGAGTACCCTGCTCAAAATTGTCACTGGGATTTACCAGCCCGACGCTGGGCGGATGCTTTTCGACGGTGCGCCGCTGCGCGTGCGCAACTGCCGCGATTGTCTCGACCGAGGCATTGGCTTGGTCCATCAAGAAATCCAGGTAGTGGCCGAGGCCAGCGTCGCCGAGAACATCATGCTCGACAAGTTAGACGCCTTCAGCCGCTGGGGCCGCCTCGACTGGCCGCGGCTCGACGATCAGGCACGGGCTGCGATGGCGCGGGTCGGGCTGGACATTGACCCGCAAGCGCCCATTGGCCATTTGAGTGCGGCGCACAAGCAACTCGTACAGATTGCCCGGGTGCTGTCGGCCGAGGCGCGGGTGTTGCTATTAGACGAGCCGACGTCGTCGCTTACCGAGCACGAAGCAGCCCGCCTGTTTGGCATTTTACGCCAGTTGCAAGAGGCGGGCGTGGCCATCGTCTTTGTCTCGCACAAGTTCGACGAGGTCTATCAGATCGGCGACCAAGTTAGCGTGTTGCGGGACGGGCGACACGTGGGTACGAGGGAGTTAGCCGACCTGCCTCGCGCCGAGCTGATCGAGATGATGATCGGTCGGCGGGCGGAGACGGCTTCGTTTGGTATGCCGGTAGTGGACCGGGCGCGGGAAGTGCTCAGGGTTGAGGAGTTGTATGCGCCGGGCCGGGCACGCGAAGTGAGTTTTTCGCTCTACGCTGGCGAGATTTTGGGTTTGTACGGCTTGGTGGGAGCCGGGCGCACTGAGCTGGCGCGGTTGCTGGTGGGGGCTGAGCAGGCCGAGCGCGGTGCCGTCTATATCCACGGAGCCAAAGCGCGGATCGGCTCGGTGGCTGACAGCCTGTACAAATACAGCATGGGCTACGTAACCGAAAACCGCAAAGAAGAGGGCTTGCTGCTGGAGTCCGCCGTGCGGACCAATCTCGGCATTACGATATGGGAGCGGATCGTCGGTAAGTTCACTCGCCGGATCGACGACCGGGCGGAGACCCAAGCCGCGCAGGCGCTGGTCGCGGCGCTGGATATTCGCACGACGGGCTTGGAGCAGGAGGTAAACAACCTCAGCGGCGGCAATCAGCAGAAGGTTAGCTTGGGCAAGTGGCTGGCTGCTGGCTGCGACATCCTGATCGTCGATGAGCCGACCGTCGGGGTGGATATCCAAGCCAAGGCACAGATCCACCGCTTGCTGTGGGACTTGGCGGCGAAAGAGGGCAAGGCCATCATTTTAATCTCGTCGGACATGCCGGAGATCATCGGCTTGGCGGGGCGGATTCTCGTCTTTAAGGACAAGCAGATCGTCCACGAGATTGCCGAGATCCACGAGCAGGGCTTGAGCTACGATGAGGTAAGCCGCCGCATCGGCCTTCATCTGAATTGACTATGGATTTTCTACGCAAACTCATGCGGCACAACGACGCGGGGATCGCCTTGTCGGCGGGTAGCCACTGCGGAACGCATACAAAAACTGAGAATGCGACAATCAGAGAAATAGTGAAGGGGTTAGATGGCTCCAAGAAAGCTATCGGATTGAAAGAACATCTCCGAAAAGCAGATAGGCAGCCTTGACGGGCAAAAGCCTTTTCTTTTTTCTTCGAGCCCAAAACCAGAGACGTATAGAATTGAGGATATGATATGTTCGACGAAAAGACACAAAGTACGGGAAGCCGCAAGGATACCCGATGGACTAGCTTGATTGAGGAATTGCACCAGTGGCCTTCTGAGGCTCCAGAATGGGAAGCAGTCCAAGTGCAGGAGTTTATCGACCAAGTTCAACTCATAGCCGAGCAGAAAGGCCGAGAACGGGAAGAATCCAGACGATTCCAACTCCAGCAGGCCCTCAATCAATTGCGAGAGAATCACGGGGCAATTCTCGTCGATTACTTTCAATGCACCGACCTGTCCAAATGGAAAGTGGCTTGCTATCCCATGGACCGAATTGGCGAGTTGATGGAGAGGTTGAAAGACCTACTGGCACTACTGGATCAACGTCAAGCTCTCTACAAACAGGTTCCACAAAATTACTTGGAAGGCATCAAGCAATGGACGGCCTTAGGGGACGTAGAGCGTCAGAGCAGGGCACAAGTGGAACAACTCGACCAAGATTTTTCCATCGCTTCCCCAGAGCTTCCAAGGGCTTTGGATGAGGATAACAAAGAGGATGCCCAACCTTCCCCAGAGCTAGAATCGACTAGTCCCGGACAAGGCCCTTCCAGTGATTCTCCCGATTCCGATCAAGAGCAAAAAACTAAAAAAGACCTCAGTCTCTCCACAGCGGTCGTCCCCAAAAAAGAATTCAGCCCCACTGAGAAAGAAAGCGAGTCTGAGCCCGTACCTCTATCAGAAGAGCACGAACCGACTCACATCCAGACTGTCCTACCCGAACCGAAGCCCCTGTCTTTGCGCTCGGTTCAAGAGGTAGCAAGTCTGTTGCAAGAAGACGAATCGGATGAAAATTGGGAATCGCTGGGATGGAGCTTATTGGCTGAAGATGATTTGGCCGGGGCTTACTGGCTGGCTTGTTCTCTGAAAGCAGCAGGTCGCAACGTACCGGTTTCCCCGGAATTGCTTGCCGTGATTCAGGCCTCGCGCTGGTTGGAGAACGATACCGATAGCTTGGCCTTCGATATAAGGCAAATTGTTTCGGAGTGGGAGTGGGGAAACCAAGGTACTACTTCTGAGCGATTGCTAAGTTTGGCCGCGTCTTTGCGCCCCAGCTTGGTTGCCCAACATACCGGTTTAGTTAGTTGGCTTCCTCAAAGGGAAGAAGTCAACCCGGTGCTAGGTACGCTAGTCGAGGCTGTTCGCACTTTTGCTTCAGCGGGCCACTCCTTACAGTCCGAAGATATGCGGTCTGTAGAAGGCGGTAAAACTCACGAGGAGCAAATTAGAGCGATCGGTGAACAGGCTCGTCTCTTCTTGGAGAACAATCGATCCAGCAGGTTGAAGTTTAAGGGAGCGACTGCTGTGTTGCGTCGGTTAGTGTCTCAAGAAGGGGATTTACACTGTCTCCTGGCTCCGGTAATTAAAAATAAGGCCGATCAAGTCGCCCAAGTTCAGCAGCGCATTGGATATCTCGGGGAGCGCAGGCAGATATGTGAACGCATTCGGCGGATTGACCAAGGTCAGGGACCGCGCCGGTCTAAGCCCATTACGGGAGATCCCATCAATCAGTTAGTGCGTAGTGTCGCAGAGGCTGTCGGTCTCGCCCGCAAATGGTGTGAACTGATTAAGCAAAAACAGGATATCCACCGCACTCGGCGGGTTGAGGATGTGGAAGGCCTGCGCGGCCGAGTGCAAGAGGTCCTCCCCGAAGTCAAGGCCAAGCTCGAGCCAAGGCAAGATCAACCGCAAGAAGAAGCCGCGGTGGGCCATATTTTACAGCGAGCGATAGGCCAGGTAGCAGGTATGCTCGGCCTTGAGGAGCAAGCCGATATTGAAGTTCCTGAAACATGGATGCAGTGTGGAAGCAGTTCACTGGCAGGGGCTTTATCCCGTCGCTTGTTGTATATCCCCGAAATCTCTATCGACGAAGATGGCTTGCCTGAAGAGGAGCAAGAGGCTGTTATTGCTGGGTATTTGCGTCAGTCTTTAGCCGAAAAACGCTCCCTCGCTATGGCTTGGGATCTGCGGATTGAAGGACAGGATTTTCGTTTTACTAATGTATTGCGGAATATGTTGGAGAATGATGCGGATCGCCAACGGCTCGAACATCGAAACGACGAGGAGCTCAAAAGTGCTCAAGCGATGCTAAAGGACACCGTCTCCAGTGTGGAAGGGGCTATCGAAAAGGGACTTGTGGACGGCCTGATCTCAGAAGAAGAACGCGCCGATCTCAACGCTGGATTGCCTAGAGTTGAAGGTGCTTTGTACTTGCCACCCTTGTTGCAGCAATTAAGTGATATTGAAGAGCGATTGAACCAAAGGCTCGAAGAACGTTTACAAGAGTTGGAGGTCCAATGGCAAGAAATAAAGCAAGGCTTGGAGCAAAGTATCCCCGACCTAACAATCGCGGAGGAATCTATTAAAAGTGCTTTTATGCAGCGCGATACTAGGGTTATAGAAGAGAGCCTAGCCCACTTGCGCGAAGTTCGGGACGGTGAGCGCCAGTGGCCGGACGAGTGGTTTATCCGGCCCGACAAGCCCGACATCTTCCTGAAGTTCCAAGAGGCTCGTCCTCGCATTGAAGAAGCACTTAGCAGGTTGGTTAGTGTCGCACAACTAGCCGAGATGATTGAGCAAGGCCAAGCTTGGGCAGACATGGAGTTTGGCGAATTGCCCCAAGAATGCCGGGAGGAGACAGCCAGAGCACTACGCTCTTGGCACCAGTTAAAACGCTGTAGCCAACAGCGTAAAAGCCAAATGCATATCCAAGCTCTTTTGGAGTACTTGGGCTTCCGCCCATCGGCAGGAAAATCGGCCGTGGGCATAGCCGTAAAAAAGTGCGATCAAGATTGGCTCTACTGCCAAGTGGACGCTGCGGTCGGCGACCTAGCACGGTCCATCCCGCAGTTGGGATCGCAAGCTAGCGGCTGCTACAATGTGGTGTGTTTTTGGAAACGACCTAGGGTCGCCTCCATTGGAACGTTTTTGCGCGAGTTGGGATTGGATAATCAGACGGTGATTGCCTGTTCTCTTGAGCGATTGTCTGAACAATGGCGATGCAATATGGCCGCTCAAGCCCAAGAAAATCGACTAGCTCTGGTCGTGCTAGATGAAATTTTGCTGGTATTTTTAGCTAGGCTTGACGATACTCGCCTACCAACCTTCCTGCGTTGTAGCCTGCCCTACGCGGCCCTCAATCCCTATATGCCATTCCAAGCGGGAAATGTACCGCCCGAAATGTACTACGGCCGCGATGAGATGATTCGTCAGTTAAAAGAGGCGTCTTGCATAGTGTTCGGCGGGAGACAGTTGGGCAAATCTTCCCTGTTGCGCCAAGTGGAACGCGAATTTCACCAACCTGAGAGCAAACAATACGCTTGGATTGAGGACATCAAGCTCGTGGGAGATATACTTACAGGTGAGCAGCCGGATCGGCTGTGGATCAAGTTGCGCGATGGCTTTAAGAGTCATTTTCTAATAAGAGCCACAGAGGCGAATCAGCCTGAGAGGATCAGAAAATACATCGAGAAAGCCATGGCTGAGTCTCCTCAACGGCGAGTCCTAGTTTTGTTTGATGAAGCCGACCACTTTCTCTCTGCTGATGCCAAGAATGGCTTCCAAGTGGTTGAGGGCTTGCGAAACTTGATGTTGAATACCAAGGGACGCTTCAGGGTGGTTTTTGCTGGTCTGCACGATGTCCAGCGTTTTAACAATGTCCCCAACCAGCCTCTGGCTCACTTTGGTCAGACCTTACTGGTCGGGCCGCTCGAGGCTGGGCCAGCAAGGCAGTTGGTACTAGAACCGCTAGAAATACTGGGCTATCGGTTCGCCGATGAGACCACAGCACTCAAAGTTCTGTCCTACACCAATTATCATCCGGGTTTGATACAATACTTCTGCCACGAACTTGTCAATCGGCTTCAAGACAAAAGGTCTCCATCGGGCCCGCCCTATACAGTGCTAGCAAACGATGTAGAGGCGGTATATCGCATCCCTAGAGTGCGGCAGGTCATTCGCGAACGACTCGATTGGACCTTGGCCTTAGATGATCGGTACCAGTGCATCGCTTGGGCCGTGATCTATGCTCAAAAAGAGACGCGCGATAGCTATGTCCGTTCATTCAGCGCAGCCGAACTTTTTGAACTAGTGCAAGAGTGGTGGCCTCAGGGCTTTGATAAGTGTGATAGCCAAGTTTTCGGGGTATTGCTAGAAGAAATGGTTGGTTTGGGTATATTGATACGCAGTTTGGAAGATCAGTATCAGCTACGTAGTCCCAATCTGGTCCGCCTCATGGGGACCGTAAAAGATATAGAGTACCGTTTGCTAGAGCTAGCTGAAAAATCTCCGCCGTCCCAACTGCGCCCTGAAAGTCAACACGTGTTGCTAGACGCCCAGAACCGCCTCTATAGTCCATTGACGTTGGCGCAGGAAAGCAATTTGCAAGAAAGTGGGGAGTCCGGCGTGACTTTAGTCTTTGGCTCCCCAGCATTGGGATTGGATGTGTTGAATCAAGCCTTAACCAACCTAGGCGGAAGCAAGATTCCCACCCAAAAGTTGAGCAGACCCAAACTAATCCTTGAGTGGTTGGATGCCTACGCTCGGCAACCCCGAGGGGCCGACCAGTCCTTGGCGTATGGCCAACTCAGGGGCACAGGAGGCAATATGGTCCAATGCGTCTGGCACGTACTAGAGTTGTGTAAAACCTTTAATCAAAAACGGAGACGGCCTCTGAAAGTTGTTCTTATTCTCAATCCGGCGGTCACCCGGTCTTGGCTGAAGGTGGCTGCGGACCAGCGCAAAGATCGGGAAGATCGGGCGGATATCATTTATCTGCATCGTTGGGACGAAGTGGGTATTCAGCAGCGGTTGAGTCAAGCTGAGAAAATGGACTCGCCCGAAGTCTGCCAGAACGCCTTGGAAGCTACTGGGGGATGGCCTTTTTTGCTGGACGCTCTTTTGCAGCGGTGTGGCGACGATACTAATCCGCGACCTTATGCAGATACCTTAATCAAGGAGATGGGTTCCGAGCTGCTACGTCAGATTGGATTGGATGATCGGGCGGCTCACGTATTGCGGAAGTTGGCGGCACTCAACACCGTCCAAGATACGAATGAAGATTTAGAGGCGTTGAGAAGCGTTATTAATGAAGATATTCCCACTGACGCTCTGCTTACGCTAGATGACTGTAGGCTGACTGTGGAGTTTTTGTACCGACTACAATGCCTAAAAAAGCATAACGGGGAATACCGGGTAGAGCCCATCTTGAGTCGAGTAGTCAACCTTCTATGAGCTTGGGTCTGACCACCTCCCTCATGCAGATGCCTACGGTCCGGCAATTGCTAGACCTCATGCTGCGCGATCTGCGCGAGGGCCGCAGTATGCTGGGCTTGCTACCCGAAGGAGTTGACTCCAGTCTGCTGCGGTCAGCTTTGTTGGATGGTCTGGAGCACTTTCTACATATTGAAAAGATTGCTATATCCGATTTAGACGCCCAAATGCCAGCAGCGGCTTTGGGCCAAGCCATGAGAGTGGATTGGAATGCTTCCACCACACCGCGCACAGTGGAAAACCTCTTAAAAAAAGCGAGCTTGCCCGAAGTATTGTTTCTGGAGGATTTCAATGAACTGACTGAAAAAGGTAGAGTTCAGTGGCTACAATTTATGGCAAGGTGGGCACGAGAATGCCAAGGTGGGGACTATGCTGACACGAGTCCCCCAGCACTGTGTCTGCTGGCTGAAGCAGCGAAAGTGCCGTATTCATTTTCCTCCACGAAGACACCGCTGTTGTCCATCCATGTCTGGAGGGGCATCCCCGCTACTGCGGAAATGCAGATGTTGTGCCAACGTGTCGGCGGGCAGGATACTACTCCTCTAAGATACTGGAAAGAATATACGATTCCATCCATTGCGGGTTCTGATTTGGAATTGGCCGATTACTTGTGGGAAGAAGAGTATTGCGATGGAAGAACACTGGCAGTTGTACTGAAGGCTTTTGCTGAGAAGCGCGATTGGAATCAGGCCGAGTTACAGGCTTATCCGGTACATGGCCCGCCCCAGGGTACGGCATATGAACTATATGACCGGCCGTTGTCTAGCAGCTTACATAGGGCTTGGTCTCGGGGGATAGTGCATTGGACTAAATACGGCTTGGATTGTAATAGTGCGGTCTTGGCTATGCTGGGTGAACAAGAGGCCTTAGACTTTCGCTTGTGGCGAGGTCTAAATGAATTTATCTCACCCTCAATTGAACGAACACGACTGGCTTTATGCGATCACTTCACCAAATCCTATGGACCGGATTGGCCCCTGTGGAAAAAACCGGAGTCAAACATAGAATCTCAGGCAGTAAGCGAGACACCCTTTGCCTGTTCATGGGGGCATCTGAAATTCCTTCTGGACGACTGCCCGGAACTGGCACAAGAAAAACGACGGTGGTATCGTTTGGTGCAATGTTTGTGGCGCATTCGTAATGAACTATCGCATGGTAATCCCATATCCCTACAAGAATACGAAGAATTCTGCCGGGCGACCTGATACCCTCTTGGTAATTTTGGTAATTATTGACTATGGATTTTCTACGCAGACTTATGCGGCACAACGACGCGGGGATCGCCTTGTCGGCGGGGTTGTTGTTTGTGGGATGTGCGCTCAGCTCGGAGAGCTTTCTGTCGGCGTACAACCTCTTCAACATCTCGCGGATCGTTGCGTTCTCCGTGTTGGTGGCGCTGGCTCAGGCGCTGGTGTTGGTCGCTGGGGGGATGAATCTGTCCGTGGGGGCCATCGGCGGCTTGGCGACCATTACCACTGGGTACTGCATTCAGGTGTTGGGTTTGCCGGGGTGGTTAGCGGCGTTGGTGGCGCTGGGGATTGGCGGCGCGGCTGGCTGGGTCAACGGCGTCATCATCACGCGGTTGCAGATCAATTCCTTTATCGCCACGCTGGCCACGCTTTTTGTCTTTACGGGGCTAGTGCATGGGTTTTCCGAAGGCTACGCCTACACGGATATTCCTCGGGAGTTCACGTTTTTGGGACGGCAGAAGTTTTTGGGTTTGTCGAATTTGTTCTGGACGATGGGGTTGGTGCTGCTGGCGACGCACTACGCATTCCGGCACACGGTCTTTGGGCGGCGGCTGTTGGCGACTGGGGGGAATCAGGAGGCGGCTCGGCTGGCAGGGATCAATACCGACCGGATGATTTTGCTGTCGCACGTGCTGTCGGGCGGCGTGGGGGCGCTGGCTGCGGTGTTGTGGGTCTCGCGGATGGGTTCGGCGCAACCGGCGACGGGTAAGGACTGGCTGATCACGAGTTTTGCGGTGGCTATTGTCGGGGGGACTGGGCTGGCGGGAGGGCGCATCTCGGCGCTGGGCCTGCTGTTGGGGGCGGTTATTATCGTCCTCATCAAAAACGGCTTGGTGATGCTGGAGGCCAACGTCTATTACGAGCAGGCGTTTTTAGGGTCGATTATCTTGTTGGCCGTGGTGGTGAGCCGGGTGCGGGATTTGTATGGGGGGCGAGGTGGAGGCTAGCGAGCCGGTTTCAACCGGTCGCGAAAGCAGAGACGCCCATTAGGCCAGATATCTACTCGGGAAGCTGAGGCCATCGTTTTTGTTTCTTGATTAGTAAAGTATGATCTCATATAATGATATTATATCGATATCATATATTAGTTTCATTTCAAGGAGGTGCGCCTTGGCGGATGTTCTGAAGAGCATGACCCTACGCGGCTTGGATCCCCAGCTTGCCGCCAAGTTGAAAGAGGTGGCCGAGCAGGAAGGCAAGAGTGTGAACCAGACGGCGCTAGATGCCCTGAGAAAGCAGTTCGGATTGGACAAAGCCCGTCGGTTCACCGAGGTACATCACGACTTGGATCACCTATTCGGACGTTGGGACGAGGATGAGTTCGCCCGAATCCAAGAGAAGATTGACTCCGAGCGGCGCATTGATTCGGAACTGTGGCAGTGAACGAATTCTTGATCGATACCAATATCTACTCGCACGCCATGCGCGCAGAGCCGGCGGTTGTGTCTCTATTGCGGCGAGCCTCGCGGATCGTACTGAGTTCGATAAGCATAGGGGAGCTGCTATCGGGCTTCAAAGGCGGGACACAGGAACGCAAAAACCGCGAAGAGTTGGCTGAATTCCTCGATACGCGACGCGTGTCGATATGTGGCGTTAGCGAGGATACAGCCGAGTTCTATGCCGAGATCCTCAATGGGTTGAGGAATGCCGGAACTCCGATCCCGACGAACGACATCTGGATTGCGGCGCAGGCCATGGAGCACGGTTTACGATTGGTCTCGATAGATCGCCATTTCGCATCCGTGGCGGGGTTGCTTCTGCTTTCACCAGAGGCATCTGTGCCGCAAGGGGACAACGGAGAACCGGACGAACAACCGGGAAGCTGAGCTGTTCAAGGAATAAATCAGGCTGCCGGATTTATTTGACTTGGCTAGCTTTTGTAGCTACAATAGAGCTACATAATAGGAGGACATACAGATGAGTCGTGATACAGTCGTACGCGCTCGGATTGATAGCGAAACCAAAGCACGAGCTGCGGAAGCACTGCAAGCGATGGGTTTGTCGGTGTCGGATGCCATTCGCCTGCTGTTGCTGCGCGTGGCAGATGAGAAGCGGCTGCCTTTTGCCGTCCAAGCACCGAATACTACCACCGTCAAGGCGATGAAGGAATTGAACGAGGGCAAGGGTAAGCGCTTCGGCAGCGCCGAGGAACTGTTCCAAGATCTCGGGATCTGACGTGCTGATCCCGGTTCGTTCTACGCAGTTCAAGCGCGACGCGAGAAGAGCCGAGAAGCGCGGCAAAGACCTGACCAAGCTGCGGGTGTTACTGGCGTCGTTGATCCGGAAGGAGCCGTTAGCTGCCCGCCATCTCGATCACCCGCTGCGGGGCATTTGGAAGGGCTACCGGGAAGCTCATATTGAGCCGGACTGGCTCTTGATTTACCGCGTCCAAGGAGCCGAATTGCATCTGGTTCGCACCGGTTCCCATGCCGATCTATTCAAGAAATAAATCAGGCCGCAAGCGCCGTTACGCAAAGGCGAGCTATGTACCAACCGCTGGACCGTATCACGCTCAAATCTGGTGAAGCTGTACAAGCCGGCGTTGTGCAAGGCCCTGATCTCGACTGGGCCGAGCGCGTCGAGACCCTTTTGGGCCACAAAGGCCCGTCTTGGCGCTGGGGCAACGAACAGGTACTGCGCACTCAGACCGGCCTCGACGTCTTCTTTTATTTGCTACACCGCGATGGCGATCCCTTTGCCAATATAATGACTATTGAATACCGAGGCGTGGGGTTGCTCGGCCACGTGTACACTCGCCCCGAAGACCGCCGCCAAGGCGCTGCCATGCAGCTAATGGCCTGCCTCATGGAACACTTTAGGCAGCGCGGCGGCCAAGCCCTGTTTTTGGGTACGGGCTACGATACGCCGCCCTATCACATTTATCGGGCCAATGGCTTTGCCGGGGTCGAGCCAGAAAGCGGTTATATGGACTATTACAGCACCTCGCAGGAGGAATTTGATAGGGATTATTTCGCGCCGGGTTCTACGGCTATAGAGCCGGTTGGCTGGCTCCACTGGCCCGTTTCGATCCCTCTGTTTTTGGGTGATTTTCCCGGCGTCGTGCGCGGCGCTGGCTTGGGTGTGTGGGGTCGCCGCTCGACAGAAGGGCCTTTGCTGCCCTTGCTGCAGGATTGTTTGGAACGCGACGCAAGCGGCCTTCCACCTCGTGCGCTGGCTCTGGTGCAACAGGAAACCCGCGCCGTGGTGGGCTGGGCGATGTGGTCCGACCATCCACTGTGGCCCGATGCCTGCTTGGTTGACTTGTATTGCCATCTGGACTTTTGGGAGGAAGGGGGGCCGCCTTGCTCCAGGCGCTAGAACTGCCAGAGAGCCACGCCTGTTTGGCCTATTGCGACGCTGGGTTGCAACCCAAAGCTACTGCCCTGATTGCGGCTGGCTTCCGTTGCGGCGCTACTTTAAACCAGCGGGTCGCTGCTGATCGGGCGCAAACGGGTTGGGTGGATGTCGAGGTGTGGGAAAACAAGGGAAATTTTCACGCCGACGGATCGGTGGTGCACTGATGATACTCTATTTATCGGGTCGGGATACGGATGATTTGCTGATGGTGTTGGAAGGGGTGGCGGGCGTGGTGTTCAAGCGGAGCGACGAGCGCAAGAAGCGAAAGTATTTTGAAAAGGGGGCGCGCAAGGATTCGATGGGCGAGGTTTCGGCGAAGGTTTTTCTCGGCAGCGGCGTCGAGGCGAAGGCGCGAGCGGCGGTGCGGGAGATCGTGGTTGAGGGCGTGCGGTCGAAGCAGGTTGCGGTTGTAATAAAAAGTGAGGGGAATGCGGAGATCGCGTTGGCTGGGCCGAATCCTGATGAGGGGCAATTACAGGCGTTGGCCGATCGGTTAATGTAGGATGGGCTCCTATTTTCGCCTGTGGCGAATAACGAACGAAAGAGGAAACCCGAGACGTTTTTGCAAAGACGGACCGAGGGGAAGAATTGGTCGAGTGTGAAGACGCCGATGGCATGTTTAAGAAGCTGAACATTTGATGCGGCGTTCCTCTGGTGGTTGCTGACAAGGTTACTCGGACACGCTCTTCTCTAGTGCTTGCATGATCCAGCTATTCAAGCTCAGACCGCTTTCTGTCGCCGAGCGAGCAACGCGCTGATGCAAGTCTGGCCCGAGCCGCACGTTGAGCTTGCCTGAGAAAGGCCTTCGCGGCTCAATGCCGTCTTCCTCACAGGACTTGAGATACTCGTCGATGGAGCGATGGAACTCGCGCCGAATCCCCTCGACGTCAGTTGCCGCAAAGGTGGCAATCGAATAAGCACCGCTGTTGACGACCCGTCCGTGAAGACATCCCACGGAATCGTCGAATTCGACCTCGGCGGCGTATCCTTTGTACTGCATCATGGCTTGACTCCTACGGCTTTGAGGAACGCGGAGATGTCGCGCACCGTCGCTCTCCCAGTCTCTGGCTTTGGATGGGGCCGATGAACTACCATTCGTTCTGAGCCCTTCTTCAGAAGTATGCGCGACCCCGAACGTTGCGACACCTCCACGCCTGCTGCCTTCAGCATGGCGCCGATGTCCGTCCACCGGATGTTTGCTGGCGTCGGCGTCTTGAGCACATTCTCCAGCGTGCGCTGATGCTTCGCTCGCATGACGATTTAATGGTACTAAACGAAGTACCATGATGCAAATTTGTCCCAAGCCGCATGTTGAGCTTGCGGTCGCGCCAGATCGATCCATACTGACCGGATGACCTGCTGTCATACGTTTATTGATACTGGCTCTTCTCCAACTATTTACGGCACTGGTGCCTTACATACGTAGTCCAATTGCTTTATTTTTTAGTAGGCCCAAGGCCACACTACCGCTGTCAATCACAGGTCATAGCGAATAATAGCCGAACAGGAGAATTTGAAATGAAGTACGAAGTAAGCGACATAGCCTCTAAACTCATCTCTACCGACGACGATAGAGACCAAGGACAACGACATACCCGCTATCGTCTCGCGTCTTTTGACTTGTGATCCCTATAGGATCGTGCTTTTCGGATCTCATGCCTTAGGGACGGGGGAGACGGGAAGCGATATAGATTTACTGGTCATCCTCGATTCTGAGGTTATCTCACAGACCTATGAGGAAAGGATGCAAAGAAGGCTTGTAGTGAGGAAACGTATTGAGGCGATCAATAGACTAGTTCCCATTGACCTTATCGTCTATACGAAAGCCGAGTACGAGCTTCTTCAGAGGCATGGCACTTCTTTTTTAAATGAGATAGAAAGTTTAGGGAAAATATTGTATGAAAAAGCAAGCTAAGGGGTGGCTGGATTCGGCGCTCGATGACTTTATCTCTCAGATTTTGGGCTACTCCCGGGTGGAAAACCACCGAAGGAGCTAGCCCAAAAGATGTATCATCTCGCTCGAAAGATATGCGAGACGATAGAGCAAATTTAGGGGTCGCAGCATTATAGAGATGCTGAAGCCGCCGACCCAACCAAACTAGCTTGGGCCGCCGCCGACGTAGTAGCAAGAGAAATATACGATACCGAGTAGCGCTACTCTTCTCCCGCCTCGTCCCCCTCCTCCGGATAAAGCACCACCCGCACATAGCGGTCCATGTTGAAATACTTCTGCGCCGACTGCTGCACTACATCCACCGTCAGCGAATCGACCAACGCCGGATACTGAATCAGCAGCCGTGGATCGACCCCGTTGAAGTCGAGCGATGCCAACGACCCGACCCAGAAGCTGTTCTCCTTGAGGTCGGTTTCGCGCTGGCGCTGGCGCATTTCCTTGACTTTATCGACGTAGAGGTCGGTGGTGCCGACGGTTTTTAGGCTGTCGATCTGCTCAAAGATTACTTGCGTCAGTTCCTCGACGCGATCGGGATCGCTGCCGAAGGAGATGGAGATGCGGTACTCCTCGTCTGGGTAGTGCGAGCCGCTGCTGCTGACCCAGACCCCATAGGTGCCGCCTAAATCCTCGCGCAATACCTCGCGCAGCTTGATTTCCAGCACGGAGGTCATGGCCCTGAGTTCGAGGTTGTTTTTCCAGCCGTCGTATTCAAAGGGGCCGGTGAAAATCATCTGCGATCGGCTCTTGGGTTCAATGCCGCGATAGACCGCTTTGTCGACCACGCCCTCTGGAGCCTCGATGCCGACATCGCGCCAAGTCTCCTCCCGTCCGGTGGTCGGCAAGCCGCCCAAATAAGTGCGCACCAGCGGCTCTATGCCTTCGAGGGTGAAGTTGCCGACGAAGAAAAAGGAGAAGTCGCTGGCGTCGGCAAAGCGATCTTGGTACACAGCCATGGACGTAGCTAAGTCCATCTCGTCGAGCAGATCCAGCGACCAAGGACGCGCCCGGTGGTGGTACTGCGCCATGGTGACCGAAATGGTGTCGCTGAACGCCGTTTCTGGGCGTGCGCTGCGATTTTGGATGGAGCCTCGCATGAGCGTCTGGTAGGCTTGGAAGGCCGTGCTGTCTTGGCGCGGCGCAGTGAAGAAGGCGTAGATCAGCTCGAACATGGTCTGGATATCTTCGGGCGAGGCCGAGCCAGAAACGCCCTCTCTCAGGCTGCTGATCCACGGCGATACCCGCACCACTTTGCCGGCCAGTTTTTTCTCCAGTTCGATCTTGTTAAACGGCCCCACGCCGCCCTCGCTCACTACTGAGGTTGCCGTCGAGGCTGCCACGTAGTCGGCGTCGGGTATCAGCGAGTGCCCGCCGGGACTATAGGCCCGGAAGAGGATCTCATCGTTTTTGAAATCCGTCGGCTTCAGGCACACGCGGATGCCGTTGGCGAGCGTCCACCAAGTCACGCCGATCTCGGGGATTTCGCTGCGTTTGACGATTTCGGCCGGGGCTGGTACTTGCGCCACGAGCGGCTCGTCGGATACCTCGTCGGCGTACGGTTCGATCTCCTGCTGCGCCGCCTTGGCGAAGATCGCCAGCAGATCCTGCTCGTTGGGCACGACAATGCCCTCTTGCTCAGGGGCTTCTACGGTGATTACCCGGTTTTTTTCGCTCGTCCACTCGCTGGCCAGCGCATTGATGTCCTCTAATGCAATGCCGGGGACCAGTTCTTGGTAGAGTTCGTATTCCTTGGCAATGCCGGGGATGGCTTCGTCGGTCAGCAGGTGGCGCACGTATTCGGAGGCAAAACCGCTCGACTGTTGTTTGTCGCGCTCGCGGTAGGACTGCTCCATGCTGCGCAGCATTTCCTTTTTTTCGCGCGCTAGCTCGGAGGCGGTAAAGCCGTATTCCCGCACTCGCGCCGCTTCAATTAGCAGGGCCTCAAGCCCAGCGTCGAAACCGTTGTTTTGCACCCCAGCGCCGAGGATAAAAAACTCCTTGGAGCGCAGCCAACGCCCTTGTCCCGAATAAGCGCCTAAAAAGGGCGGCTCGGGTAGCTTGGTCAGTTCGTGTAGGCGCTGGTTGAGCATCCGGTGATATAGAGCCTCAATCAGCGAGCGGCGGTAGGTACTCACCGTCCCTTGGGGCCGCACATCCATCTTGTAGTAGATGCTGACGCTGTTGTAGGTGGCCTCTGGGTCGGTGGTAATGGCAAAGAGCGTCTCCTCGTGGTCGGGCACGGGGAACACTGTGCGCTCGGGGGGATTTTCGGCCGCAGGGATGCGGGCAAAATACTCCTGCACTAGCGCCTCTACCTCCGCTGGCTCAATGTCGCCGACGGCCACAAAACCCATCAGATCGGGCCGGTACCAAGTGCGGTAAAAGCGGCGCAGGTCCTCGTGATGAAAGGTGTCGAGCACGGCCTTCTGGCCGATGACTAGGCGCACGGCGTAGCGCGAATCCTTCAGGAGAATGGGTATTTGCTCGTCGAACATGCGCTGCTGAGCGCCGCGCCGCAGTCGCCACTCTTCGATGACTACGCCTCGTTCCTTGTCGATCTCCTCGGACTCAAAGCTGATCTGGTGCGCCCAGTCCTCCAAAATTTGGAAGGCTGTTTCCACGACCTCGGTGCTGTCGGTGGGCACGGTCAGCATGTACACGGTCTCGTCGAAGCCGGTGTAGGCATTCAGATCCGGCCCAAAGCGCATACCGATTAGCTCCAGGTAGTCCACTAGCTCCTGCTTGGCAAAGTTTTTGGTGCCATTGAAGGCCATGTGCTCGGCAAAGTGCGCCAGCCCCTGTTGGTTTTCGTCCTCCAGCACCGAGCCGGCATCGACTACCAGCCGCAGCTCGACTCGGTTTTCGGGCTTTTGGTTTTTGCGAATGACGTAGCGCAGGCCGTTGTCTAGTTGGCCGATGGTCACCAGCGAGTCAATGGGTAGTTTCGGATCCTCTAACTTCTCGGTCGTCTCCTCCATCGCCGCCTGTTGCACGGTCGCCGGAGACGTGCTGACGCAGGCGTATAGTAGCACTGGCAGCACAACGAACAGCAGTAAAACTCGTCTCATTGATGACTCCTGTTTTGATTGGTTAATAGCCGATTGATCCATTCAACCAGCGGTTTGTTCTATGATGGAAATTTTCGCTTTGGGATTTGTCTCATTGACGCTTGACACTGCCTAATGTTTCACGATTGGGGGCCACTGGCAAACGCTGCGCTCGCTTCGGCAATGGAGCCAAACGCGCCGTCGGCCACTGCGGCACACAACGCGGCACCAACGGCGGCCTCTTCGCCGTGTGCCCCTACGTGCAGCGGCATAGCGAACTCGGCTTCCAGCGCCGCCCGCAGTACGGGATTTAGCTTGATGCCATTGCCTGCGCCAACCAACTTGGAGCGTGCGCCGCCACCGAGGCGGATGGCCTCGCGATACGAGTCGGCCAACTCGACGGCCATGCCTTCCAGCAGCGCGCGCGTCAGATGCCCAGCGGTCAGCGTCGTAGCGGTTAGCTCGCGGAAGGCGGCTTTGGCGCGGGGCCTGCTACGCGACCCGGAAAACAGCGGGTCGGCGCGCACACCCTCGGCACCGACTGGCACGTCGGCTGCTAATGCTACGAGCCGCTCGTAGAGGGCCTCGCTGTCGGGCTTCGACGACTCGACTGAGCTCGCCGAAGTCCTGAGCTCAGCCGAAGGTTGGACATCGGCGAGAGCAGAGATGGCGTCGGCGAAGAAGTCGCGCAGCGTCCTGAACGTGCGCCCGCCAACGGCCCCCACGCCGGCCAGCAGATAGCCGCGCTGGATATAGGGACGCAGTTCGAGCGAGCCGCGCGGCAGTGGAGCTTCGATATGCAGTGCGGCTTGTCCGCCGGTGCCGACGTTGACGGCCACGGTGTTGGCGTAATCGGCGACCGTGCCGGCAAAGCTACACTGGTGGTCGCCAGACGCCACGGCCACGGGCAGGCCCGCTGGGACGCCGAGCTTTTGGGCCATTGCTGTGGTCAGGGGACCGGCCATGGTACAAGATTCGACCAGATCGGGAAACAGCGAACGGTCTAGGCCGAGATCGGCGATAAGCTCGTCCGCCCAGACGCGCTTGGTCACGTCATAGACGCCCCAGCCGAGCGCGTCTGTCGGATCGACAACGGGTCGTTTGCCCACCAGCCGCGACACCACAAACTCAGGGGCCGTGGTACCACTGACGCCATTGGGGAGTTGATTGTTGGCTTGCAGCCAAAACAGGTGCGGCGCGGCGTGGCCGGCCACGAGGGGACAGCCGGTATGGGCAAAGGCGGGCATTTCTCCTTCAGTGGCGATCGAACCCCCGCGCTGGGCCATGGCGTCTAAGTAGGTGTGCTGCTGGCCCGGTAGGAGTTCTTGGGCGCGCTGGTCCTGCCAGGAAAAATAAGGACCTACAGTATCGAGCGCGGCGTCGAGGAGCTGAAGGCCCTGCTGCTGTCCGGTGACGCCGATGGCGGCTGGGCGGGCGTTGGTGCGGGCTACGAGCGTGGCGGCGTTGCCGATGGCCAGCTCGGTCATCGCCTCGAGATCCCACTCCGAGCGGCTGATCCGCTTATCTGCCGCGGAGGTCACCTCGGACGAATTGGCCGCGCTGGCTGCGCCGACGACGGAGTTGGTGTCGAGGTCAATGACAATGGCGACAACGGTTGTCGAGCCGATGTCTAGCGCGAGGTAGTGCGTTGACATGGGATTAACTCAGCAGCGACCAGTCGAAAACCACGCCGAGGTATTCCTCTTTATTGGCGGTAAGTCCCTCGTACATCTGTTGGCAGTCTGCGGGGGACGCTAGATGGGAGATCAGGGGTTCGATGACGAGTTGGCCGCTGGCGATCCACGCGGCGAGTTGGCGGTAATTGGCGTCGAGATCGCGGCAGCGCTCGGTGGCGTGTTGCGGCCAGCGCCACTCGAGGGCGCCGATCATGCGGATTGCCTCTAAGTGAATGTGCAGCAGCATGGGCGTCACATCGAAGTGGGCCGGGGCGCGCGGGCTGCCGAGGAGAATGAGTTCGCCGTGGCGGGCAACGCACATTGCGGTCTGGGCAATGACTTCGCTAATGCCAATGGCCTCGACGCCGATGCGAGCACCAGCGCCGCCGGTCCAGTCGCGCACCGCTTCTTCTAGATCGTCGCGGCCGGGATTGACGGTGTGCTCGATGCGGCAAGCGCGCGCCTGCCGCAGGCGCAGCTCGGACAAATCTGCGAGCATGACGTCGGCACCGGCCAAGCGAAAGAGCTGGGCGGCAAAGTTGCCCACGAGGCCGCCGCCGACTACGAGTACCGAGTCCCCGGGCTGGACGCTAGCAGAGCGCAAGGCGGAGATGCTGACGCCGGCCATGCGCGTAAACACGAGGTGCTGGCCGGGAGCTTCGCACGATACGGGCAGTGCCATGCGCTGCGCATCTGTTTTTACGATGGAAGCGTGGCGGGCAAAGGATAGGACGCGGTCTCCCGGTTGAACGCCGGAGACCGCGTCGCCGACTTTGAGCACTTGGCCGAGATTGCCGTAGCCAGTACCGCGGGGATACTGGCCGGCGTCGCCGAAAGGCATTTGCTTGACGAGGCCGGTAAAGCCTGCGCCTTCGGTGCCGGCGCTGACGACGGAGTATTCAGTCTCTATCAGTACTTCATGGGGATGCAGATGGTCGTTGAGGTCGGTCTGGGTGACCTCGATTCGCCTCGGCTCGACGACGGTGAGTTCATGGGTTAGCACAGCGAGTAGTCCTCATTAAATAGGCCATATTGGCAGCAAAACAGCAGATATAAAGGCCCTTTAGGGAAGTGGCGTCAAGCCGTGCAGCGGCGGCGAAACGGCTTGACGAAAGATGCTGACCGTTCTATTATTGACGGACATACAAGCAGAAAATGTAAAGGAGTAGCTGTTCTTTTACGATATTGCCCAGTGAGCTGACAACCTGTCCAAAACCTCCACGCCGCGATATTTAATACAATCCACAAGCGCCGTTTTTCATTCCCGATAAAAAACTACTGAAGCCCGTTGAGCGGGCCGATTTGGAGAGGAAGTGCGTCGTGTCCTTTCGCACTCGAACGCTTCTTCCGATAGGAATTATTGCGATTTCTACGTTTGTTCAATGCGGCCAACCGGCGACCCCTGCCCCAGCACCGATGCCCGAGTACACCGGCGATCTGCCGGTATTGCAATCCCACGGCACGTTGCGCGTCATCGTCCCCCCGGAACCGATTGCCCATATTCCCAAGTCTGCAGAACCGGTGACGATTGACTACGACCTCGCCCGCGACTTGGCCGAGGAGTTCAATCTAGAGCTAGTGTTGGTAAAGGCTGAAAGTTACGCCGAGATGGTCCAGAAGTTGCTAGAAGGTGAAGGCGATATCGTCGCTGCGAGCCTGACGGTTACGCCGGCGCGGCAGGAGCAAGCGGCGTTTTCCGTGCCGTATCTCTACGTGGATGAGTACCTGATCACCACGGCTAGCGACAGCCTGCCGACGGCGATTGAAGACTTGGCCGGGATGACAATTGGCGTCCGCCACTCCAGTGCCCACTATCAGACTTTGTTGGACATTCAGCAGCAAGTGCCGTCGTTGCGCATTCACAACGCACCGGAACAACTCGGCCTCGAGCATCTCATAGAAGGCATCGTTCGTGGTCAATATCAAGCAACCGTAGCCGACGAGCACTTGTGGCGGGTAGTGGAACGCTACTACGACAACATGGTTACGCCGCTGGTGTTGGCTGAAAATTGCCCGATTGCGCTGATGATGCGGCCCGACGATGTGCAGCTTAAAAATAGGGTCGATGAATATCTGCTCGCCCAGCAATTTACGCGCCAGTCCCAGCAGGCTTTCACCGACGATCTGCCCGGTCTAAAGGAGCGTCGGCGGCTGCGCATGATCACCCGCAACAATGCGCTGACCTACTTTATCCACCGCGGCCGACAGGTGGGATTTGAATACGAGCTTATCAAGGAATTTGCCGACCGGCACAATCTGCGGCTCGATATCGTCATTCCAGCAAGCCACGCCGAGCTGCTGGCGTATTTGAACGAAGGCAAAGGCGATATCGTGGCCGCGGCGATGACCATTACCGAGCAGCGACAGGTGCAGGCCGCGTTTACTAGGCCCTATAACGAAGTAGAAGAGCTGGTGATCGTGCGTACTGGGGAGGATTCGATTGCCAGCCTTGAGGACTTGGCCGGACGCACGGTCCACGTGCGCCAAAGCTCTTCCTTTTACACCACTTTGATGGCTCTCGCCGATTCCATACAGGGTTTGCAGGTAGCACCTCTGCCCGATTCCCTTGAAACCGAAGACATTCTGGCTGGCGTCGAAGAAGGTCGCTATGACATTACCCTGTGCGACTCCAATCTGCTCGACGTGGAACTCGCCTACGGACGCCAACTCAAGGCGGCCTTCAGCATCAAGCCGACGGCTTTGGGGTGGGCGGTGCGCGAAGACAATCCGGCTCTGCTGGCGGCGCTTAATCAGTATGTCCAAAAAGAAAAAGGCGGCTTGTTTTTTAACGTGATGAAGAAGCGGTACTTTGAGAACAAGCGCACCATCACTAGGGCAAAAGATTCGCTGCGAGTCGATTTGAGCGGCCGTCTGTCGCCCTATGACGAGTTGGCCAAAAAATACGCCCGCCAGTACGGCCAAGATTGGCGGTTGATTACCGCACAGATGTACCAGGAGTCCAAATTCGATCCCCAGGCCACTAGCTGGGTCGGCGCACGCGGGCTGATGCAGGTCATGCCAGACACCGGGCGCGAGTTGGGATTTACTGATCTATACGACCCCGAAGACAATATTCACGCGGGGGTGAAGTACCTGTCCCAACTGGTCAACCGCTTCGATCCGAACATACCCAAAAAAGAACGGATGCGCTTTGCGCTGGCCGCCTACAATGTTGGGTACGGGCATGTACTCGAAGCCCGACGCTTGGCCCGCGAAAAGGGGTGGAATCCCGACCAGTGGTTTGGCCACGTGGAACAGGCAATGCGGCTGCTTGCCAAGCCGGCCTATCACGAACGGTCGCGCTATGGTTTTTGTCGCTGCGGCCAGCCCGTGCATTACGTTAGCAACATTCAGGATAGGTACGACGCTTATGTCGGGATGCTGACGATGGCGAGAGAGTCGGACCCAGAGCGCCTCTGAGCTATCTATCCGCGTCCGAACACCTTCCCCGGCAGATACGTAGCCAGTTCCGGCACGAACCACAGCCCTGCTAACAGCAGCACCTGAATGGCGATAAAGGGCACGACCCCTCGGTAGATTTGCGGCGTGCTGATCTCAGGGGGAGCGACGCCGCGCAAGTAAAAGAGCGAGAAGCCAAACGGGGGCGTGAGAAAAGAGGTCTGCAAGTTCAAGGCGATCATCACGCCCAACCACACGGGATCTAGGCCCATCGTCAAGAGGATCGGACCGACGATGGGGACGACGACGAAGATGATCTCGAAGAAGTCGAGAAAAAAGCCGAGCAAAAACATCACGGCCATCACTAACGCGAAAGAGCCGAGCACGCCGCCAGTTGCCTCATGGGTCAGAAAGGACTCGACTGCTTCGTCGCCCCCGTAACCGCGAAAGACCAGCGAAAACACGCTCGCGCCGATGAGGATGATAAAGACCATGGCGTTGATTTCAGTGGTGGTGCGCATGACTTCTTTGAGCGCGGTGCGGTTGAAGTGCCCTTTGGCCAGCGATAAGAGCATGGCCCCGACCGCGCCGACCGAAGCCGCCTCGGTCGGCGTGGCCACTCCGAAGAGGATGGAGCCGAGCACCCCACAGATGAGGACTAGGGGCGGCACGAGGGCTGCGCCGAGGCGGCGGAGGAAGGCCACGCTGAGGATTTGCGCGCGCTCCTCGGCTGGCACGGCTGGCACGGTAGCAGGCTTGAGGAGGCCGAGGCCGATTATATAGAGGATATAGAGCCCCATCAGCACGAAGCCGGGCACGAGCGCGCCCATAAAGAGGTCGCCGACCGAGACCGAGACCGGGGCGAAATTGCCCATTTTGAGCTGAGCCTGCTGGTACGCCGAGGAAACCACGTCGCCGAGGATGACCAGCACAATGCTGGGCGGGATGATCTGGCCGAGCGTCCCCGAAGCGCAGATGATGCCGGTGGAAACCGCTGGGGAGTACGCGCGTTTGAGCATGGCCGGCAGCGAAATGAGGCCCATGGTGACGACCGTCGCGCCGACGATGCCGGTGGAAGCCGCCAACAGGCCGCCGACGAGGCAGACCGAAATCCCCAGCCCGCCGCCCAACCTGCCGCAGAGCTGAGCCATGGTTTCAAGCAGGTCCTCGGCGATTTTCGAGCGCTCTAGCACGACCCCCATAAAGACGAACAGCGGTACGGCCATCAGGGTCTCGTTGGACATGATGCCGTAGATGCGGGCCGGCAAAGCCGAGAGAAAGGCCGAGTCAAAGTCGCCGGTGAGGACGCCGAGGCCGGCAAAGCCAAGGGCCGTACCCGCGAGGCAAAAGGCCACTGGGAAGCCGGATAGCAGCACCGCGAAGGTGCAGAGGAACATGGCCAGCGGCGCGAATTCGCTCATTGGGTGCGGAGGGTTTGCACGCTGTGGTGAATGATGGCTAGGGCCTGCAAAAATAGCAGCGCGAAGCACACCGGGATGGCGGTTTTGAGCAGATAGACCGCCTCCAAGCCGCCGCCGTCTTGGGAGCCTTCGAGCACGGCCCAAGAGTTGGCGACAAAGGGCAGTGCCTGGTAGAACAGCACCGCGCAGCAGGGAATCAACAGCAGTGCGCTGCCCAAGAGGTTGACTAGGGCCTTGCGCCGGACGTCCATGGGCCGGTAGAGGATATCGACGCGGACGTGCTCGTCGCGCGAGAGGGTGTAGCTGGCTGCTAGGAGGAAGGTAAAGGCGTGCATGTACAGGGCTATTTCTTGCATCCAGACCCAGCCGCGTCCAAAGAGGTAGCGCAAAATTACGACGGTAAAGGTCACCAAGACCATGCCTAGCGTCAGCCAAGGCACGGTGTGGACGATGAAGCGGTTGAGGCGTTCCATGCGGGCGCTAGCCAAAGGTCAGGGCGCGGGCTTGGGTATAGGCTTGCTCGGAGATGTGCGTGTACGCGATGGAGTTTTTGCGGAAGGCGTCAAACGAGCTATAGACCCGGCTGGAAAAGGGGTCTTGGCCGGCGATCTCGGCTACTACTTCGGCGGACACTTTGCCGATTTGCGCCAAGAGCTCGTCAGAGAAGCGCTGGAGCTGGACGCCGTGTTCGTCAACCAAGGTCTTGAGGGCTTGGCTGTTGCGCGCAGTGAACTCGCTGAGCATGTCGTCGTTGGCCGCTTGGCAGGCGTACTTGACGACGGCTTGGAGGTCTGAAGGAAGGCTCTCCAAGGCCTGTTTGTTGACCATGCACTCTAGCGCGGTTCCCGGCTCGTGCCAGCCCGGCCAGTAGTAGTATTGGGCGGCTTGGTGCAGCCCAAAGGCGAGATCGTTGTACGGGCCGACCCATTCGGTGGCGTCGATGGCACCGGTCTTGAGGGCTTGGAAAATCTCGCCACCGGGCAGGGCTTTGACCGTGACTTCGAGGCGGCGCAGGACCTCGCCGCCCAAGCCCGGCATCCGCATGACCAAACCGGAGAAGTCGGCGAGGGTGTTGATTTCCCGGTTGAACCAACCGCCCATCTGCACGCCGGTGTTGCCGACGGGAAAGGCCCGGAGGTTGAAGGGGGCGTAGAGTTCGTCCCATAGGCTCTGGCCGCCGCCGTAGCGCAGCCAGCCGTTGATCTCGGCCGCGTTTAGTCCAAAGGGAACGGCCGAGAAAAACTGGGTCGCCTCGTGCTTGCCCTTCCAGTAGTAAGCGGCTCCGTGGCCCATCTCGGCGGTGCCGCCGGAGACCGCGTCGAAGACGCCCGAGGCTGGCACCAATTCCCCCGCACCGTACACCTTGACGTGTAGGCGTCCATCGGACAGGGCCTCAATGCTATGGGCGAGATTGTTAGCACCAGTGCCCAAGGCTGGAAAGTCCTTGGGCCAGGTGGTGACCATCTTCCACTTGAAATGCTGTTGGGATTGGACCGCAGGGGCCGCTTGCTGTTCGGCTTGGCCACAGGCGGCCAAGCCGCCGGCCGCTAGTAATGGAGCGCTTTGCAGGAAGGAGCGGCGCGAGCGTTGTGCAGAATGTTGCATGGAACCTCAGCTTTTGTTGATCAGGTGACAGAAGCCGTCGTCTTGACCGACGATCACGAGATGGGTCATTGCGACGAAAAGCCCGTTTTCCACGACCCCGGGCAAGGCGTTGAGCCAGCACTCGGTGGCGCGGGCGTCGTCAATCCCCTCGGGAAAGCGAGCGTCGATGACGTAGTTGCCGTTGTCGGTGACAAACGGGGTGTCCGGGGTCTGCAAGCGCAAGGCTGGGACGAGGCCCCGCTCTTTGAGACGTCGGGCGATGAGGGGATGAGACCAAGGGACGACCTCGACCGGCAGCGGGGCCTTGGTGCCGAGTTGATCGACTAGCTTGGATGGATCGGCGACGATGATTTGGTGCGCGGTGATAGAGGCGACGATTTTCTCGCGCAGGAGTGCGCCGCCTAGGCCCTTGATTAAGTCGAGGTTGGGATCGACTTCGTCAGCCCCGTCGATGGTCAAATCGACGCTGGACACCTCGGCGAGCGTCGTCAGTTCAATGTCGAGGGAGCGGGCCAAGGCGGTCGAGGCTTCCGAGGTGGGGATGGCCTTGACTGACAGCCCGGCCGCGACGCGATCTCCGAGGGCGCGGATGGCCCATTCAGTGGTTGAGCCAGTGCCCAATCCCACGATCATACCGGATTCAATGTACTCGACAGCGCGGCGACCAGCGGCTTCTTTCGGCGTCATGTCGTTATCAGCTTTAGAGGCGCGTGCAATAGTGGATCTGGCGGGCGACTTCCTCAAAGCCGAGGCTGGGATACAAGTGCGCGCCGATGGAATTTTGCGCCAGCGTCTCGATTTTGGCGCACTCCATACCGGCGGCGCGCAGATGCGCTAAGCCGTGCTCTAGGAGTTGGCGGCCCACGCCCTTGCCTTGGCAATGCGGCAGAACAGCGATGTTGGGAATCCCGCCGATCTTGCTCTCTCGGTCGATGCGAGTGGTGATGTAGCCAACTACCTGGCCATCTTCCTCCCACACAAAGACGCCGCTCGCCCGCTCGCCGGCCACGTCGTCGTCGATGTGGCGCAGCTTGCGAAATTGCCAGTCGCGCCCGCCGATTAGTCCGAAGCGCTGTTCGATGTTGTAGTCGATGGATACGCCGGGGAAGCAGATGGCCGTGATGTGCTTGAGCGCGGGCAAGTCCGCTGGGCGATAGGGGCGAATCACAGAGTCAGCTTCCAGTGGATACGGGGATCTGCAACAGCTCCGGATCTGGGGCAGTCTCGCGCCCGGCTAGCAGTTCGGCGGCCCGCTCCTTGGCCGCTTCCATTT
The DNA here is from genome assembly GCA_009840005.1 of Gemmatimonadota bacterium. The sequence continues at coordinate 67,757 of VXOR01000034.1, forward strand.
TGGGCTGTCGGACGCCGCGGTAGCCGCGCACCTCCTCGGGCAGCGACAGAATTTGCACCCAAGTGTGGTACTCGTCTGCGGAGTGCGGAGAAAAGTCGGCAATCAGGCCTTCGTACCAAGCGACGAAGTCGTGCTCTTCGCGGTGCCACCACGAGGAGAAAAGCCGGCGAAGGAACTTCATGCGGGCGACCCACTTCAGCGACCGGTCGCCTAGCTTGAGATCCGGGCGGAAGTCGCGGCCAAAGAGGCGCAAATGCGGCCGGTTCAGGTGGCGGTAGCGGATGCGGTCGCCGCGGTTGGGGTCGATGTTGTAGCGGCGGCGGTCGCGGCGATACTTCTCCTCGCAGGTGAGCAGATAAGCCACGTAGATTTCGTCTTTGATGGCGAGGACCTTGGCGAGTTGATAGATGACCGCGCGAGTGGCCGCGAAATCGAACTCGGGCCCGTCTTTGGCCTGCACGGCCAGCACTTGGCGGATGTAGCGGTCGGCATAATTGAGGCCCTCGTACTGGATCAGGTCGTATACTCGCAGCGCGAAGTGACGACGCGCCGTGGCAATGGGTGTATCGCGGATGCGGTCGCGGTAGGCCGCGGCGACTCGCTTGCCCTTCTTTTTGGCCAGCAACGCGGTTTTGTCGGCGACGAGTTCGGCGTAGCTAAGTGGTTCTTCGTCGAGCGGGAAATGGTTCGGATCGAGCGCTAGGTATCGGCCCATGTTAAAGGCTTTTAGGTTCGTCTCTAGGTCGCGGCGCACAGCCTGTCCGATAGCCCAGAGCAAGGTGTCTAGGTCTAGGGAGAGCAACCCGCGCTGGAAGGCTACGCCGAGCATCATGATGTTGGCGTAGAGCTTGTTGCCTAGGTAGTGCTCGCAGATGCGGAAGAGATTCGCGCCAAAGTACGCGTCTGGCCGGGTGTGTTGGTGGATCAGGTCGGCTTGGTCTTCCGCCGAGAAATCCTCTTGGCCGATGAGGGTGTCGATGGTGGGGGTCTTGGCGGTGTTGACGATGGCGGCGGTGCGCTCTGGGTGGGCGATGCGGTAGCGGCCTTCGGGTTCGAGGCCCCGCGCCGCTTCGAGTACGTCGAGCCCGAGGAGCAAGTCGGCCTTGCCGCAGGGAATCAGCGGAGAGACCGGGGTGCCCTTGGGTGCGTAGCTCAAGTGCGAATAAACTGAGCCGTTGCGGATGGCCAGTCCTTTCTTATTGGTCAGCCGCACCTCGTAGCCCTGCCGCACCCCAGCTTGCGCCAGCACCGAGGCCACCACGTTGACGCCCATGCCGCCGACTCCGGCTATGTAGGTGTACCAGATGTCGGTGAGAGGACGCTGGGGGGGCGCAGGCAACTGGCCGACGTCAATGGGCGGGGTCGAGACGGTGGGTGGAGCTTTGCGCTGGACGGTGATTTCCTCAAAAGAAGGACAGGTTTTGTCGCCATCGCCGACTTCGACCCGGGTGCAGGCACCGTCGGTAACGCAGGAGGACGGGTCGATGGCGATCTTAGGGCCGTACTCGGTGGCGGACGCGACCGTCAGGCCGCTGCAGCCGGTAGCTTGGGTGCATTCGAGGCAGTACTCGCAGACATCTTCGCTGATGTTGATGTGCTTTTCGACCGGCAGGAAGCCCTGTTCTTTGGCGATCGCGCTCTGACGCGCTCGCTCGCGGCGGTGGTAGGTGATGCCGCATTCCTTGTCGGCAATGATGATTTTGACCCCGTCGCGGAGCAAGGTTTTGCGGACGAGGGCGTCGTAGTCCTGGCGTTGGGATGGGTCCATGCGGGCGATAAAGGTCGATGAGTCGCCCGCTAGGCCGGTGACGGCCTTTTCAATGTCTTGAGCGAAAGTCGGGTTGCCCAAGACGTCGACGTCCACGCCTGGGGTGGGCTGGTGCCCGGTCATGGCCGTGGTCTTGTTGTCGAGGATGACGTAGGTGATGTCTTGGCCGTTTTTGATGGAGTCGGAGATGGCGATCATGCCGGTGTGGAAAAAAGTCGAATCCCCCATGAAGACGAGCTGTTTGTTGTCGATAAAGGGGTCGATGCCCGCACCGGTGCCGCCACCTAGACCCATGCCGGAAAGATTGTGCATCAGCTCGGAAAACGGCGCGTATTTGAGCATGGAGTAGCAGCCGATGTCGCCGTGGAAGACCAAATCTACCGGGGCTTGCCCGTCGGGAGGCGCAGCCAAGTCGGCCGCGGCTTTCTTGAGCACGCTGGCCGAGTCGCGGTGTGGGCACCCCGGGCAGAAAGAAGGCGAGCGCGGTGGCACGGTCGTGGTGGAGTTGACAGGGGCTAAGGTGTTGAGTTCGGCCTGTAGTTTCTTGCGGTCAATGGGTAGCTCGGCGTCTAGCGCAGCGAAGAGGCGCGCTAGGGTTTGGACGATGAGCGAGGGGTGCAGGCCCTGAATATCGGGAAAGCCCGCGGTGTTGCCCGGGAAGCGCTTGCCCCACAGCGCGGGGTCGAGGTCTTTTTGCCGCGTCAACTCGGCGGCGATCTGCGGCTCGATAAAGGCCCGCTTTTCCTCGACCACGCAGAAAGTCTGCACGCAATCGGCAAAGCGCGCGATCATGTGGGGATCGACTGGGTAGGTAATGCCCAGCTTGAGGATGGGAAAATGCCCGGTCAGCCCGAGGATGTGCAGGGCGTGTTCGAGATAGCTATAAGCCAAGCCAGAGGTGATAAAGCCCAGCGGCTTGGGGCCGTTGCTCGGCGGATAGAGGATTTGGTTGATGCCCGCCTCCCGCGCTAGCTGCCACAGGAGGGGATAGCGCTGGTAGATGACCTCTCGCTCTTTGTGCGCCGTGGCCGGCGGGATGATGACGCGGTCGTCAGAACAAATGGTGCTGGTATCCAGCGCGATGCGCTGCTTGCGATTGAGGGTGGCAAAGCGGTTGGGATAGACGGCGACGCTGCCGCCGCCGTCGGCTTGGTTGGAGGTGACCAGATAGGTCAGGTAGAGACGCGAGCGCCGCGACAGCTCGAAGCCCTGCCCGACCCAATCCTTGATCTCTTGAAAGGTCGCGGGTTCGAGGATCGGCATGTAGAGATGCTGGGACAGAAAGCGCGAGTCAGCCGGTACTTGGGTCCCCTCGGACCAGGTGTCGTCGCCCACGGCGACTAGGACACCCCCGCTGGGCGAGGCCCCGACCATGTTGCCGAGGGCCAGTCCGTCAGCCGCCACGTGCAAGCCGACGCTCTTCATCACGGCCAAGGCGCGAATGCCCTCCATCTGCGAGCCGTTGAGGCGGGCCGCGGCGAGGGCTTCGTTGTTGGCGATCTGCGCGACGATGCCGTGTTCGTTAAAGAGGTCCTTGTTGTTTTCGAGGGTCTCGAAAAGCTCGGCCAAGGGCGAGCCGGGGTACCCGGTAATGACGCCGACTTGGCTTTCTAAGGCACCCTTGACGATCAGCTCGTTGCCGGTGTAAATGCCCGTGCCTTGTTCGATTGAGAAGCGGGGATCCATAGTCCTATCTGAGGAGATTGGGGGGAATGAACGCAAACATAGTACGAGGTCTGAGGCGGTTGTCAAGTCGGTCTGGCGGCCTCACGCTTCGGCATCGAGCCAATAGCGCTGGTACTCCTCCAGAAAAGTAAGAGTCTGGAGATCGGCCATGCGGTCTGGGAAGAGCACGCCGTCGAGATGGTCGATTTCGTGCTGGAGGACGCGGGCGAAAAGCTCTTCCGCCTCCAACTCCACCGCTCGACCCTCGCGATCGTAGCCTCGGACTTCGACGGCGGCCGCGCGCGGGACGACGCCGCGCAATTGGGGGATGCTCAAGCAACCTTCCCAAGCATCTAAGCATTCGGACGACTGGGAGATAAACTGCGGATTGAAGAGCACGGTCAGCGGGATGGCGGCCTCGTCTTGGGGATCGGCTGCGGGCTTCGACGACTCGACTGAGCTCGCCGAAGTCCTGAGCTCAGCCGAAGGGTCGCCGAGGACGATCAGCCGCAGGGATTCAAACACTTGCGGCGCAGCTAAGCCAATGCCCTCGTAGTCGAGCATGGTTTCGATCATGTCGTCGATTAAGCGCTGCATCTGGGAGCTTTGCATTTGGGCGGGGGAAATCTCGGCGGCGCGTTGGCGCAGCACCGGATGTCCCATCCGCGATACCTTGCGAATGGCCATAGCGCGTTACGGCGTTTGGGGCGGCGCAGCCGAAAGACAGCAGCGGAAGCCCACTAGATCGAGGCGGTAGTTGGCGTCGAGGAATCGCCCGTAGCGGGCGTCGGCGCGGGCTAGGTTGACGTTGTGGAAGAAGGAGCCGCCGCGCACGATCCGCCAGCGATCGGAGCGCGAATACCAAGACGCGGTCCACTCCCAAACATTGCCGATCATGTCATAAACTCCGTAGGCATTGGTGCAGCCGGCATACGCGCCGCTGGGCGCTAGGCCCGGCCCGCGCTGCCAGACCCCATCGACGGCAAGTCGCGTATTGCAGCGCCCCGACTCGAATTCTTCGCCATAGGAGTACGCGAAATTCTGCGGCCCAGTGCAGGCTTTCTGCCATTCCTGTTCGGTACACAGCCGCTTGTCCTGGGCTGCGCAGAGCGATTCCGCTTCGCCCCAGGTGACATCGACTTTGGGGAGAGTGCCGCGCTGGTTGGGGTACTCGTACATGTCGATGTAGAAGTCCGGGCCGATCCATACCATGCCTTCCACGTCGGCTGCGGCCAGTGCTGGCAGGGCGAGCAAAAGACAGAGGACGAAGAGCTTATTCATGGTCGCTTATTCCGCAAATTGCACCGCGCCAAAGCGGGCGGGGTGGTGAAAGCCGCGCTGGTAGGTCTCGCTCCAGGCCGTGTACTCGGTTTGCTCGTGGTAGTGCTGATGGAGCGGGTCTGAGTCTGGGAGATCGTTTAGACGGCTTTTTAGGTTGCGCCCGCCCTTGCGTTCGATGCGGTAGAGATTGAGCCGCCAGACATCGCCGGCTGTCGGACGCTCACCGCCGGTGACGCTATCGGCCATAGCGGCCCAGGGAATGGCGATTTCCGCGGTCCAGCCCTGGTCGAGCGCGAGCGAGTCGTTCACGGTGCCGTGAGCTCGGACCGCTGTTTTGAGCCCGGCGATATCCCAGTCTTTGGACGAGTGCCACTCGGGCGATACTGAGTAGATCAGCAAATCGACGACCGCATTGAGCGGGTTGACCTCCAGCTCTAGGTAGCGCTTGCCGTCGCCGTCGGGGTCGATAAAGACCTCCACGACTTCCTCGCTCCACAGCGGATCGTCTTCTTGGTCGTAGATAGCCCACATGTCCGCATCTTGACAGACGAAGGCAAAGTAAAAGTAATCGCTATCCCACAGCATCTTTGCCCGCGTGGGATAAAGCACCTCGTCGTACTCGTTGAGGATGCGCTCAAAGCGGTTGATTTGATGCGCCCGTTCCCACGAGAATTCGTCCAATGTGCCATCGACGACGACCGGTTCGAGGGCGCGTTGGACTGTGTAGTGCGCCTCCAAACCTACTTCGGCGTGCGCGGCGAGTGGGAGGATAGTAAGTATCAGAACTGTCAATAAGCGCATACATGCTCCTTGTATTTTGGGAGGCTGAATATACGAAAATCGTGCGGTCTTACCAAAATAACAAAGGGGCGATGCCAAGCTGGCACCGCCCCTTAGTGTCTTTTGGATATAGTTGATATTTACACGTCGTAGTAGAGGGCGAACTCATAGGGATGAGGCCGCAGGCGGAGGGCATCGACCTCCTCGGTGCGCTTGTAGTCAATCCACGCGTCGATCAGATCGTCAGAGAACACATCCCCCTGCAACAGAAAGTCCCGATCCTGCTCCAAGTGATCCAACGACGCCTCCAACGAACCGGCCGTCTGCGGAACCCCTGCCCGCTCCTCCGCCGACAAGTCATACAGATTCTTGTCCAACGGCTCCCCCGGATCCAACTGACGCTCGATCCCGTCCAACCCCGCCATCAGCATCGCCGACAGCGCCAAGTAGATGTTGCACGACGGGTCGGGACAACGAAACTCCACCCGCTTGCTCTTGGGCGAAGGCGAATACATCGGAATGCGCACCGACGCACTGCGGTTGCGCTGCGAATAGGCCAAGTTCACCGGCGCTTCGTAGCCAGGCACCAGCCGCTTGTAGGAGTTGGTCGTCGGATTGGTAAATGCCAACAGCGCCGGCGCGTGGTGCAGCAGCCCGCCGATGTAGTGCAACGCCATTTGGCTCAGACCCGCATAGCCACTACCGGCAAACAAAGGCGTATCGCCTTGCCACAGACTCTGGTGGGTGTGCATACCCGTGCCGTTGTCCTCAAACAGCGGCTTGGGCATGAACGTGGCCGTCTTGCCGTGCCGACGCGCCACATTCTTGACGATGTATTTGTACAGCATCATCCGGTCGCCGCAGATAAGCAGCGGACAAAAGCGAATGTCGATCTCGCCTTGGCCGGCGGTGCCCACCTCGTGGTGGTGGATTTCGGTGTCAATGCCGCAGTCGAGCATGGTCTGCACCATCTCGGTGCGGATGTCTTGCAGCGAATCCGTCGGCGGCACCGGGAAGTAGCCGCCCTTGTAGTCGGGCTTGTAGCCTAAGTTGGGGCCGTCCGCCGAGCCGGAGTTCCAGCGGCCTTCCACCGAGTCGATCTCGTAGAAACCCAGATGGGCTTGCTGGTCGAAGCGGATGTTGTCGAAGATGAAAAACTCGGCTTCCGGGCCGAAAAAGGCGGTGTCAGCCAACTGAGTGTGCAAAAGATAGGCTTGGGCGCGCTGGGCGACGCCGCGGGGATCGCGGGCATAGGGCAGGCGGGTGATGGGGTCTTCAACCGAGCAGACCAGCGACAGGGTAGGCGCTTGGGTAAACGGGTCCATGACGGCGGTGGTCGGATCGGGCACGACGAGCATGTCGGATTCGTTGATTTCCTGCCAGCCGCGGATCGACGAGCCGTCGAAGCCGAGACCGTCTTCGAACAGGTCGGGTTCGAGATCGGCGATGGGCATGGTGAAGTGCTGCCAAGTGCCGGGCAGATCGACGAACTTGAAATCGACCATCTGCGCGTCGTTCTGGCGTGCTAAAGCCAGCGCGTTGTCGATGGCGCTGGCTTTGGCCGACTTGGCTTTGGGTTTGGCTTTGCTTTTGCTTTTGGGTTTGGCTTTCGCCTTGGCTTTGGCCATGAGAGTGGGTTCCTTTCTCAAAGTAGTGGTTGAATGGGATCAGGAGGCGCGTGCCCCGCACACGCGCCCCCTGCTTCTGGTCCGGTCATGCGGAGCCAGACCAGGTTTTAGAAGCTCCTACCGAAGACGAGGAAGGTGGATTCTTTGTCTGGGTTGAGAATGTACGAGGCGAAGTAGTCGCCTTTGCCCATGTTGAGACCGACGCTGACCAAGGCCGGATCGGTCGTAGTAGTGTAAAACCCGTTGCCGAGGCCGACGGTGACGCTGACGGCGGTCTCTTCCATCTCGCCCAAGTCGTAGGTCGCTTCCGCCCAGAACGAATCGTCGGCGTCGCCGGATACATTGTATGCGACTAGGGCGCTCAGAGGTACGCCGTCGGGGGCGAGGGACGCGCTGATTTCGAGGATGTGTGCCCCGTCCTCGTCGCTGTAGTTGAAGAAATCGTCGTTTTCAGTCAGGCCCGGGAAGTAGTAGTCGGTCAGGGTGATGCCGATGGGGCCGGACGAGAAGCTGACGTAGAGATCGTTCTCGTTGGCACCGCCGTCGGAGATTGCCCATGAGGACCAAGCGCCGACTTCGATGTTGCCGTGACTGATGGACATGCCCGGCTGGACGCTGACGGCATTGCCGAAGTCCGTGCCGCGCCACACGTAGCGGTTGACTACGTCGGCACCAAAACCGACCCCGGCATCAGCCGGAACGGTCGCTAGCGTCAGCGCAAAGAAAAGGGGTGCGGCAAAAAGCAAGCGGTTCATCAGATACTCCTTAGGTGGGTGTGAGGATGGGTTAAAGCAGTGGTTAGTGGTTAGTGGTCAGTCCCCACACAGTACCCAAGGGGACCGATCGCTGATCACAGGCCACAAACCACTGACCACTACAACGCGCTTTCGCCCGTCTCGCCGGTGCGGATGCGCACGGCTTCTTGGATTGGCGAGGCAAATACCTTGCCATCGCCGACTTTGCCGGACTTGGCTGCCTCGACGATGGTGTTGATCGCCAGCTCGTGGTCGGCGTCCTTGACGATGACCTCGATTTTGATCTTGGGGACGAAATCAATGCGGTACTCGGCACCGCGATAGACCTCGCGATGGCCGCGCTGGCGGCCAAAGCCCCGCACTTCGGTTACGGACATGCCGGCGATGCCCCGTTCGCCTAGGGCTTTTTGCACGGCCTCAAGGGCCGATGGCCGGAGGAATGCTTCAATTTTATACATTGTGGTTGCCTCCCTCGCTTAGTTGTTGATGTGCTGGAAATCCGCGTACGCGGGCTGGCCGTGCTCGCTTAGGTCGAGACCCTCGTCCTCGTCTTCCTCATCAACGCGGAACCCGAGTGTTGCCTTGACAATGGTCGCGAGGACAAATGAGAAGATAAAGGCGAAGATGGCGTACGACAGCGTGCCCAATAGCTGAGTGCCCACGCTGTGGTCGGCGTTGGTGCTGAACAGCCCGACCGCGATTGTGCCCCAGACGCCGCAGATGCCGTGGACGGAGATGGCCCCGACCGGATCGTCGATCTTGATGCGGTCGATAAAGACAATCGAGAAGACGACAATGATTCCGGCGATCAGCCCAATCCAGATGGCTCCAGCCCACGTGACCACGTCGGCCCCAGCCGTGATGCCAACGAGGCCAGCGAGAATGCCGTTGAGCGCCATGGTGATGTCGGGCTTTTTGAGGTAGATATAGGAGGTAAAAATCGAGGCCATGCAACCAGCCGCTGCGGCGAGGGTGGTGGTGACGAAGACCAGCGACACAGCCGCGGGGTCGGCGCTGAGCACCGAGCCGCCGTTGAAGCCGAACCAGCCGAGCCACAGCAGGAAGACGCCGATGGTCGATAGCGGCATGCTGTGCCCGAGGATGGGCCTGATTTCTCCGTTGTGGTACTTGCCCTTGCGCGCCCCTAGCACCAAAACCGCGGCGAGGGCCGAGAAGCCGCCAAAGGCGTGCACGACCGACGAGCCGGCGAAGTCGTAGAAACCGAGGTCGTCGAGCCAGCCAGCACCCCACTTCCAAGAGCCGGCGATGGTGTAGCCAAAGGCCACCAAGATCACGGCGTAAAGCATGAAACCCGATAGCTTAACGCGCTCGGCAACAGCACCGGAGACGATGGTGGCAGCGGTGGCGGCGAACATGGCCTGAAAGATGAAGTCCGACCAGTAGGTGTAATCTGCGTACTGATTGGTCAGGTTGGCCACATCGTCGTCAAAGCCGATCCAGCCCTTGAGGGCCAACACATCGGCGATGAGCCAATCATCGCCTGGATACATGATGTTGAAGCCGCACAAGGCATAGGTGAGGATACCGGCCGAGATAATAAAGAGGTTCTTGAAGAGGATGTTGACCGTGTTCTTTTGCCGGGTCAGGCCGGATTCGAGCGTGGCAAAACCCAAGTGCATGATGAAAACCAACGCGGCGGCGATGAGAATCCACAGGTTATCTACCATGAATTTGGGATAGGCCAAGGGCATGGCCTGGAAGGCTTCTACGGTTTTAAAATCTCCCGCCGAAGCCTGAGTCGTAGCCCCGAGGACCCCGGCACAGAGCCATAAGAGCGCAGGACGGTTGCGAAAAACAGACATGGGCAATCCCTTCCCTTGTAAGGTATGAGGAGGCATCTAATCGACGCCTCTTGGCTGCGAACGTCGGATTGTTACAAGGCAAGAAACGTGCCAAGCGGATTGGGCACAGATACTTCAGAATTGTAGCTTATTGTAAATTAGGGAGTTAGAAAAAATAACAATAACAGAGAAAAACGAGACGAGCATAATGACAAAACTGAAATAGTATCATAAAATAACAATTTTGTCGTTTTTGTTGCTCACTTCTTGTAATTTTTCGGACAGATGGCTAGTTTTTGCATCCGATAAGAGAAAATGCGAGTTGTAGTACCGAGGGTGCGGGCGGCCTTGGCCATATTGCCGCGGGCGTTCTTGAGGGCCTCAATGATGATTTCTCGTTCATAAGCCTGCATCATCGTATTAAAGGAGCCGGTGACCGGCGTTCCGGTGGCGTCAGCCGTTTGCAGAGAGGGGGGCAGGTGGTGGCCGTGGATGACGCCGTCGTTGCTGAGGATGATCGCCCGTTCAATGCAGTTTTCCAACTCGCGCACGTTGCCCGGCCAATGGTAGCTCATCATCATGTCAATGGCGGGTGTAGAAATGCGGTGCATCTCCACGCCGAGCTGGCGAGAGTACTTTTCGAGGAAGTGGTCGGCAAGTTGCAGAATGTCGGATTTGCGCTCGCGCAAGGGCGGAATGAAGATGGGAAAGACGTTGAGTCGGTAGAAGAGATCCTCGCGGAAAGTCCCCTCGGCGATGGCTTTTTCCAAGTCTATGTGGGTTGCCGCGACGACGCGAACATCAATCGGCACAGGGCCGCGACCGCCGAGGCGTTCGACTTCGCGATTTTGCAGCACGCGGAGCAGTTTGACCTGTGCACCTAGGCTGAGTTCGCCGATTTCGTCGAGGAAAATCGTCCCGCCGCGCGCTCGTTCAAACCGGCCGGCTTTGCTCGTCGAAGCCCCGGTGTAAGCGCCGCGCTCGTGGCCGAATAGTTCGGATTCGACCAAGGTCTCCGGCAGGGCGGCGACGTGTACTTTGACAAAGGGTTTGTCGGCGCGTAAGCTGTTGTAATGTATGGCATCTGCGGCCAGTTCCTTCCCCGTGCCGCTGGTGCCGCGCAACAGGACCGTGGCGTCGCTGGGAGCCACTTGGCCGATGAGCTGGCAAACCTCCTGCATGGGGCGGGAGTTGCCGATGAGGTTGGCGGGGTGGAAGCGCTCGCGGAGTTCGTTTTGCAGGCGCAAGTTTTCGTCGAGAAGCCGGGTTTGTTCGACGCGGGCGCGTTGGCGGGCGGCGGCCGATTGGCCGATCATGACGGATATGATGGACAGCAGGCGCACGGTATCTTGCAGGCTTTCGTTGTCTTTATAGGGAATATCGACGCTAATGGTACCTACTACCTGCTGCTGCTGGAGGATGGGCACGCAAATGAACGAGGTCTGGCTCTTGGCCGAACTACCGCGAGCGCCGGTGCGGTTGAGGAAGAGCGGCTCGCTGCTGATGCGCGGCACGATCACGGGCTTGCCCGATTCCACGACCTTGCCGGTGATGCCTTCCCCGACGTCGTAGCGGCCGCGCTTGATTTCCGATTGCGAGAGTCCATAGGCTACGTCTATAGAGACTTCGGAGGCTTCTTGGCTCAAGAGGCTGACCGTCCCCAAGCTCATGTCGAGTTGGTCGCACATGAGCTTGAGGATGACGTTGAGCGCTTCCTCAAACTTGGTCGTCGAGCCTAGTATTTGCCCGATTTCGTGTAGGATGGAGATTTGTTGTTGGGCACTGGCGGTTGGTAAGGTGGACATGTGAGTCATCCTGTTTTTGCGACATTTTTGTCATTAGTATGGATAAAAACAACATTTTTGTAAACATCAAAGAGCTACATATTCGTGGTTAAAACGGAAAATCGACCAGAAATACAGTGGCACACGCCGCAAAAGGGCGTCATTAAAGCCAAGTGTCGAGAATGCGTCGTACATTATTGTAGCATAAACTATGCCATCGCAGGCTAGGGGCCAGAGAGACCTCGGCTCCTAGCCTGCGGGAAGGTCATTGCCGGAACGCATCAACTCGGTTATAATTCTGCGATGAGAATTTTTGCAATGTCAGTAAATAGCGGTTGTGCGAGGTTGGCATGAGTCGAGATATGACCGACCTATTAAATGAATGGTCCTTCGACCCAGAGGCGAATGTGCGGAAAATATCGGGAAGGGACGGGGTTGCGAGGATCCAGATCCGGGTCGATCAAGGGGCCTTTCAGGGCATTTTACAGCTAAATCTCGATGGTCGGCCCGACGGTCGCCGGCCCCACGGACAGGACTTTGCCCTTGATTACTATCAGGGCGAATTGGAAAAATACCACCGCGAGCACGGGACCAGCGACGAGGGTTTCGCGCTCGATGAAGCGGCTTGCCGCGAGCTTTTTGACGAGGGGAGCCGCTTGTACAAGCGCTACGCCTTTTTGATCCAACTGCACGACTACCGGAGAGTCGTGCGCGACACCGAGCGCAATATGACCCTTTTTCGCTTTGTCAACCGCTATGCCGAAAGCGAAGAGGACCGCGACAATCTGGAGAGATGGTGGCCTTATATCTTGCGCATCAACGGCGTGGCCCGGGCCATGATCTCCATCGGCGACGAGGACTACGACGGTGCATTGGCGATCGTGCAGCGGACTCGCGCGCGGATTGGCACATGGCCCGAGGTGGAGGCCGAGGAGTTCTTCATCGAGCGCGAGCGTTCAGAAGCCGCGCTCGATGAGTTAGAGCAGGAAATTTTGCAAAAGAAGCCGCTGAGTCAACAAGAGCAGTTAGAGCGCTGGCTACAAGAAGCGGTCGATAGCGAAGACTTTGAAAAAGCCGCGCTGTTGCGCGACGAACTCAAGAAGCTGCGGGAAGGCGGAGGCTGAGCCGTTCGCAGAATAGTGTTAGCCGCAATGCAAAGCGGGGAGCCCGATCATTCGAGCTCCCCGCTTTTGGTGCCTAGCCTAAACGCCCGGTCTGAGGCGAGGGCCGCAATCCTAGTAAAACTCCGTTTCATCTACCAGCGCGAGAAGCGACTGATAGCGAGTCGGGTGGCGGAGCTTGCTCAGGGCACGCTCCTTGAGCTGGCGCACACGCTCCCGCGTCAGGCCCATCAGCCCGCCGATCTGTTCCAAGGTCAGCGCTTGGCTGCCATCGAGACCGAAATAGAGGCGAATGATGCGCAACTCGCGGTCTTCGAGGCTGGCGAGGGCCTCCTCTAGATGGGCGCGAGCCGAGTTTTGCAAGACATCGCTATCGGGCGTCGCCTGATTGTCATCGGCGAGGAGGCTGAGCAAGCTGCGATCGTCGTCCTCCTCAAAGGACTCGTCGAGCGAACGCACCGAGCGAGCGCTGAGCATGGTGTCGAGGACCTCCTCGGTGGGCAGGCCCAACTCAGCGGCGATTTCCTCGACATCCGGCTCGCTCTCGCGGCCTTGGCCCAGCTTGCGCACGGCCCGCGAAATGTCCTTGAGCAGGCTGAGCTTATTAAGCGGCAGGCGCACGGTGCGGGCGTGCTCGGCGATGGTCTGCAAGATGGACTGCTTGATCCACCACACGGCGTACGAGATGAACTTGTATCCCTTGGTGCCGTCGAAGCGCTCGGCAGCGGTAAGCAAACCCACGTTGCCTGCGCTGATCAGGTCCTCTAGCGAGAGACCGCGGTTCTGGTAGTTTTTGGCCACATCGATGACGAAGCGCAAGTTGGCTTGCACCAACTCGTCGCGTGCAACCATGTCGCCGTCTTGGATCCGCGCCGACAACTCGACTTCGCGCTGGCGGCTCAGCGGCCTAGAATCGGCGATGTCGTCGAAGTAGAGGCGCAGGGTGTTGTCCTCGTCATTTAGGACTTCTTGGATCGCGTAAGCCATGTGCGAAACCTCCCTCGGGTAATGGGGTCAGCAGGTGCAAATTTTTGCACTTAGTTGCAACAATTTTGGGCTGATGTTCTGTAAGGTGCTTGAATTGCGCGAGTTAGAAGCATCAGGCTCTAGGTGCTCAAAGTGCAAAATTTGCATCCTCATTATTTCAGTTCGAGGTTGCAAAGCGTTCCCGCGTTGCTCAAGGCTCGATCTGACAACATTGTTTACTCTGTATTAACAGATAGTTACGGTCGATGCGGGCTGTGAAATTCTTTTGATCGCGCGGAAGGCGACCAGCGCTCCTCTCGACTCACACATAAGTAAGCAAATTCAATGCCACATTTAGCTTATTGCAGTTAAACCATTGTGAATATGTTACTTATGAGAAAGGCAGTACTGGGCGAGGAGCAGGTTGAGGGACCGCAGAGGCGAAAAAGTGCAAAATTTGCAGAAGTCGCCTAGCGTTGGCGAATGGGCTGCCGCCAGCGTGTTACTTACTGACGTTACGCATGGGCATCGAGGTAATCGATGCTTCGACTCCGCTTCGCTCCGCTCAGCATGAAACTCTATGCCACGGCGGCTCAGAGGAGACCGATTCGTAAACCGGCCTCTTCGGGCTAGATCCCGTGCTCACAAGGCGCACGCCAATGTTGTTGTTGCGATTCGCCGACCGCACGTTTGGGGCGTTATTGTTGAAGTTGCCTCCCCGATTGACGCCCTTAGCGTCGGTTTCGGCTCTCACCCGAAAAAAACCGTTCTGAATTCCTCAAAACTCGACGCTTGTATGGCCGTGCGATGCAACTGATTGAGCCGTGGCACCTCGTCGATGGCTCGAATGGAGGCGGCCAACGATTCGGCGGCGTCAGCACCAAAGCGAAGCTCCACCACCTCGAGGAGTGCTTCAATGGCGTGCTTTCTTTCGCCTTGCTCAATACCTTGCTCAATACCTTGCTCAATGCCTTGCTCAATGCCCTCCTCGCGGGCTTGTTGGGTCAGGTATTGGGCAAACGGGGATTCGCGCATGAGGTCCATGAGATACTCCTTGGAAACGATGGCCGTGATCGTCTGAGGATTATACACTAAGCCGCTCAAGAGTGTCAACCCAGTGAGAACATCGGCCTTGACCGGCCGCTCCAGCGGCATGTCCCAAGCCGTGGCCACACATTGCTCCAGCCACATGGCTTCGGTCTGTCCGGCCGGCGGCTGCATCAGGGGCGCAAATGGCAGCAAGCCCACCACCTCGCTGTCGAGTACGGCTTGACCGGGCAGTTGGCTTAACCGGAGCACTTTGTAGCGGATCGCGACGGAATAGTCGGAATGCTCTTGCAGGTAGTAGCCCGGATCGCGTCGGCCGGCGTTGGGTCGCAAGTAGAGGACGTGGGCATATACCGGCAGGCCGTAGCGTTCGATCAAGCGGCCGATGTAGCCGGCCATGCGCTGGGGCATGGGGGTACCGGTGCTATCGGTGGTTTGAAACTCGTGGTGGACCAACACCTCGTCGTTGCCGACGCATACGCGGAGGAGGCTGTCGGGGCGGCGGACGGAGGGTTGCTCGGTGTCGAGCACTTTGACGTCTTCGATGTCGTCGCGCTGGAGGGCGAAGCGGGCGAAGTCCGCCGGGTGGGTTTGGATGAGATGTTTGGCGACCGTATCAAATTCAGCCATGATCTCTGCCTTGGGTTGCGGATGAGTTGGTATCCGCAACAAGGCAAAAATCGTGCCACGGCGGCGGCTCAGAGGGGAGGCGGGGGATGGGAGGTGCTGGAGTGTAGCGGAAAGGGTACAGGACGTACTATGCCGTCGTCACACACGTACCATTTTGTACAAATATAGGGGCGACCAGCCTGTCAGCCGGTCGCCCCTATACCTACCATTCAGTGTCCGCTGCGTAACGTCAGTTACTTACTGACGTTACGCACCCGGGTAGGGGGGGGGGTTGAAACCCCCCCCCGGGGGGGGGGGGGG
>VXOR01000099.1 GCA_009840005.1 Gemmatimonadota bacterium
ACAAACAAACAACAGGCCAAAACCATACCCCCGGTATGATTCATGCAACAACGCCGAATGCGTTTATAGATTGGGTAAGTCCATCCTTAGCAATCTCGTCATCATTGAACATTTGGTCAGCTATTTCGGTGAACTTGTCGAAGTCTTTAACAAGCATACTCTTATATATTTGAACTGTTTCAGTCCAGTACTCGCTCTGGTTCTCAAGGACTTTAATAAGATGATTGTAGTGCATGTGATGAAGTTCAAGCAAAATCGACATGCCCTCAAATCTTCCTTGAAGAAAACTGATATCTCTTCGCAACAGGTCAATCTGGTCGGACAATTTTGGTGATTCACTCATTCTCGCATCTCCTTGCTAGGTGTGGTGAGAGCTACGGAGAAGCTAAACTAGGAGATGGACGAGGGCAAGGCATGATGCAGCCAGTATCGCCGCCTTTATATCAGTCCTTTGTCCAAGACTTTATCAAGCAGTCCTTGAAAAGGGATCGCTTGATATTCTTTAGACTCTTTGAAGAATACTTCGCTTATTTCGGCATCTGGTATTGATTCTATGTCGACGCCAATCGCAAGAAAAGGAATACGGCTTTCTGCCCCTGCCACCGAAAGCACATAGCTTTAATGGATCGCAACGGCGAGATCGTTCTTATTCACTCTTTGTCCTGTTGATGTAAGGGCATGAGCAAAAAAGTCCACTATGGTCATCTTGGTATAGGGCTGGTTACTCTTAACGGCTTTCAACACGGGATTGAATACCTATTTTGCCCAAGCAACCTCGCCGCGTTGCTTCCCTTGACAACCCGTTTGGTCAATCGTATCCTTGCCCCGTCCATTTTTCTGGCAGTGCCCACCGATCTCCTCCACCGATTAGGAGCGCGTCGGGGCTCCTGCTGAATACCATAGCTACCCGTATAGATCGGCCAACCTTGGGTGGCGAATAGGCAGGATTCTTGCCGCACAAGCGCAGCCAGAGAATGGACTAGGCCCGGCGCGCTCCGCTCGTGGAGCTGGCGAAACGTCCATTCTCGTCGCATTCGACAAGGTGGTTATGCTGCGTACCCTTCCACATAGGTTCGTGATCGTTGGCCCCAACCGGGGCAGACTGCTTTCTACCCGAAAGGATCGGTCAGTCTGCCCCTCCTTGCGTTTATACGGGAGACGGCGACATGTGGATGGCTATGGCGGCATTGTTGTTACTTGGCAACATCGCACACGGAAAATCCGAACCGCTGGAAAGATTCCAAGATTGGGAGCTATGGGTTGATGTCGATCCAATGGGGGAAAGAAAACCCGAATACTTTATTGAGGTGATGACGCCAATTAAAACAAGCGAAGGTAAGCCTATACAAAAATCCCCAGGTCGACAAGAGACGGCCCAGCTAATGGTCGAATGCGAAGAGCTTATACATCTCTACGTAAAACACGATAAGCAAATTTACGGCAATCGGTGGACCGAGATTCGCGCTATATGGATAAGCGGGGAAAAGAACGAAACGCATCATATAAGCGGAGGATCGCCAAAATACGCAGGCGTACTCATCAAACTTAGAAATAGGAAAAAGCCAACGCTAATGACGCTTATGCGACGATGGGAAGAAGTGATGTTGGAGATCGCGGTAGACAGGCGATACGTTTATTTGCCGTTTTCACTGCGCGGTTTTACAGAGGCCAGTAAAGCGTTAGACGCAAAATGCAAAAGCATTCAGGAGTAGCGATAACACAACCGACATACTATAAATGGATATAGAAATCATAATATCAATTTTGGGATTCCTCTTTAGGAACTCTTGGGGAAAAATACCATTTAGAACAATAATTAGATGGATTAAAAATAAACTAAGTAAGACTGCTTGCAAAGGCTTAAACCATAAATACGAATCTCGCAGTAAAGTATATGGGTATATAAGGGGGGTTAGTCTATGGTGTGAGTGTGTGCGATGTGGGGCAATAAAAGATGAAGAGACAATCCCCATCGAAGAGTGGAAACGAAGAAGGGACGAGGGAGAAAACAAAAAATGCTAAAGTGCAAGTAGGATATGTATAGGTGCTGCCGTGTGGGGGAAAACAACACAATAATCAAAGTACGTAAACAGAGGTCTGTAAAATTCCAACCTCTTCATCCGATTTAATACACACGTTGTTATTATCAAGCAATATAATGAGTTTATGACCGCTTCTTATCGTCGTTGCGATCCTTGTTATTTTGATCTGATTTGCGTCGCAAGGTTGAGGGTGGAGTATTCGCACACTTCTTGAGTAACTCGTCA
Source organism: Gemmatimonadota bacterium (assembly GCA_009840005.1). The sequence continues at coordinate 2,268 of VXOR01000099.1, forward strand.
AAAGACAAGTCAATTCGTATCTTTGACGGTTTACGTTTTCCCATTCCGCGAAACTTTGACGCGCACACCTTCTGCGCTTTTAATAAATCGCCCTATCTTGTCGGATGGCTCTAAGGATTTGGTATTCTGCCTAAAGGCGAACTCCGCTAAATATAGATGCATGTATCCGTCAACCTCTTTTACTGCGTCTTGTGCAATCAAGACGTCGGCTATTTTCGCCGCACCAAAGACGGGAGAATCGAATACAAATTCTGATCTACGCTTGGGCAAAATAGGTATTCAATCCCGAATCAATATCGCTCGTCTAGAGTTTGACGTAGCGTATTCACTCAATGCCCACCGATCGAGGGCCGTTACCCTCAGCAGCGGCTCGGCATCCGCGTCGCCGAAGATAATCGTGCCGACGACGGTCGAGCTAAGCAGTCGCCCGCGGCTCCGTCTTCTGGTCACCCAAACGACAGGAGGACAATCTGATATACTGTCGGCCGCTGGTCTGCTCTTGCGCTTTGAGATCCTCGACGATCAAATCTAAGTCGTAACCAAACCGCGCTGCATGTTCCTGTCTAATGCGCCGCACTTCAGCGACGATGGGATCATCTTTCATGGCGCATTTCTTTGGACGTCTCATATGTCGGCTGAGAATCCGCGAACCTGTATTTGCCAGATCGCCTTAGTTTGTTCTCTAACTCTTGGTAATGAGCAACTAAGCGACGGACATCGTGCCCAAACTGTGCTGAAATTTCGTGCCGGATTCTGCGAACTTCATTAATTTCTTGATCGGCCATTTTAATCGTCTCCTCCCAAGTAATTCAGTGGCGTTGTCAATTCTGGCGTGGGTAATCCCAAGTCTTGGTTGATCTGCCTTATGAGATGAATCTTGTTGGCATTAGCAATATGCCTACAGTTCCAAGTTAGAAGAGAGTCCGCATTATAAAACGAGGCAATGGCCAAGTGAAGTGCATCACCCGATGGAGCACGAGGCATTACTAACCCTTCAATATAGGCTCGTGCAATCTGCTCAATATCGTCTGTAATCGATAAGAGTTCGACGCCTTTGAGCAAGTCGAGACGGTCTTGAATTTTCTCACCCGTCCCTCCACTAAGTTCCTCAATGACAGCGACACTTGATACCAAAGTACATATGCTGGCATACTCGTCCCACCATTGACGAGTCCACTTCTGTCGGACGCGAGATTCGGCATCAGTACGCAATGTATGGTAGAAGCTGGGAATGGTCGTTTCAATATATATAAGTTTCTGGATTTCCCGTTTCATTCACCCCCGCTGTCCACTAGAAGTCGTGTCACCGACGACCTCTCTCCATAGGTTATAGTATAGGGGAATTTCGCGGTTAGAAAAATTTTCGCTACTTTGAGGGGAGTCGCCGCTGGGTCGCAAATAGTTACGGCGACGGCCTGCTCACCATCGTCCAACAGGCCGCCTAACTCGCTCGTCTGGAGAACATTTTATGGCTACAATTCGCTGGGGTATCATTGGCTGCGGCGACGTCACTGAAGTAAAGAGCGGTCCAGCCCTGTACAAAACGCGCGATTCCGAACTAGTAGCGGTCATGCGCCGCAACGAGGACAAGGCCCGCGACTATGCCGCGCGCCACGGCGTGCCCAAGTGGTACGACCAAGCCGACGCACTCATCGCCGACCCAGACGTCAATGCGGTCTATATCGCGACGCCCCCCGACACCCACGCGCACTACACGGCCCAAGTCGCCCGAGTCGGCAAACCCGTTTACGTCGAAAAGCCAATGGCGCGCAACCACGGCGAGTGCTTGGCGATGATCGACGCCTGCCACCGGGCCGGAGTGCCGCTTTTTGTCGCTTACTACCGCCGCGCCCTGCCCGCTTTCCTCAAGGTCCAGTCGCTGGTCGAGGAAGGGGCCATCGGCGCGGTGCGCTTCGCCTCTATCGCCCTCTGCCAACCCGCATCCGAGGATCCCGACGACCTGCCCTGGCGCGTCGTCCCAGAAATCTCGGGCGGCGGCTATTTCTTCGACCTAGCCTCGCACCAGCTCGACTTCCTCGACTTTTTGCTCGGCCCTATCGCCCACGCCTCAGGCCACGCGACCAACCAAGCCGGGCGCTACCGTGCCGAAGATGCCGTTACCGCCAGTTTCGCCTTCGAATCCGGCGCACTTGGCGCAGGAGTATGGAACTTCGCCGCCGACCAGCGCTGCGACCGGATCGAAATCGGCGGCGACAAGGGCCGAATCGCCTTTTCCACCTTCGCCTTCACCCCGGTCGAACTGACCACCAACGCCGGGACCCAAACCTTCGCCATCGCCCCACCCCAACACGTTCAGCAACCCTTGATCGAGACGGTAGTTGACGCCCTGTTGGGCCGGGGCGAATGCCTCAGCACCGGTGCAAGCGCCGCCCGCACTAGCCAAGTCATGGACCAAATCGTTCGCAGCCATGCCGCCTAAAAACCACATCCTCGAAACATCGATGACTTTGCCCCTCGGGCGCGAGGAGGTCTTCGCCTTCTTCGCCGAGGCGCAAAACCTCGAGCGCATTACCCCACCCGAATTGAGATTTCGCATCATCGGTCCGACTCCCATCACAATCGCCGCAGGTGCCCTTATCGACTATCGCCTCAGCCTCTTTGGCCTGTCCTTCACTTGGCGTTCGCGGATCTCGCATTGGGACCCACCCCACTCCTTTGTGGACGAGCAAATCAAGGGCCCCTATAGCTTTTGGCACCATACCCATACCTTCACCGAAAGCAACGAGGGGACCGTGATCGGCGACCGCGTTCTCTACCGTCTGCCGCTGTGGCCGTTGAGCGCAATCGGTTTGCCTTTAGTCAAACTCCAGCTCAAACGCATTTTTGCCTATCGGCAGCAAGCGATTCGCAAACTATTGCTCCACTAACGCCATACCTTTCGCTGCAAAATTACGCCCTTTTCCGCCATTTTTGTCATTCTAATCTGACAACTTTGCGATCAGCGCTTGGGCGAGGGCCTAAATTTTCTTATCTATAAGACTTACTCTTGCACGTATTCCATCTAGTTCGCACCTAAAAGGGGGTTTCAACATGCTGATTCGCGGAAAGTGGGGCCTCCTTGCCCTGCTAGCTTTTATCTTTTTCGCACTTCCCAACGCCACCTTCGCCCAAGATGCGCTCGACACCGGCGACACGGCTTGGATCCTGATCTCCACCGGCTTGGTTCTCTTTATGATGATCCCCGGCTTGGCCATGTTTTACGCTGGTCTGGTCCGCACTCGCAACGTGCTCTCGGTCTTTATGCACTGCTTTGGGATTGCGGCCCTGATCACGGTCTTGTGGACCATTTTCGGTTATAGCTTGGCCTTTACGGCTAGCAACCCCTTTATCGGCAACCTGTCCAAGTCCTTTCTCAGCGGCGTCACCGTGGACAGCCTCTCGGGCACCATCCCGGAATTGCTGTTCTTCGTCTTCCAGATGACGTTTGCCATCATCACTCCTGGGCTTTTCGTCGGTGCCTTTGCCGAGCGCATGAAGTTTTCGGCCGTGCTGTGGTTTAGTGGGCTGTGGTGCGTTTTGGTTTATTTGCCCATCACGCACATGGTCTGGGGAGAGGGCGGCTACTTCGGCGCAATGGGCGTCTTTGACTTTGCCGGCGGCATCGTCGTCCACATCACCGCTGGGGCGGCTGCGTTGGTCGCCGCGATCCTCGTCGGCAAGCGCACCGGCTATCCCGAGCAACCTATGCCCCCGCACAACATGACCATGAACCTCGTCGGCACGGCCATGCTCTGGGTGGGGTGGTTCGGCTTCAACGGCGGCAGTGCCTTGGCGGCGAATGGGCAGGCGGCGATGGCGGTCGTAGTCACTCAAATCTCGCCCAGCGTCGCGGCGCTGACGTGGATTTTTATCGAATGGATCAAAAACGGCAAACCCAGTGCGCTCGGTTTTGCCACCGGCGCCATTGCCGGGCTAGCGGCCATTACTCCAGCCTCGGGCACAGTGGGGCCGCTCGGCGCTTTTGCCATCGGCCTGTGCTCCGGTGTCGTCGCCTATTGGGCCGCCACTTGGCTCAAGCGCACCTGCGGGTACGACGACGCGCTCGACGTAGTGGGGGTTCACGGTTTCGGCGGCTTGGTCGGGATTTTGTTGGTGTCCTTCTTCGCCTCGACCACCTTGGGCGGCACTGTCGAGGGCCTCAACATGGGCAAGCAATTTGGCATCCAAGCCTTCGCCGCAGTCGCCGCAGCCGTTTACACCCTGATCGTCTCGTTTATCATTCTCAAGGTCATCGACTTAGTCAGCGGCCTGCGGGTAGATGAAGAGACCGAGGCCGATGGGCTCGACGTGAGTGAGCACGGCGAAACAGGATACGACCTGTAGTTCGCGGCCCAATGGCCCGCCGCTTGGATGGGGCTTCCATGGATGCTTCTTGCTTGCAGTACGCGTTGACCGAGGCTGAACGCCTAGAGTTTGCCCAGCGCGGCTACATCGTCTTCGACGAGATGCTGCCTCCCGACGTGGTTGAAGCTCTCGTGGAAGTCTCCGACCGAATTGACGCGGAGGAACGCCAAAAACGCGGCGTCGGCCCCTACGACCGGCTGACCGTCCGCGACATGGTTTGGCGCGACGAGCGCTACCTAGACTTGGTCGATTGGCCCCAAGCGCTGCCCAAAATCTGGGGAACTCTCGGCTGGAATATCCAGATTTACCACACCGTCCTCGCCTACAGCCCGGCCTCCGAGCCCGGCAACTGCCAAGTTGAGATGCAGGGCTGGCACCAAGACTCGGACCGCGTCAACCACGAGATCGAGTCCAGCCCCCGGCCGCGAATTTCGGTCAAGATGGCCTATTTCCTCAGCGACTGTTCAGCGGCAGGACGCGCCAATTTCTGGGTCGTGCCCGGCAGCCATTTGCTGGATTCGTATGAGATCCCCGACGACGGCTCCTTGCCCCGCAACGCCGTCCCCGTGCTGGTGCCGCAGGGCGGGGCGGTACTCTTCGACCGCCGGAGCTGGCACTCGGCCAGCTCCAACGTCTCCGCTGTTGCCCGCAAGGTACTCTTCTACGGGTACTCGTATCGCTGGCTCCGCCCCCGCGACGACCAGACCGTCGAACACCTTTTTGAGCGCTCTGATCCGATCCGCCGCCAGCTACTAGGATACGCGCCTAGCGGCGGCTACGGCTACACCTCGCCCACGGATGAGGATGTTCCACTGCGCGTCTTTCTGCGCCAACATCTCGGGGCCGAAGCCGCCGCCTAATGCGGGCGTTGGTCACCGGCGGCACCGGCTTTGTCGGCGGGGCCTTGGTTCGCGCCCTCGTCTCTGGCGGTGTGCAAGTCCGGGTGCTGGCGCGGCCCACTAGTCAGACCGAGGCGCTAGAAACTTTGGGCGTCGAAATCGTCCGCGGCGACATCCTCGTCCGCGCGAGCATCGAAGCCGCGCTCGCAGGTTGCGATACCCTCTTCCACGCCGCGGCACTCTACGACTTGTGGGGCTTGGACGAGGCCGAACTTTTAGCCACTGAAACCGAGGGGACCCGCAATGCCATGGAGGCGGCGTTGGCCGTCGGCGTCGCCAAGGTCGTCTATACCAGTACCGCCGCCTGCATTGGCGAGGCCAAAGGCCAAGTCGCCACCGAGACAACAGTCCATCGCGGCTACTTTCTCTCGCGTTATGAAAAGGCCAAGTACGCAGCCGAGCAGGTGGCGTTCGCGTATGTAGAAAAAGGAGTGCCGCTCATCTGCGTCCAGCCCGCTGCCATCTACGGTCCGGGCGACCGCAAACCCTCCGGGCGCTTTATCATTAACCTGCTCAACGGTCGGGTGCCCGCGCTCTTTCCCGGCTGGATGAGTTTGGTGTACATCGATGACGCGGCTCGGGGACACGTGCTGGCGGCTGAAAAAGGCCAGATCGGGGAACGCTATATACTCGCAGGCACGGTCGGCAAATTGACCGAACTCGGCCGGCTGATCTGTCAGTTAGCCGGGCGCTGGTCGCCGCCTACCATTCCCGCCCCACTGGCTGCACCCTATGCACTTGGCGGCGAGGCCCTGTCGCGCTTGACCCGCAGACCGCCGGTTCTGTCGTGGGAAACCTACCGCCTCACCACGCACGGTTTCCGCGCCGACGGAAGCCGTGCCACCGAAGAGTTGGGCCTAACCTACACCGACCAAGAAGAAGGATTGACGCGAACGATCGACTGGTACTGGGAACAAGGCTTGCTTAGACGCCGACCGGCCTGTTTCCGCGATCCGTAATTTACCGCAGTAACAGCATCCGTCGAACGAACGCGTTTTTACCAACCAAGAGGCAGGCTACATAGGCCCCACTCGCTAGGGGCGCTCCTCTGTCATTTACTCCTGACCAGCGGACTAGATACTCTCCCGCGGGTCGGCCCTCGTCCAGCAGAGTCGCCACGCGCTGACCCGCAATGTTGTAGATGCTCAGACGAACGTGCGCTGGAGTTGGGACGCTGTAGCGCAGGACGGTAGCTGCGTTGAAGGGGTTGGGATAGTTCTCCAGCGAGATCGCTGTGGGAGTGACATCGCCCTCGCCGGCAACCGCCGTCGCCAGTACCAGTGGTTCAAAGCTGAAAGAGGTGACGACGATCTCAACATCGCGGCCATCGGCCGGCGCTTGCCCATTCAGAAGCCACAGATTCAAGCGCACTTGCTCGGCTCCGGTCTCCGGGACGCTATCTCCATGGAAAGACCAGCGCTGCTCAACAGGCTCGCCGGTTCCTTGGGCGATGCTTGCGAAGTCGATGCGGTCTGGTACCCAAGTGAAGGCATGGAGCGATTCGCGATCTCCGTAGCGGGCATCGAATTGGTAGCGATGTCCCGGGAGTGTGTATGGCTGAACGGCAAACTGAGCATTCGGCCCGCCGACAACTCCCCAGTAGGACAGTTCAATGTCGATCTCGCGATAACTCTGCTGGGACGCCAAGTCGTCCCATGTGAAGAACCCGAATACCACGCGGGGATCGAAATCCTCGGCGGCCGCACGGAGCGCAATGCGATAGGTCCCATAGCCAAAGGTCCGGTCGGAGATGACCTCGGTTGCCTGCCAGCCTTCTTCGTGCTGCGTCAGTGTGAGGTGGAGACCCTCTCCATCGACCCAAACTGCATCGCCGCTGTCCGTGAAGAGATTGGGACCGGGACCCAAGGGGGCGGAACCGGTCTTTACGTGCCACTGAAGACCGGCAAAGTCGATGCGTCGCCGGTAGGTGCGCATCACCTGAGCCCTGTCGAGAACGGATTGAGACAACGCGGTCGGAAACTCACTCTCACCTTGCATCAGGGGAGGAGAGTCGTCGGCAGAGATCAGAAACGCGACGATGCGGGTCGCCTCGTGGTCGAGTCCCCCGGTTGTGATATCGCACGTCCAAGTGCCGTCCGGCTCAATGACGGTTGCCGGTTCGGCGAATGTCGGTTTGTTCCACCAGCCACCGCCGACGTGGATGTAAACGGCCACCCGGTGGGCCGCGGGCTCAACCTCATGTACTCTTCCTCCGAGAAGGAGCTCCCTACCTCCCCAAATCGGGATTTCCGTCACCGCAATCGCCTGCCCCTGCTGAACCCTAAGAGAGGGATGCTCTGGAGGTGCTGACGCTGCGACGCCAACCAAAGCCAGAACCAGAATGCCAACTTGAAAGACGGCAATGCGCAACAGAGGGTTGTAGGCTGTTTTGCGCTTCATATTGCACCGAGGTCTCCGTCGAGCTTGGGGAGGCGAACGGTGCGTACTAGCATAAGACATCTTTGACCAAACATAGTTCTTAGAAGCTGTCTGAAAACTCCTGTTGGGCTGCTTTGCAAGGCAGTCAGGCGACCCAAACGTCCGGCATTTTTACGCGGGCGAGACGCCCGCGCTCCCAAGGAATTGGAATCAACCCAGAGGTCGAAACCCTAGCTTTCAGACGGCTTCTTAGGGTCGTTTGTGGACGCAGACTATTTTCACGGTGCAGAACCCGTTTGCAAAAACGCATTTAAGGTATCCAAATCCATGCCCTCAATGCCCAGTTCGCGCACACTCCGCCCCGTGGCCCACCCATCAGCCCCCATCACCACGGACCCGATATCCACCAATCCGCGCATCAAAGGCGCGTCCACGCCGTATTGCGCGCCCACATCGTGCCAAGTTGAAAGACCGTATGGAATATCCTCGCTGAGCCAACGGCTCTCGAGCGACCCGGGCGCTTTGAGTTGCGTGAGCATTAGGCTGCCATTAATCGTTGCCCACAAATCTCCCCTAGGGCCAAAACCCGCGCGGTAAAACGCTTCATCGGCTGCTATGAGATCATAACCCAAAGCTGTTGCGATGGCCCTCCGCTCTGCATCCACGGCCATGATCGTCTTTGCCACCGATGGGGATACCCCTTCTTCGTAGAAATAGAACTCGCCGTGGGAATACTCGATTCGTCCTGCGTTCATCAACACACCCGCAGGATGCACCACCGGATTCATCGCGGACAAACCACAGGCCACTGTGGTGGGATAGGTCTGAATGCCCGGGAACAGCGACGACAGACGAGCGCACACGCGATCTGTTGCTGTCGCTGGCAACACCCCCAAGCCCAAGCCCGTCACGGCACCCCAAATCGTCGCGGTATCCGGCGCTGTTTTCCGACACACATAAGGCGCGGTATCCACCTCTGCAAGAACGGTGTCTGCTACTCCTTGGTCGCGCAATAGCGTCGCCCATTCCAATGTGCCCAATGTGCCCGGCATCAGCACGACCATGTGTTCGGGCCTGAGATGGGGGGCGCAGGCAATGGCAAATGGTTTGTGGGCATACGCCGGCACGATCAACAGGATCAAGTCAGAGGCATTCAGCGCCGCTTCAATATCCGTGGTCATGCCGTGAATTTTTGCGGCCCCCACCTCTTCGACCCCCACCAAATGAATCACGCCTTGGTCGCGCACCGGATCGAGCGCGTGCCCAAATTCTGGCAATTCGCAAAGCGTAATAGCAAAACCTTTCAGGGTCAGATTTGCAGCCGTGGCAAATGCCGTATTGCCACCGCCGAGAATGGTAATGTGTTCGGACATGGAAGTATCCTTTTTTTGTTTTAAACGACTCTGGCGACCGCCAACGGGTTCCTAAGTCAATCGACCAGACCCCAGATACGCTGACGCGCCTCGGGCCAATCCGGCCAGTCGGGATGCAGATGCTTCAGCGCCGCCACGTCGCGCTTGCGGCCGCCCGGCGGGAAGTAGTTCCATCCCATAGCGCGTCGCGGGCCGGCAGCCGTCTTCACCCCGGTGGCGTGCCAGCACGAGGGCGTCCACACCAAAGTCCACCGTGGGTCGAGGACGACCTCGACTTCGCTAGGATGGCGGGCGAAGCAGTGCGTCGGCACCTCGTCGTGGGTGCCAGTAGCCAGTTCGAGTTGTAGCAATTCAGCCTCTACCTCCTCGCGGGAGCGGTGCTGACTGCCGGGCAGCACCCGCAGCGGCGCATTGCTAACGTCGTGGCGGTCGAGAGCGGTGCGGAAGGAGACCTGCTTCACCCCCGGCCCGCCGTCCACGTGCCAGTGGACCTGCTGCTGCGGTCGGCCATCGGCACTGACAATTTTCGCGGCGTCGCCGATGCCGCAGGCACCCACGTGGACCTCTTCGGTGCCTAATATCCGCCGCGCCGCTTCGACCAACTCGGGGTGCTCCACCATCTGCAGCAGCGGCTCGCCGACCATCAGGAACTGACAGGCCAGCCGGTTGCAGCCTTCGGGGAACTCGGTGCGCTCCCACTCCGGCTCGACCTCCTGTTGCCGGAAGTCGATTTGGCGCATGCCCTCGGCACCGAGGGGGTTGGGAATCAGGAAGAACCCATTGCGCTCGAAGTGGGCGAGATGTTCGTCGGTGATTTCGAAAGATCCGTCCATCAGGTATTCCCCAAGACGCTCGCAAGGTCTAAATAACCGATCAAATCGAAGAAGGGGATCATCATCGGCGGGCCTTTGCTAACTGTATGGGGGACGTTAGATTGTGCCGGCGCAAGGTAGTAAATCCGCTCTTGCCTTTCAAGGAGGAAAACGTCATGGGATTTGAAGTGTACGATTGTCGCCGGGATATCCGCAATATTCTGGTGCGTCCGCAGATCCGCGCTCGTTTCTGCCGCTTAGAGCCGGGCACAGGCTCGCTCGACGCTTGGCACACGCACGACTTGGGCGACGAGATCTTTATCATTCTATCGGGTCGGGTGGAGTTCAAAATCAACGGCGAAGTAAAAGAAGTTGGACCGGGGCAAATGTGCTACGCCCTAACCGACGAGCCGCACTCGGTGCGAGTCATCGGCGACGAGCCAGTCTATATGTACCTGTCGGTGACGCCGCACATCCAGCCGACGCATACGTTCTACGACGAAAAGGGCGAGCGCCAGCCGCCCCACTTCAGGCCGTCGAGCGATTACGATACCGAGACGGATTCAACCACGCCGGTCGCCGAGTTGATCGATGGCCACATCGATGCCCTGCGCGCCTTGGCAACCCAAGCACAGGCGAGCGTGTGCATTCAAGAAGAGCGGGGCCAAGAACTCAAGCAGGCCCTAGTGGCTGGCGACATGGAAGCGGCCAGCCGCGTGCGCGAGGCCATGTGGGAACCGCTTTTGCAGCTCTTCAAACAGACGAGCGCCGTGGCGGACGGCTGGAACGGATTGGCACCCCGAGCGGGGTCTGTCGATGCAGTATATTGAATCGCCGCAAAACCACCGCATGAGCGAACGCACCAATAGTCTTGGACAGTCGGATGCAGAAAGCATTCAAATTGGGCTATCGGCGCTATTTGTGGAAGTGCGACAGCTTGAACAAAGCATCGCGGGCAGCCGCCCAACGACTGGGATTTTCGTTTGAGGGGATTTTCCGCCAAGCAACGGTCTATAACGGGCGCAATCGGGACACCGCGTGGTACGCAGCTATAGATTCGGAATGGCCGGAGCTAGAGCAAGCCTTCCTAACTTGGTTAGACCCAGACAATTTTGACGACCAGGGCAAGCAGCGATTGCGCCTCTCCGACCTCACCCGGCCTATTCTTAAAAACCAAGGAAACAATCAATGAGCCAGATCATCCCCGAACAATACATGTGTTACCGAGCCAAAGAAGCGCTCACCATCGACGGCCACCTCACTGAAGCGTCTTGGAAGCGCGCCCCTCGCACCCCTTTGTTCGTCGATATCGAAGGGAACAAAAAGCCCTTGCCCCGCTTCGCCACCCGGGTCGCCATGCTGTGGGACGACGACTATTTCTACTTTGGTGCCGATATGGAAGAGCCGCACGTATGGGGCACACTGACCAAGCGCGACTCGGTCATTTGCGAAGACAATGATTTCGAGATCTTCATCGACCCGGACGACGATGGCGAGCACTATATGGAATTTGAGATCAACCCGCTCAACGTGGCTTGGGATCTCTATCTGCCCAAGCAATACAACCGCGGCGGCGAGGCCGATTGGGGCTTCGATTTTGAAGGCATCAAGCACGCCGTACAGATCGACGGCACCCTCAATTGCTCGGATGATGTGGATCAGGGCTGGTCGGTGGAGGTGGCCATTCCTTGGAGCAGCATGGAAAAATACGCTGGCACTGCCTGCCCTCCCAACCCCGGCGACCGCTGGCGGGTCAATTTCTCCCGCGTCGAGTGGGAGTTCGACCGCTACAAGGGCGGTTATTTGAAAAGAGAGGGTGTTCCCTGCGACAACTGGGTGTGGTCGCCGATGGGGGTGATCAATATGCACGAGCCCCACATGTGGGGATACGTGCAGTTTTCCGCCATCACCGCGGGCGAGGGGGAGGACACATTCTCAGCGACGCCAGCGGCGCGTCCAGCGCCTAAAGCGCCATAGCAATGCGGGGATTGGCATGGCCAGAATCGCGGGAATGACCGAAGAGCAGGTCGCAGAGCACGCGGCTTGGGTGCGCCAAATCGGCTACACTGTTCTCGAACAGCACCTACCCGTGAACGCGGTAGCAGCGGTTGCCGCGGCCTTCGCGTCCGTGTATGAGGACCACCTCGACGAAATCCGCACCGCGCCCAACCGGGGTCCAATGCGGCACTATATACAGTTGCCTTTTGAATCTCCTTTTTATCAGTCCGGCATTCACGGCGATCCCGGCATCATCGCCATCGTCAAGCGACTACTCGGAGATGATGCCGAGATGGTCCAGTACGCAACGGACACGCCGGCCAAAGGCAGCGTGTACCAAGAATGGCACGGCGATGTGCCGCTGCTGTTTCCCGAGGAGCCTAGGCACGTGCCGCCACCGGCCATCATCACGGTGAACTTTGCCATGGTTGATGTGCGTGAGGACAACGGTCCTTTTGAGGTGGCCGACGGCACGCATCTGCTGCCGCGTCCAGAAGCCCTAGAGAAAATAGAGAAGGGCGATGTGCCGTTACGCAAGTTGCTGTTGAAGGTCGGCGACGTATTGATCCGCGATCCTCGGTGCCTACATCGTGGCACGCCCAATACGACCGATACTCCCCGTCCCGTCGCAGTGTTTTCTTTTGAAAGAGCCTGGTATAGACTGATCAGTCTCAGGCATCACAATCCCATGCGGCGCAGCTTCTACGAGACGCTGTCAGAACTTGAGCAAGAGGTGCTGAAGCGAATCGTCGAGTGAGTCTAGGGCGCAGGCCGCCAAGCAGCTCTCTCGGCCCGATTTCGAGAAATCCGAATATCGCCCGAGATCACGATCCACTCCCTCTCATGGCCTAATGCTCCAAGCTAAGTTACCCCTCATCCGCGCCCACTCGGCGCATATATTTCGCGTACGCCCCTCGCAACGCTACCCCCAACACCAGCGCCCCCAACCCGCCGACCAACGCCACGGTCCAACGCCCCACGTAAAACCCCGAAAACCCGATAATGCCCCCTCCCACGGCCACCGCACCAAGCAGAGCAAGACCTAGGCCGTGCACAATCGGTGCGCCGCCACCGGTCTCAACACCCGCCTTTTGCGCGATCGGCCCCCACCATCCCATCGGCCGCGCTTCTTTGTAGAAGGCCAAGAGTTTCTCCTCTAACTCTGGCTCGGTGCAAAGCGCCACCGCGATCCAGAGCAGGCACGTCGCGGCAATCGACGAGAGAACTATCACATACGCCGCATCCTGCCCCGCATCAATCAAATGGACGAAAACCACGTACTTGTTTAAGAGAAAGACCACCGGCCCGCCGAAAGAGGCGGCCAAGCGCGCCTTGCCGTTAAAGCGCCACCACCACCACTGGCCCCAGTTCGCCGTCAGTTCGGCTGAAGAAAGCCCGAGCATGAAGACCGCGATATCGATGACGTTCTCGGCCTGTAGTGCGACCGCCAGTGAGAGGCCCATGATCGCCAGCATCACCACCCGACCAACGCCCATGTAGTGACTCATCTCAGCGCCGCGTTTGATAAAGCGCCGATACACGTCGTTGATAAAGACTTGGGCCCCAAAGTTCATGTTGGAGTCCACCGTGGACATGATCGACGCGAACATCGCCACCAGCGCCAGTCCCAGAAGACCTGAAGGCAGGTAGTGGCCTAGCAGGAGACCGTAGGCCAACTCCTTGTCCATACTGCCGTCGTGCAGGCCCGGCCATTTGACCATCGCCCCCAGAGCCGGCAGGGTCAGCACCGCCAGCATGAGAAAGAGCACGATCTCGGTCCAGACGTACATCCGCGTCGCCTCGCGGCTGTTGCGACACGACAGCAGCCGTTGGCCCTCCATCGCTCCGGCCATGGGGGCCACGTCGCCGCCATAGCCGATCGCGGTCCCCATCGTCCACGCGATAATCCCCACCACCCCCAAAAGCTCGTGACTCATCGGCGGATGCCAGCTAACGACCCCTTCCCCGAACTGCGTGACCAATGCCTGATAGAGCCCGGTCGGCCCGCCGAAGTCGGCCCAGACCAAGCCCATCAGCACCAGCGAGGACCCGATCATGATCGCAGTCTGAATCAAATCCGATATCACCACGCCCATGTAGCCGGAGAGCACCACATAGACCAAGATGATCGGAATAACCAGCAAAAAGGTCTCAAAGCGCGACCAGCCCAAGAGTGCCTCGGACACTTTCGTCAGCCCCAAAAGCCCGGCTCCGGTCCAAGCTACCACTGCGACAAAGGCGCTGCGCAGCGAGACCCAAGCCCGCATCGTCGGCGCAGCCGCACCGCCAAAGCGGAGCTCATAAAATTCCGGCGAGGTAAAAATTTTCAACCGTCGCCAGCACACGGCAAAGAGCAGTCCACCAATCATCAGCGCCAGCCCGAAGCGGCTCAGATACCACCAGCAGATAAAGGTCCCTGTGATGACCGTCATGCCGCAGTACGCTGGCGCTACGTCGGCGTTCATGCAGGTGACCGCATAGCTGGTGCCGCTCATCCACCCCTTCATCTTGCGCCCACCCAAGAAGTAGTTTTCCATACTCTGCTGGGCGAATCTCCTGTAGTACAGTCCCATCCCCACCAAAAAGAGCATGTAGAGCGCCATCAGCGCGTAATCCAGACTCGACACAACCCCTCCTTTTGTACGGGAAACAGCTAGTTTTTGTGTCGCTCTCTATGCAGAATTAAAAACGCCGCGTCAAGTTGTGGCACTAACTAACTTGGGATAGCGTCGCTTGCAATATGCATGGCCAATTATCGTTATTCTTTACCAGCGCATTGATTCTTCTCTACAGCAAAAAGGCCAGCCTCATGCCCTCGCCTATCCTCCTGACTGACTCCCAAGTCCAAGCCTATCTGACCAGCGGCTATATCACTGTGCAAACCGCTCACCCGCCCGCGGTCCACCAAAATATCCACCGCCAGATCGAAACCCTCTTCGCGACCGAAGGCAATCCCGGCAACGACATCCTCCCCAAAGTCCCGGACCTATACCAAATCCTCCGCGACCCCGCTGTTGACGGTGCTCTCCAGAGCCTCCTCGGCCCCTCCTACCTCATCCACCCGCACCGCCACTGCCACCACAATACCAGCGGCTCCAAAGGCCAGGGTATGCACCAAGACAGCTATGAAAACGACCAGAATGTCCGCCACCACCGTACTCGCTGGATCATGGCCTTCTACTATCCGCAGGACGTCAGCTTGGACATGGGGCCGACCGCAGTCTTGCCGGCTACCCAGTATTACAATTCGTCTAAACAAGCCTACGAACGAGAAGAACAGCCCCTCTGCGGCCGGGCCGGAACAGTGACCATCGTCCACTACGACCTCTGGCACCGCGCCATGCCCAACGCCAGCGACCGCGACCGCTTCATGGTCAAGTTCCTCTTCACCCGCATGGGCGAGCCACAGACACCCTCGTGGGACCATCGCGACGGCACTTGGCAAGCCGAAGGCATCGATCCTCCCGCCGAGCTATGCCGCCGCGCTTGGGACTGGATGCGCGGCACCGATGGCACCGCAGTTCCTACAGCGGTTTCGCTCGACGAGACTTCGGCGAGCTCAGTCGAGTCGTTGCGTCAGACCCTAGACGCCGAAACCGAAGCCGAGCGACTGCGCACCGTATATGCCTTGGCTGCTCGCGGCGAGGACGCGGTACCCGTCCTCTTGAATGCGCTGCGCAGCGAGGCCGCTGCGCGTCTCGAAACCAACATAGCCAACGCACACACCAACCCCAGCCAACTCGACGCGGTCTTCGCCCTTTCCGCCGTTGGTCGCCCCGCAGTACCCCACATGGTGGAATTGCTCAACGAAAACGACTGGTGGCTCCGCGCCGCGGCCGCCGATGTACTCGGCGACTTAGGCACCACAGCGTCCGACACCGTGCCCCATCTCACCCGCGCCCTCGACGACGAGGCCGAGTGGGTCCGACGCAACGCAATTGAAGCGCTAGGCAATATCGGTCCGGTCGCCGCTGATGCCGTGCCCGCCCTGAGCTGTCGCCTGCGAGATTCCGAGAGCTGGATCCGCCACAACGCCGCACTTTCACTGGCCAAGATCGGGCCGGCCGCCGCCGAAGCTGTGCCCGCCCTGCACAAAAACATTGACGACGAGGACCGCTACGCCCGCGCCAATGCGGCCGTGGCTTTGGAGCGCATCGGTATTTAAGGAACCTCTGATCAAGTTTTGTTTTTACGAATTTTGACCTTCTGTCTGTTT
>VXOR01000023.1 GCA_009840005.1 Gemmatimonadota bacterium
TAGGACGCGTAATCTAACGCGGTTGCATCGGCACCCGCGTTTTTTTTATCTTATCGGAATTATTTTTATATAAATATTTTTAAAAAAAAAATTTATCCCCCCCCCCCCACGTATGACAGTGACAAGCGACGGACAAGTGCAGACCGACGAAGTGCGCTCGGGTGCCAGCTACCTCTCGCAGAGCGACGTACAACTGCACTTCGGGCTAGGAACGGCCACGAGTATTGAGCGCGTGGTAGTATATTGGCCGAGTGGTCGGGTTGAGGAATACGCGGATTTAGGTGTCAACCAAGAGCATTTGCTCGTCGAAGGAGCGGCGCGATGAGGATTTTGTCAGTGGTCAGTGGTCAGTGGTCAGTGGTCAGTCCCCACGCCGCGCCGCCGCGGTTGAGAGGGACTAGTCAGTGGTCACTGCCGTTGCTAATTTGCCTCGCATTGCACGCCTGTACAGAGGAAAGCTCGCAAGAAAAAGTGCGTCCTGGCGCGGCTATGGACGCCGAGGTACTCTTCACGCGCGGCACTGCGCTCGCCTCCGAAGGCCGCCATACCGAAGCCATTGACGCGTACCAACAGGCCGTTGCGCTCGCACCTAATTCCGCCAAGATCCACTACAACCTCGGCAACGCCTACGCGCGCCAGCTCGATTACCCCAGCGCGATGGTGGCCTATCAGCGCGTATTGGCGCTGGATTCGACGCATGTGTCAGCGCGGCACAACCTCGCGGCCATGTACGTCAAACAGCTCAACTACACCCAAGCTATTGAAGAACACCGCCGGGTGCTTGCGTTAGATCCCGGTCATCTGACGACTTACTACGACCTCGGCTACATCTACTTTTTGCGCGGCGAGTACGGCGAGGTGGAAACATTGCTGCAAGCGGGGCTGGACCGCGACTCGACTAATGCCTCCTTCTACCGGCTCTTGGGCCGGACGCGCCTGAAGGAACTCGACTTTGAGCGGGCCGCGGCGGCCCTGACGCACGCGGTGGAGTTGGACAGTACAGACGTGGCCGCGTACGTCGATCTGGCGCAGGTGGAGCTCAAGCGGCGCGAGTACGCGGCGGCCGAACGCGCTGCTCGCCGTGCAATCGCGCTCGACTCCTTGTCCAAGGAGGCGTACTTTGCGCTGGCCAATACCCTCAAGCGGCTTGGCCGCCGCGAGGAGAGCACCGAAGTGCTGGCGCAGTTTCGGGCGCTCGACCAGCAGCTCGACAAAATCGACGACCAACTGCGGATGCTGGGCAATGCGCCCGACGACCACGAAGCGCGGGCGCAACTGGGTCTGTTGTACACTGAGCAGGGCCGCTTGACTGAAGCGGCCGAAGCGTATCGGTTGGCCGTGCGCCTCGCGCCGGACAGCCTGCGCTATCGCAACAACCTAGGCAACCTCTACCTGCGCTTAGGCCAATTCGCCGAGGCTGTCGCCGAGTATCAAGCCGCACTGAATTTGGACCCAGAATACGTCAAAGCGCACTACAATTTGGGTCAGGCGTACATGCGCTTGCAGCACTTTGACGAGGCCCTAGCTAGTCTCGCGGAGGCGCGCCGCTTAGCGCCGGAAGATGCGGAGACTCATTACTTTTTGGGACTGCTACACGCGCGCACTGGCGACTACGCCAAAGCCGCCGAGATGCTGACCGTTGCGGTGGCGGCCCGGCCGGACTGGCTCGACGCGCGGCAGAAGTTAGCCGTGGCGTACTTGAAGTCTGGCAAGGTAGAAGAGAGCAAGCAGGAGCTAGCGGCCATCCAGCAGATGAAAGAGAGCAAGCAGCATGAATAAGCGTTGGCTGGGAACGGCGCTTTGTGCGGCGCTGGTTGGCCTAAGCGGTTGCGCTGAGGACGGCCCGGCCGTGGCCACTGAAGATGCCGTCTTGGTGGAGGTGGGGCCAATGGCGATTCGGGTGGCGGATTATCGCAAGTTCATCGCGCGGGTAGCGCCGGAATTGCGGGCGGAGTACGGGGCTGAGAAGTTGTTGGAAGCCATCGTCGAGCAAACGCTGCTCGTGCAGGAAGCCGAGCGGCGTGGCTTGGGTGCGAGCGCGGAATTTGTGCAATGGCAGACGCAGGCGCAGGCGCAGCTAGTGCAGCAGGTCCTGTACAAGCGTACTGGAATCATCCAGCCCGAGGTCGCCGAGGAGGAGCTGCGGTCCTATTTCCAGCGCAGCCCGCACAACCGCCGCGTGCGTTTCAGCCTGCTGATGGTGCGCGACCAAGAGCAGCTACCGGAGATTTTGGCTGCACTCGCCGAGGGGGCAGACTTTGAGGAACTGTCGATGCAGCACTCGCAGGACTCGCGGATTCTAGAGCGCCAGGCCGACATGGGCTATCACCGCTGGGGCGATACCATGGCCTCGCACGCCGCCCTGACCGAAAGGGCTTTCTCCATGCAGATCGGGGAGATCTCCGAGCCGATGCAGGTGGCCGACGGGTACTTTCTCATCAAGCTCACGGACGCGCACCCGGTCAGTTTCGAGCAGGAGCGGGAGACTATTCAGCGCTTGGTGCTGCGGGAGAAGTTAGGGCGGCAGCTCTTGGCTTATTACGACACCCTGCATGTGCGCTATAATGTGCGCTACGAGCCGGACGGGCTGGCGGGGTCGCCGGAAGCGGTAGTGGCCGCGTATGACGGCGGAGTGCTAACGGTCGCGCAGGCCCGCGAACTGCTGAGAGCGGCACAGGCCCCTTCGACAGGCTCAGGGGCCATCTCAAAGGTGCTGCGGCGCGAGCTCGGGCGGCGCGTGTTGGTTCCGCTCGAAACCGCGCGGCTCGCGCTCGCTGACGACCCGGACCTACAGCGCGAGTTGGAGCGACTGCGGCAGATGCAGCTTGCGCGGCGCTTGCAGGACGCGCTGCAAGCGCAGGTGCCACCGCCCAATCCCACCGCTCTGAGCCTGTTTTACGAGGAGCACAAGCTCCGTTATACCGCGCCGGCTGAGGTGGAGGTGCGCCGACTCCTCGCCCGCGATGAGGCCGAGGGCACCGCTATTGTCGAGCGGATGCGCGCCAGCCGCGATACGACCGAGCTCGTGGATCGCTTCGTCAACGTGATTTACGGCAGCGGCGCGCTGGAGGGCGACAATCCGGTCAGCCGCGCCCTGCGCGCCGCCGAAGGGACTTTTCACGGTCCCTTTGCCACGGATAATGGTTATATTGTCCTACAGGTATTGCGCCGCCGCCCGGACCGACTGCCGCCGCTAAGCGAAATCCGCGAACGGGTGGAGGCGGATTGGGCGGCGGCACAACTCCAAGCTGCGGTTAAGGAGCTGGCCGCGTCTTTGCGCCAGCGCCGTGCCAACGAAATTCGCTTCAGCCCAGACGCTGTGGCGCTAGCCCTATTGGCTGCTTCTCATGGCGAATAATTCCATCGTCCTGCAACCTGCCTATATCGTCGATCGCCGGCAGGACTATATCTGGTTTGTAAGCCTGCCCTTTGCTGCGGTTTGCTTTGCGCTCGTGTCCGGGCACTATCTGCCGGGGGCGGCACTGGCGGCCATTGCCTTGTGGGTGACGATTCCACACCACTTCGTCACTTGGCTGCGCGTCTATGGCTCGCCGGCGGAGTTTGCCCGCTTTAAGGAGCGCTTTATTCTCGGGCCGATAGTGTTGGTCGCCTTTGCCTATGGCCTGATCCAATGGGCACCGTTGAGCTTGGTGTTGATCGTGACTTTGTGGGATCACCAGCACAGCTTGATGCAGCAATACGGCTTTGCGCGCGTGTACGATTTCAAGGCTAAGGCCGGCACGCCCGCCACCGCTAAGTTCGACTTGGCGTTCAATTGGATTTTCTTTGGCAACATGCTGGTGGTGTCGCCGCTGTTTTCCACGGTCTGGGTGCGCATGTTGCACGAGTGGCATTTGCCCATCAGTGCGGAAGCGGTAACGACGGTACACCTCGTCTCGTGGACCATTGCCATTGCCTACGGCCTGATCTATGTGGGACACATCGTCTATTGCGCTTGGCGCGGCTACGCGCTCAATCCTCTCAAATACGCCTTTCTGCTGTCGAGCTATTTCCTGTGGTACTTCACCAGTTTTACCACGGCCTATCTGCTCGTCTTTGCGGTGGCGCACCGGATCATGCACGGGATCCAGTACATCGTTATGGTGTATTTCTACAACCGCCACAAGGTCGAGCGCACGGGCGGCGACTCGGCCCTTCTGCGCTGCGTGGCGAGCAAGGGGGGCGTCAAGTTTTTTCTCCTGCTGTGCGCGGCCTACGCCGTCGTCTTTCACGCGCTGAGCGAGGGCTTGGTGCGCGATTTTGGCTTTGGTATAGTCGGCTTCAACACCAATTTTGACCTCTTCAGCTATTCGCTGCTCAGTTCCTTTGCCCTGATCCACTACTACTACGACGCATTTATATGGAAAGTGCGGAAAAAGGATGTGCAGGAGGGGCTGTAGCAGTGGTCAGTGGCCAGTGGCCAGTGATTAGTCCCCACCACCGCCCTAGGTGGTGAAGTGTGGGGACTGGCCACTGACCACTAATCACTGACCACTAACTTAGGAGATTGAGCTATGCTCGAAGTCGTCCTCGCCGTCGCTGTCTTCGCCGTTGCCGCGGCCGTTGTCCGCCAAGCTACAGACGATGCGTGCTACGATCTCTCCGACGGAGAGCGCCATCCGCACAAGTGGGGCTACACAGACACCCGCTTTGAGTTCGACGGGCCGAAGACCGTGCGGGTGACCGGCAACCGCTATCCGCTGGCCGGCTTCACCATGCCGCACTTCATCCCCTTTGTCGAAGAGATGCTCCAGGTTCCGATTGACCCCGACGAGATGGCGGTCGAAAAAGAGAGCCACGAGGTGCCGCCCTCGCGGGCAGATGAAAGCCTCGTCGCCGCTTGGCAGGACGCGCTCGGCGCAGAGCGGGTTTCGCTCGACGACGAGGAGCGCCTGATCCACAGCCACGGCCAGCTCAGCGTCGATGAGGTCTATCGCCTGCTCTACGGCGATGCCTTGGAGCGAGTGGTCGATCTGGTGGTTTATCCAGAGAGCGAAGACCACATGCGCGCCATCGTGCGTCTCGCCTCCGAGGGCAATGTCTGCCTCGTGCCCTACGGCGGCGGCACCAATGTCAGCGGGGCGCTGGCCCTGCCCACTGACGACGACCGCGTCTTCGCTTCGGTCGATATGCGGCGCATGAACCGGATCGTCGATCTCGACGAGGACAACCTCCAAGCCTGCATCGAAGCAGGGATTTCGGGCAAGGAACTAGAGCGGGAACTCGCCGCTCGGGGCTATACCGTCGGCCACGATCCCGACAGCATTGAGCTTTCAACCTTGGGCGGCTGGATTGCCACCAACGCCAGTGGCATGAAGAAAAACCGCTACGGCAATATCGAAGACATTGTCCTCGAAGCGACCTTGGTGACGCCGACTGGCGCGGTGGAGACTCTGCACACCACGCCGCGCAACTCGACCGGCATCCAGCCGCGCGGGCTGCTTTTTGGCTCGGAGGGCAACCTCGGTATCATCACCAAGGCCGTGCTCAAGATCCATCCCCTGCCGGAAGTGCGCGAATACGGCTCGCTGGTGTTCAAGTCCTTCGCTCAGGGCGTGGAGTATTTGCAGGCGCTGCGCCAGACCGGGACTTTGCCGGCGAGTATCCGCTTGGTAAATAACCAAGAATTTCGCTTCGGACAGGCTCTTAAAGCCGCGCCCTCTCCCTTGAAACATCTCAAGGAAAAGGTGCAAAAGTTCGCTTTGTTGAAGGTGTTGGGATTTGATCCGCTAAAAATGGCGGCGTGTACGATCGCCATGGAGGGGTCCCGCGCCGAGGTGGACCACCAGAAGCGGACGATCTTCAAGCTGGCCAAGGCCCACGGCGGCAAAAGTGCCGGTGCCACCAACGGTCGGCGCGGCTACATGCTGACCTTTGGGATCGCTTATATCCGCGACTTTTTGAATCAGTTCGATTTTTTGGGCGAGACCTTTGAGACCTCCGTGCCTTGGAGCCGCATCCACGACGTGACGCAGGCCGTGCAAGCGGAGCTGACCGCGCAGTGTAGCGCGCGCGGCGTCGCCGGGCGGCCCTATTTGTCGTTTCGGGTGACGCAGACTTATCACACGGGAGTGTGCATCTACTTTACGATGGGGTTTTCCGGGCGGGGATTGGAGCATCCCATTGAGGTCTATCACGACATTGAGCACACGCTGCGGCAGACGATCTTGGACAACGGCGGCTCGCTATCCCATCACCACGGAGTAGGCAAAATCCGGCAGAGCTTTGTCCAGCACATCCAGAGCGACAACAGCATCGAGGCCCTGCGCAAGACCAAAGAAGCGCTGGACCCCCAGAATATTTTCGGCATTCAGAATGGGATTTTTGGGAGTGCGTGCCGGAAGCCTGAAGAATAAAGTAGTCGTTATCACCGGTGCTTCTGCGGGCTTGGGCGCGACGCTGGCGTTGGAATGTGCCCAGCAGGGAGCGCGGCTGGTTATTTTAGCGCGGAATGCCGAGCGGCTGGAGGCCGTCGCCCGAGAGTGCGAGCAGTTGGGAAGCGAGGTGCTGACTGTCGTCGGGGATGTCGCCGTGGCCGAGGATGGCAAGCGACTGGTGGAGGCCGCGATCGAGCGGTTTGGGTGCATAGATTACTTGGTCGCCAACGCCGGCATTAGCATGTGGACCGAGTTTGCCGAGATTGAGGATGTAACATTATTCCGCAAGCTGATGGAGGTGAATTATCTGGGGGCCGTGCACTGCGTGCATCCGGCGCTGCCGCATCTGAAAAAGAGCAAGGGCCTATTCGTGGCTATTTCGTCCATTCAGGGACAGGTGGGGGTGCCGCTGCACACGGGGTACTCGGCGTCCAAACACGCGCTACAGGGTTTTTGCGACGCTTTGCGGATGGAGGTGGCCGAAAGTGGAGTGGGGGTAATGACCGTGCTCTTGCACTGGCTCAAGGGGACGGAGTTGCGGCAACGCGCATTGGGGAAAGACGGGAAGGCGTTAGGTGCCGCATCGCGCGAACATCGGGCGGAAGCGGTGAGCTTGGAGAAGGCAGCGCAGGCGATTGTGCGCGGGATGCAGAAGCGGCGGCGGCAGCTCTACGTTCCGAGGCGGCTCAGGCTGCTGGCAGTGGTTCGCGTCCTGTGGCCGGCGCTGGCCGAGTGGGTCGTCAAGGGGAAGGTGGCGCGGGAGGAAGGGTAGGACGAGGGGGCTATGAACGTTCGACGCGTACCTGATCTTTCAGTTCGAGATCGTCGAGAACCTGCCGTAGCTCGGTTTCCATGTTCTGGGCAAATTGCGGGTGGACGCTCACGATGAATTCTATGCCGACGCTAAGCTCTTCTCCGGAGCGGAGCTTGGGCAGCAGCTTGGTTCCTAGCCGGTTCCAGACTTCGGGAGGCACAGTGCCGGTAAGCCGAAGCGTTGTCTTTTGATTGTCTGGACTTGGTGCAGGATCCGGGCCCGATTCAGGCTCTGGCTGGGGTGCTGGCTCTGGGCTTGGCGCGGGTTCTGGTTGCGCCTGCGGCGAATCTTCAGGCGCAGCTTTGAGTTCTTTGGCCTTGGCCTTGGTCACCAAGAAGACATTTTCTTCAAACGCCACTTCCTCGGCTGCGGTCGGCTCTTCATACCACAGTCGGTTAAAGCCGCCATCGTCCTTGGCTCCGGAGGCTAGGCCGAACTCTCCATTCGCCACGAACTCAACGACCTTCTGACGCAGGACTGCATCGGGATCGATTAGCCGCGTCAATGCGCCGTTCAGAAAGCTCTGGCGCAAACTTGTCAGCGGCCAAGCACCGGTGTCTTTGAATATCGGCGGCCAGTGGCGGTCAATGTAGCCCGCACCCACGTTCTCGTTGAGCAGGGCCTCGGATTTCAAAGCATTGATAATCCGTCCACAGAGCGTTTCGCCTGAGCTCGCGTGGCCGGCCCCGAGGTCGATGATCTTGAGCCGGTGCTCTTCCTGAGCGTCCGCAAGCGCGACGAAGCGATAGCCAGCCCATACTTCGTCCTTGGCCGCTTCCTCCGCGTCCCGAACATGGGTCTGAATCTCGGCGCGATCGGCGCGGTCGTATTCTGAGCCGAGGACGCCTTCGGAAACCTCTTGCGCTACGCGCTTCCAGGCGAGCCATAGCTCAACCCTGTCGCGCAGTTCGCGCCCTGGTTTCCTCGCACACCAGACCAATGAACCTGGGTACAGCCGTGGCGAGGTACCCCGCTCCTGCGTCCACTGGCCAATGCGCTCGACCACCTGATTGCCGTCTATCCATTCCTCATCGGGGTCGAGGACGATCAGGGTGAGGCACGGAGAATCTTGGACTGTGGTGCTGTCCTGCGGGAAGAACGTTGTCGGCAGGGTTGCGCCGCGTTTGAACTGTTCCTCGACGAACTTGCGGATCGCTGGCTTGATTTCTGTAGCTTCGTCGAGCGAAGCCCGTCGGTCGCTGACGACCTTGCGCAGTGTCGCTTGGTGGTAGATGCGATAGCCATCCGTGCCGACCTTGCGGATAAAGAACCCCGACCCTTCGAGGGCTGTTGCCGCATTGTCGATGGTCGTGGTATCGATGTCGGGTTCGCCGAGCGCAAAGCGCAATTCCGGCAGATGGGCCACTTTGTCCATCTGCCCGCCGGAGGACTCGAACAGGATGGCCGTGCCCACGCGACGGTGGATGTCGCGCAGCGCTCCCGTGGCATCCGCATCCAGAGATCTGGCACGGGCCGTCGTCCCTGCGAGGTCTGCGTCAATCGCCGCATCGAGCCGCGACTCGCCCAACTGACCCAAAATCACGGCGCGAAACTCGGGTACGTCCAACGGTGCCGACCCCAGCGTAATCAGCGGCTCAGTTCGTGCCTTTGTAAACTGCTCGCGTGCGGCCCAGGAAATCCATTGTGCCAGCATGGCCAGCGCGCCTCGGGTCTGCTGGAACTGGGTGAGCGTGCGCCACTTGCGCTGAAAGACCGAAAGGGTCGCCGGATGGAAGGGATAGCACGCCTCAAACCGACCCCGCAGAAATTCTCTTGCCTTGGCCTCAGTCGTTGAGGTATCGACCGCTAGCCACTCGGCGGGCAGACGAGCAGTGCGTTCAAAACACCAGTCCGCGTAGGTCTTGGCGACGCGCTTGCGAATGCGCTCGTTGCCGAGGTCCTCGAACAGCCGTCGGCGCACCACCTCGCTGATCTCAGATTCGTCGTTGGCGATCAGGTCGCGGGCGACGCGGCGCACTACCTTGGTGATCCGGTCCTGCCACTGCTGATCCCAATCGGTCATTTCGACTTGGCTGCGCGGTAGGCTGATGACTGCTGCGGCCTGAGTAGTGCCCGTGACGGCGACGGTCAGATTTTGTAGGAAGGCGTGGAAGGGTTCGGCCATGGGGCGATGGCGGTTGACGAAGTTCAGGACTTCATCGAACAACAGCAGCACAGGCGCATCCGCAGCGGCGAATACATTGGCCAGTGCCCCGGTTCCCGGTGGCGTGGTTTTCGCGGCATCACCGAGTGCAGCGACGCCCTTATCGCCTGCCAGTTGGCGGGCTAGGTCGATCCAAGGTGTCTCACGGCCTTCTGCGGGATCCCAGGCATTGCCGACGAAGACGCCGACGCGGGCGGGAGGAGCTTCTGCGATCCTCGCTTCGTTTAGGAGATCTGACACGCCGGGGAACTCGGCGGCCTTCGCGCCAGCGTTGGCGATATGGTACAGGGAAGCGAGTGTATGCGTCTTGCCGCCGCCGAATTGGGTGACGAGCGTGAGGACCGGCGCTGTGTTCTCGGTCTTGCCGGAAAGTCGCCGGAGGACCATGCCGGCGTGTTCTTTCAGGGCGCGGGTGAAGCAGGTGCGCGAGAAGAACTGCGCTGGATCGCGGTAATCCTCGGGGGCGGTTTGGGCTACGATCTGCTCAAGGGCGATGGCAAACTCGTCCGGGCTGAACGAGCGGCCTTCGCGTACTTCTTTACGGAGCGTTACGGTTTTATACCAAGGGTCGAGGGCCATTCTGTATCTCTCTCTGATCGGTTATCTACGCGTCGGTTCAATCTCAGCTCCCCAGCGACTCCAAGCTCCTTACCCAGTCGTTGAAGCGAGGGCATTCAGTACGAATCTTGTCTAGGCCTATCTCTATTGCCAGAAGGGGGGCATTAACTTTCTTATCGTACTGGGGTATCACTTTCTTAATCCGTTTGCCTGGAGCCGTGTCCTTGTTGTCATTGATGTCTTCGGGAGTCTGGAACTGTGAACGGATTTTTTGCAGGGCTTCCACCGATCCCTCCGGTGCTTCAATCAAGCCTGCAAAGACGCTTACATCTGAGAACAACAGCCCCTCAAACTCATGTCGTTGGACATACGGGATTACCTTTTCTGGATACCATGGGTGACCTAGTTTCTGGCGAAGGTCTTCCTCCAACTCGTCGACTGTTTTGTCCCCTTTGCGACGAAACCCATAGAAGTCAACAAGCGATGTCACGGCATTGAAGGAATGACGTAAATGGGACATCTCCCGCACGAGTCGCTCCGCCGAAACATTCCCGCCGGCAGATCCGCCGCGGGCGCTGCCAAGTGGAATCGGTGTCGGTACGACTCCTTTTTCCCATAAGTGATTCGCGAGAAAATGTTTGACGAATTCTCCTTCAGTTGGCCCCTCCACCGATATGGCCAGTCGGATCACGGGCGTCCTCCGAGCAGGTTTTTCTGCCAAAGTTCACCCGATGTGAAGTTGTCGTCGAGCCATACCTGATAGTCATCTGGGGATAGTTTGCGAAACTCAGTACGACCGTCCTGTAGCTCTAACACGAAAATTTCGTCGAGACCGAACTCATCAACCAACAAGGGCGATTGCGTTGCCACAATGACCTGCCTTTCCTCGGCGAGGGACTTTATCATACCTCCGATCAAAGCGACGGCTGCCGGGTGCAGACCCAGTTCCGGTTCGTCCAACAGGAGTACGTCGGGCAACATCTCCGGCGGCAGGTTGAGCAGAGTGACGAGGGAGAAGAAGCGTAGCGAGCCGTCGGACGTGAGGTGCGCGCCGAAGGTCTTATCTGTCCACTTGGCTTTCCATCTCAGCAATACTTTTCCATAGCTCTCCTCGATCTGAAAACGGTCGAAGACCGGCAAGATTCGGCTGATATGCTGGCAGATTCGCTCATATCGCTTGATGTCTTCTCGCTCCAACCGGAGCAGTACAGCAGCCAAGTTTCCCCCGTGACTAAGAAGGGAGTTGTTGTCCTCCGCGTCCCCTCTCTTTTTGAAGTCAGATGTGTCGGATGTGTCGTGAAATTGATAGACAACGCAACTGCGGAGAAGGTCCACAATTACCTTGGCGGTGATGAAGTCGTCAGCAGAAAATTCGCTGCTGGGATTTGTGGGCCAGATAATCTCGGTTTCCTGATGCCCACTTCCCAAGTATTTCCACGACAGATCGCTGATGCTGCGGAAACTCTCCTCGCTAAAGAAAAAGCGGTCAGGATGAGCGTGGGAAAGCATGAACTGATAGTCGTAGCCGTAGCGGCCCGTTTCGGTTCTCAATCTAACTTCGGCCTCTATGCGTGAGGTACGTCGGCTGCCACCATACAACTGATCGTCGGCCCCTCCTTGCATCTCGACGAACTCGGCGAGTCTGCGAGACCCGAGCATCCAGCTCAGCATTTCAAAGAAGCGAATGAAATTGGACTTGCCCGAGCCGTTGGCACCAATTAGGACCGCCGCCTTCGGAATTTCCGAAAGCTCGACATTGGCTAGCGATCGGAAGCCCCGGATGCGGACGGATTCGATCATTGTTGGTTCCATCTCATTCCTTTCACCTCGGCACCGCCAACAGCATGGCGTCGAGAAGTCGTTTTTCGTTGCAGCCTTGAGGGTAAAGGGCGGATAGGGCGTTGGCAAGGCGGAGGAAGTCGGGGCCGCGATCTTGCTCGGCGTAGATTAGCGTCCGCAGGGCGTTGGCGTGGCCGCTGGATTGGAGCAGCATGGCGGTGTGGACGCGGTCGAGGGTGGTATCGCCAAGCGTTGCGGCGAGGTGGTCGTCGGAGGATTCGCCGTAGCGCGGGCGCGGCTCCCGGACGAGAGTGGATGCGCCGTCCTGCAAGTCGGGGAAGAGCGTCTGTTGCAAGCTGGTGTGCGGGTCGTTTTCGATGTAGGTGGCGGCGGCGGCAGCGCCGTCCTCGCCGAAGAGCTTTTTGGCGCGCTCGGCTACTGGTAGTAGGCGCACGACGCCCTTTTCTTGGCCGATGATGCGGTCGGTCCAGGTGTCGAGGTCAATGCCCATGGGCTGGGCGAAGCGGCGCACCACGTCGAAGGGGAGCGCAAATCCCGTGGCTGCTGCCTTGGCGACGGCTTCTTCGTCGGCCTCGTCGTCTTGTTCCTGACTCTCTGCAACAGAGGTCGTGCTCTGGAGCGTCCACAGGAAGAGCGCGGTCAGGCGGGCGTCCTCTTCCAGCGCGCCGGACAGGCCGTTGCGCGCTTGGGCTTCTGCGGTGCCGAGTACCTGTTGCAGCGCGGCGCGGCCGACGACTTCCCAGACTTTCTCCAAGTAATCGGGCAGGCCGATTATATCGCCCTCGGCGGTTTCGACAGCGCGGTAGCGGCTGAAAATTTCGAGCGCCGGGCCGATGCAGGCGAAGACCAGATCGGCACCTCGGATGCCTTCGCCCTGCAAGCGCTCGATCCAGTCAGAGACGCGGACTGGCAGTTCGCGCAGGACATCGGCCCAGTCGCCGATGGGGGCGTCTTCGGGACGGGGGCGGCAGATGAGGTGGACGCTGGTGGCGAGGGCGGCGGAATCGCGTGCGTTGAGTCTGGAACCCATTTCGGTTGCTATCGGCCAAGAGCCGGTGATAGTCCAGCCACCTTGAATCATGCCAGAGAGCAGGGCCTCCCAGCCCTCGGTGGTCTTATGGGCGAAGACGACAGAGCCGACGCCGTTTTCGCTTAGCACACGATGGCCTTCGGCCAAGGCTTTTGCCATTGTTTCCTCAAACCATGCGCGATCTTTGGGACGACCGTCAACTCGCTTGGTTTCGTCTTGC
The DNA here is from genome assembly GCA_009840005.1 of Gemmatimonadota bacterium. The sequence continues at coordinate 12,964 of VXOR01000023.1, forward strand.
ACGGCCTCGGACGTCTTGGGCGAGAGCGGGTTGTCTGGATCAAACGGGTCGCGCAGTAATGGGCTATCGGGTAGCGTCCGCTTGAGCCAAACGAGGAAGAAGTCGGAGAGATCGGAATAGGGTATGGCGTCGTAGTAGGGTGGGTCGGTGAACCAGACACCAGTGGTTTGATCGGGTAGAGGATGGTCGGTAGCGTCAGCCTGCTGCACTTGACCAGAGATCAACTCCCACGAAGTAATATCAAGCACTTTGGCTACCGAACTGATAGCACTCGCCCAGCTTCTTGATGCGTCTGCCATATAGTTTGATTCGCCGAAATCCCAAACAATCGGTAGGGTTTGCCGTGCGAATACATGCTTGACCTCCTCCCCAGAAGCCAGCCAACTAGAAATGGCCGCGCTTCTATCGGCGGTTCGGTTTGTAGCAATGGCTAGGAACCGTCCTAATGACTCCGGCGACTTTGAAACCAACCGCCCCAACGCCACTAACGCCACCTTCTGCCGCGCCGTGAACAAGTCATCCCACTGGAACATCCCGTAGAGTTGCACACTGAACGCACGCCCCGCACCCAAACCGCCTCCGGTAGGTGTTGGCTCATCTGGCACCGGACAAAGCCCCTGCTTCCCGCCCCGCTCCCATTCCTCCAGAATCTGAGCTACCCGCTCCTGAGCCTTTCGCACCGCCGCGTAGTCCGCGTCCGTTGGCAGCCGATAGTGTCGCCCCGTCTGCCTAGGTTTGAGTGTCACCACTGCCGTCATCCGCGTCCCACCCGTCCGCCGCCCATCCGCGTCGAAAATCACATCCGCGCCGCCCGTTGGGCCGCAAGCTGCGCCCGCACCCGCTCCGGCGGCAACACCACGCCACAGCACAGACAAGTCGCTCGCGCCCGCGTCACTGTGCCGCCGCGTACCTCTCTATCCGTCTCTGGCTCAAATACCTCAAACTCGACGCTCGGTGGCTCCCCTTCGCAGCGCTCGACTCGATGCCGTAGTGCCCACTTGCGCTTGGCCTTCTTGCACAGCCAGAACGAACGCATCAGCGGAATCTCCGCGCCGCAGTTGGGCGCTTCGCAGCGCACCGTGCGTGCCCACAAATAGGCAATCGGCGTCGCCCCGTCCGGGTCCTTGGGATACAGATCGGCCAACTCCTGCTCGGCCTGTTGCTTAATCTCGCCGCCGACCCGGCGCAGTTCCTCTGCCAGCCCCGGTCCGTGTCGCGGAATGTCCTCCAGCATCACCTTGAGAATCAGGCACGCCACCGGATTCAGATCGCTGGCGAACGCCTCGCAGCCCAGCCGCAATGCCTCCAGCGGGATCGAACCTCCGCCCGCAAACGGGTACACCACAAGCGGTGGCTCTTCGCCATGCGCCGTCTTCACCAGCGCCCGACTCACGTCGAGATGGGTGCGATCCGCAGCATTTTTCCAGTTGGCGAAGTTGGCGATGAACGACAGCAATCCCTGTCGCAGTTCTACGTCATTCGTCGGTGGCTGCCGCACCGCCCGCAGAATCTTCCGCGCTTGCTGCTTAAAGTCCTCCGGGCAGTGCTCGTCACACGGGTCCGGCAGCAGCAACGCCAGCAATACTGCCCGCGACGAGGCCAACGGCCGCCGTGCCCACCACAGGTGCAGCGTCGAGGGGTGGCCGTGGCGAATCGACTTCTCCCGCGCCGCATGTTTGGAAACCTCGGCGATGGGGAAATCGACTTCGGCGAGACGCTTGCATTTGCGAGGGATCACAGTATGCGTTCCTCAGCCCAGCGGACGACGGCTTCGGCGATGGCGATGGCTTCGGCGTAGTCCTGAGCGGTAACAGGCCCTATGTCGCCGGGATAGCGCGTGATAGTGGCGTATTTAGTCAACTTGCTGGCTTGACGGATCGGCGCTAGTATGACTTCTCCCTCGTCTTCGAGCAGTGATAACAGGCGGTCGAGGTCATGTACGTAAGGGAACTCGATGTTACGTACTATCATCACGGCCTTGATAGCTTTTTCGGCGGCTTGCTGGGCGTTGAAGCACAAATTTTCGAGATAGACCCCAGGCACCTCGTTCTTGGCTTGAGTCAGGTCGCTTCGGGCGCGGTTTATCCATTCCCGTGGGTCGTCAGGTGGAAAGCGTTCAGGCGGCTTCATAAACGATCCTTCCTTCGCGCAGGGCTGGCTTGATGACCAATGCGTGGCTGTCCTTGTAGCGCTCGACCGCTTGGGGCGTGACGACGATGGCGTCAACAGCCGCGCCGACCCTGTGCAGGTTCTGGTAAATCTGCCCCATAAGTTCAAGCGGGTTCGCACATTCTTTTATAATGAGCAGATCGACGTCGCTGTGGCGGTTCATCTCGCCACGAGCAGCAGACCCGAAGAGGATGATCTTCTCCGGCTGCACCACCTCTACAATGCGCCGAATGATATCGTCCAATATTTGTTGATCCAGCATTTCCTTGTTCATAGCTTCTCTCCGACTTCAGTGCCTCATCAGTGGCCAGAGCTTATCCGCGCTCCAGTTCGGTTGGGTGTAGGCTGAGGTATTCTCGGACCTCCAACTGCATTCGGTCAACCTCGGCGAGAAATCCCGACACGGAACCTCGGTAATTTTCAGGATGGGTTTCTATGTTGCGCAGATGGGCTATTTGACGTTGGAAGTGCGCGATTCGTCCAAGGGTGACGTCGAGTTCTCGATCGTTTACAATCATGATCGTCCCACCGTAATTTCGGCGATTTGCCAGACACTGTCTGAAGATTTCCGCTGGATTCTAATTCTGCAGACGCTGTCTGCATATTTTTTCCACCGCCAATTTTTCAGACGCTGTCTGAAAAATTCGTTCGGCTTGACCACTAAGCAACGAAGCCGCTGGTGGAAACCCACTGTCAGCCATCGGCCCAAGGGTTGAAGACTTCAACGCCGGTATGCATAGCGTCTAGGCTCCGGCAGTTCGACCCCATGTTCGGGTCCAAAATACCGCCTGAAAGCCTCGGAAGGCGTTACGCGGTGCTCGGCCTTGGTGCACTTCTCGCGGATCAGACGGCGGATGAACTCTTCCATTGACACGCCGACTTGGCGCGCTTCTCGTTTGAGCCAAGCTTTGTCCGCCGGGTCAATATCGCGGACAGTGACAGTGGAACTCATCGCGGCCTCCTTATCGTTTTGGATAACCGAAACAGCCTAATGACAGCAAAATATGCTGTCAAGAATCCTTCAGGCACCGATTTGCGAAATCCTCAATGAACCGCAAGAATACCTTTATTTTTTCGACGCGCACCATACGAAAAGTATCAGAGTAGTCGGAGAATCCTAGACACATCGTGCATCTTCCCTAGTCTAGCTGTTTTGAAAGCGTCATCAGAAACTTATAAAGCCGAAGCGGTTTCGTTTCAATTCAGCCAAAAATGATTGGCCTTCGTCTCTCAGTGTTTTCTCTCGCCACACTTGATAGATCAGAAGCCAAAAGCGGTCCTTCTCTCGGCTCTCCATACCCTTCAGCTTATCCGCATGTCTTCGTATCGCATCCCGAATGCTCTTAACCCTGTAGCGTTTTGCGTACTCTAGCAATAACACGTTCGAGAGGCAGTCATCTATCTCGATAGCCTCTTGGAGCTTGTCCTCTGGCGTAGTCAACTGAAGGTTATGTTTGAGCGAGTAATACAAGGCATGGGCGATGGCATCCGGAAAGATTCTCTGAATTCCAATCGCTATGAGGTGTTCGGTGAAATCAAGAATGACTTTCTCGATCCCATCATAGCGATGCTTGTCGAACACGTGCTCGTCCAAGATTGGAGCGAGATATGGATATAGCAGTGCTAAGTTGATACTCTCCTGAACGAAGAGGCGCTTCGCTCGGCTATTGAGAGTCTGGGGAACCATCTTTATAGCGTAGTTCAAAACGGCATAGGTCTCCGCTCCATGCGCTAGTTTCAGTGCCAAGTCTAAGAGCGAACGAATCGTCCCGAAGTGAAGGGTTGCACCTTTTACTGGCAATCGGAAGCTGTTCAATTCTCGAACCCAGTCTTCTTTAATTGGGAGCGGCATCGGCAAGATTTCAGTCTTACTGCCGTTCAGAACAAGCTCGTATTCGCGCAGTTGCATCCCAAGGTCATGGATAAATTTTTCAGCTTCGTCGTGGGTTTTCGCGTAAAAGGTGTAATCATCAATATAGCGGTGAAACCGCCTGTATCCCTTCTGGATCATCTCATGATCAATTCTGGTCAGTATTATCTCGGAGACGACGTTGGATGGGTGTGGCCCAATCAAGAGTCCATTGGTCTGTCCATCTCGGGTCACTTGAGTGACTTTGTCCAGAAGATTTCCTTCCACTAAGACCGAGCGGTTCTTTTTCGATTTACTACGCCCATGCAGTGCCCATGGGATTGAGTGGGTATAGATGCTGGGAAAGCAATTCGATATATCTGTGCGAGCAACATAGTATGCACCTGTCATTTGGCGAATGTCTGATTCTTCGTTCTCGGGATATTCCTTTCCTTTGTAATTCATCCGAAAAACACGCTTGCTTGACATTTTGCGAACAAAGACACGGCTCACGGGTGTCTCCGGTTTTGCACAGTGTCTTTTGATTTTTGCCCAATGCCGCTTCAGAGCTAGACACTGGACAATATGGCTTTCGGGATGGGAAACCCCTATCTGACGAGGGCTTTTGACTTCGCGTAGCGGCTCGTAGCGGATAAAATCGTGTTCTCGGTTCTTAAGGAGCTTATCCAATTTCTTTTCGTCATTTTCTGTTGTTAGTTTTAGAAGAATGTTCGGGACATGGTCTGAAAGCCCTTCGGAGGTAAAACATGGCGGAAGTTTTTCACTGAATAGGCCATAGTCAACCAAGCCTACGAATGCATCGTCCTCCGAAAGGCCGAGTCCTGTTGTTTGTCTCCTTACCATTACACTGTGCTACGCTCCTTCCACAGGCGAACCGTAAAGCGGTAATCCTCGGCGATCAGGTCCGGCTCAGTGCCGTTGTGGGCCAACATGCCGGGAATGATCTTGTTTCTTATCCCCATGCCGTGAGGATCGACGTACCCATAGTCGCGCATCACGTTGACCAGCGTCTGGTTTCGTGCGTAGCGTGCGCCGGAGGCGATTTTCTCGGGCGTCAGCGTCTGGGGCAGATTCCCGGGACTTACGATTTCGAGGCGATTAGAGAAGATGGTCAACATAATGCCCGTGTCCGCAATGCCATAGTCGCAGCGGACGAAGGCATTCCCCACGGCTTCTCGAATCACACCCTCCGGGTATTCCCCGCGGTCGATTCTCCTAGCGCCTTCCAGATTATACCTCGGCGTGGCGTTGTTGCATGAATCCTATCGCCGATATGTTTTTGGCCTGTTGTTTGTTTG
>VXOR01000064.1 GCA_009840005.1 Gemmatimonadota bacterium
CCCCCGGACTGCCCCCGATCACCGCCCCGGCCATTGGATTGTCGTCGGCCCTGCACAAGCCAGCGACAAACTCCGCCTCCGCAATGTGCTGCGCGGCGGCGACATCGACTTCCATATAAATAGTGCGTGCGATACCAGCCCCAGCACCCGCCACCAAGTAATCGCTCATCAAGTAATTCTTCCGCAGCGACTCCATTCCCTCGCCCTCCAGCCACGGCAACGCGAACTGCGCCAAATCCCACATGTGTTGATGCGTATCGACGATAGGTAGCATGATCTTTCCTCTGTTTATATATGAGAGACCAGTGATTTATCTTTCACTCTTCACACTTCAATGGCGCAAAGACCGATTCCATCCACTCCGGCAACTCTCCGTTTTCCTCCAACGACCGGACGGCTTCGGCAACTTTCTCCTTGGGTATGGTGTCGAAGAAAGTCGCCGTGGGTACTAGGGCGTCATTCAAATCATTGGGTTCAAACTTGTCCAGCGCCCGACCGTATTGGCGCATAGAGCGAGCCACAATCTGCCTTCCTGTTTGCGACGAAAAATAAAGAAACAAGTGCTCTATGTATGCTGCACCTAACAGGTTGGGTTGGAATCCATGATAGCAAGTCAAGTTTAATGCCTTAGTCTTGTTTAATACGACTTTGTAGCCGTTGCGCGAGAACACACCTAACAAGAGAGGCGACGGACTTCGCTTCTCTGTTTTGTACCACGGCGTTCTGTTTTTCGTCAAAAATCGCTCGTGATAGCCCTCACTCTCCCCAAACCGGATGTAATCCGCAGCGGCTTTAGAAGGATTGCCACTGACTGAGAACAAGAAGACGGGGTTATCCGCAAAATCCGCATCTCGAAAAACGGCTGTTCTAATCTGCGAACTCTTGGCGATGCAGGGCACGTATTCGGTTGTGCTAAGGCATCTTGTCGATACATTGGTAGAATTTAGGACGAAGAACGCATTTGCTCCTGTAGCAATGCCGCGGCTAAACTTTCCAAAGTGTGCGAGCGTGGTCGTTTTCTGGTGATCGACGCTGAAAGCTGTCCCTTGAAAGTGAGGCAGCCACTTGGCCTGCGGATCCAATGCCAAGCGAGGAACTTCAGCAACTGGTTGCATACTCTCGAATGAGGCGAGTTCGTCTATAGATTGCAGGCGGAAAAACTGGACGTCGATATGATAAACCGCTTTATCGTATAAAATTATACCCACAGACGTGGTGACATCCGGGAAAATGTCTTTCTCGCAATCGAAGCTGATAATGCTGCACAGGTGCCCGGATTCAACGAGTTTTTGCTTTACTAACGTGCCGTATCCCGCGTTCAAGAACTCGAGCGGCATGATATACGCCAAGCGGCCGCGTTCAGAAAGTTCAGAAAGTGACTTGAGTAGAAAGGCCGAAGCGGTGTTCATATATCCAGAGAGCTTGATGCCGAGATTCTTCTTAAACTCTCTAATGACCACATCCCTATTAAGAAACTTCTGAAAGCGCATGTACGGTGGATTACAGACGATATTATCGTATTGGCCACCCCAGGAGAGCAAATAATCCTCAATTGCAATAAAATCTGCACGTTCCCCTGTATGCTGCTCCCAGAAATCGACAATGGTAGCATCCACTTCACATCCTGTGAACTGAACATCAGAGCGATCATTAATCGCTGCTCGAAACGCCCCTAACCCAAAAGCTGGATCAAACACCTCATTCGCCTCCGAATCCAGCACCCAATCCGCCATAAAAGCAGCTACTGCATCTGGAGTGAAAAACTGTCCAAACCGCTTCTGGTGCTTCTCTCCAACCATTTGAAGATAATCAGACATGATCAATAATCTCTTGTGCAAAAATATCGGGGTCAAGATATCCGCGACCTCCATGGAACGTTACGTAAAAAAGAAGTCTCCCCCGATCGAGTTCCTTCAATGCAGAGCAATGTTCTGGCATATCAATACGCCCCAATATTTCTTTTCCCACTTGAACGTCGATTTTTATTGTAGTCTTTCCTTGATTCTTGACATCTCGCTCGACAGAGAAAATGACTCCTTCGTTCTTCGGGTCAGAACTAATTGTGAGAATATCCTTAAACGGAATTATGTAAGCTTTATCGAAAAAGACTTGGAGATAGAAGTGTTTTACATCAAAGTGCTGTATCCAACGATTTACAAGTACCAGGTCTTCTATTTTGGGGGTAATACTCAGATAGTCTCTCTTGTGCAGTATTTTAATTTGATCTTTTAAACCTTTCAGTTGCTGACTAAGACGTCTCAAATCTGCTGAAGAGGACCATGACCTTGCACGAAAATCGAGTTCGTGGAACGTATTGACTGTTGCATGTTTAATCATACGATGAAGTTCTGGGCTTTTCTCCAAGAGCAAACTTGATATTGGCTCCTGCATCAATTCGCCTTGAATTCTACTGCATTCCGCTTCTGCTCCTCGGGTACGATTATTCATAAAGGAAGCGTACTTATTCACAAGAAAACTACTAGATCGAACCTCGATAGCCGCAATTGCTTCTCGGACAATAGCATCATCTATATCCGAGCAATCAGTATCCGGAGCGTCAGATCGTCTAAAAATCAAAAGATCCGGCTTCTTGCCTATATCATTTAGTTCATCTTGGTACTCTGAATAGAATTCTGCAAATCCTGGATCACCTGCTGCAAGGTCGTCAGAGCGTCCGTATTGTACCGCACAGTACTCCGTAGAATGTGTATTCACTGCATTGAGTACAATTTGCTCCGCCCAATCGCCTTGTTCTTTGTTTGTCAAAAACTCAGAACTCGCCATGGTCGGAGGATTTTTCTTTAATTGAATATCTGTATCAATCTCAATCGGAAAAGAGCTTATAAGGAAAGCGATTGTGTCCCTATATGCCGTCATAACTAATATCTCCTCGCGTTAACTCGTCTGGCACCCTACACTCGTACACCTGCGCCCACCCGCTCCGGTCCGACGCAAAGACCACGTAGCACCCATCCGGCGAAAAGTTCGGATGCGGATGCGTATGCTGCGGCGCATAGACCTCGACCGGGCCGTCGTCGTACGGACAGTGGTCAGTATTCCAGTGTTCGCCCTCGTTGCTCGACTGCGATAGGCAGAGCAGTTGCGGTGCGCCGACCCCATCGTTGGGATCAAACACCTGCAAGCCGCTATCGGGAAACGTCGTATCTGCCACCATCCGCGTGCCGTCGCGGCTGACCATCGGATGCCAAGCATTGAACGAACAGACCAAGCGCACGGCCCCGGTATCGACATCGACGCCGATGACCCCGTGCGGCCAGCGCGTGGTTAGCAGCTCCCGCTTGCGCGGGTGCCAGGTCTCGTGGACAATCCACTCCTTCCCCTCGCGCGCGTACGCTAGCCGATGGTCGCTTCCATCCCGATTTACCACCCACATCCGCTCGTAATACGGCCCGGCGTAGCGCAACAGCGAACTGTCATTCGGATGAAACTCTGGATGGCCAATTGAATCCCGCTCCACGATCACCTCACTCGCGCCGCTACAGGTATCGATCACCACCAAGCGCGCCACAGCGCCCATCTTCACCGGCACCGCCCACCAGCGATCGTCGTAACTAAGCGCCGTCGTGCCCATCGCCGCTGCGACCATGCCTTTTTCGCGCATGGCCTCGGTGGCAAAAGAAGCCAACTGCTCTTCTCGGCAGGTTTCGGTATTCACCCGCCAAGCCCCTTGCCCATCGGTGAAATAGACATAGCGGCCATCGTGCGACGGCGCAATCGAAAACTCGGCTAGCCCTCCGTGGTCAGTTAGCTGCAGCAACTGACCAGAATCGCGCAATTCCAGAAAAAGTTCCGCCCGGCCCGTGCGGTGCGAGACGAACACCAGATGCCGCATCGCGTCGTCGTACGCGGGGATATAATAGAACGGATGGTGGTGAATAGACGCGTGCGCCGTAATCTGGCGGATTTCAGCACCCGTCTGTGCGTCGCGCCAAGTCCGCGACTCGGGCGGATAAAGCATGCCCCGTCCCACGGTCAGGGCTGGGCGTAGTTGACCGACATCATGCCCTCTACGTCCATCGGATCGATGCCGTATTGTTTGGTGAGGCGCTGGTGCTCCGGCGCGTCCGCGGCCGCCTCGTCGCTCAGCGGCAGGTCTATCCGCTGCCCTTCGTTCTGCGCCGACAAATCGCAGGCCATATTCATCGCCAGTGACATCAACGCGTCTTCGTCGTCGAACTCGCTCTGCTGCACCCCCCGCACGGCGAGCGCAAAGTCGGCAATGTGGCTCATGGCCGACGCGCCGTAGTCCTTGCGCAGATTCGAATACTCATTGGTGCGAAAGGGATTTTCGTATTCGATCCGGCCCATGCTGGTGTCGGCATAGCTCCGGGTCCAGCTACAGCCGTCGTCCTCGTCGATGACGTCGACGATCTCGTCGGCAATCGAGCGAATCGTCTCCACCCCGTGTTCAGGGTCAATCCCAGCGTCCGAACAGCGCCTAAGCTGCATCTTGGCGATCGTAAAGCCTCCCTTGCTCGCTCCCACTCCCGGGTCCTGCGCCCGGTAGAGCAGCGTCCCCCGCTCGCCCTGCCATTCGGTGTACCCAGGCCGCGGATGCCGCCCCAACCAGCCTTTGCCATTGGCGAGCTGATCGGCGACCATCTCGCCATTGGCAAAACCGAAGTAATGCGCCGTGAAGTGCTCGCCGGAGTGAAAGCGGTGCGGCATGGAGCGGAAGGACGGCGTCTCCATCGAATGCCCGATGGCCTGCGCCCACACTGGATGGCCAAAAAAGCGCACCCAGCGCGAGTTGTTGTGATACCCGGTGTGGTCGGCGTAGCTGAAGATGCGGCCAATGCGGCCGATAAACCCGCTGTCTTTCACCGTCAGGGCGAAGCGGTCGCAGGCAAAGCGGAAGAAATTTTCCGCCACGCGCACCACTACCCCCTGTTCCCGCGCCACCCGGATCATCTCCCGCGCTTGGGCTATCAAGCTGCACCAAGAGGTCTCGCACATGTTGTGCATACCGTGGCTCGACAGATAGACCGAATACGCGTAGTGCGACTGCACCGGCGTTACTACCAATGCCGCCTCGGCGATCTCGTCCTTGACCAACTCTCGCACATCGTAATAAGCCCGCGCGCCGAGCGCGGCAGCCGCCCGGTCGCAATGCTCCTGGACCGGATCGACGCAGGCCACCACCTCGACCCAATCCTTAAGCGCCGGCAGCAGGGGCTGATAAATGGTGCTGGCGCGATTGCCCGTGCCGATCAGGGCGACTTGTACTGGATTATCTAACTTGGGAATTTCCATGACAGACCTTTCCGTCTACTTGCGAACACACTCGTAACCAAGCGCCTCCAACCCCTGTCGAATGCCCGCGATCTCCGCTGGTGCCAAATCCCGCAGGGGTCGCCTCATCTTCGGCGAAGGGAACTTGCCCAACAGCCAGCGGGCGCACTTCATACGCTGATGCGCACTCGACGACGGCTCGCCAAAAGCATAGACGATGCGGTTGAGCGGCTCGACCTTTTTCTGCACCTCCTTAGCCCCAGCCAAATCCCCGTCCAACGCCCGCTGCACCAACTCGACGATCAGCTCGGGCACAAAACCGGCAAAGCCGACCAGCGCCCCATCGGCCGCCTCCAGCAAGCTGGGCAGCAAAAACTCGTCGTGGCAGGTGATGATCGGCACGTCCGCGTTGACCTTTTTCAACTCCTGATAGTCGTAGAGCCAGCGGCTCATGTCGCGGGTGCCCATCTTGATGCACTTGATTCGGGGAATCTGCACCAGCGCCTTCATCTCATCGAGCGTATAGCCAGCCTTGGTCCACGCCGGATACTGATGCACCACAATGTCGATCCCGGCCGAGGCCACATCCTCAAAAAAGCCCACCGCGGTCTGGCTCGATCGGCCAAAGCGCAACCAGTGGTGCGGCGGCATCAACAAGATCGCATCGGCCCCGGCTTCCTTGGCCGCCAGCGCGTGGTCGATGCCCTCCAAGCTACCTTCGACCGACACGCCGGAGATCGTCTTCATCGTGCGCCCAGAAGCCTTGACCGTCTCGGCCACGATTTGCGTCACCCGATTGCGCTCGGCTGGGCGCAGCGACATGATCTCGCCGGTATGGCCATTGCAGGTCAAGCCATCGACGCCATCGACCGCAGCTAATTCGGCGATATAGTCCCGCAGCCCTTCTTCGTCAATCGATTCATCGGCGTGGAAGGGGCACAGCGTCGCGGGAAACACACCCGCCCAAGGGTGATCCCGCCAACTAGTAGCAGACATAGGGCATTCCTTTGGCTATGTGAGGCCGGGAATTAAGGGAGGCGCGCTTGACCCGTCAAGCGCACCGCGTTGCGTCAGGCGACAGAGCGGGCTAGATTAAATTATCACTTCTAACCCCCAGCACAGAGGATAGCAATGGCCAAGGTATTTATTTATTGGGACACCTCCAACATCTTCATCAGCGCCCAAGGGGCGGCGGCGGAACGGGAAGGCGAACAGGTGCGCTCGCGGATGCGCATTCACTTCCGCAACCTGCTGGCGTTGGCTCGGGCCAACCGGCCGGTGCAACACGCAGTCGCGGTCGGCTCCATTCCCCCGGAGATGCGCCAAGTGTGGAATCGCCTCGAAAACGAGGGCGTTACCGTTGAACCGCTGGAGCGCGGCCAGGTACAAGGCGGCGAGCAGGGCGTGGATCAACTCTTGCAGACGCAGATGCTCCGCGACACGGTTGACTATAACGGCGACCCCGGCATTGCCGTGCTACTGACTGGAGATGGCAGCGGCTTTGCCGACGGCGTCGGCTTTCACGCCGACCTAGAACGCATGCACGGCAAGGGCTGGCGTATTGAAGTGTTGTCGTGGCGCCACAGTTGCAACCGGCGGATGCGGGAATGGGCCGAAAACGTGGGCCAGTTTATCGCCCTAGACGATTACTACGAGAGTATCACCTTTCTGGAAGAACCGCTACCCGGCCGGCCGGTCGCCGAGCCGCGTTACGCGGTGCCCCTCGACCTCGAGCAGGATCCGCGCTGAGAAGTCTTAACCTCGACGACAACGCATCCGCAGATGAACGCAGATATAACAATTCTGAATGACTCGAACGATTCGAGCTACGGATCGTCTTGTTCCCACTGTTCTGCGCCCATCTGCGTCCATCTGCGGATTTACGAATGATTAAGGAACGCCCACCATGACTGCCACTATCACCCACATCGAACGCTTCACCCTGCAAGTGCCGTTTGTCGAGCGCGTCCGCCGCGACATGGAACGCGCCGGCATCCACACCTGGTCCGAGCTTGAAATCACTCGCGTCGAAACCGACGCCGGCGTCGTCGGCTGGGGCGAGACCATTCAGAACTATACTTGGGGCCGCGTCCAAACCCACGAGCGCGTCCTCGGCCAATCGCCCTTTGCCGTCATGTGGGACGACTCCTTGGGTGCCGGCCTGCAAATGGCCCTCTTCGACGCCGCGGGCAAACTGGCCAGCGTGCCGCTCTACAAGCTGTTGGGCACCAAGTGCCGCGACTGGTGCGCCATTTCGTTTTGGGACCACGATATGTCGCCGGAGCGATACGCCATCGAAGCGCAAACCGCGGTTGAACTCGGCTACACCAGCATAAAGATCAAGACCCGGCCGTGGTTCGACGTCCGCGAGACCATCCGCCAAATCAGCGCCGTCACCCCCGATCACTTCCGCATCGACGCCGATTGGAACGCCTTTTTGAACAACGCCTCCAACGCCATCCCCCTGCTGCGCGAGTTGGAGCAAACCTTCCCCAAAATCAAAATTTTTGAAGACCCCATCCCGCGCCACGACGCCTCCGGCAACCGCTTCCTGCGCACCCAGATCAGCACCGCCATCGCCCATCACTACGGCGTGATCCACCCTCGCGAAGCCATGGAGCTAGGCGGCGTCTGCGACGGTTGGATCTTGGGCGGCGGCGTCAACGGGATCACCAGCCAAGGCCGCACGTGCGAGGCGCTGCGCATGCCCTTCTTCCTACAAATGGTCGGTGCCGGGCCAACCACCGCCCTTTCGCTGCACCTGAGCGCAGTGCTAGTCCAAGCCCAGTGGCCGACCATCACCTGCCACGAGCTGTACGAGCACAGCCTGCTCAAACAGCGGATCGAAGTCATCGGCGGCCACGCCCGGGTGCCCGAAGCGCCGGGCTTGGGCATTGAGATCGACGAAGAGGCGCTGGCAAAGTACCGCGTCAATCGAGCCGACCACAGTCTGCCCAAACGGCTGGTCAAGGTAGCCCGCGCCGGCGGCATCAACATCTACTTTGCCAATTCAGGACAGAAGTGGACTTTCTTCCAAGGCGGCAACCATCCTGTTGACGAATGGGGATCGAGCACCGAACTCCTCGACGACGACGACAGCGCCGAATTCGCCGACCTCCACGCTCGCGCCGTCGAGTCGCCGGTGATGACGGCGGAGTGAGGAGACCCGGAGAGGCTATGACCATCTGTGGCCTTGCCGCTGACGATAAATCGTAGTCTCCGAATCAGTTAGGAAGTTTTAGTGCTGCCTAAATGTGGCTCGATGAATACGCTTTTTCAAATCCCTTCTAACCTACGGGATTCCACATACTCTCTGAAGCGCATCGCTGCATTTTGGAAATGGGGTTTTATATTTTTAGTCTCCAGACATACCCATTCTATACATGATGCAGCACTCATATTTTCGATTATTTTTTTTAGTTTCTTGGTAAATTCACCTTCACTTCTTGGTTGCTGCTTAAAAAGGATATTAAGTTGATGATAAAAGGTCGCGTAGGCCACTGACGTCTCGGCTATGGTTAGACTAGCCTCAGTACCAACAACTGCGATGCAAGGATCATCTTGTTCCATACTCATGACAGACTGTATTGCAGATAATCCTTCGCAGCATGACATACAAACGAAAAGGACTCCGCCTACTCGCTTATTTACAGGTATGAGTAGTTTTCTGAGGTCTGCCCAAGTAATAAACTCTCTCTGTGAAAGCTCAATACCCTGCTTGTTGCCGTGACCGGCAAAGTGTAGAACGGGAATGCACCCATCTTTACGTTCTATTTCATTAAGGGCTTGGATGAAGTATTTCTGGCTCAGTACCGTGCGAGCCGTGAAGGGTATATCGCAGAATTGGGCTATCGGCCTAATAAGGTCTGCCTCTATACGATTAGCGTAAAAGTCCTTATAGTTAGGTGACTCAATTAAGTGGATGGCAAGAATGCTTCCCATTATCTTTCTCTCCTATGGATGCACGTTGATGGACAGGGTGATGAGCAAAGTCTAGATACTTTGACGTTGTCGGGAATAAAGGGGTTTTTAGGTTAAGGACAAGACGTAGAGAGGAGATGATAACCATGAGCGATGCGGCAAAAGAAAATGCGGCAGCGGCAGCTTTGGCGGCGGCCATTGTCTATACCCTGAACGAGCGCGATCCCACCTTCAGGGGAAGACTAGAAGTTAATTTAGAATCCCTCTTGATTTTCTTCGATCATGGGAAAAGCAAGGATGCGGGCGAGAGAGAAGCGGCCAATACCATTTGGCTCGCCAAGCGTTATCTCGATAGGCTTGAGAACGAGACCTAAGCTCAGGTCGCAGAGGCACTTTTCAATCGGGAGATATTTAAGCAACCCCGTGCCAATAACGCTGGCACGGGGGCTTCTATTTTAAGTCGTTTAAGTCGGCCACGCTCTCCTCCCACTCCTTGAACTTCTCACGTTGCCGAGACCGATCGGCCTCAAGCACTGTATCGGCGACCTCTATGGCCCAATTCGCCGCATCCATGCTCGGACCTTTGGCGGATTGGAGAGCCACACGCACGACCTTATACCAGCGTTCGCGCTCTTCGAAGGACTTAAACTCGGTTGTGTGACTCATTACTCGCCTCCTTGTATGATAGAAGCTACTTGCACGAGCAACTCAGACTTAGCCTCGGCAATATCAGATTTGGTCGCCAGATGATTGAGTTCCCCTCGATACGCCCCACACGATCACTCAGATCGGACATAGCAGTCTCCTTTTGCTCCCAGCCAGCCAACCGGGCCAATATACAAGAGTTTGTGGAAGAGCACAGAGATCCAAGCGCGACGCTCTACACAGATGAAAGCATGGTGCATGACGGCCTAGCCAATCACGAAACCGTCCGGCATAGTGTCGGCGAATACGTGCAGGAGCAAGCCCACACCAACGGCATCGAATCCTTTTGGGCACTGATCAAGCGTGGCTATTACGGAACCTATCACAAGATGAGCGAGAAGCACCTACCCGATATATCGGCGAGTTCGCTGGCAGACACAACGCCCGCGCCGTCGATACCATTCAGCAGATGGCGATGATGGCGCAAGGCATGATGGGCAAAGCCCTACCATACCAAGAGCTAATCGCCGACGCATAAACCAAACAGGGCCAACCGGGGAGATGGTTGGCCCTGCTTCTTTTTTAGCTAGAAAATCTTACGAGGCGAGAGCGGCAATTATAATGAGAAACAGGATTCCGGCGACTAAGGCCACCCAGCCCGCCGTCTTTATGGTCTCATCGGCGCTTTTATCAGCGAATTTTTTAGCTTCCTCTTTGCCTTTGGTGGCCCATAGGTATAAAGACCGAATGCCGATGATAATGGCTACAAGGATTAGGATTTCAACCATAGCGACCCCCGCGATTACTCGGCGCTTTCTACACGACTATGGTTCTTGATCTGTCCCCACGTCATGCCATCGGCTACGGTCGGTATGGTCTCCTCGACGATGCGGACCACTTCATAGGTTATCTCTATTTCCCAAGTGTCGATAAGGGTCGGCGACAGAAGGCTGCTTGCCGCGAAGTCGATGATGTCGCCGGGCCATATCTCGACCGCCGTTAAAGTGCCCAAGAGCGGATTGGGAAACGCAAAGCCTACGATGTCGCCACGGCGATCCATCAACGTGAACTGAATGTCCACATGCCGTATAAGCGCATTAGTCCCATTGAACAGCTCTCCATAGAAGACAGCCCTACCATCGCGCGTTTGAGTCAGGTTCAGGCTCTCCTCGACTAGGCCAAATGATCCCGTAATGAGCGACGCATCCGGTGGCTCTAAGACACCCTCTAGCCGGATGTTGAAGCTGTCATACTCTCCCTCGGCATGGTCTGTCTCCACCTCGAAAGACCGGATATCTCCTGGGGCTAGGTCCTTTAACGGATTATCGGGGAAATCCCGATATATGGCGATGATTTGATCGCCCTGTTTAAGAACGACGTAGATGCTCGTAGTCCCGATGGCCTGCGTCGCGTGGGTGTTTTGGATCGTGCCGGTGAACACCATAAGGCCGAATTCGTCAACGGACTCGTTGACTTCTAACAACGCAAGATGCTCGTCAGAGAAAGAAGCGTGGGCGGGGCCTCCTACGAGGAACCCCGCAAGCAGGACGAAACCTAGGGCTAGGCTCAATCTCATTCCCATATCTCCCTGTGTGAGGTTGACGTTGCGGCCCCCCTCTCAAGGGGGCCGGGCAGTGTCATACTCACGCAAGTAGGTGCGGGAATCCTACCTATTCACCTAGTAGCCAGGAGCGACCCAGCCACATACAAGAGGCTGTTGTATTCAGCAGGCCACCCGACAACGGGAGACTTGCGGGAGTATGACAGCCTCCAAGATAGAACAGACAAAGACAGACTACAACCCCATTTGACTTTTCTTCGGTCCTAGCTACCGTTCTGAATACGTGGCATCTGGCGAGGCGGCTACCTCGCCAGATGCCGGAACCTTTCAATCTATTCACAAGGAGCATCCTAATGGCTTTAACGGCAGACGATTCCCTATATATGATTGAAACTATAAGACCTCTATATCTTGACGATAGCAGTGAATATGTGGTTGAAATCGAAGCTCGGCCTCTATCTTATAATTTCCCTCACGGAAAGACTCTAGGGCCGCAGCAAAAGACTTTTCATTTTCTATTTCCCAACCGCAATGAAGCTCAAAGTCTATTTTCGGACCTCTTGCGTAAAATTCAGCAACAGAACACGGGAAATCTTTAGTTATAATTATTCCTTTCTGTGAATAGTTATGGTTTATGGTCACTCAGGTATATAATTCCCTAATTATAAAGTCTGCCGTGGTTACGGGTGTGCTCCTTGGCGTCCGGGCAGTCTAGGTCGGTGGCCCTGCTGAGGCGGCGTGCAGGGCAAATGCCAATGGGACAACTTTTTGACGTGATTCGACAATTGATCGCCGAGGAGCGTTATATCATCGGCCAGCACGCCTCCGAGCGCTTGGAAGAGCGTGGTATCATGGAATGGCAGGTGGTTGCAGGAGTGGAGGACGGAGAATTGATCGCCGAGCGACCAGACGCGACGCCTAATCCGGCCGTCGAGGTGCGCGAATCATTGCCCGACGGTATGGAGTACAAGGCCGTTTGGTCTCATCTACGTCATGTTGGTGTCGCCAAGCTGGTAACTGTGCATTTTTTCGACGGAGGTTAAGCCATGCGTATTCCTGGACAGCGAATCAAGCGGACACGACTGATTCAGACCGATAAGTATGTCGTTGCGGTAGAGGTGGAAATGGTCATCCCGGCCGATGATCCGAGCGAGCCATGCTATGAATCTGAAACTATTCAGCTCCTCCGGGAGATCGAAGCGCACGCCAAGCGGGAAGACGTGGCTTGGTTGACCAAAAAGGGTAAGGTCTATGCTGCCGTGGATGCGGCTTAAGAGATGGATCCTTGCATCCGCCAGCGGCGTGTATCTGTATCAGTTGCAGGCTGGCCCGATCATCCACGGGCGCAAGATGCTCTTCGTCAAATAGCTTCTGTTTTTCCAAAAGTAAATAGTATATATTTCACCTAAGTGTGGAGTCGCCGGGATTCTTTCCCTCCTCCGGCCATGCCCTCGCAACCCTCCCTCGATCGGAGAGTCGTCCCATGCACTTCGACGCCTACGATCTCAACGCCGCAATTTACGACGAGATGTTTCTGCCCGACGGCACGCCCCGCGAGCACTGCCGTGAGTTATACGACACCCTGTGCCGGCTTTCCGACGAGGAACTCAACGCAATCCAAGAGCGCGTAACGCACTCCTTCTCCACCGAAGGCATCACCTTCACCGTCTATGGCGACGACGAGGCCGACGAGCGCATCATTCCCATCGACTGCGTGCCCCGGCTCCTCTCGGCTGCCGAGTGGCGGCATCTCGAAAGCGGCCTAACCCAGCGCATCGCTGCCCTGAACCGCTTCCTAGAGGACGTGTACGGCGAAGCCCGCATCATCGCCGATGGAGTAATCCCGGCCGACGCGGTGCGCGGCTGTCCCCAGTACCGCATAGAAATGCGCGGTGCCTCCGTCCCCTACGGCACGTGGGTCGCCGTCTGCGGCACCGACCTAGTGCGCACCCGCGACGACGGCTTCGTGGTGCTTGAGGACAACCTGCGCGTGCCATCGGGCGTGTCCTATATGATCGCCAACCGCAAGGTGGTGAAAACCAGCTTGCGCCGCCTCTACCGAAGCTGCCGCGTGCGCGAGGTAGAGCACTACGGACAGGTCCTACTCCAGACTTTGCGCGACCTCGCCCCCGAAGGACGCACCGACCCTTGCATCGTCCTGCTCACGCCCGGAGTCTATAACTCGGCCTTTTACGAACACATGTTTCTGGCGTATGAGATTGGCGCGTCGCTGGTGGAAGGCCGCGACCTGCTAGTCAACGACGGCTTCGTGTACATGCGAACCACCACAGGGCTGCGGCGCGTCGATGTGATCTACCGCCGAGTCGATGACGACTTCCTCGACCCCCTCGTCTTCCGCCCCGACTCCCTGCTCGGCGTGCCTGGGCTGCTGCACGCCTTTAAGCTCGGAAACGTGGCTTTGGCCAACGCACCAGGGACGGGCGTGGCCGACGACAAAAGCGTCTATGCGTACGTCCCCGACATGATCCGCTACTACCTAGGCGAAGAGCCAATCCTCGCCAATGTGGAGACCCACCTGTGCCGACGGCCAGAGGACTTGGAGTACACCCTCGACAACCTCGAAAACCTAGTGGTGAAGCGCGTCGGCGAATCCGGCGGCTACGGTATGCTCATCGGCCCGCACGCAACGCCCGCCGAGCGCGCGGCCTACGCCGAGGAGCTTCGCGCCGACCCAGCCGATTTTATCTCCCAGCCAGTGCTCGCGCTGTCAAGCGCACCCTGCTTCATTGAGGGCCACGCCGAGCCGCGTCACGTTGACCTACGTCCTTTTGTCCTCCACGGCCGCGAGACCCGCATCGTGCCAGGGGCCTTTTGCCGCGTGGCGCTGCGCCGGGGCAGTCTCGTGGTCAATTCTAGCCAAGGTGGAGGCGGCAAAGACCTTTGGGTACTGGAGGACTGACATGCTCTCGCGCAGTGCTCAAGGGCTGTACTGGATGGGCCGCTACCTTGCGCGGGCGGAATATCTGTGCCGCCTGCTGCGCTTGCAGGTGGAAGCGCTGGTGGACCGGCCAATTGCTGAGATTCATTTTGGCTGAAGCCGGATCTACACTACCCTAGGGCGGCAACCACCTTGGGGAAATCTCACGTTCGACGACAGCGACGACTACACCTTGGCCGATTCCTACACCCTAGCGGGCGATCTCACGTTCGAGCGCGACAACCACGATTCGGTGCGGAACTGCTTCGCCCTCGGCCGCGAAAACGCCCGCCAAGTGCGCCACTGCATCAGCGCCGAGATGTGGACTTGCCTGAACTTGGCTTGGCTGCGGATCCGCGACCTCGACATCGAGGACATCTGGAAGGTCTCCCCAGAGAGCTTCTACGTGGAGACCTCGCGGGAAATCGACACCTTCGCCGGAGTGGCCGAATCGACCATGTACCGCGACGAGGGCTGGAACTTCATGCGACTCGGCCGGTTCATCGAACGCGCCCAGCTTAGAGTCTCCTTGCTCCTCGCGCAGTGCACCGCTAGGCGCGCGCAGGGCGAGACCTCAGATGCGGACTGGACGAGCCTGTTGCGTTCATGCAAGGCACTCGACGCCTACAAGCGCAGCTACAGCGTCGAAATCCAGCCCGACCGGGTGATAGACCTGCTCGTTACCGATCCCCTGCTGCCCGGCTCGCTGTGCCGCGTGCTCGACGCGCTGGCGACCGAGCTAGCGGCCATCGGCGTGAACCCTGGCTCGCACGCGGGAGAAGCAGCCGAGCGGCTCGCCGGCCGGCTCGGCACCCTAATCCGCTATGAGTGGCCGGATCGAGAAGACCGAGAAGCAGTCCTCGCGCAGGTGGGCGACGACTGCCGAAAGCTCCACTCACTCGTGATGACTGCGTATATCGACTACGCCATCGAGGACTCCCCAGTGCAAACGCCATGACCGGAGCCGTCCGCTACGAGATAGAACACCTCTCTCATTACTCCTACACGGCCCCAGTACAGCAGTGCGTGATGCTCCTGTGTCTGGAGCCGCGCCAAGACCGCGGGCAGCGGCTCCTCGACTTTGAGATTGAGACGCAACCTCCGGCCAACCTAAACCGCGAGACGGACTGCTTCGGCAACACGCGGCACCTCCTCGACCTCCACCAAACGCACCAAATTTTGGAGATCACAACCCGCTCCACAGTCGCGGTTGCGTCCGCCCCTCCGCTCCCAGCGCGCTTGCACACCGGTGCCTGGGAGGAGATCCGCTCCCGTAGAGAATCGTGCGCCGATTGGGACTTCACGCACCCGAGCGCGCTGGTGCGCCCCTCGCCCGCACTCGCCGCGTTCGTCGACCGGCATCGCATCGAACCTATGGACGACCCGCTCGAAAGTCTTATGCAACTGTCGCACACACTCCACGACTGCCTGCAATACATCCCGGGTAGCACCACGGCGGAATCCCCCGTCGAGCACATCATCGAAACCGGTCGGGGCGTCTGCCAAGACTACGCCCACCTCATGATCGCCATTGCGCGCTCTTGGGGCATCCCCGCCCGCTATGTCTCGGGCTACCTGAACCCAACCGATCAATCCAACGAGCAGGTGCCAAGCAACGCCACGCACGCTTGGGTCGAATGCCGGCTGCCAGCGCTTGGCTGGGTCGGCTTCGACCCAACCAATCAGAGCTTCGCCGGCGAGGGGGGGAAAGTACACATTGCCGTAGGACGCGATTACCGCGACGTGTCGCCGACGCGCGGCGTCCTCCAAGGCGGCGGAGCAACCCGTCTCGAAGTCGATGTGCGGGTGCGCGCTTTTCCTATTGCGTCATCTTACAGATAATCCGCAATTCGCTTGGGCTGTCCATCCACCGTCGTCTCCATCGCCGCAATCACCAACGCGAAACTCTGCAAGTTATCTTCAATCCGCGTCGCCGACGCGGCCCCGCCCTCCAGCCAATCCACAAACTCCTTGAACAAATGATCGTGCCCTGCCCACTCAATCGCCGGTGCCACATACACCTCCACCTCCTGCCCCACCCGATAAATCCGCACCTCGTCTCCCGCCCCTATCTCCACCGTCCCTTCCTCGAACTCTAGGCGATAGTACTCGCGTTGCCAACAACTCGTAATCCCGGCGGCCGAACTGTTTCCCTCGTATGCGGTGTGTACTCCATTGTCCATTCTCATCAGATAAAACCCGCTCGAATAGTGCTTAAAACTCGACCACGCCGGGTTCCAGCCAAACCCTTGTAACACCTCGCAATTCCCGCCCGCTAAAAAGCGCATCATATCGAAGTGATGCACTGAGCCTTCAAAGAGCAGGCTGAAATCCATGTCGTGTCGCCACTTTTTGCCCCACGACTTGTATTGGCGATAGTCGCAGGCGTAGCGGCCGAAGATGTGCTGTAGCCGCCCCAGTCGCCCTTCGTCCCGAATCCGCACCACCTCCTGCTTGTTGGGCGCGTAGCGGTAATTCTGAATAATTGCGCACGGCAACCCCGTCTCCTCGGCCTTAGCGGCCATGGCCTTGGCCGCGGCTAACGTATCGGCAATCGGCTTCTCGCAGATAACCGGCATCCCCGCTTCTAGCGCGGCAATAGCCTGCGGG
Source organism: Gemmatimonadota bacterium (assembly GCA_009840005.1). The sequence goes on from VXOR01000064.1 coordinate 16,929, forward strand.
CTGTGAAATTGCGGTGGGGTGGCAATGCCACAGAAATCGGCCTGTACTTTGGCGCAAGCCTCTTGGTAGTCGGCAAAGAGCTGATCGGCACCCAATCCGAGCTTGGCCCCTTGGGCCGCGAGCACCTCTTCGTTGACATCCACCAAGCCGACGATTTGGATTCTGTCGCCGAGTTGCTGAGTCATCCGCTCGATCCAACCACCGGCCATACCGCTGGCTCCGATCATCAAACACGTCTTAACTGCCATGCTATCTCCTTTGCTTTATCGGCCATTAATTTCCCGTCCCACGACAACCGAGAGTAACGTCAGTCAGTCCCTTGCACAACTTTTGTTCGTCTCATGGGCTTATGCTAGTACGCGGCGGCTTATTCGTATCGCTGGCGTCCCGGCACTTTTCGCCCGCACGTCTCGATGGGCACTCAAAGGGGGTTGCTCGCTTCGGGTGTTGGCTCGGCCATCACCTGCGCGACCACACCCGCGCCAGCGGGGTTGGCCGCCCGCACTTCAAACACACACTCCACGCCGTTTGCTAGTCCTTCGACCGTATGCTCCCGCGCTGCCGCCCCCCCGGCCACCGGCTCCCACGCCGCCCACGCGCCCCACACCGGCCGACCGCGCCATTCATAGCCCGTCAGCACTGGCCCCGCACTCGCCGCCGCCGACCACGTCAGCACCACCGACCCGTCGCCCGCCACCGCCTGCAACCCGTCTGGCGCAAACAGCCGACCCGGCGTGGCCAAGCCCCACGCTGCACTGCTCGCACTGCCCGTGTTGACCGCCCGCACGGCCACCGCGTATGGCTGCCCATGCTGTAACCCGCCGACGGAAAACGAAGCCGCCGCACCCACAGCTTGTCCTAGCACCATCGGCACCGCCACGCCCGCAGAGGTCCAATCCAACAGCCGGTTTTCTCCTTCGTAGAGTTGGTATTCATAGCCGGTTACAGCGGACGCCGGCTTGCCCACTAACACGTGCAGCCGACCCGACGTCTCCATCGCCGACAACGCGCCGGCATACACCGCCACCGTCGGCGCGTCCGGCGACTCCGACGCTTTGGCATCGCGCT
>VXOR01000081.1 GCA_009840005.1 Gemmatimonadota bacterium
AAGGGCGACGCTCGAACCGTTCAAGGAACCTCCCCGAAATCCATATAGAGCCAAATAAGTAATGAACCGATCAGAGTTTTACCATACTCCGCAAACTCAGTCCTCCAGCTTGAGGGTACCGATGTCGCGGGTGTGGGCGTCGCAGTACCACAAGACGCCTTGGTGTGCGGTCAAGCCGTGTACCTCATCGGGGGCCGCCACCCGAATGACGTCATAGACGCGCCCGTCCTTGGTGTCGAGCAGGCTAACGGTGCCGGCTGAGGTGTCGGCCACCCACAGCCTGTCGTCGGGTCCCCAAGCGATGCCGTGGTTGCGAAAACCAGGGGTGCGAAATTGATGTTCTTCTTCCCAAGTGTCGGGGTTCATGACGTGGACCATTTGGGAAGGCGGCGAGGCCACGTATAGTTTGCCGTCCTTCCATTCTAGGCCGTGGGAACCGGTAGTGCGCGCGTCTGCGATACCCTCCCGGGGCGCTGTGATGCCGGTGCCGGGCGAGTCGTATTTGGCGATGGTGCGGCCGGTTGCCAGTTCTAGTTTGGCGATTTTGAGTTCATAGGTAGAGGCGATCCACAGACATCCATCTCCTAGGGTAATGCCGCTGGAGTGGACTGTATCGGTCTGGGCTGCGAACAAGGTTTCGCCGGTTTCATAATCCAACTTGTACACTTTGTGATCGACTTGGTCGATGACCCACAGGCCGTCGGGAGCGGCTTGGATGCCGTTTGGCTGTGGTCCAGGGCACAAGAATCGCTTGTTCACTTTGGCGATGTTTGAAGCCATTGAGTTTGTTCTCCATTAAAGAAAGTGCGTACTAGCGGTCGAGCGGCGCGGCGATGATGTTGTCGATCAGCCGGACATTGGACAGGCGCACGGCGAGGGCGATGACGACCGGGCCGGTGATATGAGCCACTTCTTCGAGCGTGTCTGGGTGCGCGATGGAAATGTAGTCAATGGATGCGTCGAGTGCGCGCTCGATGTGCGCCCGCATCTCGGCGACGATCCGACTGGCGTCGCATGAGCCCTGTTCGATTTTTTCCCGGCCCATTGTGAGTGCTTCGTAGAGGGCCGATGCGCGCTGTCGCTCCGTTGCGCTGAGGAGGACGTTGCGCGAGCTCATGGCCAAGCCGTCTGTTTCGCGCACGGTGGGGGCGACCTCGACGCGCAAATCCAAGTTCAAATCGCGTACTAGCCGACGAATGATGGTCGCCTGTTGGTAGTCTTTTTGGCCGAAGACGGCTAGGTGTGGTTTGACGGCGGTGAATAGCTTGGTCACTACGGTGGTGACGCCGCGGAAGTGACCGGGGCGGAAGGGGCCGCACAGACCCTTGGTTAGTTCTTCGACTTCGACGGAAGTCGAGAAGTCAGGGGGATAGAATTCCACTGTTTGGGGATGGAAGACTGCATCGACTCCTCGGCGGGACAGCAAGTCGAGGTCGCGCTCCATGTCGCGCGGATAAATGGCGAAGTCTTCTTTCGGACCGAATTGCAGTGGGTTGACAAAGATGCTGACGACCGTGCGGTCTGCGGCTTTGAGGCTGTGATCGACCAAGCTGAGATGTCCCTCGTGCAAAAAACCCATCGTTGGTACCAGCCCGATGCACAGGCCCGCGCCGCGCCAAGCATCGGATTGAGCCTGCATTTCCGCGACCGTGTGTATGCGTTTCATGGGATGGCAGGAAGAGCGAGGGAGCCGACGGCCTTAGCTTCGCGACAGTTGAGCGTGGCGAGATACTCAGCAAATGGCCGGCCGGTGACTGGATGGCAAAGGCGCGGGGCGATTTCGCAGAGGGGGACTAACACGAAGCTACGCTCGTGCATGTGTGGGTGCGGCAGAGTTAGAGTCGCACTCTTGAAGATGTACTCGCCGTAGAGCAGCAGGTCGAGGTCGAGCGTGCGCGGTCCCCAGTGAATAGGGCGTTGCCGTTGGTGTTTTTTTTCGGCGGCGAGCAAGGCCTCGAGCAATGACACGGGAGCGAGCGAGGTTTTTATGGCAAAGACGGCGTTGAGGAAATCCGGTTGCGCGACCGGCCCCATCGGCGGGGTTTCGTAGGCATGGGAGACCTCCGCAAGGCGCGTGTTGGGGAGTGAGGCGACTTCTTTGAGCCCGGCTTCGAGATATGCACGGCGGTCGCCGAGGTTGCTGCCGATGGCTATGTAAGCTCGCTCAGGCATAGGATCGGTGTATTTCGACTTCGATGCCGTCAAAGTGCGCGGCGACCGGGGGGTTGGGTTTGCGCACGCGGACGACGAGTTCGACCGGGGCGCAGTGGGTGCCCACCTTCTCGGCGATGCGCTCGGCGAGGGCTTCGACCAATTTGCAGGGCTCGCCGGTTACGACATCGGCCACCAGCGCGTACACCTCTGGATAGTTGATCGCCGCGTCAATGTCGTCGCTGCGCCCTGCCTGACGAAAGTCGCCGTAGAGTTCGACATCAACCTCGTAGTGCTGGCCGAGTGCGGTCTCTTCGGGGAAAAGCCCGTGGTAGGCAAAAAAGCGCATGTTGCGCAGGCGGAGTGCGTCGTTGGGCATGACAAGAGCTTCAGGCACGACCCAATGCCCGATAGGCGATGTCGCGGCGGCAATAGGCGTTGTCGAAGGCGATTTGATCTACTGCCGAGTAGGCTTTGGCGACGGCGGCTTGGAGATCGGCGTCCGTGGCTGTCACGCCGAGCACCCGGCCGCCATCCGTAATAAAGCGGCCATCGCACTGGGCCGTACCAGCGTGAAAGACGACGAGGTCGTCGCGGTTGGCAAACGCCTCCAAGCCGCGGATTTCAAAGCCCTTTTCATAGGCTTGCGGATAGCCGTCCGAGGCCATGACCACGCAGACGGCCGCCTCGGGCGCACATTCGACTTGCACTTGGTCTAGGCGACCGTCGCAGGCGGCGGTGAGTAAATCGACGAGGTCGGTTTTGAGCAGGGGCATGAGGATCTGGCATTCGGGATCGCCGAAGCGGGCGTTGAACTCTACGACTTTGACGCCGGCGTCGGTACACATCAACCCGCAGTACAGCACGCCTTGGTACGGGGTGCCTAGGCGACGCATTTCGGCCAGCACGGGCTGGATGATGTGCACCTCGGCCTCGCGCACTAGGGCTGGCGTCATCACGGGTGCCGGAGCGTAGGCCCCCATGCCGCCGGTGTTGGGACCTTTGTCGCCGTCGTAGATGGGTTTGTGGTCTTGGGCAGGTGTCAGGGTGATAAAATGCTCGCCATCGCAGATTGCAAAGAGCGAGGCTTCCTCGCCAGTCATGTACTCCTCGACGACGATGTGGTGTCCGGCCCCGCCTAAAACATCTTCGTCGAGCATTTCGCGTGCTGCTGCGAGGGCTTGATCTACACTGTGGCAGACAACCGCACCCTTGCCAGCGGCTAGGCCGCTGGCCTTGACCACGATTGGGGCACCTTGCTCGCGGATATAGGCGCTGGCAGCTTGGCTGTCGGTGAAGCTCTGGTGCCGGGCGGTGGGGACGCCGACGCGCTCCATCAGGTCTTTGGCGAAGACCTTGCTGCTTTCGATGCGGGCGGCGGCTTCCGTGGGGCCGAAGATAGCCAGGCCACTGGCGCGGAAGCGATCAACGATGCCGCCGGCTAGGGCGTCGTCTGGGCCGACGACGGTTAGATCGATTTGCTGCTCGTGGGCAAAGGCGACTAGGTGCTCGATTTCGCCGACGAGTTTTTCGCGCTCGGCCACGGGGGTATCGACGCGGATATCGACGCATTCGGCGAGGGCAGCCATGCCGGGATTGCCGGGGGCGACGTAGAGTTTGTCGATGCGCTGGCTCTGCGCCAGCTTCCACACGATGGCGTGTTCGCGCCCTCCTTTGCCGACGACTAGGACGTTCATTGGCGTTCCTTTCCAAGAGGCTGTCTTAACATTTCGGAGTACCCCAAACCGCATCATCCCACATCTGCGTTCATCTGCGGATATGTTGTTAAACCGCTTCTAAGACTCAGAGATAACCAAATTCCCGCAAATCGCGCTCTTTGTCGCGCCAGTCTGGGCGGACTTTTACCCACAGCTCTACATAGACGGGCTCGTCGAGTAGTTCCTCCAAGGCGGCGCGCGCTTTGCGTCCGATGGATCGCAGGCGCATGCCCTTCTTGCCGATGACGATGCCCTTCTGGCTCTCGCGTCCGACGTAGATAATGGCGCGAATGTAAGTTTTGTGGCCGGAGCGCTGGCGGAATTCCTCGATGTAGATGTTGATGGCGTAAGGTAGCTCGTCCTCAAGGTGCTCAAAAGCTACCTCGCGGATGCGCTCGGCGGCAAAAAACCGCTCGGGCTGTTCGGCCACCATATCGTCCGGATAGAGCTTGGGGCCGCAAGGTAGCTGGGTCTCTAGGTGCGACAGCAAATCGCCGAGCCCGTCGCCGCGCAGGGCGGAGACCAGGATTGGGCTGGCGATGCCGAACTCGTTCGCAATGCTTTTTTGCAGGCCGTCTAGCTGGGTGGGTTGTACTAGGTCAATTTTGTTGAGCACGGCCAAGACTGGTACCCGCGCGTGCGCTAAGAAGTGCTTGACTAGTGCGCTGCGGTCTTTGGGACGGGAGGCGTCAAACAGCAGCAAGACGAGGTCGGCTTGGCGGGCGGCTTGGTCGATCTGGTGGGCCATAGTCTCGTGCAGCTTGTAGGAGGACTCCAGCAGGCCCGGCGTGTCCAAGAAAATTATCTGACTCTGTGGACGGGTGAGAATGCCGAGAATGCGGCTGCGCGTCGTTTGCGGTTTGGCAGTGACGATGGAGAGCCGTTGGCCCAAGAAGGCGTTGAAGAGGGTGGATTTACCCGCATTGGGGCGACCGGCCAAGGCTACGTAGCCGACGCGAGGTTGCTCAGAAGCGGAAGCTGGCGGACAACTGGTAGGTTGCTTCGAGCGCATCGTGCTGCAAATAGGCGAGGTCGAGGTCGAGGTTGCGGTATGGGGTGAGCCCTAGCCCAAAGGACTGGCGGCCTTCCTCTAGTCCAGCCCGCAGGGCGATGTAATGGTGGCAGTATTCTAGGCCGGCGTTGAGCGGGACGTCGGCGGTCGCCGTGTCGCCGCCGGAGCGAGTGGATAGGAGGGCGGTGGTCTGGCCCCCGGCAATGGGTATGGCGTACGCTGCGCCCAAGAGCAGCGAAGGTTGGATGCGGTCGCTGCTGTCTGTATTCCAGACGATGGGCGTGGTGGTAATGTCGCGCACGTTAGCCGCCAGCGCGATCTGGGGACTTAATTGGTAGCGCATGCCTAGGTCGAGGCCGAAGCCGTAGGCGTTGATGGAGGCGACTTGGCGGTAAATGGCCTTGGCGCTTAGCCCGAGGGATAGGCGTGCACCGAGCCGACGACTGCCCGACAGATACAGAGCGTAATCCACGCTTTGTTCGGTCGAAGCGATGCGAGGACGATTGTCGGTGCTGGGGGACTGAAGGGGATCCGGCAGTTCGGTAAAGTGGATGTCGTCGATGCCCATGCGGACTAGGCTCAGGGCCATGCCGTGCAAAAGGCGACCCGACCGGGCGACGGCGACAAAATCGCGCTGGATGAGGCCGGAGAAGTGTTCGGAATGCGTCAGGTGAACTTGGCGATTGCTGAGGGCGGATAGGCCAGCCGCATTCCAATAGCCCGCGGTGGCGTCGTCGGCGAGGGCCACATAGGCACTGCCCAGGGCCGCAGAGCGGGCACCCGCACCCAAGCCGAGAAACTCACCGGCGTAGCGCGAGGCGGCGTGTGCAGCCCCGGTCAGCAACAGGGCTAATGCAAACGGAAGAAGACTCTTGAGCATGGGTTGTAAAAAGCTAGCGGAAGGGTGGCCGAGTGTCAAATCGGCTCACTGCATCATATTCCGCCGGGATGAGCGATCTTCAGGCTATGAGGATGATTTGCAGATCCATGACGTTGGTGCCTGTAGGACCTGTGGTGACGAGGTCGTCCAACGCCGCGAAAAAGGAATAGGAGTCGTGGCGGTCGAGAAAGGCACGGGCGTCGAGACCTTGGGCGCGGGCGCGGCTCAAGGTCTGGCCGTCGGCTAGGGCACCGGCGGCATCGGTGGGGCCGTCGGTGCCGTCGGTGCCGCCGGAGAGCAGGGTGATGGTAGGCCAACCGTCGAGCTGGAGGGATGCGGCTAAGGCCAATTCTTGGTTGCGCCCACCCTTGCCGTTGCCGTGCAGGGTGACGGTCGTCTCGCCGCCGGCGATGAGACAGGCGGGCCGGGCGATGGGACGGTTGGTCTCTGCGGTTTCTTGGGCGATGGAGGCTAACGCGGTGGCGGCGTGGCGCGCTTCGCCTTGTAAGCGGCTGGTGAGGACGTACACCTCGTAGCCGAGTGCGCTGGCTTTATGCGCGGCCGCGTCGATGGCCAAGCGGCTGTTGCCAATGACCAAGCTCTCGGCGCGGGCAAAGCAAGGATCTCCAGATTTGGGAGTTTCCGGCCGTTCCCCGCGGGCACCGGCTTCGAGGTGCTGCCGGACTGGAGTGGGGAGTTGGCGGCGCAGGCTATAGCGATCGACGATCGCTAGGCAATCGCCAAAAGTCGTGGCGTCTGGGTGGGTGGGACCGGAGGCGATGGTGTCGAGGGGATCGCCGATGACGTCCGAGAGCATTAAGGCGACGACGCGGGCGGGTGCAGCTACCCGAGCGAGCAGTCCACCCTTGATGGCCGAAAGGTGTTTGCGCAAGGCGTTGATTTCGTCGATGGTCGCGCCGCAGGCGAGTAGAAGGCGGGTGGTTTCTTGCTTTTCGGCCAAGGTCAGGCCCCCGGCGGGGGCGGGTAGTAAGGCCGAGCCGCCGCCGGAGAACAGGCCGAGGACCAGCGCGTCGGGATCCAAGCCTGCTAGCAATTCGAGTTGGCGACGCGCACCGGCTACACCGGCTTCGTCTGGGACCGGATGCCCCGCTTCAAAGGTCTCGACCCGCGCCAACGGTAGCGCATGGCCGTACTTGGTGTTGATGGCCCCGCAGTCAATGCGGTCGCCGAGGATCGCTTCGGTGGCCGCAGCCATGGCCGCAGTGGCCTTGCCAGCGCCGACTAAGCGCAGGCTGGAAATGGTATCGAGGGGGAAGCGGAGCGAGCCACAGTGCAACTCATCGCCTGTGACCGCAAGGGTTTGGTGGATACAACGGCCGGGATCGGCGGCAGCGATCCCGGCGTCAAAAATGGCGCGCGCATGGACGCGCCGCAAAGCAGCATCCACCGAAGCGCCCCCTAGAAACGGCGCATGAGGCCCACAACTTTGCCAGCGATGCTGAACTCGTCGGCGTCGGGCGAGACGACGATGGGTTCAAACGCCTCGTTTTCGGGCAGGAGCTGGATGCCGTCGGGATCGGGAGCATAGCGCTTGACCGTGGCCTCGTCACCGAGTAGCGCGACGACGATATCGCCGCGCTCGGCGCGGTCTTGCTGGCGAGCGATGACGATGTCGCCGTCGAGAATCCCGGCGTTGCACATGCTCTCGCCGTGGATGCGCAGGGCGAAGACATCGCCCGAAGCGGGAACAAGCGATGCATCGACATTGAGCGTGTTCTCGATGTTTTCAGTGGCGAGGATGGGGGTGCCCGCAGCGACCCGGCCAACGAGGGGCACTTCGCGCAGGTCAGCGGAAAGGGAGGCGGGCTTGACGAAATCGACGAGTTCGATGCCCCGGGAGCGGCGCGCCCGGCGGCGAATGTAGCCTTTTTTTTCCAGAGTCTCCAGAGTGGTGCGCACGCCATTGGTAGAGTTGATGTCAAAGACGTCCATGATTTCGCGGATCGTGGGGGGGCCTCCGGAGCGAATTGCATTGGCGATGAAGTCGTAAATCGCCTGTTGGCGCTCGGTTAGGGGTTTGGGCATGAGTGTGCCTCCATTGGGGAGGAAAGGTGAACAGCAACCTGAACTTATATATACTGCACATTAGTTCATTTGTCAAGGGGCACCTCTTCGGCTAATTTGCCCTCTCCATTACTTATTCGGGGTAATGTTCTGTTTTCGCGCGACGGGAATGAAGATCATGGAAGCCATAGTCGCCAATGTGCGGCAGGTGCTACAGGAAGCGGGATTGCAGGCCGGTGCCGGCTTAGCCGTCGCTGCGTCGGGCGGCGTCGATTCGACCGTGCTGCTCGATGTCTTGGATGGCTTGGGCTACCAATTGCACGTGGCGCACTTGGACCACGCGCTGCGACCGGATTCGGCGGACGATGGCCGCTTTGTCGCCGACGAGGCAAAGCGGCGCGGGCTGCCCTGCTCGGTAGAGCGGCGCGACGTGAAGGCTTACGCCCGCATCGAGGGGCTATCGCTGGAGGAAGCGGGTCGGCGGTTGCGCTACGCCTTTCTCGACCAAGTCGCCGACCGGGTCGGGGCCGAGTTCATCGCCTTGGGGCACCACGCCGACGACCAAGCCGAGACCGTGCTTTTGCGCCTGTTGCGCGGCAGCGGTGCCACTGGCCTAGGGGGGATGGAGATTGTGCGCGAGGGCCGCTATCTGCGGCCGCTGCTGCGCATGCGGCGCGCTGAAATCGAAAAATACGTGCGGCAGCGGGGCTTGCGCTACCGAGAGGATCCCTCCAACCGCGACTGGCGATTTTTGCGCAATCGGGTACGAGGGGAACTAATGCCCTTGCTCAAGAGCTATAATTCTAACATCGCCGAGGTTCTAAATCGCACCGCCGCGTTGCTCAAAGCCGAGGATGACCTACTCGCTGAGCTAACCCAAGAGGCTTTAGATACAGTGATTTGTGAGCGTTGTAACGACAAGGTGGCTCTTGATAGTAATAGGCTTCTCGCTTATCATATAGCCATACAAAGGCGCGTGCTGCGCGCCGCGCTCCAGGGCCTTGCCGCCGCAGAAGGCCCTTTTGATTTTGCCCGTATTGAGCAAGTGAGGGGTTGGATTGAGGCCGATGACAAGCGCCTGCGGGTGTTGGGTGCTGGGCTGAGGGGGCAGGGTTGTGGCACGCGCTATATCTTGCGTCGCGGTCAGCGGTCGCCGGTCGCGTGCTGTTTTGAGATACCCGGCGTACTCGTGTTGAGAGAATACGGCGTGAAAATCCGCGTTCAAGTCGTCCCCTCGGAGCACTTTGACGACTCGACTGAGCTCGCCGAAGTCAAGTCCCAGCTAGGAGGCGTGCGGGTGGCTTTAGACGCGGACCGACTTGGTGCGTGGGTGCAAGTGCGTAGCCTGCGGCCGGGTGATCGCTTCCAGCCGCTGGGCATGGAAGGACACAAAAAACTGAGTGACTTTCTCATCGACGCCAAGTGGCCGAAAATCTCGCGCGACGAAGTGCTGGTGCTGGCCCGAGGAGAGGAAATAGCTTGGGTCGCACCCCTGCGTTCTAGTCATGCCTTCAGAATAAAATCCACTACGCGCCGCATCGCCTTGTGCACATTCGAGGCATTGGGACGGCGATTGACCTAGAGCATCTGTCATGGAGGGACCAAAAAAGCAGGGCCAAGAAGAGCGCCCCACGCGCCTTAGGGACGACCGCGGGCAGGATCGCCAAGAGGGCGATGGCGAAGACAAGCCGCGCCGCTGGCGTCGCCCCTCGCGGACCCAAGCGTTTTGGCTGTTCTTCGTGTTGGTGATGATCTTCACCGTCAAGTTTCTTGGCAGCAAACCCTCCGATCCTCAACTCGTCTCCTACAAGCAATACCGCCAATACTTGGAACAGGACCGCATCGCCGAGGCCGTCATCGTCGGCGAGCGCGAGTTCGAGGGCGTCTTGCTCGACGGGACCCGCTTTGTGGTCAACTTGGGTCCAATAGACGCGGCGACCAAGCGCGAGTGGGAGGAAAAAGGAGTCGATTTTCGCTTTGAGGAAGAACCTTTCCGGTGGTACAATTTCCTCTTCAGCTTTTTGCCGTGGCTGCTGTTTATCGCCTTCTGGATATTCATGTTGCGGCAGATGCAGGGCGGCGCGCGCGGGTTGTTTTCCTTTGGCAAGAGCCGGGCCAAGCTCCTGATGGAGGACAAGCAAAAAACGACCTTTGCCGACGTGGCTGGGGCCGACGAGGCCAAGAAGGAGTTGGAGGAGATCATTGAATTTCTCAAGGATCCGCACCGTTTCCAGCGCCTCGGCGGGCGGATTCCCAAGGGCGTCTTGATGGTCGGGCCGCCGGGCACGGGCAAGACGCACTTGGCGCGCGCGGTGGCCGGCGAAGCGGGGGTGCCCTTCTTTTCGATTAGCGGCTCGGATTTCGTCGAGATGTTCGTCGGCGTTGGGGCTTCGCGCGTGCGCGACCTTTTTGAGCAGGGCAAGGCCAATGCCCCGTGCTTAATTTTCGTCGATGAGATCGACGCGGTAGGCCGCCACCGAGGTGCCGGCATTGGCGGCGGCCACGACGAGCGCGAGCAAACCCTCAACCAGCTTCTAGTGGAAATGGACGGCTTTGAGTCCAACGACGGCGTCATTCTCATCGCCGCGACCAACCGCCCCGATGTGCTCGACCCGGCGCTGTTGCGGCCCGGTCGCTTCGACCGCCGGGTAGTGGTTGACCTACCCGACGTCAGGGGGCGGGAGGGCGTGCTCAAAGTCCACGTGCGCAAAGTACCGCTGGATCCGGACGTCGATTTGCAAAAGGTCGCGCAGGGCACGCCCGGGCTTTCCGGTGCCGACTTGGAGAACTTGGTCAACGAAGCGGCCTTGCTGGCCTCGCGGCGCGATCGCAAGACCGTTGACATGGGCGACTTTGAGGCGGCCAAAGACAAGGTAATGCTCGGAGCCGAGCGCCGCAGCATGGTCTTGACAGAGGAGGACCAGCGGCTTTCGGCATACCACGAAGCGGGTCACGCCTTGGTCGCCAAGAGCCTCAAAGGCGGTCCGGCCATTGGCAAGGCCACCATCATCCCACGCGGGCAGGCCATGGGGATGGTTTCCTTTCTGGCTGACGAGCGGCGTTCGCTGACTGAGACGCGGCTCAAGGCGCACTTGGCCACGGCGCTGGGCGGTTGCGCCGCTGAGAAATTGATCTTTGCCGAGCGCTCGACTGGAGCCCAAGGCGACTATCAACAAGTGACGCGCTTGGCCCGTTCGATGGTCTGCGAGTGGGGTATGAACGAAGAGCTTGGCCCCCTCTCGTTGGGCGGCGGCGACGACGAGGTCTTCCTCGGCAAAGAATTCACCCGCAGCCGCCACTTGAGCGAGGAGACAGCCCAGGCCGTTGATCGCGAGATCCGCAAGCTAGTGGTGGAGGCCGAGGAAACGGCGCTGCGCATCCTCGGGGAAAAGGAGGACAAGCTGCATTCCTTGGCCCGCGCCCTCCTCGCGTACGAGGTCCTCGACGACGCGGAGATCGACCAAGTCTTGGCCGGAGAGCCTCTCGCCCGCAAACCAGTGCGCACCTTGAGCGACGAGGATGAAGCGTGATTTGGGAGTTGGGAGGTCGCACCCTCCACTTTGGTGACCAAGTACAGATCATGGGCGTCCTCAATGCGACGCCCGATTCGTTTTACGACGGGGGTCGCTACTGCGAGCCGCAGGCCGCGGTGGAGCGCGGCTTGGCGATGGTGGAGGAAGGGGCGGCAATCGTCGATATTGGCGGTGAATCGTCGCGGCCGCCAATGTACGGGGCCGCCGAGGAAGTCTCGGTTGCCGAGGAGTGCGCCCGGGTTCTCCCGGTCGTCGCGGACCTTCGCCGTCAGAGCGCTGTGCCCATCTCGGTTGACACGGTCAAGGCCGAGGTGGCACGCCGGGCCCTTGAGGCGGGAGCCGATATCATCAACGACATTAGTGCCCTGCGGCACGATCCGGCTATGGCCGAGGTCGCCGCACAGGCTAGCGCCCCCGTGGTACTGATGCACCGTCGGGGCACGGCGGCTACCATGCAGCAGAACACCCACTACGACGATTTGCCCAAGACGGTGTACGCCTTCCTACAAGAGCGCGTATGCGTTGCCCATGCCCAAGGCGTCGAGCGCGTGGCCGTGGATCCGGGCTTGGGGTTTGGCAAGTCGCCGGAGGGCAACCTCGCCTTGTTGGGGATGTTGGAACCCTTCTTGGGCTTAGAGTGCCCATTGGTAGTGGGTGCTTCGCGCAAATCCTTTATCTGGAAGACGCTCGGGCTCTCGGTCGCCGAGAGCTTGGAGGGCAGCTTGGCGGCGGCGGCTTTAGCGGCCAAGGCGGGTGTCCACGTGCTGCGAGTACACGATGTGGCCGCGACGCTGCGGGCCGTCCGCTTAGTCGAGGCCGTGCGGAGCCAAGCCCTGTGCTGAAAGACTCAGTCCTGTTCCACCTCTTTGGCTTTCTGCCGGTCTCCCTGACCTCTGTGGTGGATATCCTACTGGTGAGCTTTATCTTTTTTCGCTTGCTCTCCCTGATCAAAGAAACCCGAGCGGCGCACATGGTCGCCGGGCTGCTGCTCATGGTGATAGTGGCCTTGGCCGCACCTTGGCTCAAGATGAACGCCCTGTCTTGGCTTTTAGAGCAGGCGCGCTCCATCTTGCTGATCCTGCTGGTCATCCTCTTCCAGCCCGAACTGCGGCAGCTCCTACAAGTCTTGGGACAAACCCCGGCGTTCCGTTGGTTTTACAAGGCCGAGCCGTCCCGGGTCATCGACGAGGTCGTCAGCGGAGTCGGGCGTTTGGCCGACTTGGGGTACGGGGCGCTGATCGTGCTGGTGCGCCAAGTCCAGATCAGACCGGTTATTGAGACTGGAGTGCCCCTAAATTCGGAAGTGTCGGACGATTTGCTAACCACGATCTTCAGCCCGCGCGCTCCGCTGCACGACCGGGCCGTCGTCATCCAAGGCGAGCGCCTGGTGGCGGCCCGCTGCACCTTGCCGCTGGCTGAAGAGGTCGAAGACCAGCGGCTGGGGACCCGCCATCGGGCGGCCTTGGGGCTATCGCAGGAATCGGACGCGGTAGTTATCGTCGTCTCCGAGGAAAACAGCACTATTTCGCTGGCTGTTGGCGGGGTCTTTTGGCGGGGGTTGGACCGTCGGCAACTCAAGCTGCGCCTACAAGAACAGATGGCCTCGGGCTAGGCGTAGCGCAGCGGCGTTTTGCTTGACACGGTCTCGGCAGTACTCTACCTTGAAATTTTTATTTCAATTAAATAATAAAAATTATGAGAAATAAACAGATGCGGCAGACCCGCATACGGGAACTGCTCTACAGAAGGACTATTGATACGCACGAAAAATTGGCCGAAGTCCTCCAACAACAAGGCATCGAGGTCAGCCAGTCAACCTTGTCGAAAGACTTGCGCGAAATAGGCGTAGTGCGGGTGCCGCAGGCCGATGGGGGATTTCGCTATACGCTACCCGAGGCCGGGGCTACGCTGCGCGACCTACACATTCTAGAGCGAGAGTTGCAGGACTTCTTGGTCCAGGCCGAACAGGTAATCAACATGGTTCTGGTGCGGACCGCGTCGGGGCACGCCCAAAGTGTCTGCGAGGCCATTGATCGCATGAGTTGGGCCGAGGTCGCGGGCACACTGGCTGGCGAAAACACGATCTTTATCGTCACTCGTTCCGAGCAAGATGCGGCGAATTTAGTCGATAAGATCGACGCAGTGTGCGGCGAGGAGGATTGATGAACACCGAGGTTTTGCAGGACTTGCAGGTCCAGATCAGCAAAGCCGAGACCCTGATAGAGGCCCTGCCGTACCTGCAGGAATTTCGCGGCAAAGTGATGGTCGTCAAATACGGCGGCAGCACTATGGGCAGCGGGGACACGGTATATAAGGATATCGTTTTCATGCAGGCGGTCGGCATTTGTCCGGTCGTGGTCCACGGCGGCGGCCCGGCCATCACCCGCCGCCTGCAAGAGTTGGGCATTGAGAGTCAGCGGGTAAATGGGCTGCGGGTGACGGATGCGGCGACGATGAAGGTGGTCGAGGATGTGCTCTTTGGCGAGGTCAACGCTCGGATCGTCCGCGAGATTGGTGCGCTAGACGGACGGGCCGTGGGCGTCTCGGCCAAAGATGCTGGGATCATGCGGGTGCGCAAGCATTGGGCCCAAACCGATGGCGCTCCCTTGGACATCGGCTATGTCGGCGATGTCCAGCACGTGGATACCGCGCCTTTGTTGGACTTGATAGCCAAGGGCATGATCCCGGTGGTTGCGCCGATTGGCTGCGGCCCGGAGGGCGAGAGCTTCAACGTCAATGCCGATACGGCGGCCGGGGAAATCGCCGCAGCCCTGCACGCTGAAAAGTTGGTTTTTTTGACGGATGTGCAGGGCATCATGCGCGATCTCGCAGACGATGCGTCCCTGCTGTCAACTGTGCGCGTCTCTGAGGTGGGCAAGCTAATTGACCAAGGCGTGATCAGCGGTGGGATGATTCCCAAAGTCGAAGCCTGTATCAAGTCCGTCAAAGCTGGCGTGCGCAAAACCCACGTTATCGACGGGCGCGTGCCGCATGCGATGTTGCTCGAGTTTTACACCCGACGGGGCATTGGCACCCAAATTGTCCAGTAGGACGACGGAGAAACCATGAAAACCGAAGACATTATCAAGGGCGAGGCGCAATACATTTTGCAGACCTATGGTCGGCCCGAGTTCGTACTAGAGCGGGGTAATGGGGTCTATCTCTTTGATACGGACGGCAACCGCTACCTCGATTTTGTCAGTGGCTTAGCGGTCAACGCGTTGGGCTACGGCGACTACGAGGTGCTCAAGGCCATTGAGGCGCAGGCTGCCAAGTTGATGCACGTGTCTAACCTCTACCACACAATCCCCTCGGTACAAGTAGCGCAGCGGCTAGTCGAGCACTCGTTTGCCGACCGGGTGTTCTTCTGCAACAGCGGCACCGAGGCCTGGGAGGCGTCGCTCAAGTTCTGCCGCAAGTGGGGCAACACCACCCACGACTCGCCCAAAAATCGCCTCATTGCCTTTGAGAATTCCTTTCACGGGCGGACGTATGGCTCCATCTCGACGACCGGTCAGCCCAAGTACCACAAGGGGTTTGAGCCACTGCTGCCGGGCATTGACTTCGCCCAATTCAACGATTTGGCCTCCGTGGAGTCGCTGGTCTCGGATCAGACCTGTGCAATTTTGGTCGAGCCGTTGCAGGCCGAGGGGGGGATCCACGCCGCGACGGCGGAGTTCCTCACCGGGCTGCGGGACCTGTGCGACGAGCGGGATATGCTGTTGGTGTTCGACGAGATCCAAGTGGGATGCGGTCGCTTAGGCTCGCTGTGGGCCTATCAACAATACGAGGTTGAGCCGGATATTATGACTTTGGCCAAGGCCCTCGGCGGCGGTTTGCCGCTTGGCGTCGCGCTCTTGCGGCAGAAGGTTGCCGACGCCATCGAGGCTGGCGACCACGCCGCGACATTCGGTGCCAACCCCGTGGCCTGCGCTGCGGCAACCGCGGTTTTGGACAAGCTGTTGGAGCCGGGTTTTATTGACGGAGTGCGCGAAAAAGGCGAACACCTGATCGGTCGCCTGCAAAAGCTGCAACAGCGCTGGCCTGAGCACATCACCGAAGTTCGCGGCAAAGGGCTGATCGCTGGCGCGGTCACCAGCCGGCCGGCTGCCGACTATCTGGCTGCCTTCCGCCAGCGCGATATCTTGGTGGCCACGGCCGGGGCCGATGTGGTGCGCTTCTTGCCGCCGCTGGTCGTCGAGCGGGATCGCATCGACGAAGCAGTAGATGTATTCGACGAGATCTTGCGCCAAGGTGTCTGATGGCCGCGGTACAAACGCCTTGGGGCGGGCGGTTTCAGTCTGCGCCGGCCAAGCTGATGGAGCGCTTCAACGCCTCGATTGGCTTCGACCGCAAGCTGTTGGAGGCCGATATTGCGGGCAGCGTGGCTTACGCCCGCGCCCTGCAGCGGGCCGGCGTCCTCAGCACTGGAGAACTGGAGCAGATCGAAGCGGGGCTAAAGCAGGTACGGGAAGAATTTTCAGCCCCGGACTGTGCACTTCCCGACGCACTTGAAGACATCCACATGGCGGTGGAGCAGCGGCTGACTGAGCTGATCGGCCCGGTCGGCGGCAAGCTGCATACCGGGCGCAGTCGCAACGACCAAGTCAACTTAGACGAGCGGCTCTACCTGCGGGACGCGATTGCGTCGCTTCAGGCGCAGGTCCGCCACCTGCAAGGCGTGCTGCTGGCGTCGGGCGAGCAACACAGCCGCGTGGTGCTGCCCGGCTACACGCACTTACAACAGGCCCAACCGATTCTTTTCCCTCACTACGCGCTGTCGCTGTTTTGGATGCTGGAGCGCGACCGCGGGCGGCTTGGAGACGCTTGGCGGCGGGCCGACTTTCTGCCGTTGGGTTCCGGGGCGTTGGCTGGGAGTGCGTTTCCGCTCGACCGGACCTTCCTCGCCCGCGAACTCGGGTTCTCGCAGGTGACCCCCAACAGCCTCGACGCGGTTAGCGACCGCGATTTTCTGCTCGAGACCTTGTCCGCGCTGGCGATCCTAATGATGCACTTGAGCCGCTTCTGCGAGGATTTGATCCTCTGGTCGTCGGCGGAGTTTGGCTTTGTCGAACTCGACGATCACTTTGCCACCGGCTCGAGCATGATGCCGCAAAAGAAAAACCCGGACGCACTGGAATTGGTGCGCGGCAAGACTGGCCGGGTGTACGGCAGCCTGATGGCATTGCTGACGATGATGAAGGCCGTGCCGCTGACGTACGCCAAGGATCTGCAGGAAGACAAGGAGCCGCTTTTCGACGCGCTGGAAACGTCGGCTATTTGCCTAGAGGTTTTCGCCGGTGTTTGGGAGAGCATGGAAGTGTGCGCCGAGCAGATGGAGTCCGCGGTGGATTCCACGGCTTTGGCAACGGATTTGGCCGACTATCTGGTGGGCCAAGGCATGCCTTTCCGCGAGGCCCATCGCGTCGTCGGCCGCTTGGTGCGGGATTCGCTAGAGCAAGGTCGCGCCCTCACCGAACTTAGCTTGGAAGATCTGCGCGCCCACAGCGCGGATTTCGGCGAGGACGCGCTTGATCTGCTCGATGTGCGCCACAGCTTGGCGCGCCGTAATATAGAAGGTGGCACCGGCCCGCAGGCCGTGGCCGAACAGATGGAGAAGGCACGGCAGGCATGGGCCGGGAGTTGACAGAATGTTAGTAGCGATTAAAGACATTGAATTTTACGTGCGCGAGATGCGGATGCGGATGCCGTTTAAGTTCGGCAACGTGGTCGCTGATAGCCTGACTGCGCTGCACGTGGCCATGGACTTAGAGATGGACAATGGCCGTCGGGCGCGAGGCTGGACCGCGGACATGCTGTCGCCTAGGTGGTTCGACAAAGACCCAAACAAGACGATGGCCGAGGGCATCCGGGACTTGGTGGATGGAGCGCGAGCGGCCGCGGCCGCTTATCGGGAGTCGGGTCGAACCGGCGCAACCCCATTCGCAATATGGGAGGCAGGCTACGAGGCGAGTCGGGTGTGGGGTCGGGCGCGGGGTACGAACGACCTGCTAGCGTCCAACGGCGCGGCCCTGATGGAGCGGGCACTCATTGACGGCTTGGGGATCGCGCTGGGGCAGCCCTATTTTGCGCTGTTGCAGGCCGATGTCCTCGGGTTGGCGCTGGGGAGGATTCACCCGGAGCTAGAAGGACTGGAGCTTGCGGCGGTGCTGCCGGCGGCACCGGTGCGCTCGCTGCACGTCCGCCATACGGTCGGCTTGGTCGATCCCATCCGCACGGCCGCCATTGCGCCCGAAGAGCGGTTAAACGACGGATTGCCGCAGTCCTTGGAGGAATGCCTTCAGGTGCAGGGTCTGCGCTATTTCAAGATCAAGATCGGTGGCGACCCCGCGGCCGATTTCAAACGCTTGGCGGAGATCGCCGCGCTTTTGGAAGAGAGCGGTGCGGAGTACCACATCACGCTCGACGGCAACGAACAGTACGGCGACGCGGCCGATTTGCTGGCCTTGTTGGAACGGATTGAAAGGGACTTGGGGGCGTTTTACCACCGCATCCTCTACGTCGAGCAGCCCATGGACCGCGCCCTTTCTCTCGACCCCGCGCTAAAGAAAGACCTCGGGGTTTTGGCGGCGAAACGTCCCCTGCTAATCGACGAGTCGGACGAATCCTTGGATTCCTTTCGCCGCGCGTTGGACCTGGGGTACAGCGGCGTCTCATCCAAGTCTTGCAAAGGGTTGGTCAAGGCGCTGGCCAACAGCGCACTCGCTTGGCAGCGCACGGCTGCGGGGCACCCCTGTTTTGTCTCGGCCGAGGATTTGACCGTGGTGCCGGTGGTGTCGCTGCACCAAGATTTGGTGCACGCGGCGGCGTTGGGGATCGATCACGTCGAGCGCAATGGGCATCACTACGTACGGGGGCTGGATCACTTGTCGGATGTGGAGCGGGCGTGGTGCTTTGACCGGCACGGCGATTTGTATCGCGCCGAGGGCCAGAGCGGCTTTCTCGACATTCGCGACGGCCAGATCGCGGTCGGCTCTCTGCAACGGCCTGGCCTTGGGGTTGATGGCGCGGTCGATATTGAGGCCATGCAGCCGCTGGCGGAGGCGCAACTCTCGTGAGTGCCGTAGAAATCAGGCTTGAGGATGTGCGGTTCTACATGCGGAATGTGCATACCCGCATGCCCTTCAAATACGGCGCAGCCGTGCTGACCGCGGTGCCGATCCTCCACGTGGAGGCTCAGGGTGCGCTAAAAAACGGCACGCCGGTACAAGGGGTTGCAGCCGACATCCTTCCGCCTAAGTGGTTCGATAAGGACCCAGCCAAAAGCTACGAAGACAATGTCGCCGACTTGCTATGGGCGGCGCGTGCGGCGCGGTCGGCGTACTTGGATGCGGCGCGGTCCCCCAAGTCGTTTTTTGCAATATGGCAGGATGGTTATGCGCAGACGGTATCTGCTGGCGATGTGCACGGCCTGAACCGGTTGACGGCTGTCCACGGCAGTACGCTGATGGAGCGCGCCTTGATCGACGCAGTGGGATGCGGTGTGGGCGCGAGTTACTTTGAGTTGCTCAAGGCCAATGTCCTCGGCTTGGATCTGGGGGCGATTCACCCCGAACTGCAAGGGGTGGAACCCGGCCAAGTGATCGGGGCTGCGCCGCTGGCGCAGTTGCACGTGCGGCACACGGTGGGATTGGTCGACCCGATTGTCCCAAGCGACATTGCGCCCGAGGAACGGTTGGACGACGGGTTGCCGCAGTCGCTGGCCGATTGCGTCGAGCGCCAAGGGCTGACGTATTTCAAAGTCAAGGTGAACGGCGATTTGGAAGCCGACTTGGCGCGGTTGGCCGCGATTGCCGAGCTGTTGGACGGGTGCGACGCCGAGTACAAGGTCACGCTCGACGGCAACGAGCAGTATCGGGAAATGGACTCGCTCATTGGCCTGATCGAGGCCCTTGCAGCCGCACAGCCGCGTTTGTACGAGCGCATCCTCTACGTCGAGCAGCCCCTAGAGCGGAACGTGGCTTTGGATGCTGCACTGGAACCGGGCATCCGGGCCGCCGCAGCGCATCGTCCCTTGCTCATCGACGAGTCGGACGATGCGCAGGACACCTTCCGTCAGGCTTTGGCGCTGGGATACGAGGGCGTTTCGTCCAAGGCGTGCAAAGGGTTGGTCAAGGCGCTGGCCAATCTGGCGTTGGCGCGGCAGCGGGAGGGCTGTTTTCTCTCGGGCGAGGACCTGATGAACCTGCCGGTGGTGCCTCTGCACCAAGATTTGGCGCACGTGGCGGCGCTGGGGATCGGGCACGTTGAGCGCAACGGGCACCACTACGTGCGGGGGTTGGATCACCTGACCGCAGCCGAGCAGGCGGCCTGCTTGGCCACGCACGGGAAGCTCTATCGGGAGGTGGACAGCGGGTTGGTGGCCTTGGATGTACGGGAAGGAAAGATCGAGGTGGGGTCGCTGCAAGTGGCGGGTTTGGGCGTGGGGATGCCAGTGGCCGTGGATGAGATGGTGGAATTGGAGGAATGGGAATTTGCGTCGTTGGCCTGATATAGAGGCTCTAACCAACCGCTCTGCTGGCGTCGTGCGGCCACGACCTTGCTCGCTCGCACTTGGGCCGACGCCGGGCGATTGGTTAGAGCCTCTTAGGAGCTGGCTATGCTGGACGATTTTTCCCTAGAAGCGATCATCGCCTATGCGGAGGCGCACCCGCTCATTGCCACCTTGTTATTGGTGGTGGCGGTGGTATTGCTAGGCAGCTTGTTGCGCAAGGTTTTCAAGGTCGCGGTGGTGTGCGCGATTGTCTTGTTGGTCGGCCTGTACTTTACTCAAGGCGACGACTCAGACTGGTGGAAACGAGTCGAAGCGATCGGCAGCGAGGTTGTGATGTGGGGCGAGGCGTTGCTGGAAAAGGCCGACGAGCTCTTTGAGAAAGGCAAGGAGCAACTAGAAGGGAATTAGGCCACCCCGGCCTCTTTTAGTTGCGCGATAAAGGCCGCTTCGTCGAGCACTTCGACGCCGAGGGCCTGCGCTTTTGCCAGTTTAGATCCCGCTTTTTCGCCTGCTATGAGCAGGTCGGTTTTCTTGCTGACGCTGGACGTGGTTTTACCCCCCAGGCGCTCGATCAGCGCGGTGGCTTCGTCGCGGCTGTAGTTTGACAGGGTGCCGGTGATGACTACGGTCTTGCCGCTAAAATGCGACGCTGGTGCGGCGGCTTCTTCCGCTTCCATCTTGAACTGCAACTTGGCCTTATTCTTAAGCTTGTAGAGTACTCGATCGAGTGCGGGGAGATCGGGGAGGCTGGCGTAGAGACTGCGGGCGATGGTCGGGCCGATCTCGGGGGTGGCTTCCAGCTCTTCGACGCTGGCCTTGCATAGAGCGTCAAGACTGACAAATTCCTGCGCCAAGGTGCGGGCCACGGTTGCGCCCACGTGGCGGATGCCGAGGGCAAAGAGCACCCGGTCGAAGGGCTGCTTCGTGCTGCGTTTGAGACCATCGAGAAGGTTTTGCGCTGACTTTTCGCCCATCCGCTCTAGGGCACCAAGGGATTCTACGTCGAGTTCGTAGAGATCGCTCAAGTCCTTTACCAATCCCTGTTTTACCAATTGTTCGACCACGGCCGGCCCCAAGCCCTCGATGTCCATGGCATTGCGTGCGGCAAAGTGTTCGAGGCGGCGGCGCAGTTGGGCCGGGCAGGTGGGGTTATCGCAGCGCGTGACGACTTCTTCAGCGTCGCGGGAGAGTGGACTTTTGCACGAGGGACATTGGTTGGGGAAGGTATATTCTGCGGAGTAGGAGGGCCGCTCGCTGGGATCTACCTCTACGACTTTGGGAATGATGTCGCCGCTCTTTTCGATCAGCACGGTGTCGCCGATGCGAATATCCTTGCGGCGAATTTCGTCCGCGTTGTGGAGGCTCGCTCGGGCAATGGTCGAGCCAGCCAACGGCACGGGTTCTAAAACGGCCACTGGAGTCACGGCACCAGTGCGGCCGACTTGCAGATGGATATCGAGGAGTCGAGTGCGGGCTTGATAGGCTGGAAACTTGTAGGCCATGGCCGAGCGCGGACTTTTGGCGGTGTAGCCTAGCCGTTCCTGCTGGCTGAGGCTATCGACCTTGATGACCACTCCGTCGATTTCGTAGGGGAGCTGGGCGCGGGTGGCTGCGTAGTGATCGTAGTGGGCGAATACGTCCGCCAGCGAGGAACAGCGCTCGTGCTCCGGGACCATTAGGCCCCAGTCGCGGAGTGTTGCAAGGCACTCGCTGTGGCGCGTCTGGCTACTGTCTTCCGCGTGTATCCAGTAGGCGAAAAAGCGCAGGTTGCGCTTGGCCACTAGGTTGGGGTTTTGCAGCTTGAGCGCGCCGGCCGTGGAGTTGCGCGGGTTAGCAAAGAGCGGCTCGCCGCTCGCCGCACGCTGGGCGTTGAGCTGGGCGAAGTCGCTGCTTTCCATATAGACTTCGCCGCGGATTTCGCAATTGACCCCCGGCTGCCGCAGGCGGAGGGGGATGGTGGGGATGGTGCGGGCGTTGGCGGTGATTTCGTCGCCTTGGACTCCATCGCCGCGGGTGATGGCGCGCACGAGTAGGCTGTCTTGGTAGATGAGGCTGAGGGCCACGCCGTCGATTTTTAGCTCGAAGACGTATTCGACCGCTTCGTCGGGCAGGCTCTGGCGCACTCGCCGGTCGAAATCCTCTACATCTTGGCGCGAGTAGCTGTTGTCGAGGCTGAGCATGGGTTGCGCGTGGCGCACGGTGGGAAAGTCGCTGGTGGGTGCGCCGCCGACGCGCTGGGTGGGCGAGTCGGGCTGCTTGAGTACGGGGTGGGCCTCTTCAAGGGCTTGCAGCTCTGAGAGGAGGCGGTCGAATTCACGGTCGGAGATGGTGGGGGCGTCGAGGACGTGATAGCGGTAGAGATGCTCCTCTAGTTCGTCCGCGAGCGCGGCGATACGTTGGACAATGTCTTGGGGCATAGTATAAAGTACGATAGGCGGGGTGCCGAACCGCGTCAACCCGCTTCGTCCATATTGTCCGTCGATGAATCCAGCCTTATATTTTTGTCGCGGAACGAGATAGATATGACTGCTACTTGGCGCGACTACTGGGAACTGACGAAACCGAGAATTGCCTTTTTGGTGCTGGTTACGGCCGCCTTCGGATTTTTCTTGGGCGGGCAAGGTATCCACGCGCCGCTGCTTTTTTGCAGCTTGCTCGTCGGTACGGGCCTGACCACGTGCGGCTCGTCAGTGCTCAATCACTATCTGGAGCGCGATGTCGATGGGTTGATGAAGCGCACGCGCAATCGGCCCTTGCCGGCCGGGCGCGTCAAGCCGGGGACGGCGCTGTCGATGGGGTTTGTGCTGGTTCTGAGCGGCGTGTTCTTCCTGCTTTTTACCGCTGGATTGTTGACGGCGTTTTTAGCGCTCCTCTCGGCGTTTCTCTACGTGGTAGTGTACACCCCGATGAAGCGGCAAAATTGGCTCAATACCTCGCTGGGGGCCGTGCCAGGTGCCCTGCCGCCTGTAGGGGGCTGGACGGCGGCGACCGGCGCGATTGACCCGGGGGCCGTGGTTCTCTTTCTCATTCTCTTTGCTTGGCAACACCCGCACTTTTACGCCATTGCTTGGATCTTCCGCGACGACTACCGGCGCGGCGGTTTCAAGATGTTGCCCGTCGTCGAGCCAGATGGGAACAGCACCTGCTGGCAGGTGATGGGCTACTTGGTGCTGCTGCTGATCTTTTCGGTGTTGCCTTCGTTTATGGGGCTCACCGGGCCGTTCTATCTAGCCGGAGCGGTGGTGTTGGGCGCGCTGTTTTTGGCCTCCGGTCTCGCGCTTAGCTTCTCGCGCTCGGTGACCAGTGCGCGGCGGTTGCTCAAGGCTTCGGTCCTCTATCTGCCGCTATTGTTGGTGCTGAGCGTGGTAGATGCCGGATTTTAGGAGTGCGGCTTGCGCCCGCTCGTACTCTTCGGGCGCGTTGAGATTGGCAAAAAGCAAGCCGCGCTCGTCGTAGGGCCGCCAGTCTTTTTCCCTTACCAGATACAAGTTCAGATTGCTCAGTAGGTTGCGCATGCCGAGCTGATCGGCCTGTATGGCTGCTTCGACGACCGCCAAGCAGGACGGCTCGTAGAGCGCGCAGAGCGGTTGCAACCCTGTGGTCGTGTGGGGCACGACTGCTTGGTGCGACCCGCGCCGGTTGACGAGGTGGCGGAGGAAGTCGGGCGTGAGAAAGGGCAAGTCGCAGGCGAGGAGGAGCACGGGTGCGGTGGTTGTGCTGAGCGCGGTGTACAAGCCGCCCAGCGGCCCAAGCCCGGGACGGCGGTCGGGATGGACGGGTAGTCCGAGATGAGCATAGGCGGTGGAATCGCCGATGATGACGCGGGGATAGCCGAGGGGGTGTGCTGCGGCGAGGACGCGTTCAATCAGGGTCTGGTCGCCCAGTTGCAGGAGAGCCTTGTCGCGGCCCATGCGTCGGCTCTGGCCGCCGGCCAGCACGGTGATGTGGATCATTCGGGGCGCTGGCTGGGGCGGCGGTTGATTTGGGCGGCTGCGTACCCCGCGCCAAAGCCGTTGTCGATGTTGACGACAACCACGCCGGCCGCACAGGAGTTGAGCATGGTCAAGAGGGCGGCGAGGCCGTGGAAACTCGCGCCGTACCCCACGCTAGTCGGCACGGCTACGACCGGAATATCCACCAGTCCTCCGACCACGCTGGCGAGCGCACCCTCCATCCCGGCGACTACGACGATGGCCCGCGCCTGCTGCAAGAGCTCGCGGTACGCTAGGAGCCGGTGCAGGCCGGCGACGCCGACATCGCAAACCTCCTCGACATGTGCGCCCATGGCGCGGGCCGTGACGACGGCTTCGCGGGCTACGGGCAAGTCCGAGGTGCCGGCGGCGACGACGGCGACTAAGCCTTCGGGCACGGACTGTTCGGCTCCTGGTACTAAGACCGTGCGGGCGAGGGGGTCGTGCTCGGCGCGGTCAAAGCGCTCGACGAGTGCTTGAGCGGTGGCCGCTTCGACGCGGGTGGCCAGCACCTGAGCGCCGTGGGCGATTATGCGCTCGGCAATGGCTAGCACCTGCTCGCGGGTCTTGCCTTGGGCGAAAATGACTTCTGGGAACCCCGTGCGCAGGGCGCGATGGTGATCGACGTGGGCAAACCCGAGGTTTTCGAAAGGCAGGTTCCTAAGCCGCTCTAAGGCTTGGCTCGGCGCGAGGTCTCCGGTGGCGACTTGTTCTAGCAGGTGGCGGAGTTGCTCTTGGTTCATGGCTGGAAACCTGGGATCAACGGCAGCAACGGAAGCCGAGGAGGGGCTGCTCGTAGTTTTGCAAAGTCCAGTCGGCGACTGCTTCCGCTAAGACCTCTATATCATACGGGTCTTGGCCCTCGATGGATAGGATGCCCAGACGGGTCGCGCCGTCGCAGTCACTGCTCTCAGATACGCTGCTTGCTGCGATGTACACCGCTAGGTCTCCGGCATCGTCGATATCGGCGATCCACTCGTCTATGTTGCCCGTTAAGTCAAAGACGCCGGTCGCGCCGCCGCAGTTGGGAAACGAACCGGAGGGCGCAAGCTGTTCGACTGGGTTGGTGCTGAAGTGGGAAAAGGCCGAACCCGGCACGTTGCAGAAGCGTACGCCAAAGTGGTCGCGGCTGTCGTAGGCAACTAAATCATCGATCGAAGAAAAGCGCCGCGTTTGGCCAGCTTGGCAAGCGGTGCGCCACTCGTTCGGGCTGCACAGACGCTTACCCTCGACCGCGCACAGGCGTGCTGCTTGGAAAAACGAAGCGGACTGCGGCCGCTCTCCTCTGGTGTTGGGATACTCGTACGCGTCTATCTCGTATTCTTGACCCGTTGGCAGGACTAGAGGCACTGTGCCGCCAGCCGGTAGAGGCGGCTCAATGGAGACGTGGAGGGCGATTTCGCGCTCTGTGTTCGCTGCGCCGTCCCTCGCGGCAACGCGCAGTTTGTGGCTGCCGGGAAAAAAGGCGACGACGGTAGCGCGCGAGCCGATTTGCCGTCCAGTTTCCTCGTCTTGGATGGCCTCCTCCGACCAGATGCTAAGGCTGTCCCCGGCCACTGGCTCCCAGTGGTATTCAAGCCGGTCGGCGTCAGGATCGGTGCCAAACGCGTCGATAACTATCTGCGGCGCGCTAAACGCGCTGGTCGCGTCGGTGGTTACTTCCAACAGGGGTTCGCGCTGCACGACCTCCACGAGGAAGTTTTCGATCAGCACGCGAGCGTCTTCGGCGCAGCGCTGGCGGTCGGCTAAATCGGGTACGGCAATGGCATTGCAGTTGCGGTCGGTTACGAGGACCTGCACGACAAATTGCTCGCTGGAGCCGACGATGGTTTGGGGGGCGAACCAAGAGTTGGTCTCTTGGGCCTGTGCATCGCGGAAGCTGCCTCCGGCTGGAGCTCTCCATTCGTAGAACACAGGATCGTCGTCCTCGTCGGTTGCGCGGATCTCAAAGCGAACCTCGCCGCCGCGCTGGACCCGGCAGACAGCATCCGCGCTGTTGATCAGGGTGTCTAGGGAAGCTGCGCCCGGCGACTGGCAGGTCATCCGCGCCAAGTGTACGGTCGGGGGATCGTTGGGGAGGGCGTCGTGGAGCAAGCTACAGGCACCGAGGGCGAGGAACGGGGCTACGAGGCACCAACCGAGGTTCATTCGCTGTCGATCATTAGGTCGAGTAGCCGCTCTAGATCCCCGTCGTTGTAGAATTCGATCTGGATTGCTCCCTTGTTCGCCGCAGTGCGACGAATGTTGACCGCGGTGCCGAAGCGGTGCTGCAACCGCTCCTCGTAGTCGCGGATGTGGGGGTCGTTGGAAATTTCTTTGGGAGCCTTCTTTTTTTTGCGATCCGTGCGCTGATTGGCGACCGCCTTTTCGACCTCGCGGACGGCCATTTTCTCCTCGACTGCGCGGCGAGCCAGCGCGAGCCGGTCTTCGTCTTCTTCGAGGCCGAGCAGGGCGCGGGCGTGCCCCATCTGCAATTGGCCGCGGCGCAAAAATTCTTGGACCTCATGTGGTAATTGCAACAGCCTGAGGAGATTGGTCACGGTCGAGCGATTTTTCCCCACTTTGCGAGCGACTTCCTCTTGCGTGAGGAAGCACTTGTCGGTCAGCGAGCGGTAGCCTTCGGCCTCTTCGATAGGGGTCAGGTTTTCGCGCTGGATGTTCTCGATCAGCGACAGCTCCATCAAGTCTTGCTGGGACTCGATTTCGTGGACGATCGCTGGTATTTCTTGGATTCCCGCCTTCTTGGTAGCCCGCCAGCGGCGCTCGCCAGCGATGATCTGGTAGCTCTGGCCGATGCGGTTGACGGTGATGGGCTGGATGACGCCTTTCTCCTGGATTGAGTGCATCAGCTCGTCGATGCTCTCTTCGCCGAACTCAGTGCGAGCCTGATAGGGATTGGGCTCGATCTCATCGACGTTGATATAGAAGATCTGGCGCGAGACGTCGGCTTGGCCGCTAGGTTCGGCGTACTCGGGGATGAGGGCGCTGATGCCCTTGCCGAGAACCGGCTTCTTACCCATGGTCGATCACTTCTCCTGCGAGGCTCATGTAATCCTGAGATCCCTGCGACAAGATGTCGTAGAGCACGATGGGTTGGCCGTGGCTAGGGGCCTCGGCCAGACGCACGTTGCGGCTGATAGAGGTCTTGTAAACCTTGTTGCCAAAATAGGACTTGACTTCTGAAGATACTTGGCGCGATAGGTTCAAGCGTCCGTCGAACATGGTGAGTAGGACGCCAGCGATTTGGAGCTTGGGATTGAGATGGCGTTGGATCTGGCGCACGGTGTTGAGCAGCCGACCAAGGCCCTCTAGAGCGTAGTACTCGCACTGGATGGGTATCATCACCGAGTCGGCCGCGGTCAGGGCGTTGATGGTCAGCAACCCCAAAGAAGGCGGACAATCGAGAATGATATAGGCATATTGGTCGCGGACTTGGTTGAGCAGCCCGTCCAACTTCTGCTCGCGAGCGATCATGTTGACCATCTCGACCTCGGCACCCGTCAGGTTGATGTGCGAGGGAATCAGGGATAGGAAAGATATCTTGGTCTCGTAGGTAACGTCAGTGGTCTCTTTTTGCCCGATCAGCGCGTGGTAGATATTGGCCGGTTCGATTTCCTCGCTGTTTTGAAAGCCGCAGCCGGAGGTGGCGTTGGCCTGCGGATCCATGTCGATGAGCAGGGTTTTTTGTTCGGCCACAGCCAGACTAGCCGCCAAGTTGACGGCCGTGGTGGTCTTGCCGACCCCTCCTTTTTGATTGGATATGGCGATGACCCGGCCCATGAAAGAATCTCACTCGGCAAGGGCGGCTTGGGCGGCCGCCAAGCGGGCGATAGGTACCCGGTAGGGGGAACAGGAGACGTAGTCGAGACCCACCTCGTGGCAAAAGCCCACCGAACTGGGGTCGCCGCCGTGCTCGCCGCAGATGCCCACCTTGAGCTGGGGACGAGCACGGCGGCCCCGCTCGGTGCCGAGGCGCACGAGCTGGCCGGTGCCCTCTTGATCGAGGCTTTGGAACGGATCGGCGGCGAGAATGCCTTGGGCTACGTATTCGGGCAGGAACTTGCCAGCGTCGTCGCGGCTGTAGCCGAAGGTGAGTTGAGTCAGGTCGTTGGTCCCGAAGCTGAAAAACTCAGCTTGCTCGGCGATTTGGTCAGCGAGGAGGGCGGCGCGGGGAATTTCGATCATGGTGCCTACTAGATACTCGATAGTGCCCCCGACGGCAACGGCGACGCGAGCAACCATGGCTTTTAGGTCGCTAAACTCGCGCTCGGTTCCCACGAGGGGGATCATGATTTCGGGCAGGGGATTGACGCCCTTGGCGCGCACGTTGACCGCGGCCTCAAAAATGGCCTCGACTTGCATCTCGTAGATTTCCGGGTAGGTGATCCCCAAGCGACAGCCGCGATGCCCCAACATGGGGTTAAACTCGTGCAGGGAGGCGATTTTGGCCTCGATCTGGCTTAGCGGGACGCCCATTTCCTCGGCCATTTGTTGTTGTTGGGCAGGCTCGTGAGGCAAGAACTCGTGCAGCGGCGGGTCTAGCAGGCGGATGGTTACGGGCAGGCCGTCCATGGCGGTGAAAATGCCCTCAAAATCAAGCCGCTGTATGGGCTTGAGCTTGGCTAGGGCTTGGCGTCGGCCGGCCTCGTCGGCGGCGAGGATCATCTCGCGCACGGCTACGATGCGGTCGCCCTCGAAGAACATGTGTTCGGTGCGGCACAGGCCAATGCCCTCGGCACCGAAATTGCGGGCCACTTCTGAGTCGTGCGGCGTGTCGGCGTTGGTGCGCACGGCCAGTCGGCGCTTGTCGTCGGCCCAACCCATCATGGTGTCAAACGACGACGAGAAACTCGGCTCCACAGTGGGCACTTGGCCCAGCATGACTTGGCCAGACGAGCCATCGATGGATATCCAGTCGCCCTTTTTGACGGTCTTGCCGTTGGCGGTAAACAATTCTTGGTGATAGTCGATTGCTATGGACTCGCAGCCGGCGACACAGCACTTGCCCATGCCGCGTGCGACTAGGGCGGCATGAGAGGACGCGCCCCCGCGCGCCGTGAGAATGCCTTGGGCGGCGTCCATGCCGCCGATGTCTTCGGGCGAAGTCTCTTGGCGCACCAAGATGACCTGCTGGCCTTCGGCCGCTTGTGTTTCGGCCTCTTGGGAGTTGAAGACGACTTGGCCGGTCGCCGCCCCAGGTGAAGCGGGCAGGCCCTCGGCGATAACGTCCTTGGGGCTCGCGTCGTCGAATGTGGGGTGCAGGAGCTGGTCGAGCTGGTCGGGAGTGACGCGCAGGAGGGCTTCCTCTTGTGAGATCAGCCCCTCGGCGACCATATCTACGGCAATTTGGACCGCCGCCGCCCCAGTGCGCTTGCCGTTGCGTGTTTGCAGCATCCACAATTTGCTTTTCTGGACCGTGAACTCCACATCCTGCATGTCGCGGTAGTGCGGCTCTAGCTGGTCGCAGATTGCTTGGAACTGCTCGTACACTTGCGGCATTCGGCTGCTGAGTTCGGACAGGGGCTGGGGCGTGCGGGTACCAGCGACCACGTCTTCGCCTTGGGCGTTGATGAGGAACTCGCCGTACAGGTGTTTCTCCCCGGTGGAAGGGTTGCGCGTGAAGGCCACGCCCGTAGCGCAGTCGTCGCCCATGTTGCCGTACACCATGGACTGGACGTTGACGGCTGTGCCCCAGTTGTGGGGGATGCCTTCGATTTCGCGGTAGCGGATGGCGCGCTGGCCCTGCCAAGAACCGAAGACCGCGCCGATGGCGTTCCACAACTGCTCGTGGGGGTCTTCGGGGAACTCGCGGTCGAGCCGCTTGGCGATCTCAGCCTTAAACTCGGCGACCAATTCGCGCAGATCTTCGGCGCTCAGTTCGCTGTCGAGCGCGACTCCTCGGGCGTGCTTTTTCGCGTCGAGCAGGGCCTCAAAAGGGTCTGTTTCTTTTTCGTCTTCGGGCCGCAAGCCCATGACTACGTCGCCGTACATCTGGACGAAGCGGCGGTACACGTCGTAGCAAAAGCGCGGGTCGCCCGATTGTTCGATAAGCCCTTGGACGATCTCGTCGTTGAGGCCGAGGTTGAGCACGGTCTCCATCATGCCGGGCATGGACACTCTGGCCCCAGAGCGCACGGACAGTAAGAGCGGGTTGGCCGCGTCGCCAAAGCGCATGTCCATGGTTTTTTCGACTTCGGCAACGGCGCGCTCTACTTGGCCTTTGAGCGCACTGGGATACGTTTGGTCGTGGTTGTAGTAATAGGTGCAAACTTCGGTGGTAATGGTAAAACCGGCTGGGACGGGCAGGCCAAGCTGGGCCATTTCGGCGAGGTTGGCACCTTTGCCGCCGAGCAGGTTGCGCATTTCCTTGTCGCCTTCGGATTGAGAAGTGCCAAACAGATATACGTACTTTTCCGTCATTGCTTTCCTATTCTATAGTGATAATGCGTTTTGAATTGAGAGGGCATCTCGGCCTTGACAGCCTTTGCCGCTGAGCTTGAAAAGGGTGCGAAAATTGAGGTGGAACATGATCGGTGCTTCGAGGAACGGCCTCACAGGGCTAAAAAGGCTGAATATATCCCAAAGGAGAGGTTCGTGCAAGCATTACGCCCACACCTGTTCCCACCGCTGGCTGGAGGCCGAGCGATAGAGGGCCAAGGCCGTGCGCAACTCGCCGAGAGCGTGTTCCGCTGGCGCGTCCGGGGCCTTGCTGTCGAGGACGGCGGCGGCAAAATCGGCTAGCTCCGGCCCAAAGGATTCGGTGTACCCTCGGCTGGCAAAAAGTCGCTTGCCGTCGGGATGATCTGCATCCCACAGATAGAGTTCGGCACCGTCGAGAGCGGCGTTGATGGTCAGTTCGCCCTTGGTGCCGGTAATGCGCCACCAAGGATCGGGAGCAAAGACCGTGTCGATCATCATGGCGTCGAAGATGGCGGTCTTGCCCGAGTCAAAGCGGAAGAGCGCGCGGGCGAGGGACTCGCCCTCCATCTGCGCGAGCGGGTGCCCCAACACACCGACCACCTCTTTGATTTCGCCCATCCACATGCGCAAGGGCCGGATCCAGTGCGAGCCGCCGTCGATGGCGATGCCGCCGCCGGTGCGCCCCTTTTCATAGCGCCAGGGCCGCTCTTCTTTGAACCAGTAGGAGTCAAAAGGATAGACAAAGGCCGCGCGGGCGGTGATGATCTCGCCGATGGCTCCGGCGGCAAGGTGCTTTTGGGCCTCGACAATTTCGGGCCAGTACTGGCTGTTTTCCGCGACCATGAAGACGCCTGGGGCCGCGTTGGCCGCGGCGAGGATGCGGTCGCAGGCGTCGAGGGTGGGGGCCATGGGCTTTTCCAACAGCACGTGCTTGCCAGCGGCGAAGCACTGGAGGGCGATGGATTCGTGCAGGTCGTGGGGCAGCATGATATCGACGGCGTCGAAGTCGCCCTTTGCGAGCGCTTCGTCGAGCGAGGTGAAGGCCTGCCCGCCGGTTTCAGCGGCATAGGTTTGGGCTTTGGATGCGTCGAGATCGACTAACGCGGTGACATCGATGCGGGGCGCGTGTCCTTTGATGCCGTCGAGGTGAAAGCGGGCGATGGCACCGCAGCCGATAAAGGCGAGCTTGAGTTTGTCTGGCATGAAATAAGTCTCCGATAGCGTAGGTGAATTAAGGCTGGGAAAATACGCAATGGAGGCGCGGGAAATCAATAGAAGAAGGGGTTTGCCATCTGAGTTAGCGTCAACGCAAAGCTCGTTTGTTCATTAGGGTAGCGAGATCGGGTGCTTGGGGATACATTATGGGGCAAAATTGAGGATATAATACCGGAGGGATACTATGAGATACAAGCTGCCAGTATATGCTCTGGTGCTGTGGGCGGGTGTCGCCTTCGCGGAGGAAGGAACGCTTTCCGGCGTCGTGACCGGGGCGGAGGGCGAAGCCATTCCCGGTGCCAACGTTGTCCTCGTCAGCGACCTACTGCCGGGCGGCAAGATCGGCACGGCCACCGACGAAGACGGTCGTTTTCGCTTGGAGGGGCTGTCGGCCGGCGAGTATCAGCTCAGCGTCACGCATATCGGCTATCGGACCCTAATGCGAGAAGGCGTGGGCATCGTAGCTGGAGAGCAGGAGCTGACGTTGACGCTGGAGACGGGGATCATCTTCCTCGACCAGAATGTAGTCTCGGCCTCGCGGCGGCAGGAAAAAGTCCTCGAAGCCCCGGCCTCGGTGGCGATAGTTGAGGCCGAAGAAATCCGCAATCGGCCGACGCTCAGCGTGGCCGAACACATCCGCGATCTGCCGGCGGTAGATTTTTCTCAGACCGGCTTGGCGCAGAGCAATGTGGTCGTGCGGGGCTTCAACAATGTTTTTTCGGGGGCCTTGCTGACGCTGACCGACAATCGCATTGCCCGCGTCCCCTCGCTGCGATTGAACGCCTACAACTTCATTCCGGTGACCAACGACGACATCGAGCGCATCGAGGTGGTGTTGGGGCCGGGGTCGGCGCTCTACGGACCCAATAGCGCCAGCGGCGTGATGCACATCATCACCCGCTCGCCGTTCACTTCGGCGGGGACCAATGTCAACTTGGGCTTGGGCGAGCGGAGTGTGCGCAAGGTCGGTATGCGCCACGCTGGGGCTGCTGGCGACCGCCTCGGCTACAAGGTCTCGGCCCAGTACTATACGGGAGAGGACTGGGAATACGAAGACCCGGTAGAGGTGCAGGCTAGGGCTGCCAATCCAGCCATCCAACCGCGCAGTTTTGACATTGAGCGCCAGAGTGCCGAAGTGCGCTTGGATTACAAGGCTTCGGACGATTTGACGGCTATTTTGGCAGCCGGATACAACAAGGGCGATCAGATCGAGTTGACTGGCCTGGGGGCCGGCCAAGCCCAAGACTGGGCGTACAACTACGTTCAGCTGCGGCTGCTGTACAAGAATTGGTTCGCTCAGGTCTTTCAGAATGGGAGCAACGCCGGCGACACTTTTCTGCTGCGCGATGGCAATGCTATCGTCGATAACTCCAAGCTGACCGCCTTCCAGCTTCAGCACTCAGCGGCCTTGGGTACTCGGCAGCGCTTTACGTATGGCGTTGACGTGCTGCTGACGCGGCCCGATACCGAGGGGACCATCAACGGCGGCAACGAAGACGAAGATTCGATCAATGAGTTTGGAGCCTATATGCAGAGCGAGACGGCTCTGAGCGAAATACTCGACTTGGTGGTGGCCCTGCGCTACGACGACCACAACCGCATTCCCGAAGGCGAAATCTCGCCGCGCGCCGGGCTAGTTTTCAAGCCGAGGGAGACTCAGATCCTGCGGCTGACGTACAACCGCGCCTTTGCGACCCCGTCGAGCAACAACCTCTATTTGGACATCCGCTCGTCCCAAGATCCTTTCGGCATTGGCGCGGCGTTTGCGCCGTCGCTGGGGTTTGCGCCGGCTATCGACATCCGGGCGCAGGGAACCTACCGCGAGGATATGGGCGGCGGCTGGACTTTTGCCCGCTCGGGCAATGGTCGGCCGCAGTTCCGTTCATCTTTTGCGCCAGTGGCGGGGATGGACCCGGCCGACTACATCGACTTGGGGGATCCGATTTTTACTAATGTGATGTGGGGCTTGGGGCGTAGCGGAGTGTTGAGTGCGCTCAATACTCCGCTTTTTCTGGGGCTAGCGACAACCCAGATAGGGATATTGCAAGAGTTAGATCGAGCAACGGCGGAGGCTGCCGCCCAGCAGCTATTGGGCGGGTTAGATGCGCTGGTGCCCGCACAACTGACGGGGTTGGACAACGCCCTGCTCAAGCTCAACTTGGAGAAGGTGGCGGCCGGTGATTCGGCTCCCTTTGATCCGGTCGCCGATGTTATCGACGTGCCACTGACCCGCTCTACTACTACTGAAACCTTTGAACTGGGCTACAAAGGGATAGTCGGCGAGAAGCTGGTAGTGGCGGCCGACTTGTATCACACCCGGATCCAAGATTTCGTCTCCCCGATTCAGGTGCAGACGCCTAATGTCTTCCTCGACCCGGCTAGCCTCGGAGCGGCGCTAGGCGCTAGCATTGGCGAGGCGCTGGCCGAAAATGCCGAGTTGGCTGCGGCGGTCGCCCCGCTCGACAATATGCAGGTCCCGGGCACCTTGTCTGGCAATGGCAACGGCTCGCCGGTGGATGAAATTGTCACTTTGTTTGCCGGCGGGGCTGCGAGCATCCCGTTTGGCACGGTTACGCCGGAGCAAGCCTTTGACCCGACAGCGGTGATATTGACCTATCGCAACTTCGGCGAGATCAACCTGAACGGCTTGGACGTGAACTTGGTCTATTTCCCGAGTGATCAATGGTCGCTAACGGGCAGCTACTCTTATGTCGATCAGACCTTATTTGAAAATGTCGATGGCCTCGCCGATATAGCACTCAACGCGCCGGGTAACAAATACAAGGTGGGCACGTCCTATACCTTCGACCAAGAGCAACTAACCCTAGGGGCGCAGTGGCGCTACGTGGGGGCGTTCCGCCAGGAGTCGAGCGTGTTCGTCGGGGATGTAGAAGCGTACTCGCTGCTCGATTTGAACGCCAGTTATTTGCTGCCGTTCGGAAGCAACCTGCGGCTCGGGGTGGATGTTTCCAACGCGCTCGACAACAAGCATCGGACCTTTATCGGCGCACCGGAGATCGGTCGCTTGGTCTTTGGGCAGTTGGGCGTGGCGTTTTAAGGTAGGATATAGAAGGCAAAAAGGGGGACGGGCCATGCTCGTCCCCCTTTTTTTATGTCGGCTTGTTGCCGCGAGCCATGACCACCTTGCCAGTGCGAACCATTTCCTTGAGGTCGAATTTGCTCAACAGCGATTCGAGGGCGTCCATCTTCTCGGTGGTGCCGGTGGCCTCGATGGTGATGGTGGCCTCCGATATATCGACCGTCTTGCCGCGAAAAACCTCGGTAATCTGCAAGACCTCGGTGCGCTCTTCGACCGAGCAGCCGACCTTGAAGAGCGCTAACTCGCGGGTGATGGCATCGTCGGCCGAGTGGTCCTTGGCGTGGATGACATCGACTAGTTTGTTGAGTTGAAGAATGATCTGGTGCAACTCGGCGGCGGGGCCAATGGTGGTGATGGTCATGCGCGAGCACTGGGGGATGTGAGCCGGCGAGACGACCAGATTCTCAATGTTGTAGGCTCGGCGAGCAAAGCACTGGGCGATTCTCACCAATACGCCGGGGCGGTCGTTGACCAGTAAGCCGATAGTAGTCTTTTGCTGGGGTTCGGTCAGCCTGAGTTGTGGCGCGTCCACCGCCTCTTGGCGGGCATTGAGATCTGCGGCGGCAAAGTCAATGGCAGTTGTAGGCATTAGGTGCTTCCTTTGGGTTGAGCCAGTTTCTGCTTGGGGGCCTCAATCAGCATATCAGTGAGCGCAGCCCCGGCGGGAATCATCGGGAAGACGTTGTCTTCTTTTTCGCACTCGGCGTGGATGACGCAGGGGCCTTCGTCGTGGTCGAGGGCTTGCTTGAGGACTTTGTCAATGTCGGCGGTGCGCCGGATGCGAAAGCCCTTAGCTCCGTAGGCTTCGGCCAGCTTGACGAAGTCGGGATTGCCTTCTAGATCGACGCCGGAGAGGCGATTGTCGAAGAACAGATTCTGCCACTGGCGGACCATTCCTAGGTACTTGTTGTCGAGGACTACGATTTTAATCGGCAGCCGATGGACAACGGCGGTTGCCAGTTCGCACAGGGTCATCTGGAAGCCGCCGTCGCCGCAGATGGCAACCACGGTCTCTTCGGGGCGACCAAACTGAGCACCGACGGCCGCGGGAAAACCAAAGCCCATGGTGCCAGCGCCACCGGAGGAAAGCCACTGGCGGTGGTGCGCTGTCTTGTAAAACTGAGCCGCCCACATCTGGTGCTGGCCGACGTCTGTGGTCACCACGGCGCGACCAGCGGTCAGCTCGTACAGACGGTCGATGACAGCCTGCATCTTGAGGCCGCCGCGCTTGCCGTACTTGAGCGGGTATTTCGCCTTCCAGTCGTCGATTTGGGCCAGCCAAGCTGCCGTGTCCAACGGCTCGATATAGTTGATTAGCTCTTCGAGCACTTGACGCGCATCGCCTTCGATAAAAACGTCGGGCAGGACCACTTTGCCGTATTCGGCCGGGTCAATGTCGATGTGGATCTTTTTCGCATCTGGGCAGAATTCGGCGAGCTTGCCGGTGATCCGGTCGTCCCAGCGCCCTCCTACCGACATAATCAAGTCGCAGCCGACGACGGCCTTGTTGGCGTAGGCCGTGCCGTGCATGCCGAGCATACCCACCGAAAGCGCGTGCTGCTCGGGGAACGCCCCCTTGCCGAGCAGGGTGTTGGTCACTGGCATCCGCGTCTTTTCGGCAAAGGCCTTGGCTGCCTCGTGGCCGCCCGAGGCGATGCAGCCGCCGCCCAAGTAGAGCAGGGGACGCTTGCTGCGGCGCAGGAGATCCGCGGCGGCTTTGAGCAACTCGGGCGCGGGCTTGGTCTGCCAAGTGTAACCAGGCAGGTACACCTTCTCGGGAAAGTCGGTGGTGCATTCGGGGAAGGGGTCGCCTTGGGTGACGTCCTTGGGCAAATCGACGAGCACTGGCCCCTGGCGGCCGGTGGTGGCGATGTGGAATGCCTCGGTCATCACGCGGGGGATATCGTTGGGGTCCCTGACCAAATAGGAGTGCTTGACGACGGGCATGGAGATGCCAAAGACATCGGCCTCCTGAAAGGCGTCTTTGCCGAGCATGGGGGTGACGGTTTGGCCGGTGAGGGCGATGACGGGCGCGGAATCCATCAGCGCGGTTAGCAGGCCGGTGATGGTGTTGGTTGCGCCCGGGCCGGAGGTTACGAGGACGACGCCGGGCTTGCCGGTGGCGCGGGCGTAGCCGTCGGCCATGTGGGTCGCACCTTGCTCGTGCCGGGTGAGGACGAAGCGGATCTGCTCGGAGTTGAGCAGTGCGTCGAAGATGGGCATGGCCGCGCCGCCCGGATGGCCGAAGACGTACTCGACGCCGAAGCGGTCGAGGGCTTCGATGACTTTGTCAGCTCCTCTCGCCATGTCAATTTCTCCCTCAGAATAAATAGTTTGAGAATTATTATGTAATCAACTTGAGCAAAGTATAGGCAAAAATAGCGTTAATGACAAGGAGGAGAGAATAATTTGGACGATTTGTAACGAAAAAGAAGAGAATGTAGGGGTAGGCTCAGAAGCTGTTGCAGGGTGGTAAAGGTAGCCGCAGATGAACGCAGATGAGCGCCGATGTGGGATGGCGTTGCTTGGGGCGGAATTTCCAGACAGTCTCTAGGAGCGGCTCCACACGTCTTTGAAAAACCGGATCCAGTTGCCGGAGAAAATGCCGGCAATGTCTGTTGGCGAGTAGCCACGACGTGCGAGGATGGGCTGGAGTTTTTGCAGATCGGCGATGGTGTTGAGGTCGCGCGGGGCTTGTTCGGTGCCGAAGCCACCGTCGAGATCGGTGCCAATGCCGCAGTGGCGCGAAGTGCCCAAAAGCTGACAGATGTGGTCGATGTGGTCGGCGACGGTTTCCAAGGTGGCGTTGGTCAGTTGTTCAAAGGCGGGGACTTTGCGCTGCCAGCCCGGATCGAGCATCCAGGCGTCAAAGGCCGCGCCGATGACTCCGTCGCGCTCGGCGATGGAGCGGATCATTTCGTCGGTGAGCTGGCGCTGGCCGGGGACCAAGGTGCGGCAGTTGTGGTGCGAAGCGCAGACCGGGCCGTCGTACAATTCCAAAAGTTCCCAGTGGGCTTGGTCGGTCAAGTGGGTCAAGTCGATGATGATGCCGGCCGCTTTGAGCGCGTCGAGTAGCGGTTTGGCTGGCGGCAGCAGTCCGCCTTCGGTGCCGGTGCCGTGCGAGTAGGTGCTGGTGCCGTAATGAGAGATCGACACTAGGCGCAAGCCGAGTTCGCGCCATTCGGGCACTTGGTCCGGGCCTAAGATGGGGTCGGCGCTTTCCATGGCGAGGATCAGGCCGAAAGGGGTCGTTGGGTCGGGGTTTTGCCAAGCGGCGATGGTTTCGTCCAAATCCTCGATGCTTTTGACAAAGCGGAGCAAACCCGCGCGTTCGAGTGCTTGGTAGTACGCCAAATGTCCGCGGCCGACGCCGTGGCATTGGGCTTGGCAGTACATGCCGGTGCGGGTCCACCGGTCGCCTGGATCTAGGCGCGACATCACCGTGCCGCATAAGAGGCCGACCTTGCCTCGACGCAGCTCGGGCAAGGTCACCGTGCAGGAGCCGAAGCCCTCCATAGTCTGGACTGAGTCATGGACGCGTACCGTGGTCGCCTTTTGCGTTAGGTCGCGGTTGATTTGCAGGGCGGAGAAGGATAGATCGAGATGGCTGTCGAGGATCAGCGGGTGCGCGTCGGTCATTGTATGGCAATCCTGTTGGTGGGGCGTGAGTTATCCGCAGATGGACGCAGATGGGCGCAGAGTGATTGGTTCAAGGTTATTGCTCCCAGGCTTGGCGGAAGAAGCGTGCGAGGTTGCCGTGGGCTATGGCCGCAATGTCGTTGGTCGAGTAGCCCCGCCGCTCGAGGATGGCGAGGAAGCGCTGTAGGTCGGCGATGGTGTCGTAGTCGATGGGTGCCATTTCGCGCCCGAAGCCGCCGTCGAGGTCGGAGCCGATAGCGACGTGATCGCAGTTGCCGACGAGCTGGCAGATGTGATCGATGTGATCGACGACGGCCGACATGGAGCGGCGGGCGGTTTGCGGATAGGTCGCCGGGTCGTCGAAGTTGATCTCGGGATTGAGCATGAACTCGGCGAAGACCGCGCCGATGACGCCGCCGCGCTCGGCAATGGCTTGGATCATCTCGTCGCTGAGGTGGCGCTGACCGGGGACGAGGGCGCGGCAGTTGCAGTGGCTGGCGTGGACGGGACCTTGCCAGTAGTCTAAAAGCTGCCAGAAGACCAAGTCTGAGGCGTGGGTCAGGTCGAGGGCGATGTTCGTTGCGTCGAGCGCGTCGAGCAGAGGATAGGCATCGGCGTACAGCCCGCCGCGAGTGCCGGTGCCGTGGCCCCACGTATTGGCACCAAAATGCGTCAGCCCCACCGAGCGCAAGCCCTGCTCCCACCACCAGCTTACTTGCTCCGGGTCTAAGATGGGATCGGCGCTTTCCATGCTCAGGATCAGGCCAATCGGAGTTGTTGAATCGGGATTTTGCCAAGCGGCAATGGCTGCGTCGAGATCGTTTGTGTCGCGGATGAAGCGCAGTTGGCCCTCGCGCTCTAGCGCTTTGTAATAGTGAAGATGCGATTGGCCCATGGCGTGAGCCGCTTCTTGGGTTCTCATGCCGTCGTCGAGGAGGCCGGTGGGCATTTGCACCCGGCACATGATGGTCGAGAGCGCGATGCCGACGCAGCCTTGGCGCATCTGCGGCAGGGATACGGTGGCCGTGCCGCGCGAGGTACTTTCAGGGCGCTTTCTGTCGCGCAGCGAATCGGGGTGGGAAGGGCCTACGGGTTTGGGGTCTTCGCGCTCGCGCAGGACGTGGACGTCTTGGGTGAGGTCGCGGCGGTGGTGCAGGGCGTTGAAGGCCAAGTCGAGGTGGCCGTCTATGATGAGCATGGGTTGCTTGGGCATGATGGGAAACCCTTTGGGTTAATTCGCTAGGTATTTTTCTACTATCTCTTCATTGATGGTCACGCCCAACCCCGGTCCCTCCGGCACGTGAACGTAGCCATCGACGACCGCGAATTTTTCGTGCGTCAGGTCGTGGCGCAAGGGCGATTCGGCCATGCAGTATTCAAAGACCTCGCCGTGGGGGACTGCCGCGAGGCCGTGCAGGGAAGCAGCGATGGTGATGCCGCTTTTGAACGAGTGGTTGACGACCTTGCGGTGTAAGCGGTGGGCGAGGCGGCCGACTTCGACCATGGTCGAAAGCCCGCAGCGGCCCGGATCCGGCTGCACCCAGTCGATGCGGCCATTGACGAGCAGCCGCTCAAAGTCCTGATAGCGCGATTCGGCCTCGCCCGTGGCGATGGGCACTGGGCTGCGCTCGCAGAGGTGTGCATAGCCGGCGACATCCTCGGGGTGCAAAGGTTCTTCGAGCCAGAATATGCCGTACTCGGCAAACTGCTCGGCGCGCTTGAGGCCGGTCTTCCAGTCCCACACCTGCCCAGCATCTACCAAGATATCTACGTCCGGCCCGGCCCCCTTCAGCGCTTCGCGCACCAAGGCGATGTCGTTTGCCTCGCTCTGTCCCATCGGTCCCCAGCCGAACTTGATGGCTGTGAATCCCTCGCCAGCAAAGTGGCGGGCCAATTCGCCGGTTTCTTGCGGCGTGTCGCCGAAGAGGATGGAGCAATAGGCACGGAATTTGGTTTGATAGGGGCCACCGAGCAGTTCGTAGGCCGGGCAATTGCGCGCTTTACCGGCAATGTCCCACAGCGCGAGGTTGACACCAGCCATGGCGTGTGTGCCCACGCCGACGCGACCGTAGTAGTTGGCCGCTTCGAGCATGCGGGCACCGCATACGTCGATGGCCAGCGGGTCCAGGCCCTCTAGCGCGTTGGCGAGGCCGTTGCTAATCTGGTGGGAGAGCGGGGCCTCGACGACGGCCTTGACCACGGTGGGAGCCGAATCGACTTCGCCCCAGCCGGTGATGCCGGCGTCGGTTTCTATTTGGATCAGACAGGTGTCCTGCGTGCCGTCGCAGCGAGCGGTAACGGCGGGCAGGCGCAGGTAATGAGCGGATACGCGAGTGATTTTCATATTAAAAGTCGAATACGGTTTCGAGGGTCATGATTTTGTGGCGCTGCAAGCGCCGATTGGCGGAGCGTTCGAAGACGAAGCGAGTATCCCAGCGCACGGATGCGCCTTCTTTTATGTTCAGTCCAACGTCAAAGCCGTAGAAAGTGTCCTCGGTCGGCTCGAAGAAGTCATCCCGGCCGGTACCGTCTTCGTTGGGATTCCGGCCGATGTTGTTCTTGTGAAAATAAGCGTACGCGCGCTTGAGGTGGGGAAAGTATTTGAGCAGTTTGCGCGACAAGGATGCACTGGCGATGAGTTGCTGTTTTGGGTCGCCGGTACCCGTCAAATGCTGATAGGAAACCGAGGCGTACGCGTACGAGCCGAGTTCCGTGCCCAAGTGACCGAAGAAGCCGGAGAGGTCGTTGCTGTAGCCTAGCCGTGCGTCCTTGGACTGGGCCTGTCCGGTGGCGAGGTCGAGATACGCGCGATCGAGTTCGTACAGCTCGTCGAAGTAGCGCGAGTCGAAATCGCGGCGGAAGTGGCGGAAATCCAGTTGGCCGTTGAGCGGGCCTAAAGATAGCCACAAGCCCGGGGCGGCGAACCCGAACCCGGTCGCTTGGCGATTGCCGGGGTAAACGCCCTGCTGTTGCGCCGCAAAGCTGGAGAGTCCGTCGTCGTCGTCGATCAGCATGGCGAATTGGCCGTAGAGCTTGAGTTCTAAGCCTAGGTCGCGGATGAGCGGATAGGCTAGGTCCACGCCCAAGATCGAAAAGAAGTCTTGGCCAACGCGGTTTTTGTTGAAGGGTTTGTGGCGTTCCACGTCTTGGTCTATTGGGAAGGCGTTGCCATAATTGGCGTTGAGGCCCAACAAGGCGGAGGCGATGTCGGCGGGGAGGCCGCTGCCGGCGTCGGCGTCGATGATGCCGTCGTTGTCGTCGTCGCTGTCGATGTGGTCGGGTACGCCGTCGTGGTCGTTGTCGAGGGCAAAATCGCCGTCTTCTGGAAAGGCGTCAATGGGGTCGGGCACGCCGTCGGAATCGCTGTCGCGCAGGCCGCTGTACTGATCGAGATCAGCGACAAAGGTCACGCCCACCTCGAGGTCGGCGGCGTAGCCGATGGTCCGCAGCCCGATGAGGGCACCGCCCTCTTGGAAGTCTTGGAGGTTGTTGATCACTCCTTCGAGTCCGATATTAGTGCCAGCGAAATTGGCGATGCGGAACTGGAATCCGGTTTTCTTGATGCCGGGATAGTGTAGGGTATTGCGGTAGTTGTCCATGATGAGGCCGTATCCCAAGGTCACGTCGTCGAGTGCGCCGATTTTGACGTACACCGCGTCGTTGGGGCGCCCATAGCGCACGTAGTAGATTTTGCGCAAGATTGAGTCGAGGGTTTGGGTTGACGAGCCGGCCTCCCAGCCGCGCGAACCGAGGTCGCCATTGCGCTCGACGAACAGCTCTAAGTCGAGGCCAATGCCCAAGCGGCCCAAGGGGAAGTCGGGCCGGAGGCTGAGGCGATACAACTGCTCTTGATCGACGGTGACGCTGCCCATGCTGAGCGAGTAGCCGAACATGGCCACCGAGGGCTGCGCTGAGGAAGCGACCGGGCAGGCTAGAAACATTAAGATCAAGACGCGGTTGCAGCGAAAATTCATATAGGGAAGATGCGGTCGCCGGGCCGCGCGTGCAATGGCAAGGCGGTCCTTTTGTGCGCCGCAAATGATAACGATATAACTCACCGGAAAGAGGTTTGCGATGGGACAAACGCTGAGAGATTTGCTCGACCATAGCTTCGCAACCTGTGCCGAACAGACGGCCATTCGAGAGCTCAAGCCCGTAGAGGGCAGCCGCACATTGAGCTACCAGCCCGTGACCTACGCCGAGCTCAAAAGTCGCCGCGACCAACTCGCGGCTGGCCTTGCAGCGCAGGGTTTGGCCAAGGGCCAGCGCGTGGGCATTCTCACCGATGGCGGCAGCGAGCCGCTCTTGATCTTTCTGGCGACCGACTGCATCGGGGTCAGTGCGGTGCCGCTGTGTATCCAGTCGCCTGACGAGGCGCTCGCCCATAGCATCGCACACTCTGCGGTTGAGTTGCTGGTCGTAGATCGCAAAGGATACGAGCGGTTTGACACCATCCGAGAGCGACTGGACAAGACGCCGCAGATTGCGTTGACCGAGGGCGAGGCTGAAGACGCGATCCCTTGGAAAGAGCTAGCGGAGAGCAGCGCGGCCGTGCCCGAGGTCGAGGTGCTGCCGGAAGACGAATCGAAAATTCTCTATACCTCGGGTTCAACCGGCCTGCCCAAAGGTGTGATCCAAACCCATGCCAACATCGTCGCCAACGTCGAAGAGGTTTGGGACGTGATTAGCAAGCGCGAGCCTCTGCGCATGTTCAAGTCTGCGCCCGACTATCACTCTATGGGGATTCTCAATATCTACTACCCCTTGGCCAAGGGGTGGATTTTGGACTTGGCGCGCTCACCCGACCGCGTCCTCA
Organism: Gemmatimonadota bacterium; assembly: GCA_009840005.1. Next base: position 42,996 of record VXOR01000081.1, read on the forward strand.
GCGATATTCGCCTCTCAGAGCCGGAGGGCTTCCTCACCGTGCCGCTGATACTCGACAAAGTGTACGGCAATGTGCGCAAGGAAATCGACGCTGGTGGTCTCAAGGGAGGCTTGATCCAGCGCTCGGTTGCGGCCAAAGAGCGGTTGGCACGCGGCCAAGCTGGACTGGGCGACAAGCTCTTTTTGGCTGCCATCGGCCGTTCGATCGTCGGCAAAATTCGCGCCCAGCTCGCCACGCGAGTCGGGCCTCATCTAGAACTTTTGATCGTCGGCTCGGCCAAGGCCGATCCCAAGGCGTTGGACTTCTTTCACGAAGTGCTCGACATCACCACGTACGAGGGCTACGGCACGACCGAGTGCGCGCCGCTGATTGCCGCCAACCATCTCGGCGGGCGCAAAAGCGGTACGGTGGGGAGGCCGTTGCAGGCGGTGAAAATCGTGGCCGAAGACGGTTCGGAAATTGGGTACAACGATCCGGCACAGGATGAGTGCCGGCCCAGTGGCGATCAGGTCGGGGAGTTGTGGACCAGTGGCCCCAACGTCATGCGCGGATATTTGCACGACCCCGAGCAGACCGAGCAGGTGCTAGTAGAGGAGGATGGTCAGATCTGGTATCGGACCGGCGACTTGTTCAGTATGGATGACGAGGGCTTTCTTTCGTTCCACGGGCGAGTTGGCCGGCAATTCAAGCTGCGCAATGGCGAGTTCGTCAATCCTGAAGCCTTGGAGCGGATTTTCGCCCGAGTGCCCCTAGTCGAGCATGTGATCGTGTACGGCGACCAGCAGCGCGACTACCCGCTGCCGTTGGTGACGGTGGATGTGGAGGAGGCAAAAAACAGCGGCATTGACGGATTGCCGCTAGAAGACGAGGACGCCCTGCGCACGCATTCGAGCTTGGGCGAGCGAATCCGCGAAGGGTTCCTCGCCGAGGCCACGGCCGCCGGCCTGCCGAGCTACCAGCGGCCGCAGCGCATCGCGCTCTTGCCCGAGCCGCTGAGTGAGGACGCTGGAACCCTGACCAAGGGCCTGAAGAAGATAGTGCCCAAGGCGATCGTCGAGCGGTATCGCACGGTCGTCGAACAAACCTACGCATCCTAGCTACGCCGCAACTGGTGCAAGCGGCGGCTTAGTTCGGTTGGCGAGGCCGTGCCGGTCGTGCCAATCTGCTGAGCGGTAATTGATGCGGCCAAGCAGGCTATTGCCGCCGCTTCCGTCAGTTCGGCACCCACTGCCAAAGCCGCACTGAGGGCGGCCGCACAAGTGTCCCCGGTGCCGACTGGGTCAACGGGTGCGGTGAGGTCCACGGCTGGCATGTGCTCGACTGTACTGCCGTCGGCTACGAGTATTCCCCTATTGCCAAGCGTTAGAAACACCGGGCGACCAGTCTGGTTGCTGAGTACGCGGGCGTGATGGCCTGCGGTCTTGAGCGACAATCGGCCTTGGCTGCCAAGTGCGGCCCAAGCCTCGCGCTGGTTGGGCTTGAGGATAGCGCGCTTGAAGAGACCAATGCGCGTACGCGAATCGGCGAGGACCACGAGCTTGGGCTGAGGGTCGAGCGCAGCGGCGATGGCGCGGCGCACGCGCGTGGTGAGGACGCCGCAATTGGCTTCGGCGACTTGGTCGATGAGTACGAGCCCGTCCCAGTGGCTCAGGCGCTGGCGGACGTGATTGATGAGCGCGCGCTGGATATTGATCGGGGTCGGACGGCGGTTTTTAATATCGAGCCGCTCCAGTTCCTCAAGGACGGGCCGACCGCGCTGCTTGCTAGCGACGTAGCAGGGCTTGCCATAGGTTGGAGTCAAGCGGCTTGGAGTTGTGAGGAACCCCGTCAAATCTAGGCCTAGTCGGCGCATGGCCCGCCGCAGTTCGCAGCCTTCGCCGTCGTCGCCGCAATAGCCCACGACCTCGACCGCACCCACGCCGAGGGCGCGCAAGTTGGCGGCGACATTGCCAGCGGCCCCAGGTTGGCGGCGATAGCCGATTACCTGATAGCAGGTCTTGCCGGTCTCCAGCGACTTTTCGTCGAGGGCCGGGTCGCATTCGATGTAGGAATCGAGGAAAAAGTCGCCGACTACGCCGATGCGCAGCGCGGGAAATGCTTCTAAGAGGGCGCACAGGCGAGTTGGGGCCAAGTCGAACATGGGATTGGAGGTGTGGGAGTGGGTAAATCGGGCTTGATTTAGCACCTAGAGCTTCCTATTTTCACTAGGTGCCATTTTATGGTTATGTCATTGATTCTCTTAAACTTAAAATAAAAAGAAAACGTGCCAATTCGCAAAGCCGTATTCCCCGTAGCAGGTTTGGGTACTCGCCTGCTGCCGGCAACTAAGTCCCAACCCAAGGAGATGCTGCCCGTTGGTTGCAAGCCAGTCGTGCAGTACGTGGTCGAGGAGATGATCGAACAGGGGTTGGACAAGTTCCTCTTTGTAACGGGCCGCAAAAAGCGCTCGATTGAGGATCACTTCGACGATGATCCCGAGCTTGCGGCGCGCTTGGGCGATAGCGCGATCGGAGAGGTGGACTATGCGGCCGAGGGCGTTGAATTTTACTATGTGCGGCAGCGGCGTCCTTCCGGCAATGCCGATGCTGTGCGTCAGGCGCGGGAATTCGTCGGCGACGAGTCGTTTGTGGTGGGATTTGGCGACACGATCATCGCCTCGCCGCGGGTGCCAGGCGTGGTCGGTCGGATGATGCAATCGCATGTCCAGCGAGGTGCGGCCGCCACTATTGCCGTATGGGAAGTGCCGCGCGAAGAGACCTACAAGTACGGGGTCGTTACACCGCAAGGCGCGGCCGACGACGACTTTGCCATCGCCGACATCGTTGAAAAGCCGGCGGTGGAGGTCGCGCCGAGTTGTCTTGCAGTTGCGGCCCGCTATATTTTTTCACCGGAGATTTTCGCCGCCATTGACGAGATTGAGCCTGGAGTTGGCGGCGAGTTGTGGTTGACTGATGCCATCCGCGTCCTGATCCAGCGCGGGGCCGAAGTCCGCTGCACACGCCTTGCAAGCGACGAGGCGCGCTACGACATAGGAACGCCGCTCACATACTATCGGGCCTTCGCGGATTTTGCCTTGGCCGACCAGGAGTTCGGCGCGGCGTTTCGCGCGTATCTCGAGAGCAAATTGGCCTAGGTAGATGTAATGAAAGTAAAGCTCGACTATGGCCGCGCCGGCCTTGAAATCGAAGTGCCCAACTCGGCCGAGGTATTGCAGATGGCTCCGAGTGAGGGACTCGACTGTATCGAGGAGCGGATTGATCACGGCCTGGCCCGCCCGATAGGGACTCCGTCCTTGCGGCGGCTGGCAAGGGGACGCAAAAACGCCTGCGTAGTCATTGCCGATATTACCCGTCCGGTCCCCAACGCCGTCATTTTGCCGCCGATGCTGCGGATTCTCGAAGAGGAAGGAATCGCTCGCGAGGATATTACTCTGTTGGTCGGCACTGGCCTGCATCGGCCCAACGAAGGCGAGGAATTGGTACAGCTCGTCGGGGCTGACATCGCCCGCAACTATCGCATCGTCAATCACACAGCCCGCTGTCGCGAGACCCTGACGCACCTAGGGGAAACCTCGGGCGGTGCTCCAATATGGATCGCCGCGCTCTACATGGAGGCCGACCTGAAAATCGCCACCTCGTTGATCGAGCCGCACTTGATGGCTGGGTACTCGGGCGGTCGCAAGGCCATTTGCCCGGGATTGATGGGCATTGAGACGATGCGCGTCCTGCACGGCCCCGAGCTGTTGAGCCATCCCCGGGCGTGCGAAGGCTCCATTGAGGGCAATCCCTTCCACCGCCAAGCCCTTGAAGTGGCGCAGTGCGCTGGCGTTGATTTCACATTTAATGTAGCTATGAACGACCAGCGGCAAATTACCGGCTTGTTCTGCGGCGACCTAGAAAAGGCCCATGCCGAAGGGGCCCGCTTCGTCGAGCAGCAGAACGGCGTCTTGGTTGATGAGCCGGTTGACATTGCGATTACCAGCAGTGCTGGCTGGCCGCTCGACCTGACGTTTTATCAAGCTGTCAAGGGCCTGACGGCGGTGTTGCCCATCGTCAAAGAGGGCGGGACGATTCTTATTGCCGCCCGCTGCGCCGAGGGTTTGGGTAGTCCTGAATTTGCGGAGATGTTGCTCGGCGCATCTGGTGCCGCCGAATTCTCGGGCTGCCTCGCGGATCCCGATTTCTTCGCTATCGACCAATGGCAGTTGCAGGAGTTGTGCAAGGTACTCGATAAGGCCGAGGTCATGTTCTACTCGGAGGGCATTGATCCTCAATACCGCGACAAGGTGTGGGTCGAGGTCGTTCCCTCTGTGGAGCAAGGGCTAGCTGAGGCGCTGGCGCGGCACGGTGCCGGGGCGCGCATAGCGGTCGTGCCCCAAGGCCCTTACGTACTCACGCAAACCAAAGGAGAGCACTGATGTCCGCTAGACATAGGTGGTTTTTGCGGGGAGGATTTGCTTTGCTGGCCGCGCTGTACTGGGGGGCAGACGGAGGGGCGGCTGTGGTGCCGATTATGGGGTTGGGCGATCAAAATGAAGAGGAGGAGGCCGCAACGGAACCAGTGGTCAGCGACAGCACCATCTCGGAGGGGCTGAAGCAGCGGCTGCTTTTCATGCCTTTTCGCGACAAGTCGAAATACAAGGGCGAGTGGGACATATATTCGGCCATGCCCCGGGGCTTGGCCGATTCGCTGCGTGGCAGTGCCTTTTTCAGCACTGTGTCTATTGATTCGGCACTCGTGCGGCTGAAAAAGAAAGAATTTCAAGGCAAGCTCGATGTCGAGCGCGCCTTGACCATTGGCCGCGAGGTAGAAGCCGACTACGTCGTCTTGGGGCAGATCGACGAGATGAGCATGAAGCGCTTCCGCGCCACCGTGCCCATCGGCGGCTATCGCAGCTATCAGGGCCTGACCACGGTGCGACTGTATCCCTATAAGGTCATAGATGGGGAGCCGGCCGGTGAGGTGATAAGGGAAGTAGCTGAGGATAGCAAGCGTTATGGGGTCACTAACCCAGCGGCCTACGTACCGCTGGAGAAGGAGTATTTCCTCTTGGGGCAAATGGAGTGGGGCAGCGAGGAATTTCACAACACCTTGCTGGGCAAGTCGGTGAGCCGATGTCTGGACCACTTGGCCGCCGGGCTAGACAGCCTTATCCAACCCCCGGCCGCACTCAAGGTTTCCGAGCCAAAAATCATCGAGGTGGTGGCTGATACCGTGCAGACTGATACAGGGGAGAACGGCCAATCATCTGTGCGAGTGCGGTTGAGTGCCTATATTAATGTGGGATTAGCCGATTCAGTGCAGAAAGGCAACAAGTACGGCGTGTGGGACAAGGGGCGGGAATTGAAAGACCCGGATACCGGCGAGGTGTTGGGAAAGTCCCTGCCGCGCCGGGTCGGCGTCGTGCAAGTCGAACAGGTGCTCAGCCAACACCTGTCGCTAGTGAGGATTCTCCAAGGGGAAGACGCCGTGCAAAAGGACTACGGAATTCGCGCCGAATAAGGTCGATATGAACGCACTACGAACGACATGGACGATGGGCTTGGTCCTGCTGATGGTCGCAGCAAGTGGAGCTAGCAGTGGTGATATTCAGGTCCTGCCGGAAGACAGTCGCGTATTCTACGTCTTCTCGCACGATAGGGGGTCGCAGCGCCAACGGGTTTTGCAGCTATGGCAGGAGTTTAGCGCGCAAGATGCGGAGCAGCGGTTTATCGCTATATCTCGCGACAGGCAAGTGCTAGCGATAGCCGAGGGCCTGACCTTGTGGTCGGCCGCTATGGCTGCGCAGTCGCCGGAAGTGCCCGCGTACATCAAAGCGCGGCTGGACGCCGCCGGGGATTATTTCGCAGCCATAGATTCCGAGGGGTCTTTGTACTTGGCTGGACCGGGGCAAGATCTGCTGCAACCCTTGGCCACGGAAGTGGACGAAAGCACTTGGGGCAAGGTAAAGGACTTGTTCAGATAGGACTATGTCCGCAGAACCTGAGCACAGCGATTTTTCTATTAAGCGTATCGATGCCTTTGCCTGCGGCGCTCGCCTGCTCGCGGCAGGTGCCATGCGGTACCACCGCTTGGCAGTCGAGGGCGGTCGCAATCTGCCGCGCGAGGGCCCGGCCCTGATTTTACCCAAGCACTGCGCGTACCGCGACATTCTGCTTGAAGGGGTTTTGTTGTACAGGCTCACTCGGCGCTATGCTAACTACATTATGAAGGTTGGTCTGTGGGGGGTGCTAGAGTTGATGGGGGGGGTCAAAGTGGTGAGACCGAAAGACATCAGGCGGATCGCCGATCGGGAGCAACGCCGCGCCGAGATTCGGCGGGCTCGAGCGGCCAACCAACAGATGCAAGCCTATCTAGACGGGCTATACCAGAGTGGAGAATTGGTCGTCTCGCATCCAGAAGGCATGCGTTATCAGGACAAGTTAGGGCCGCTGCAAAAGGAAGTAGTCGAGCATCTGATACAGGCCGAAGAGCGGTTGGGAATGCGCGTGCCGTTGATTCCCATTGGACTGGAATACGATAGCTACGTTCGGCCTGGGGCACGGGTGTACTTTCGGGTTGACGAACCGCTCTTCGCGGATTCCTTCGTCGATATCAACGAGTTGATGGATCATCTCAGCAATCGACTGTGGGTGCTCAGCGGCTTGGCCTGATGGGCCGGGTGTGCAATAACTCAGTAAGGAGATTACATGTTCAAGCTATTTGTATTGGTTTTAGCTGTCGCGATCGCAGGATGCGGCTCGAACCAAGTTAAAATCGAAATCAAGGGCGGAGACGGCCAACTCGTGCGCTTAGACGCCAATGACGTCCAATACAAATTCAACCACTTGGTCAAAGCCGGAACCTACATCTTGCCCGAGCCGGATAGCAAAATCGAATTGGGGGGTGGCTCTTACGCAGTCAATGTCGTCGCGGGGGATTATCTAGGAAACAAGGTCTTGCAAGTAGAATCATCGCCGCTATGGGGCGTGCGGACCTACGAGGCGATATTTGACATTCCCGCTGGCAGCAATGCCCCTTTCAAACGCGAGGGCACGATCCTCTACGCCTCGACCAAGAAAAACGTCCGCAACTGGGATTTGTTTACCATCAAGGCCGATGGCAGCGACCGTCAGCAACTAACCCACACCCCTGAACCCGAGCAGCATCCCTCTTGGTCGCCCGACGGGAAGAAGATCCTTTTCACGCGCGGCGACGTGATGAGCAACATCGACCTCTACGTCATGGATGCCGATAGCTCTAATGTCGTGCGTCTCACCGAACATCCCGAGCGCGATCAGCGCGGCGTTTTTTAGCCCGATGGCGAGACGATTGCCTTAGTCAGTCAGCGCGACGGCGATGTGGCCGTCTGGCTCATGGACGCCGACGGAGCCAACCCGCGCAAGTTGGTTCAAGGTAGCCAGCCTTCGTTTTCGCCCGATGGCCGCCGCATTGCCTTTACTTCCTCAGCTTTCGACGACAACGACGAGATTTACCTCATCGATCTCGACGGGTCGAATCGGACTCGCCTCACCGAGAATCGGCGCAAGATCGACTGGTTTGCGTCGTTTTCTCCAAAAGGCGACCGCTTGGCTTACAACTCGGAGGAATTTGGTGGCCAGGAGCTGATGCTCATGCGGGCCGACGGGCAAGGGCAGACCCGCATCTCCATTGCCGAGAAGACCTATGAGCAAGAGCCGGTCTGGTCGCCTGATGGCAAGGGACTAGCGTATGCGGGCAAGATGGGTGACGACGAATACGATATCTATTTGGTCGGCACGGCTGGATTCGACATGGACGAGATGGACGAGCCGCCGCTGATGCCCATCAACCTGACCGACAACGACGACCGCGACGATATGTCGCCGAGCTGGCGTCCCTACTGATCCGACATGCAAACGAAGGGGGCTAAGGGCGCTTTTTATCTCTATATCGTCCTCGCCCTGGGGCTGGCCCTACGACTTGTAAACCTGCAAGATCCCCTGACTGACAAGCAGGCTTGGCGCCAGACAGACACAGCCGCCATAGCCCGCAATTTTTACGAAGAAGGCTATTCGCTCTTCTATCCTCGCGTCGATTGGCGCGGCACCACCCCTGGGTACGTGGAGACGAATTTTCCGCTATACCCCTTCGTCGTTGCTCTGCTTTACGCCGCCGCCGAAGGTTCCTATGAGTGGCTCGGGCGGCTCGTGGCGGCGCTGTGCTCGGCGGCGGCGGCGGCGCTGACCTATTGGCTGGGCCTGCGATTGGGCATGGGGCGACTGGGTGCGTTACTAGCGGCGCTGCTCTATTTGCTTTTTCCTATGAGCATCTACTACGGGCGCACCTTTATGCCCGAAGCGCTGATGATCTTTTTGAGCGTGGGTTCGCTTTGGGCTTTCGCGCGGTGGATTGACAGCAGTCGTCGATGGGACTTCGCGCTGGCTGTCCTGTTGGCCGCACTGTGTTTTCTCGTCAAAATACCTACCCTCTATCTCGGTTTTCCATTGGTCGCCTTAGCTTGGCTGCGTTGGGGGTGGCGCTTCACCTTCAAGCCCGTGCTTTGGCTCTACCTCGTGCTGGCCGTGGCACCCGCCGTACTTTGGTACTGGCACGCTAGCCTGCTCTTTGAGGAGACCGGCCTGACGTTCGGTATCTGGAATCGCTACGGCTATGACAAATGGGATCGCAGCCTACTTTTTACGGTTGATTTCTATCTGACGCTGTTGGAGCGATTCTGGCACAGCGTCTATACGCCTGCGGGGGCGGCCCTAGTTTTGGCTGGACTCGCCCTAGCGCCTAGCCAACGGCGCGAGTGGACGCTCTGGGTGTGGATGGGAGGGCTGGTGCTCTATGTCTTTCTCGTCCCTGAGGGCAATCACAGGCTACATTACTATCAACTACCCTTTGCTCCGGTTGGGGCCCTTCTAGCTGGACGGGTGCTCGAAGCCATTATTGGTGCAGATGCCGCAGCGGCGGGATGGTGTCGATTCGCACGGAACTGGAAGCACTACTGGCGCGTCGTGTTAGTATGTACCCTGATCATCGGGGTCGCCGCCTCCAGCGCTTGGGCGGTTAGGCCGTATTACGCGCAGCCCAACAATTGGCACAACTACTACCAAAGTTGCCACTTGGTGGGTCGGATACTCGACGCCAAGTTGCCGCAGGATGCCCTGTTGGTCATCGGCGACGAGGACGAAAACACCGGGGTACCGCACCGGTCGCAAAGTCCAACGTTGCTCTACTACTGCCATCGCAAGGGATGGCAAATAACCCCGGACGAATTTGCGCCCGATCGGCTCGACAGCCTCGCGGCCGAGGGCGCAGACTATTTTCTCGTAGCGGCTGGTTTTGTTGTGGGAAACGAGTTTTTTTGGCAAGATCTTTTGCGCCGAGGAGTGACGATCCCTTCGGCGCACCCGCGCCAGTGGCACGACGAAGCAGAGTTTATGTACTTTGTCAGTAGTCAGCCAAGACAGGACCGGCACTTCATCCTCGTATCTCTCGCGAGTCGCGGCGAGTAGTTGACAGCGGCCAAGAGCCTATGTATTCATATATATCTAAACATTCAAAAATGTTTAAACCTTGGCTCTTAGGCAGTTGTCCGTTTCCTACAGCTCGTCCCAAGGAGGGAAAGATGGCGTCGAAAATCGAATACACACAGGTGCGAAAGTGGTTTCTGGTAGGTATAGCAGCCGTTGTGGCTGGTTGTGCCACCACCGGAGGCAGCGGAGGAGGCGGTTATGGTCTGCCGCCCATTCCCGAGGGCAAGGGGCGGCTCATGTTGGAGACGGGCGGGATCAACGAGGTCAATTATTATGTCCTCGACGGAGAGAGTGGCGAGGAAGTTCACTCGGAATCGCCGCGCATGGCTGCGAGTTCGCCCATAGGATACGAGACCGGCTACCGCTCTCTGCCGCAATTTGTCGACCTCGACCCTGGCAGATATACCGTTGTGGTCAATACGGATATTGACGACAGCGTTGAGAAGGAAGTCGATGTCCTGATGGGACAGGAAATGTACGCAACCATATCCATCGGTCGGTTTCAGGTCATTTTTTCCGATGCGCAGGGCCGCAGTCAGGTACCGTTCCTAATTTTTGACTACAATTTGCGGACTATGCTGGGCCGAGGCATGACCTCGACAGAAGTGCGCTACTTTATCATGCCAGTGGGCGAATACAAAGTGCGGATTGAAAATTCTCCCACTGGTTTGGACGAAATCAGGCCCGTACAGATCAGCATGGGACAGACCCAGAACATTCTCATCGGACCGCCTCCCTCGCCGGCACAACCGGGCGAAAGCGGGGGCGAAGGGGACGCGCAGCCTTAGGCTGATCGCTTATCGCGGAGTAATACCATGAAGCGCAAAGGACTATGGGGTGGGATTACACTCTGCGCCGCGCTATGGGTATCGGCCAGTGGCGCGGCCATGTCCCCTCTCAAGGCGACCGTCATCGATCGCTACGGAAATCAGCACCAAGTAGATAAGTTCACCTTTCAGGGGCGTCAGGATTTGGAAATCTACGTCCAAGGACAGCGTCGGCTAGTGGAACTGGTCAAGGTGGATCGGTTGCGCTTTGAAGGGGAACGCAGCGACGAAGAACAGCGCGTCGTGCTTGTGTTCCGCAACGGAGTTCAAGAAGCGGCCTTGATGGTGACGGGTGGCTCTGCTTCGCCTCACCAAGATGCGGTTGGCGGTGGGAGTAGTGGGCGTCGCTTCTCTGGGGTGACCGAACTGGGGCCGTTTTTCATTCTCGCCAGCGATGTACAAGAGATTGTCTTGCGCCATCCCGTCGGCGAGGAGCCACCCGAGGAAAAAATTCTCAAGGCCACGATCATCACGATGAACGGCAGGCGCTTTGAGGTGGAAAATTTGCGCTATCATGGCAAACAGCGGCTCGACTTTTTCAGGGGCCGCAACAAGCGTTTTATTCCCTTAGACAAGGTGGCGCGGATTGACTTTGAAGACGGCGGGACGGGTGATGAGTTCAGGCCGATAACGGCGACCTATTGGTCGGGGAAAACCGTTATGGGCACGGTCGAGGCGAGCCTAGTGCGCCTTTCGGGCGAGACCGACAAGAGCTATTTCGAGCGCGTCAACCGGGCCTTTATGGGCGTCGTGGGTTCGAGTCCATTTGCGATTGGTATGCACGATGTGAAGCATATTCGCTTTCGGCAAGATAAGGACGAAGAAAGCGCTGAAGACAGTGCTGACGACACTGCCGATAGCGCCAGCGATAGTGCTGCTGATGATGCTGGTGCCGAAGGTTCTCAATAAGTGTGCCTTGCTACGGACCGATGATTTCTCATCGGAGGCATGACGACGGGCCAGACAGACACTGCAATAGACACTTGCAGCATAGAGTAAAATTTCCTATATTGCACCGATTAAAAGCCCTCTACAGCGGCTTCCGGGTGGTCAGGAAAGATTCGGATCGGATGTCGATTGTTAGTGGGCATAATTTCCTACGCGGGGAAAGCAGACCTACGGAGTCAACACGCTATAATCCGTGGCTACGATAGATTGAGCCGAAAAGGTCTCTGCCCTAAACCACCACACTCCCGAAAGAGGGAAGGAGTTGCAGCTTATGAAACGTCTATATGGCCTTTTGGCTATGGGCCTAATTATGGGCCTAACGAGCGGTGCCAGTGCACATATTGGAGAGCGGGTTTACCTGCTTTTTGAGATGCTCGATGAGGATACAGGTGACCTCGACTTTACCGATGGCACCGTTGAGGATTGGGAAGATGTAGTCGGAGAGCCCAACTTTCTCCCCACTGATCTATATCAAGATCCCACAGTGGGCGATGGTGCTCAGTACGACCCGGCGGACCTCGACTATCGCATCTGGTCGGGCTGGAACGCCACTAATGGTACGATCTGGTTCGCCATGGAGCGCATCGATAACGTGTACTTCGGCAGAGAGTACGACGGCAGCAGCCCTTGGAATTATGAAGCCATCGAATGCATGCTCGACGGCGACCATACTGGTGGCGATTACACTGGCTCGGCCAACGAGGACTGGACCGACGAAGAGAAGAAACTGAACAACAACCGCACGGCACAGCAGTACATCGCCGTTGCGGACGACCCTTCGGGTCGCCACGTCTTCTACCTCGGTGCAGGCTCTGAGTGGGTCAACGATGTGCCCTATGCCGATGGTGGTGGTGTCTCAGTGGGTGACGGTCCAACGGTCAGCATCATTGAGTTTTACTGCACGCCGTTCGACGACCTGATCTGGAACAGTCCCGACGACAGCGTTGCGTCTCCTCTCTTTGAAGGTAAGATCATTGGTTACCAAATCTCGACGCCGGATACAGATCAGGCTCCGGGCCAAGATCGCGCCTTCCATACCATATCTGGCCAGGCCGCAACTTGGCGCTTTGCCGAGCGCTTTGTCGATGCTCGCTTGGTCGGTGCCGGTGGCGATACTGGTACGGCGGTCGAGGAAAACTCTTGGGGTCGAATCAAGGCCTCGCTGAGCGAATAAACGACCGAACAGCCTGCTGTTTGACCTGTGCAAAGAGAGGGGGGAAGCATCCTCCCTCTCTTTGCGCTTAAAATCGTCACTTTATCTATTTAGTTCATATGTAGCTATAGCTGCTCGTATTGCATAATGGCTCGTTCCCAATGCCTATGCCAACCTGGGCGAGAGCGCTTACTCTACCGGGGAGTAAACGGAATGAGAATAGGGATTTGTGTCGCCGTGCTGGTTTTGTCGGGTTTGGTGGCAAACGCTGCCGCAGAGTTGCGCTTGTTATCCATTCCTGGCAATTCCACTTGGAGCGACGTTAAACAGAGGTCGGTTTCAGAGAATACTTTCATTGAACTAATAGACCTCGAAAGTTACGAAGACGGCATTGGCCCCATTGCGCCCGCGCGCATGGTGCCCGTTCCCGAAATTTCCCTCGCCTTAACTTCCGACGAAACAGATGCGGCGATTGACTCCACTCTCTTCGCCTTTTCGCTCAATGTGACTAGAGCCGATGTGGTAGCACTGACCGATGCGGAACGCGAAGATGGTACGATCGTCGAAGAGGGCACGGTGTTGATTCCTCGCTGGAGCCCGTTTCCGCGCAGCTTGGAAGCCGTCCAATTATTGCGCCGGGCTGGCATAACCGAGATCGAGGCCATGATCAACGTGGCCGAGTCTTTTCCCCGCCCGCCCGGTGGCGATAAGTACAACAAGAGTCTCAACCTCACGGCCCTCGGTAGATTTGAAAGAGCTTTGACCGGGATACGGTTGCAAGAGGGTTTGGGGCGCGTCTTCGACGGCGATCCATTGACCCATTTTGAACGCATCGATCGGTTGGGTGAAGACGTCACTCAGCAATGGATTCTCTATGTTGACTTGGGACACTACTTCCCAATCCGGCTTTTCCGCCTCTATCCCAGCCTTGAAGAGCCAGTGCGCGTTTCCTCCTATACCCTCTTGCGCGGTCTGCCTGGGACCGAGACGGTGATCGCCGGTCTCAGTCTCGAAGATCCAATAACCGGACCGTTGGCCTTCCCTAGATTCGATAGAATCGGCGATACGTTTCCGACCTTCATCCCCGAGGCGAGTGTGCCAGTCAACGTGGAAGATACTATTGCCGTAGTGTTCAAACCGCTCGCCCAAATGCGCTACGCGCGCTTCGATTTTCAGACTCCGCTGGATTACGACTTGGCTGAAATGGAGTTTTTCGCTGACGGTTTCATGCCCGAAGCGGTATATACTTCCAATGCGCTACCGCTGCCCCCGGCGACTCTGGGGCGAATCTTCTGGGACGAAGAAAAGATTGGCGATCCCACCAAGTCGAGAGCGATCGTACGCGTACGGACGGGATTCACTACCGAGCCCGATGTACTCTTCCGCATCAACTACTACGACCGCGAAGTAGAGTGGAAAGAGGGGGCATCTCTAATTGACCGACGGCTCGGTTCCGCGACCCAAGGCCAAGTAGTACATCTGGACTCCTCGGAGTTCAACATAGAGGCCCGCGAAGTATTCAGTGCCGCCCTGCCCGAGGATCGCCAGCCGATCCGCTTGACCCGTGAGGACTACATAGGATTGCCGGTCAGCGTGCGTCGCCGCATCGAACCCGATCTTGAGTTCTGGAGCAGTGTGCAAACAGCCGACAAAGGCGAACTGGTCAATGCGCCGAGCGGGCGGCCTTTTATTCAGGTTGAGGTAGAGTTCCTGAGCCAGTCGCCGGAGGCTGCAACAGTTATTCGCAACATGCGCCTTGAATACTCCGCCCCACAGATCACCGATCAAGTTCTCGGCGAGATCGGCCCAGCAGTGGATGTAATCGCCGGCCGCGATACTTCCTTTGTCCTGGCCTTAAAAGCTTCCATAGGACCCGAAAACAACGGCTTTAATCGCCTACAGGTTTTTACGCCGGCACGCACTGAGGAGATTGTGGGGATGGAAGCAGATCTAGGCGATGGCCAAGTTCAGGTTCTCTCCCCCATCGGAATCGACGAAGGCGAGGCCGGCGGAGGACAATTTCAAGAATTGTACATCGCTGATGATCAATTTGTCGTCGGTTTTCCGACCATTGGTCCAGCCGGGGATGGCCAAGCACGCGATGCGCTAGTGAAAGTCCGCTTCCGAGGCCGGGTCATTAATTTCCACACCAATTTCTTCGCCAATGCCTTCCTCGATACCTTGGATGCCGATGTGGAACGGCACTATACCCGCAATGGAATCCTAGCAGTAGGTGAGGGTGCGCTCGATACATTGGCCTTCTTTCTACCGCAGGAGGTGGAGGACAGCGATGTGGTGGACTTTGGAGCGACGGACCAGCTCTCAGACCGCAACACTTTGGCTGTCATCGCCGATGTTTCGGCGCAGAGCGAGGATCTAGTGAGTAACTTTAAGGCCGAGCCTAACCCTTTTACGCCTAATGGCGACGGCATCAACGACGAGATGACCGTGCTCTTTGATGTGCAGCGCCTGCTGACACCGAAACCGGTGCGTCTGGAAATATTCGATTTGAATGGTCGGCGTTTGCGTCTTATTGAGCGTCAACTATTGTCGGGAGGGTATTCGCAGCAGTGGGATGGTCGCGCTGATGGCGGACAAATCGTGCCGCCGGGCCTCTACGTATTGCGCATTTCGGCTGAAGCCGATGATGCGGGCAGTGCTCAAACGCGCATCGTTTCTGTAGCGTATTAACCTTAGTTGGAAAGCACGGAAAGAGAGGATATGCTATGAAGCGGTTGCTAAAGTGGGGGATACTCCTCATCGTAGTGTCTATAGTGTCTATGCCGAATTTCTGTCTCGCCCAGAACAGCAATGCCTACCGCCTCCAAGGCAATGCGATCCTCGTGGATCGGGCTTCTCTCTGGGGAAACTGGATATATCAGAACGATCTGGTCACGAACTTGAACGTGCCGGTCAGGGAAGCGGATATCTTTCAGGTCGGGACCGACGGGCTGCGACCGGTGTTTTTCCGCCGCAATATCAATGTCGGCCCCACAGCTAGAGACTTCACCTATCCCGACTTAGTCCGCGCTGCCGGTGCGCTAACTAGTGGTGGGGCGACCGCCAAATCCAACGATGTCTTGGCCAACAATATTCTCGACAACGACTTGAGCACGTTCTGGGAGCCGGATACGCCGGTCAGTTTTGCAAGCAGCTTGAGCGGTCCCGGCGACTTCAATCTCGACGGACTCAGCAATTGGGAGCTTGAAATAGACCTAGGGAGGCTAGTTTTCGCCGATAGTTTGACGATCATCTTCCCTGCTGGTCAGTTCGAAGACGAGTTCCTCGGCCAACCGGTTAAGGCATTAGCGCTCTTCGCCTCAATGGGCGAGCGCTTTCCCTTTCCCTTGGGCAACAATCTCCAGTTTACACTCGTAGAAGAAGTCTCGACTGGATTCGTCGCTGGCAAGTTGGCTCAGTGCGTGCGCGACGAAAGTGTGGGTTTTGCTGGTGAGACTCGCTGTGAAGGTGGTGGTGGAGTTGAGACCGGTGGAGTGACTCTGGTTTCGGTCCCCGGAACCGAGGGACGCTACGTACAGATGACCTTCCCTCTTGTGCCGCTGGATCGGGCCGATTGGGACTTGGATGGTATACCCGATATTGGCGGAGCCTTCATCCAATACGTCCGCGTCAAAATTACGGAGTCGGATCTCTGGCGCGATTTCTTTCTAGGGGAAGGCGACGAGGCGCGCCTCGTCTATGAAGCACTGCCCGAAGAGCAGCGCGGTGCGCTCGTCTATCAACGCCAGACGGCCGGCGGTTTACTCGTCGAAATCCAGGGCGATGCCAACCAGACTGCCCGCGAAAAATACCAAACCTTACCCGAGGAAAAGCGCGGGCCGATCCTCTACTATGTCAAAGAGGTTCCCCGCATCTCCGAGATTCAGGTCTGGGCCAAGGGCGACAATTACGCGCTGCAGCCCGAGCAGCGCGGTGGTGCCTCGTTTGAACACGGCGGTTTGGGTGCCCCTGACTTGGCCACTGACGGGCTATACGACTCGCAGTGGACTGCCAATACATGGTCGCCAGTTTACGTCAAAGGCACGGCTTGGTACGATTTAGGGGCCGTGTTCTGGGTCGATAATCTCTCGGTGGTCAACAAGCGCATCAACCAGAGCCACTTGGGTGCTTTCCTGGGGCCGGGCATCTTAGTCTCCGACGGCACGCTGCTCAAACCCTTGAGCATGAAAGACCGCAACGACTTCCCCCAACTTGAAGAGGGGCTCAAATGGGACAACATCATTAGCGAGGAGCACATTGACAACCACACGCCGGTAGTGCGCATTTTCCAAGAGGCCTTTGCCCCTCGCAAGATCCGCTTCCTACAGGTCCGCGATATCGACGTTACTGGGCATCAGTCGGGTCGCTATGGTGCGTTGGCGACCATGGCCGAGATCCAGCTCTACGGCGAGGGATATCCTGTTAGCGTGTGGGCGTACTCGCCGCCCATCTCGCTGACCGATTCGCGCGGCAACTTCATCCGCAAGACCCTGCCGCGCATTGCTTGGGAGGGCGATGTTCTCATCCGCGACGTTGATCCGCTCACCGGTCAATCCATCGAGCGGATTGAGCCGCTAGCTCTTCACCCAGATGTGCGCTTGCAGGTACAGACCCGCACCTCCGATCAGACGGACACCAATTTTACCTACTATCAGGTCGTCAGCATCGGTGGTAAAGAGGAACGCGAGGAAGTGTCAAAAGCGACTTACGACGAGATAGCCTTGAAATGGTTGGAATGGGAGATCTGGCAGACTCTGCCCGACAACAAGAGACACGCCTCGCGTGCTGACGACGATGGAGACGGTCTTAACGATGAAGACCCCATTGACCTCATCGACAATGATGGCGACGGGCTCATCGACGAAGATGGAAAGAAATTGCGCCGGGCACCGCGTTCGAGCTTTGCCAAGGACGGCGAGTTGGCCTTCGTCGGCTGGAGTGCATGGAGCGAAAGCTATCTGCCCACTAATGGCGTCAATGAGGCGACGATCACCTCGCCCAATCCGCGCAAATTCATCCAGGTTCGGGTCAATATCTCCTCTGAGGATCCTTTCAAGACGGCGCGAATACGAGAGCTACGTATTGATCTCGCACCTCCACTGGCACTGGAGTTGGCCGGTGAGTTGGCGCTGGTAAGCGACGAGGGGGCGACAAAGGGGTTGACGGACTTAGATGTTTTGCCCGCTGACTACACTCCGCCGCGCGATATCAATCCGCTCAAGCCCCAACAATTTTCCTATTTTATCCGCGCCGCGGTGCCCGACCCGACCGACGCTACCGTGCGCGATGGCTTCAATGAGGTGCTGGTCGTAACGCCTCGTGCTGCTCGCTTAACTGGAGTCCGTCTCGGCCGGGTCGAGGTCACCGAGACCGCCTCTCTCCTCGATCCAGATCAAATGCAGACCTCAGCAGTGACCACGCGCTTCGACCACGCCTTTGCCGAAGGCGACGACGGCATCTTGCGTGCCGAGGACGGTTCGGTACTGGAGCGCATAGCGGCAGGAGAGGACTCGATCTGGGTCCGCTTCCCCTTCTCGCTCAATGCCGACTTGCCCGCCGAGGCACACGCCCTCATCGAGGTACAGTTCGAGTCTCAGAGTTTCCGCGAGGGCATTGAGTTCACCTCCTTTGTCCGTGCGTCCGACTCCGACGAGGGCGTCTTCCAGCGAGTCGATACCGAGAACAGGGACGCCACCGAACTAGTGGACTCCTCGACGACTCGTGTCAGTCTGATGGCCTTGCTGGGTTCGTTGATCCAAGACGTAGTGTTGACACCGGTCTTGACGCCCAACGGCGACGGGATCAACGACGAGCTTTTGGTCCACTTCGCGCTGTTGAAGGTGTTAGAAGAGCGGCCGTTGGGGGTGGCGTTTTACGATCTGGGTGGTCGCTTGGTCGGCCGGGGGCAGAGCGCGACGGAGAGTGGCAAAGTGGGGGATCAGACGTTCACTTGGGACGGGCGAGATCTGGATGGACAGATCGTGTCGCCGGGGATTTATCTCTGCCGGATTGAGGTTGAGGCCGACGATGAGGATAACCAACTCGTGCGCCTTGTCCACGTCGCCTACTAATAATTTGGAATACGCTGCAATCTAAACCGGAAATTTGATAAACAAGGGAGGGCTTTTGTGAATGCAGCTTGGAGTTGTCGAATCGGTGCGGTTGTGCTCCTGATGCTGGGAGTAGTGGTAGAGCATCTCCCAGCACAGGAGGACTTCGGTTCGCGTCTGGGCGTGCGCCGCGGTGGGGAAGTATATTACGACCCCATGGGGCCTGGTGTCCTATTTGACGCATTGGATCCGGCGGTGAAGAAGTGGTACATACCTCAGGAACTCTTCAACGAGTACCAGTGGCGGCAACAGGACTATACGAATTACGCCCGTCGGCACTATCAGTACTATGTGAGGACTGCCCAAGAAGGCGAGTATTTCTACGATCTCTATGGGAATTACATCACCCGCGGCCAGCTCGTTTACGACTGGAGCGTTTCCGCGCCACAGACATCGGGTAGCAGCCTGTTCAAGACACCCTATTTCGGTAGCTGGTTTTCGAGCGTAGTTATTGCCTCAGATCAAAAGGGTCAATACGCCTATGCCTTGACCATCGGCGACCGCATCCGCACTACCCTGACGCCGATGACCTTTTCCAAACCGACATTCGCCGGTATTCAGTTCGACTTGGCCACCGACAAGTACGAAGCGACGTTCCTCCTTTCGCGTCCCAGTGCGCCGGGGCAGGTCGAATCGCTGACGGGTGCCACCAGTACCGCTCGTTTCCGCTCAAACGACACTAATATGCTTGGCGGTCGTGGCACGATACAGATCGGCGACTTTGTCAAGGTTGGCGCGACCTACGTCAATGCTTTCAACTCCTCGACCAAGGGGCAGGCATTTCAAGGCAATCCCTTCAAAGGTACGCTTACTGAGGGTCAGAACAACGCTGACATTTCGCGCATTGAAGTGCGCTTGAGCGACGATTCGCCCGAGGACAACATTGCCGGTGCAGCCTTTTTCCAAGAGGAGATGATCATTACGACGATTGATGGCGAGCGCATCAGCAATCGCCGCCAAATTGGCAATAGCAATGTCCTCGCCTATAGTCCGTCGGTGCAGGGTGGTTTCCGCCGCGAGGGCTTCCTCTCGGCCGATGGCAACGAAATCATTGTGCTAGTGTACGATCTCGAAGGCCCTCAGTACCGCAACTCCTTCGGCCCCCGACCCGAGCAGATCAAGAGCATTGAGTTCCTGTTGCTCTTGGCCAACGATTACCGGATTGACGTTACCTCTAACCGCCAAGCCAACCGCAACTTTCAGCCGGTCTTACTCTCCGAGGGTATTCCCGAGCGCACGGTACGTGCCGACGGCAATGTGAAGGATGGCTCGAACCAGGGCTTTGTGCGCGTCAAATACGGGTTGCCGGTAGCCAATGAGATTTTCGGCGTCACTCTCGACATTTCCGATGTCGGTGGGTTTTATCTTGCGGGCGAATACGACCGGAACCGCCAGCACTTTCGCTACCCGCGGCGGTCCGAGCTTGATGTGACCAATCACCAGGCCCACAATACCTCGGCCGATGCTTGGTTCATCAATGCCTATAAGCGAGCGTATCCCTACTACGGCTTCGGTGAGGTCTATAATGTTGATCCCAGCTACAGCACCAGCACTTTTTTAGCCGGCACCCTGAACGACGCGGCCGATATCAACTACGACGACGACACTCGTTTCGTGTACGAATTCGTCGACGACAACGACGACCAGGACCGCAATCCGGACTGGCTGCGCGCCAATTCCTCGCAGGACCTCCGGGTTTTCCCGGGTTTTGACGAGAACAACGACTTCATCAACGACTTCAATCAGAACGATTCCCAATTGCGTGAAAACAGAGTGCCGGACTACGATGAGCCGTTCTTGCGCTATGCATCTGATCGCCCCGAGTTCCTCTTTGGCGTCGATATGAACAACAACGGCATTATCGACCGCTTTGAAAACGACGACCTACCTGACTACCTATACAAACGGGATCGGCGCGGGTATAACATCTATGTAGGATCCCATTTAGGACCAGAAGCGAGGCTGACCGTCGGCCGTCTCGATGAGCGCCAGCTAGCCGACGCCCGCGAGAACGTCACTAATTACGTCTTGCTGACCTTCGACAAGGACTACGCAAGCAAGGGGCGCGTACAGGTTTTCAACAACTATCGCCTAGTCCAAGACGATATACGCGACGACGTAATCGAGTGGATTGTGCGCCAGGGATCGCGCGGCGATCTAGTGCCCTATACGGATCCCCTGCCTCTGCGCGATGGCTGGGCCAATACCTTGTACCTGGGCTATCAGTACCAGAGCGATCGGATACACTTCAAGAACCGCCTCAAATGGGAGGTTTTCAAGCAAGCGAACTTCGACGAGCGGCCGATTGAAGAGCAGGACATCCGCGAGACGGCTTCCTTCTTTGGCGTCCTCAACAAGGTAGATTACACTTTTGACCTAGGCGTCCTCAAGTTTCAGCCGCGCTGGAAGAGCGAGTTCCAGCACCAGCGGCCGTCGCGCCGCGAGGATACTCAAGTGCGCGTGGCGACTACCGAGTTGAGCGAACTCTGGTCGTTGGTCCTGCGCGTACCGATCCTGTTGCGCACCGAGTTACAGACCGGTCTTGAGTACCTGCTCGTCAAGCAGTTCCGCGAGGAACTAGAGGACCATCAGTTGCGCTCAGATCGCAACGAGATGGTTTATGCCTTGCAGTTTACCAACAACGTCGACTATCTGGGCTATAACCTGTGGACCCAGGCCGGGTTCCGCGTGTCGCGGATTGACCGCGCCTCGGTCGATGAGGCGCGCACAGAAACGGCGATGTTCATTACCGTGTTCGCCGGTCTTGAGTAGGAGGTTTTCCATGCTGAAATGTTTCACACTGCTTTTGGTTGGACTGCTTTTTTTAGGCTGTTCCTATCGCTATTACGCCGAAGATATCAAGCCGGTGAGCGAGGCCGAGCAAGGGGCTAACAAGACGGTTGCCGACGACGGCACTGTGTCTTATAGACAGGCCCGGCTTGAAATTAGCACACGGCCGATGACCGACGAGGAGTTGAACCGCCAGTTCAGCGCGTACTCCAATGAGGGCCCCGACTCGCGCAACCCCTACACTTTTGGCAACTCGACGTACTTTCGCACTGGGGATACCCCGCAGCGCTTCACCGTCTTTCGCATATACGTTTCTAATTACGAATACCCCAAGGTCTATCTCGACCCTAAAAAGGTCTATATAACCACCTCTAACGGACGCAAGTACTACGCGCTGAGGCGTGAACAACTCTCAATATACTATCGCCGCTACGTAGGCAGCGGCACTGGCGGCAATGATCCAGGGACGCTCGGTAACGCTCGCTATATCTGGCAGGAGCGAGACGGAATCTTGCGGCGCACGATGTTTCCCGATGAGGAAGTGTTCAGCGCCCAAGAGAACGAAGGGTTTCTCGTCTTCAAGCCGCTGGCACCAGACGTCGATGAGTTGACTGTCCATATTCCCGATGTGGTGGTGCGCTTCGACTACAAGGGAGATCCGATCGAGGATGTAGACGTCGAAATGCACTTTGAGCGGGAGATTGGTCGCATCTATCCAGACGGGCGCAAGGTGGCGACCAACAAGTAGCGCGGGATCACTGGCTGATATTACTCAGATGCGCGGTGTCGCTATGGGAGCGGTACCGCGCAGATTTTGTACACAGGTGAGAAACATATGTCGTGGAGATATTTTTTAGTTGCCCTCTTGGTGCTTACAGGTTGCGGCCCGGAGAGCAAAACCGCCGATTCTGCCTTAGGCTTGGCCACAGTCGCCGGGAAGGCCATCACTGCCCTAGATCTCGAACGCTACGAGCAGGAGTTGCCCGACTATCTGCGCTCAAAGAAAGAGGGCGTGGCTGCTCATCGTGCGCATTTGCAGAGCTTGATCGACAAAGAGCTCGTGCTGCGCGAGGCTAGGAAGCGAAGACTGGATCAGCTACCCGACCTGAAGCACGAGCTTTCCAAGATAGTCAATAAGCGCTTAGTTGAAGAGCTGTCTCGCGAAATGATCGATGACCAGCTCACAATTACCGAAGAGGAGCTTCGTACAACCTATGAGGAGGACTCGCTAGGTTGGGAAATCTGGCCGGCACACATCCTTTCCGCTAGCGAAGAAGACGCCCGCGAAATCATCCGCCTGCTAGATGCAGGGGCTAGCTTCTCCGAATTGGCTCGAGAGCGTTCCCGCGCCGCCGACGCAGACAAAGGCGGTAATCTCGGTGCCTTCTTCGACCAATCTGGTGCCGTGTCCAGCCTGCGCGATGGCACCTTCCACTTGGAGGAAGGCCAGGTCAGCGAGCCGATTCGCACCATCGACGGCTATGAGGTGATCAAGGTGCTCAAAAAGCAGCGCATTCCCTTCGAGCAGTTGCGCGGCGATATCGCCAAGCAGCTGAGTCAGCGCAAGTGGAAGAGGAGGCGCGAAGTATTCATAGATTCGCTCAAGAAGGCGCACGACCTGCGCTATCACCGCGACCGCATCCACGCCGTGCTCGATGGACTGCATCGCCGTGGACTGGACCAAGCACAAGCTCAGGCACCGCTAGTCGAATACACAGGCGGTGCGATCAAGGTGGGCGACTTTGTACAGGAGCTGCTCGCCGTGGAAAAAGGTGCACTGCCGCCCGACAGCGCAGCGGTCTTCCACGTGCTTGAGCTCTGGGCTCTGCCCGATTCGCTATTGGCCCTTGAAGCCCGTGTTCAGGGGCTACATCAGAGGGCTGACATAGTGGAGTGGAAAAAGAAAAAGCACGAGAAGCTCCTCGCGTCCCAATTGCGCCTAGACGAGGTCGAGGGTAGGGTCGAGGTGCCGGACGCCGAAGTTAGAGCTTATTACGAAAAATACCTCGATACCTACAAGTCCTTGCCCGGTGTCATCGATATGACTGAGGTGCTGGTCGGTACGCACGCGGAGGCTGAGGCGATCCTCGCCCGGGCGCGTGCCGGGGAACGACTAGAGGAATTGGCCATTCGCCACTCCGTGCGGTCCGGCATGAAGCCGGTGGGTGGCCACACCTTCGCCGACAGTGGCCGGGTCACCATCGAGTCGCTCTATCAGTCACCGTACCGCACCTTCTTTGGCGACAGCAATTCCAAAGACGTCGGGGTCCTACAAGACCCAATGGAAGTCCAAGAAAAATACAGCGTGTTTCGCCTAGATCAGCCTTATGAGATGGAGTTGGTGCCCTTCAAGCAGGTGCAGCGGCCCATTCGCGTTAAGATCCGCAAGCGCCGCGAAGGTGTGCTCTTTAACGCGTTCCTCGACTCGCTGCGACGAGTGGAGGCCGATCAGGTGCAAATCAGCGAGGAAGTACTCTCCCGCTACGCGGTCGGGCGTTAAATCCTCAAACCTCAAATTCCAATGAACTCAGGGGCCATGCGCGGTCGGTTCGCTGCGCTACTACTCGGCCTAGTGCTGGTCGCGCTCATTGAAGGGGGCTTGTGGCTGGTTCCGGCGTTGGACCCGCCGCCATTTGCCATCCAATTAGCGCACGTCGAAGGCCGGGCGCTCCACGCGGTCAACCCGGACTATGCCCGTCGCTTCTTCGCCGACATGGCCGAGCCTATCCGGCGCGGCATCCGCATGACCCCGAGGCCCTATATCGAACCCGCACCCGAGGGCGCATTGCGCGTGCTCTTTGCTGGGGGTTCGACCGTACAGGGCTACCCCCACCCCAAGCGTTTATCGGCCCCGTCTTATCTCCAAACAATGCTCGGCGACCTCTTTCCAGAGCACAAGATCGAGGTCTTTAACGCCGGGATCACTGCTGCTTCGAGCTTTGCCATGGCCCGCGCCGTGGAAGATGGTGTAGCCGCTCTCGGGGCGGACTTGGTCGTAGTCTATACCGGACACAACGAACTATACGGGGTTTATGGGGCGGCTTCATTGGCCCAAGGAGGGCAAGCAGTATGGATGAAACGGATCCACTACTCACTAGTGCAGTGGCGGCTGAGACCCTTGGTCGGCAAGCTGATAGGACCGTTGGGAAAAGAGTGGGCGGGTGGTCCCTTAATCGAGGTGATGTCTAAGGCGGGCGCGATCCCAGCGTCCGATCCGCGGCGGGCGCAGGCTGCGGCCAATCTAGAGACCAATCTTCGCGACGTAGCGGACTTTTGCCGAGCGCGGCGCATTCCCCTAGTGCTCTGTACAGTGACTAGCAACGAGCGCGGTTTCGCACCAGCGCGCATTGAGCCACCTTTGCCGGATGGGGAGCGCGTGCGCTATGGGGATTTTTTGGCGCAGGGCCATCGGGAGCAAGCGTCACCGGCCGCGTTGGCGGCCTTGGAGCAGGCCGAGGAGCTCTATGCGGACGACGCCTATTTGCACTTCTTGCGCGGTTATCACTTAGAGCGGTTGGGTCGTGGCGCTAGGGCGCGGGTGGCTTATGTGCAGGCGCGCGAGTTGGATCCGCGGCCTTGGCGGGCGACGGCAACTCTAAACGAGGTAGTGCGCCGAGTCGCAGCGGAACAAGGAGTGCTGCTAGCCGATGTGGAGTCTCGCTTCCTCACTCACAGCCCAGAAGAAGGCGTGGGTTGGGAACTGATGGTTGATCACTTGCACCCGGCAGCGACCGGCCAGGTGCTCTTGGCTCGAGCCATTGTCGCTGCGTTGGAAGGAGCACCGGCCCCTTGGCAGGTCGCGGCCGGCGCTGCGAATCGGTTGGCGGCCGCCGGTGAATACCGTCGCAGGCTCGGCGACCTACCCGTCGAGCGGCTAGCCGTGCTACGGGCCATGGCCGTACTCTTGGCTTCACCTCCTTTGGATGAGGGAAACGAGGGGCAGGTACAGACCTTGCGCCAGCAGGCTGAGGCCCTGTGGGACGAACTGAGTGCTGGAGAGCAGAGCGGAGTTGAGCGATGGCAAATGGGAGCGGGGCCGGAGCTATTGGCGCTGAATGTCGCGGACGCTTGTTACGCCGCTCAGGAGTACGAACGTGCGCGAGCCTATTATCGCGCGGCCCGTTTGGAGGAGCCTTATACGATATGGGGCGATTTGTGGAGCACGCTGCGCTATGTCCGTTGCGGACAACTCGCGGGGGATTCTATTGGACCGGTTGAGTACTCCGCGCTCCACACCCTGCTAGACCGCTTGCGCTTCTTAAGCGAGGCTCCAGATTTTTCCTTGGGGTTACAAGACTTTATCCGCGGCTATGCCTACCATTTGCTCGGAGAGCATGGCAAGGCGTTGGCAGTGCTAGAGCAGGCTGTGCAAGACGCGAATATCCGCAAGACGTTCACAACGGACTTATTAGAGCTGATCGTCGCCGAGTTGATGATTGCGGGCCGCTTAGCCGACGCTGAGCGATATGCGGTAGAAATAGCCGCTGAACAGGGCCAAGAGGCGTTCGGTCGTGCCCTCGTCGAGCAGATCAGGGCGAGTCAGAAGCCGCGCTGATGCCCTCGCCTTCGACGAGCGCGATGGCTTGGTTGGCTGCAAAGGGGCCGAATTGTTCCACGCGGCCCGAAGGCCAGCGCACTTCTAGCGCGTCAAGTTGCGGTCGTTTGCCCAGTCCCAAACAGATGCGGAGTTGGCTCTGCGATAGGTACGAGCGGCTGCCGCGCAGTTCCCTAGTCTGGACCAAGTCGCCGCTGGTCGCCGTCAGTCGGGCACCGATGCCGTTTGGGTTGCCGTTGACTCCTGCGAGCTGGATGGTGATCCAGTGGTTGGCGTCGCCTTGATCGTTGCGCAACAAGCTGAGCGGTTGCCCCAAATTAAAAACTAATAGATCGGGATCGCCGTCGCCGTCGTAGTCGCCGGTGGCACTACCGCGGCTGACGCGCTCTAAGGCGAAGCCGGGGCCGACTGTCGCGGAAACCTCGACGAAGCGGCCACCGTCATTGCGGAAGAGCAAATTGCGCTGTCCATAGCTGGTGGATTGGTCGATGTCGAGGACGTTGTCGAGGACGTGACCGTTGGCGGCAAACAGATCTAGATCGCCGTCGAGATCGGGGTCGAAAAACTGGGTGCCAAACCCGAGAAAGGGCAGCGACGGCAAGCCCACCCCGGCAGTAAAGGTCGCAACCGAGAAGAAGCCGCCTTCGCCTCGATAGAGCGCGTTAGGCTCGGCCTGGAAGTTGGTCACCGTCAAATCGAGTACGCCGTCGCCGTTGTAGTCGCCCCAATCTACCCCCATGCCTGCTTCCATCTGCCCATCTTGGCCATAAGCTACTCCCATCAGTCCGGCTCGTTCGGCAAAGGTTCCGTCGTGCCTGTTGTGGTAGAGGAAATTGCGCACCGCGTCGTTGGCCACGTAGATGTCGGGCCAACCGTCGCTGTCGTAGTCGCCAAAAACCACCCCCAGCCCCTTGCCGCTCGCATCGGCGATGCCCGCCCCTGTCGAGACATCAACAAAGTGCCCCATGCCGTCGTTTCGGTAGAGCAGATCGGCTTGGCCTTGGAAGTTGTCTGGATGCGGATAGCCGACAGGTGCTTGACCGCCATAGCTTTCGTAGCCGGCCATATAGGGCACTTGGTCGGCGCGAGCTGCGGCCGGATCGTAGGCTACGTAGTTGGCGACATAGAGGTCGAGATCGCCGTCGCGGTCGTAATCGGCAAAGGCGCAGCTCGTGCCCCAGCGCGCATCGGCAACGCCGGCCTGCCGTCCCATTTCGGCAAAGTGTCCGTCGTCGTTGCGAAAGAGTGCATTGGGGCCAAAGTTGGTCAAATAGAGGTCGAGGTCGCCGTCGCGGTCGTAGTCGGCCGCGGCAACCCCCATGCCAACTCCTGGGTGGGCGACCCCGGCCGCGACCGAGACAAAGCGCTGGCCGTCGTTGCGAAAGAGGCTATTGACAGGAGCCGCATCGCGTGGATCGGCGGCGATAAAAGCGCCGTTTACGGCGTAAACATCTAAATCGCCATCGTCGTCGTAGTCAAAGAAGGCACCCCCGCCGCCCATGGTCTCGGGGAAGTAGCGCTGAGGACTGCGACCGTTTTCGTGCTGCCATGTTAGGCCGACGGCAGACGCTACTTCGACGAAGCGGAGAGACGAGGCTGCGGGCGCGGCGTGCGGCAACGGTGCAGGTGGTGTGGTATCTTCGGTGGCGCTACAGGCCAGACAGAGCAAGCAGATGAGAAAAACTAGCATGGACATATCAGGGGCTCGGCAGTTGGGCGAGTCGCTCACGGGCTTGGCGCAGGAAGTCTGGGTCGCCTTGCCACTTGTCGATAAAGGTTTGGTAGCAACGGCGTGCCTCCGAGATCTCACCTTGGGCTTGGTACACGGTTGCCAGAGCGTAATAGGTCCGCGCAAAGGTTGAGTCGGCGGCAATGGCTGCCTGATAGGCCCGTTGCGCCCGGTCTAGCTGTCCCTTTTGCAAGAAGAGGCTGCCGAGATTGTAGTGGGCATCGGCCAGGGTTGAATCGGCGGCAATGGCCGATTCTAGCGCCTGTTGGGCCGCCGCTTCATATCCCAAACTTAGCTGGACATGAGCGAGGTTATTCCAAGCGGTAGCTAAGGAAGAATCCAAAGCTAGTGCGTGCTCGAAGGCTGTGCGGGCCTTTTGATACTGGTTGCGCCGCATATAGACATAGCCACGGGCGAAATGGAGCTTGCTAGTGCGTACATCCTCGGGGTGCTGAGAGATGCCTCGGCGGCATAGTTTGAGCACTTCTTGGTCTTCTCCTCGCGCCGACAAAAGACCGCTTAGCGAAATTAGCGCCTCTAAATCGTTCGGGTCGGCCAATAGTACAGCCCGATAGTGAATAAGGGCGTCGTCGTTTCGACCGAGTTGCCGATAGTGATGGGCTAGCTGCAAACGAGTCTCGCGATCGTCGGGATTGGCGTCGAGCTGGCGGCGCAGGTGCGCGACTTGAGCAGCGTGAGTGGCGAGGGCTTCAAAGCGCGCCAGTGCCGCCTGCGCTTGGGTTGGCTGTCCCAGTCCCAAAAGCGCCGAAGAAAGGTTGTAGTGGGTCTCAATCAGGTGTGGATCGAACGCGCGCGCGCGGCGAAAGGCGGCCAACGCTTCTGGGTAACGCCGCTCGGCTAGGTGCAGCAAGCCCAACAGGCGGTGGTTTTCGGCTTGGGTCGAGTCTTGGGCTAGGGCTAGGGCTAGGGCGGCTCGGGCCTCGTCATAGCGTCCTTGACGCAAATAGAGCCGACCGAGTTGTTGCCGCACGTCAAGGTCTTCCCCGCCCATCGCTAGTGCCGTGTGCAGTCCTTTTTCGGCCAGATCATAGCGCCCCTGTTTGGCGTAGAAGAGAGGTAGGGTGCGGAGGGCGGGGACGTAGGTCGGAATGTGTTCGAGCAACTTGATAGCCAGCGGCAGGTGCCCTCGGTCGGCCTCGATTACCGCGAGGTTTTGCTGGGCGCGATGATAGGTGGAGTCGGCTGCGAGCGCGGCTTTGTAGGCCTGGACGGCCCGCTCCATGTGCCCGAGCCGGGCGTCGAGATCGCCCAATGCACAGTGCGCTGCGGCGTCGAGTGAGTCTAGGGTTAGCGCTTTTTCAAAGGCGTACCTTGCCTCGGCGTAGCGGTGTTCTTCGGCAAAGGCGAGTCCGGCCTGCACCAAGTGATCGCTTTCTTCTTCTAGGCCAGAATCTACCCCGCAACTACTTAACATCGCCCATAGTACGACGAGTGGGATAGCCAAGCTCATCGCGGTGCGTGCTCTTGCGCGGATAGTTGCCGTCGGGCCTCGGCGATTTTGGCCTTTAAAGATTCACTGGCCGCTCCACCAGACGGAATGTTCTCCCAGAGCGCAATGGCCCGGGCGAATTCGCCGCGGCGGGCGTGAATATCACCGAGCAGTATGTGGGCACTATAGAGCTTTGCGTCTATTTCGATAGCCCGCTCGACAGCCGCCTGCGCTTGGTCCAGTTGATCCATTTCGAGGAACACATTGCCGAGATTGGAGTAGTAAAAACCCGTAGATGGGGAAAACCGCACGGCCCGCTCGTATTGTTTGAGGGCCTTTTCTAGTTGGCCTTGCTTGTGAAGGATTAGGCCCAGATTGTTGTGGCTTTCGGCTAGGGTTGAGTCGTGGCTCAATGCTTCGAGGTAATAGTGCGCCGCTAAATCGTCCTTGCCTCGGCGCTGGAGCAGCGTGCCCAATCCTTGGTACCCCAAGCCATAGGTCGAATCGATGAGAATGGACTGGCGATAGTGCTCGACGGCTAGTTTGAGACGCCCAAATCGACTGTAGAGGGCGGCGAGGTTAGAATGGGTTTGGGGTTGGTTGGGGTGCTGGCGTAGCGCATCTTGATGGGGTTTGAGCTGGGTATTTTGTTCGTCCAAGACTCGCGCGCGCTCAAGGGCGCGTTGCCCCTCTGCGGCGCGGCCCATGCGCAACAGAGCCTGCCCGATTCCGAGGAACGCGGTCGGCTCGTGAGGACTGAGGTGCGCGACTTGGCGCAGTTGGCGCTCGGCTTCTTGGTAGTTGCCTAACTTTAGATCCACTTGACCTAGCTGTAGTCGAGCTTGGAGGTGGGTGGAGTCGGCAGTGGCGATGGCGGCGAAAATTTCGCGGGCCTCTTGTAGCTGGCCTTCGCGCTGATGGATCACGCCTAGTATGTAGCTTGCTTCAACCGCGTTGGGGGCTAGTTTCAGTGCCTCGGTGAGGAGTTGGCGAGCTTCCTCTACTTTGCCGTGTACATCATAGAACATTTTGCCCAAGGCGATGCGCGGGCCAGCGTAGTCGGGTTTTAGTTCAAGTGCTTTCTCAAACTGAGTCTGCGCCTCGGCAAAACGACTCTGGGCGTGCAATACAACGCCGAGATAGTAATGGTATTGGGGGTTGTCCGGGGCTTGTTGCAGCACTTGGCGATAGGCTTGCTCGGCTTGGGAGAAGAGGCCGCGGGCTTGGAGCGCTCGACCGGTGGCAAAAATCTGAGCCGCCGTACTGGTCGGCGGAGAGGTCGCTTGCGGTGGATCGGGTGTTTCGCGATCGCAGGCAGCGAATATAAACAAGAAAAGTAGGACAAAGCGCATGGTTCTACTCCGATATGAGGCGATTGACGCCCCGATGAATGACGTAGTGGTGGTCGGCCGACACGGCGTGAAAAATCTGACGCTCGCCACTTGGCCAAGTGATTTCAATATCGGCCTCAGAAGCTGTCCCCAAGCCGAAGTGCAAGCGCGTATCGCTCTGAGCTTGAAAGCTAGAGCCGGTCAGCACTTCGCGCATTTGGTGCCGGCCGCTAGCTTGGATGTGCACATGCGTCCCGATGGCCTCGATGGCTCCTTGGCGCAGCGTCAATAGCAACCAGTGGCCCTTGTCTTCGACGTCGTTGCGCAAGAGGGCGGGAGAGTCGTCGAGATTGGCGACGAGGATGTCGAGGTCGCCATCGCTGTCATAATCGCCGTTGGCCGCGCCGCGGCTGACCCGTTCGGTAGCGAGAGTCGGCCCGTTGGCGGTTTCCCGAAAGCGCCCGTCGCCCAAGTTGCGCTGGCGGTAGCGGAGGCCGCCGCCGCCCCGTTCAATGGCTGGCATGAGGTGGCCGTTGGCGACGAAGAGATCCTGCCAGCCGTCGTGGTCGTAGTCAAAAAAGAAGGTTCCCCAGCCCATAAAAGGGCGACTGCTGCTGGCTAAACCGGCGCGCCCAGTGACATCGGTGAAGAAACTATCGCCTTCGTTGCGGTAGAGGGTATTGTGATCTTGGGAGAAATTGGTCACGACAATGTCCACCTGTAGGTCATTGTCATAGTCAGCCAAGGTCACGCCCATGCCGGCTTGAGCGCGCCCATTGCCGCTATAGGCCGTGCCGGTTGCCAGCGAGATATTGACGAAGCGACCCCCATCATTGCGAAAGAGGCTGTTGGGATGCCCGTCGTTGGCGACATAGAGGTCGCGGTCGCCGTCGCGGTCGTAGTCCCAAAAGCCGCCGCCAGCCGATTGGGTCTCGATGATGTACTGCTTGTCGGCTCCGCCGGACTGGTTGATGAAGGCAATACCGGCGGCTTGGGTCACGTCGGTAAAAAGCGGTCCAGCACTGAAGACGGGTGCCGCGTAAGCAAGAAGCAAGAGAGCTTGGAGGTAGCTAGACAAGGAACCTCCTATGGCGATTCGAGGCGGCGATAGGCTTCGTCGAGCAGGCGCTGTGCATGGGGGAAGGGACCTCTCGCCAGCACTTGCCGCAGTCGGTCAATGGCCGCGGCATGGTTCCCATTTTCGAGTTCGATAAGCGCGAGGTTGACGTGGACGTCTGGGTTGTTTGGATCCAGTTCTAAAACTTGGAGAAAGTGCGTTCGCGCCGCTTGTGTGCGCCCAGCGAGCAGGTGCAGGGCACCGATGGCATTTAGGGCCTCGGGCCGTCTTGCGAGAGATAGGGCTTGGTGGTACTGACCCAGTGCGGCCTCGGCTTGCCCGGCTTGCTGGAAGGCTCTCCCCAACTCGTAGTGCAGCCAGAAGTCCTGTGGCTGCCAAGAAAGCGCCTGTTGCAAGTGGGTTGCAGCCTCGGCATAATGCCCTTGGCGATAGAGCAGGCGGCCGTAGTAGTAGTGGGCCATGCCGGACTCTGGATATCGTTCGAGGACGTGGCGCAAATGTGCTGCGGCTTGCTGTGGTTTATTGGTCGCTAGGTAAATCCGGCCTAGGAGGACGCGAGTGTCGGTGCGCCGGGGATTTTCCGCTAGGGTCTGGAGGGCCTCGCGTTCGCTTTTCCCATAGCGATCTTGGTGAAAGTACGCTACGGCTAGATTGTGGCGGGCGTAATTATACCCTGGGTCCAACTCGAGTGCTCGGCGCGAGTAACGCGCAGACAGGGCGTAGTCTTGCTTGCGCAGATGCACCTCGCCGAGGTCGAAGTAGAGCTGAGCGTCTTCTTCAGTTGGCGCGGCCTCGGTGAGATTGCACAGGACTAATAGACCCCCCAGAGGCAAGGCAAGTACTGTAGTGCGGATATAGGCTCTGTGGCGCACGCCTAGGCAGAACTGAAAAGTGGCAAAAGCAGCAAAAGCGATCAGCACCGGCACGACTGGCATGCGGTAGCGGGCTACCGGAAAGAAGAGTACGACCGAGGCCATGTAGACTAGAGCGTAGAGTCGCAGCAAGGCAATCGGTGGCGTCCACTTTCCCCTCATGCTCAGCCCCAAGCCGAGCAAGCTCAGCGGGCCGATCAGGCCGAAGGGGATCGATATGTGCCAATCCCAGAGCAAGAGACTCAAAATCTGCGAGTGTTGGCGGGCGTAGTATATGTCTTGATTGCGCTTGATCTCTGGGCCGCTCCAAAAGTGGAACACCTTCTTGCCGAGCAGACCGAGATAATCGAGGGGCTGCGTGGTTATGTAATCGAGGGCTTTGCCAAAGAAAAAGGCCGATTGGGCGGCTGCGGTCTTATGCCCAGAGTTTTCCGCCTCGGAGATCATGGTTTCCCACTGCATACCCGGACGCAGCGAGACCGTACGCTCGTAGTCGGCGTTGTTGCCAATGTAGAAATTAACCCCGGCATTGGAGGAGATAAAGACGAGGCCCGACTCAATAGTCCAGTTGCGATAGGTAACGGGCAGGATAACCAAGGCTATGGGAACGATAAAAGAAAACAGGGAACGATAGGTAGATGTGCGCCGGTGCCACAGTACCCAGGCGCAAAAGGCCGCGATAAAGAGCAAGATAGTGGGGCGAGTGAGGGCCGCAAGGCCCGCGATGAGGCCGGTTATCACCCAATAGCGCCCATGATCGCGTCTCCATGCGATCAACAGGCCGTATAGGAGCAGGAGGTTGAGGAAGACTTCCATTGGCACGGCCAATAGCTCGCCCTCAAAGTAGAGAAAGGAGCCGCACAAGGCCGCCATGACGCTGGCGATGCGACCGACCTGTTCGCCAAAGGCGTGCCGGGCCAATGCGTACACCAATAGGCAAGAAAGAACGCCGAAGCCCACATGCACGAGCCGGATGCCGATGAAGTACGAGTCTGGTAGGAGCCAGCAAACGAACGTCAGCAAGTAGATATAGAGAGGGGGTTGCCAATACGGTTCGTCCCCTTCCCAAAATGGACCGCTGGCAAGAAGAGCCTGTGCCTGTTTGAGAAAGGTCTGGGCGTCAACTACAGGAGCGTCGAAGAAGGGACTGGCGCGATATTCCCACAGATAGCCCAGCCGCAGTGCAAGAGTGGCTAGCAGGAGCGCTCCCAAAAAGAAACGGGTGCTGCGCGCCATGGCGTTAGAATGGTGACGAGGAAGGGAAATTCTGCAAGCGTTTTACAGCGCGACGCTGCCCGTTCTCTCGGAACAGGACAACATCGCGCATTTGGTTCAATAGGCCAGCGATAGGGTGCCCGAGCGCTCAGTAGAGACGTTGTCCAAGTCGATGGCGAGCCGGTAGAGGTAGATGCCCGGCGCGGCGACTTGGCCTTGGCTATCGCGGCCATCCCACTTGATTTGGAGACTGCCGGCAGTTGAGCCGCCTGTCTGGATCTGGGCGACGCGACGACCGGACAGATCGTAGATTTCGAGTTGGACATCGACCTGATTGAGGACGAGAAAAAGGTCGAAGGAAAAAGTGACTTCGTCGTTAATGCCATCGCCGTTGGGAGTAAAGGGGTTGGGGGCGATGTGGGGAGCCATGACGATTTGGTCGATCTCGTCGGCGACCACGAGGAGGGCATTGGTGGCGATGTCGGGGGTGGCGTCCCCATCC
The DNA here is from genome assembly GCA_009840005.1 of Gemmatimonadota bacterium. The sequence continues at coordinate 77,059 of VXOR01000081.1, forward strand.
TCGGCTGGTTGCGGAATGGATTCGACATCGGAGTCGCCTTGGTCATTCCACACCGAGCTGGTGAACTCTTCTGAACCGCGGAAGAGCTTGGAGCGGAAGACGATCTCGATGTTCTGGTCGAATTGGAAATGCTCGGCACCCATCAGAGGCAGCTTAATATGCAGTTTGGACGAGCCGGTGAGCTGGTCTGTGACTACGCTCTGGGCAAATTGCCCCAAGCTGTCAGTGCGGCCTTCTGCTGGGGCGAGTCGGATAGGATGAACCTCACGCAGCGGATCAGCGGCCGTTCCAGCGGCGATTTCGGCCCAGTCTTGGCCGTCGAAGCGCAAGGTATCGATGCGTGTATCCGGGCTGGGGACGGCGATCTCGATCCTGTTGAAGGAGGTGGCCTCGCCCGTTTTGAAGAAGGGCCGGACAAAGTAGCGGAAAGCCGTCTCCTCGCCCAAAGTGACGCGTGCGGGGAAAATTTCAGCTACGATTCCGCCCGAGACCAGCGGCGCGTCGTAGTCGAACTCAATGAAGTCCAATAGGGCTGCGCTGTGCTGGGCGGAATCGAAGAAGATGCGAAACTGGATGTAGCGAGTCCCCCCGGGCAGGGGCAGTTGGACGCCGGTGTTTTTCCACTCGGATTCGGGCAGGCTCTCGTCAATGAGGGCATCTTCGAGTTTGAAAGGAGCCGACCAGAAGCTCCAGCCCAAGAGGCCGTCGTCGCCTAGGTCAACACCTAGCTCATTGTATTGCAGTTCGCGCTCGGGGACGCGGCCTTCGGGAAGCTTAGCCCAGGAGAAAAGATTTAAGGGTGCGCCATTTTCGTCTTTGGTATCGGAGAGGCCCGGACCTAAGCGGCGGGCATATATATGGGTGTCGAGGGCGTTGCCAACGCGGAACTGGATGCGGACATCGCCGCTGCGGCCATCGCGTTGCCCGCGCCAGCGCACCTTACCCCAGTTGACTTGGCCGCCGGCAACATCGAGGGGAAACTGGTCCTCATAACCAGCGCGATCCGAGGCGGCAAACTGCTCGATCTCGCGGTCGTAGCGACGGATGCGCGGAGTAGGTGTTCCCACATCGATGATGGCCGAGGTGTACTGTCCATCGATGGCATAGCCGTCGCCGAAGTGTCCGATTTCGGCGGTCTGGCTAAGTTTTCCCTCAGGATCAATAGAGTACACGTCGATACGGCCAGCGATAAAGGGTGGGTCGAATCGGAGGTCCTTGATCACTGGGTTGAATTGGCCCCGGACGGTTTGGACCAGCGTCCGGTTCGCTCGGATGGCCTCAGCATCTCTGTTAATGGAGGTCTGGTTACCGTAGCGTACATAGTAGTTGGCGATGGTGCCGCCGGGCAAGGTTGGCTGTGGGCGGAAGACGATGCGGTTGATATAGTAGTAGCCCATTAGATTGACGGCAATCCCACCGCGACCATACTTGGTGGAGGTAAAGTCTGTCTTCAAGTTGCCATCGACGGCCTTTTCGGCCTTTTTGCGGTCTATTACCCCCGCGACCGCCCAGTAGTCGGCCGAGATGGGGTCGGCGACCTCGCGTCGGAAGCCATATTCGCTTGGCACCACCATAAAGGGACGCTGAGTCTCCTTGCCGGGGATGACACCGCCGAATTCGCCGGCCTTAAAGCGCTGGTTGAGCAAGTAGGCGAGGTTGCGCAGGCTGTCGAGACGCACCGGCCGCAGCCAGGTGGTAATGTCCCCATCGTGTTCGGACAACGGTGGGTCTTCGTCGATGAGTCCGTCTCCATCGTCGTCAAGAGTATTAATCGGGTCTTCGTTGAGCAGTCCATCCCAGTCGTCGTCGTAATGAGTATATATCCCGTCCTCGTTGAGCAGACCATCGCCGTCGTTGTCGATCTGTGGGTCGGGACCGTCTTCGTCAATGAGTCCATCGCCGTCATTGTCGATCTGTTCAAGTGGGTCTTCGTCGATGAGTCCATCGCCGTCGTCGTCGAGGTTGTTGTCTAGGTCTTCATTGATCTGGCCATCACCATCATTGTCGACTTGCGGATCAATGGGGTCTTCGTTGATTTGGCCGTCGTCATCGTTATCGACTAGCTCAACGGGGTCTTCGTCGATGAGTCCGTCTCCATCGTCATCGGCGATAAGCTCGACTGCCCAACTGCGACCAAGGTCGAGGCGACCAGTGACCGGCCGCAGAGTCCAAGGATGTACATCATCGCCTATCCGCCACCGCTTGATTTCGGCATAGCTGTTACCGAGCATAAACGCGACACCGAGCACCGCTATCAATAACCTGAGCATCGAATACCTCCGCGCAAGAATGTAAGCCCTTGGCTACCTGCAACGAGTAGGACAAGAGTGCCGACCCAAGTTCCATCGGCCGGTCTAGTTACGCATTAATTGGACATTTTGTTATTCTATTATATAGTATATTGGTGGACATCTCAAGATAGTCAGATGGGGCTCGACGAGCGCAAAAAAGAGGGGATTTTGTCGTCAATCGCTAAGGTTGAGGTACAGATGAAGTTATTTGCAACGATTTATACGGGGTCTAAATAACCCTAACCCACTGTTATTTATTGGATTTATTCGTTATAAGCCCATTGTTTTTACGGCTGCCTCTAATATATCTTGACACGTCTTAGACCATTGATTATCATACAAACCCATATATTGAAAGACATCTAAAAACGAATAAAAGGTTGTTGGTCGAGGTGCTGTGGTCGCGTTTGTTTTTTTAGCGCTAGTGCTACAGATAACAGTAGGCTCGGTTAAACCGGTTTTGGGTCATTATCCCGAAGGAGTAGGCTATAGAGCCTTTCAATTTCCCGATCATTTAGTTCCCGTCATTGACGGCGATTTGAAAGATTGGGAAGTTGTAGGCGACTCCTACGCCATATTAACGGGTCAATTTCACGACCTGATTAATCCAGAAGTTGAGACGAGCGATTCGGACGATTTTGCCGTTCGTCTCATGGTAGGGTGGAATAAAGCGGAAAACAGGCTCTACATCGCCGCTCAGGTTCGCGATGATATACACCAGATTGATCGTCCCCCTGGTAGTACTACGGTGATCTGGGAAGATGATGCGATGGAATTATTTATTGACGCGGATCACTCAGGTGGACAATTCGCCAATTTCACTGAGTTGAGTTACGAAGAACGGATACAGCGCAATGGAGTTGAAGCCAACCACTTCGTTTTGGCTGGCCCGCCGCCCGACGAGGATTTTTTCGTCAATTTTTCTGCCGCTGCTTGGTACGCGCTATCCGATGGTCCTTATACCGAGGCGGCGGTCGAGTTTATAGGTGTCTTGGGAGGAGAGGGAGTGACAAACTATGAAGTTATGCTTGTGCCCTTTGACCGTGTCAATATTAATGCGGCCTTTCAAAGCGAAGAGCATATCTTGTGGGAAAATGAAATCCTTGGTTTTAACGTAGAGTTCAACGATTTTGACGTGTATTCAGCGCTTTTTGATGCTAAGTGGTCGCTTTCGGGCCAACACAATTCGTATCGCTTTTCCGATCGCTTTGCTGACTTGATCCTGATGCCCCTAGAGGGTACATTTACGGTCGTGGAGTCGATATCTTGGGGGCGCTTAAAAGCCTCTTTACACACAGAGCGGTACCACCGAGGAGTGTCAGAATGATGGATTTTACGCGGGTATTATCCTTGGCCTTGATTATCGGCTCGAGTGTGTTGGGCTGTGGGTATAGCTATTACACGGGGCCATTGCAGCCCGGCCAAGATCAGGCCTCGTCTATCAGTGTGGCAGATGACGGGACGCTGACCTTTGCACAGGATCGCTTTGAAGTGCGGCTCAAGCCGATGACTGACGAGGAGTTAAACCGCCAGTTTTTCAACAATTCCCAAGCGGGTCCTAAGTCCACAAACCCCTATACCTTTGGCAATACGGTATTTTGGGGGACCGACGAAGAAAAGCAGCGCTTTACTGTCTTCCGCCTCGGCGTTAAGAATTATGCCTACCCTAAAGTCAAGATTGATCCGAGCAAAATCGTTGTCAAAGCGAGCAATAAGCGCGAATATTGGAGCCTCAACTTTGAGCAACTCGACACGTATTATCGCGCCTATGCCATAGGCTATAGAGGCAACGAATATGCTCGCTATCAAGAGCGCCGCGACTTGCTGCGGCGGACGATGCTCAAAGACGAGGAGATATTCAGCGGTCAAGAGGCGGAGGGCTTCGTCATTTTTCCCGTGCTCCACCCCGACGTGAGTGATATCGAAGTCCAAGTACTCGATGTAGTCCTGAGATTTGACTTTCGCAATGAGCCGGTGGAGACCACCAATATTTCCTATAAATTCGTCCGAGATATCGGCAAGATCTACAAGGACGGTACGGTCGTTCCTAAAGTCGCTAAGGCAAACTAGCCTTTAAGCGAGACCACCAAGGAGGAGTTGCATTATGAAATCTCTGAAAATGCTTAGTGTTTTAGTAGGCGTGCTGTTCGTCGCCCAATCAAGCGAGGGGGTTGTCAACATTCAGAATGTGGGCTCGGGTGCCCGCGCTCAGGGTTTGGGCAACAGCT
>VXOR01000107.1 GCA_009840005.1 Gemmatimonadota bacterium
ACGCCGCGTTTGCAGCCGCGCGAAGGCCACCAGGGGTTTTCAGACAGCTTCTAAGAAGGATTGGCGATGAAGGGAGCGAATGCTTGGGAGTGGGCAGGGCTGTTGGCGGCCGGTATTGCCGTGCGGCTCGCGCACGTATGGCAGTGGGAGCAGAGCGCTTTGGGGGAAGTGGCAGTAGGAGATGCAGCGCATTACGCGGGCGGGTTGGGAGATGGAGGATGGTATTCGCGATTATACGCGGCTTTGTGTGCGGTCGCGCTGCAGGAGGAGACGGGCCTGTGGGTACTGCGCGTGATTCAGGTCGGTATGGGAGGGCTCGCCTGCGTGCTGGTGTGGTCGATCGGCAGACAGCTATTCTCGCCAGCGGTGGGCCGATGGGCGGGGATTGCGGCCGTGCTATACGGTCCGGCGATCTACTACGGGGGCGAGATAACGCCAGCCGTGTCGGCAGCTTTCTCGGGCTTATTGCTCCTGCGGGGATTGGTCGGATCGGCTGGTATGGGTCCATTGAGGGCTGGGGTTATAGGGGCAGTGGGCGGCGTGACTGCACTGGTCGATTTTCGGGCGCTATTCGCCGTCGGCGCAGCTTTGGTATGGGTGGCACAGGGAAGCGGGGACCGGCGGGCGGCGTGGTGGTTTTTTGCGGGAGCAGCTCTGGTACTGGGGCTAGGAGGGGCGGTATGGGGCTGGGAGGGGCTAGTACCCTCGATCAGTGGTTTAGGACTGGAGGAAATGGCAATGCGGGCGTATTTGTTTTGGCATGGTGCCGAGGTCTTGGGCGATATAGACCCTTACCGCGCCGCTGCGCCTTCGTGGATATTGGCTCCTCTCATGTGGCGAGCCTTGTTGGGGTTCCCCTTTGGGCTGGTAGGGCCTCTGGCGCTAGTGGGATTTCTCGTCGCAGTCCGCGGGGAGGGGATGGATCGGTATCGCGCGCTGCCACTGCTGTTTGCCGGCGCTTGGATGCTGGGATCGCTCTTGGAGGAGGCGTCCGGTCGCTCGCGACTGAGTGCGGCCTTGTTCTTGATTCCGGGGGCGCTGGCGGCGATTCCTCTGTTGCTGGAAAAAAGACAGCGCGTTTGGGGCATCGCCCTAGCCTTGGTTGTATTGGCGGCAAATCTTCCTATTGCAGCCAGGGCACAGAGTTCGCACGACACCTGGGCGGGTTACGCCTACCGAGCGTTGGACATGAAAGCCAATTCCATTGCTGCTTATGAGCGGGCCATCGAGGCCGAAGATGCTGGGATTCGACCGTACGCGGAACTGGCGAAAATCTACTTCGACACCGGCGCGTACGAACACGCCGCGGAAATCTATCTCTCGCTGGTGCAGCGGCATGCAGTCGAAAGAGACATCTGGGTCGCGCTGGCGGAGTCGTACTTAAGGGCAGGCCGAGCAGAGGAAGCAGCGGCGATTTACGCCGATCTGGTGGCAAAAGATAACGAGCCCACGCTCGCGGGGAGACTGGGCGACGCCCGTGCGGCTCAAGGGGCTTTCGACGACGCCATTGCAGCCTACCAAACGGTCGTGGCAGTCTGGCCCGATAGCCATCGCGTGCGCTTCCAGCTAGCCCGCATTTGGGAGCAGCAGGCCGCGCTGGACTCCGCCGCATTCTACTATGGAATCATAGTTGGGCTAGCGGAGTGGGAGGGCCTTGTGGGATGGCGGCTAGCACAAGTATTGGGCCGCATGGAAAAAGACAACTTGGGGCGAATCGAAAAGCTGTTGCGCGACGTACTGGCAGATCATCCCGATTCGGCCCCGGCTCTATTGTGTTTGGCAGGCTTACTGCACAGAACCGGCCGCCACGAAGAAGCCCTAATGCACTTGCAGAGGATCGCGGCAGTGCATCCAGACGAGCACCGCGCCTACGGATTGATGGAAAGCGTTTACCGAGCTATGGGGCGACCCGAGGAAGCGGGCCGGGCCGCCGAGCTATACCGGGAAAAGCGACTGCGCCAGCGGGCCGACCGCCGGGTCTTGGGAAACCTAAAAGCACTGCTCCAAGGGGGCACCCCGTAGCCGGAGGAGAGAGAATATGACCCTGTTCGACTATGCCGTGCGAATTTCCCCAAGCGCCAAATTGGGGAGTTGTCCGGCGACGCAAGGCACTAGAATGCGAGCATCGGCACCGTGGGTCTATTTAGCGCTCGTGGCGATGGGCCTAGTGCTGAGCGGATCGCAGGCGCTCCATGCGGCCGAGAGGCTGAAGCTCGGCAAAGACGGAGAAATCGACTGGCTGGAGGGTGCGTCAAGCGGAGCAGACGTGGAGACGATCACCCCCGAGCACCGCACGTTTCTCGACCCCAATGTCACCGAGATGGGGATCGCACCGTCGAACCTGATCGAGTTTGAGAGCGGGGATCACCCCGAGGCCATTCTGCCCCGACAGGTCCGAGAAGGAACCAACGTCGCCAGCCAAGTCTTCGATTTCGGGGGGTCTATCACCGCGCCATCAGTAGCGGACATTGAGGGCGAGGAAAAGAGGAAAGTTCTCGAGAGTCTCATCACTGAGGACCCGACCGGGCTGGCTTTGGCGCGCAAGGACAACAACGCCCTCGGAACCATCGTCAACATAGACCTCGGAACCCGCATAGGCGTCCGCAGCATCCGCTTCTTTCCCCGCAACACGGTGTTTCCCAACCCTACAGCGCCGTTCCAGTCGGACTTTCTAAGAAAGTTCAGGATCCGGGTAAACGATGGTCTCGACCTAACCGACGCCGGCAATCCAATCTGGGAGGAATTTCTGGTCGAAAACGATAACATTGATCCAGTGACCACAATTCCACTGAATCCGCCCCGTCTGCTGAGATTCGTGCGGCTAGAAGCGATTTCGGGTATATCCTTCGAGCTAGAGAAGATACAGATCTTCGGAGAGGGATTTCTTCCCACCGCCAGATATATCTCGCCCATCATCGACATGCAGGCCGGCACCAATTGGGGACAGCTCCGCTGGGATCAGGTCGCCATCGGCAATGAGGAGGATGCGAGAGTAGAAATCCGCACTCGGACCGGCAGCGACATCACGCCCTTTGTATATACCCGCAAACAAGTGGGCAGAAGGGACGCCGAGGAAATCGCGACCTCCCTTGCGAATTCCCCCGAACCGCTGACGCGGAAGGAATACATGGCCTTACCGGTCCGGGGCGTTGTGGGAAAAGACGAGTTTGAGCGCGGGTCTGTGCGCGACGACGTAGAAAACTGGAGCCCGTGGTCGGCACCGTACGACCCTGTGGCGGGCACCGGCGAGGAAGGTACAGATATCACCTCGCCAGGCCCACGACAGTACGTCCAAATCCGCGCGGATTTCATCAGCGAGGACCTGAACTCCGCTGTCGCGCTGGCAAACCTATCCTTCACCTTCACCTCACCTCCACTGGCTAGGGAAGTGGTGGGCGAGGTATTCCCCCGCGAGGTGGCGGGAGCAACGGACGTGCCTTTTGTCTTTGCGGTACGTACGGAAATGGAGGCCGGGCTACAAGGATTCGACGCCATTGAGGTGCGTTCGGACCAGCCGATCAGGAGCGTGCAGGGAATCGAGATCCTTGACGGCGACCAGAACCGCATTCTCGAGCGGAGCTTTGCCGTCCAAGATGCGCCGACAGCGGAAGAGGATGCAGCCATCCAAGAGCTGGATGAGAGGCGCTTCGTGGTGCGCTTTCCCCAAGTGCGCGAGAGCGGCACCGTCGTCATGGTGCGATTCGTGGGCCGGATGCTCTCTTTCAGCAATACGTTCAAGGGACGAGTGCTGTTAGTTGAAGAGGAAGCGTTTCAGGATGTGCTTTCGGGCAACGCGGCTTATCTCGGCACTGACGACGCACCAGGGCGCTCCAGTGTCACTGTGCTGAGTCCACAGCTCACCACCGGGCGGCTAGTGCGCAATCTCGAGGTCAACCCCGTGGTGACCCCCAACGGGGATGGGATTGGGGATCGGACGTCCATCAGTTTTGAAGTAGTGACTATCGTGGGCCAAGCCGGGATCAATGCCGCTGTATTCGACCTGTCGGGTCGGCGCGTGAGGCAACTCCTAGCTCGCTTAGGAACGAACGGCCTGTACGATCCGCAGCGTTTCGACGACCTAGCCTGGGATGGCCGGGACGAGTTGGGGCAGCTAGTAGCACCCGGCGTGTACGTGGTCCGAGTCGAAGTTCAGGCCGATGCGCGCCGCACCGGCGCGGCGCGAGCGATCGGAGTCGCATATTGACCATCTGGCGCAAGGAGTTGGGCATGTTTCTTTGGAGACCTAGCTGTCTGTTGAGCTGCGCACTGTTGCTGGCGGGTGGAGATGGAGGATGGGCGCGGTCTGAATTCCAAGTGGGCGAAGGGGCGGAGAATTCCTTCATTGACGTGGCCAGCGAAGGAGGGGGTGCATACTTAGTGTTCGGCCAAGATGGGCAGATCATCGACCGAGGGAGCGCTATGCCGGTGTCCTACGACCGGGTCGCGGATGTGGAAATCAGGGACTGGGGCACCATTGGCGAAGGGGCGCGGGCGAATGGGATGATGGATCTGAGTGAATCCTCGCTCCGGCCTGTGTGGATCGACCCGAGCGCGAACCTAGTGGAGACGGTCGAGGAACGGGGTGGCTTCGTGGCTAGCTCTGGGGGCGGCGTCGGGGGAAGAATCGAACAGGGCGTCTTGCAGAATATCGGCGACGGGGATTCCACCACGGCGATGGTCAGAGCAGTGGATCTATCGCCGACGGAAACAGGCGTCAACCACGGCTGGATCAAAAACGCCATCGTCAACCTCGGATGGGAGTTGCCCATAAACCGGATTCGGTTCTTTCCCCGTCCCTCCTTTGAGGACAACTTCCTCCCCTGGTTCGAGTTGGGCGTGGCCTCGGGCAGTGCGCCGATCATCGACCGACCTTCCATCGCCCGGCGGGGCCAGCGGTGGTTCTACGAAATCAGTCGAGGTTTGACGGCCAAGAACGACCCGATCATCGACATCATCGAAAGCACTACGGAAAACCTCGATGTCGTGGTGGACCGACGGTTTCCCATTCGGCCAGTGAAGTGGGTCACCCTCCGGCCCATCAATCCTGAGCGCACGTGGGAAGTGGCCGAACTCCAAGTCTTTGGCGAGGGCTACGTGCGGCAGACTGTTTACCGCACGGACATCTTGGACTTTGGACGGCCCGTCGCTTGGAGCAAAATTCGTTGGGAGGGCGTAGAGCCGGAGGGAACGAGGGTGGAGGTGCGGACCCGCACGGGCAACACCAAGCAGCCGTTCCGCTACAGCAGGAAGCAGCGCACCGGGCAGTTCGCCGTGGTGGATCGGCGGGAATACAACGACGTCTTCAACGCGGTGACGGTGGCCGATCCCTTCTCTAGCGGCAGCACGCGGGGATTTGAACTGGTCAAGAAGGAAGTAGATACCGACAACTGGAGCTTTTGGTCTCCGGCCTACGATTTCGCCGCTGGCCTGCGGGATGCGACCGCGCCGCCCTCAGCGTGGACGGACGGCGCAACCTTCTTATCGAAGAGCCCGGCCCGCTACCTCCAGTTCGAGGTGCTGTTTTTTCCGACTGGTGAAACAGCTCCGCGCATTGAGCGAATCGAACTGCTCTTTGGCGATTCAGTGGCCGACGCGGTGATCGGGGAGATCTCACCGACGGTGACCGCGGATTTCCAACCCCACACCTTCACCTATGTTGTCCGGCCCATCCTGCGCGAGGAAAACAGCGGTTTCGACCGCTTGGAAATCGCCACCGCCACGCGCGTGGAGCGACTGCTTTCGGTAAAGGTGGATGATGCCGAGGTAGGAGAGGAGTTCCTCCGCGACATCCAAGAGGACCGCATCGTCGTTGGATTCGACAAGCTCGTGGGCAGCGAGGATACTGAAAAGCGCATTGAGGTGGTCTTCGAGGTGCCGGTTTTGCGCTTTGGACAAAAGTTCACTGGCTTCGCTTTCTCCAGCGACGATCCCGACATCCGCCAACAGGTGGAGGAGGGCAATGCTACCTTGCGTTTCAGTACCAATTCCCTGTCCGTGAAAACCCCTAGGGGAGGCGAACTCATCGGCGAGCTGAAGGCCGTTCCAGCGGCCTTCAGTCCCAACGGCGACGGCGTGAACGACCAAGTCCTAATCCAATACCAAGTTCGCGTTCTGGGCAACAGCGTGCCCCATGTACTGACCTTGTACGATCTGACGGGCAGGGTTGTTCGCCGGCTGGAGACAGCGCCCGGAGCAGCGGGTGTGTACGAGCGCGAGTGGAACGGGCGGGACGAAGCGGGAAAGCGCGTGCCCCCGGGAACGTATGTTTACACGGTAAAGGTGGACGCGGACCTAGGGAAGCAGTTGAACACGGGTATCGTATCCGTGGTGTATTGAGTCCGCTGGATGGCTAGCATAGCTATTGAGGATCTAGTGCCGAGTTGTACAAACACAATGAGATGTAGTCTGAAGCTCGTCGTCGTGGCCGCGGTGCTGGGAATGGCCGGGGAGACGAGTGCCCAGTCGGGCAGTCGGCCCGACTATGGGAGCCGACTGGGAACGCAATGGGGTCACGAGACGAGCTTTCTGCCCCAAGGAGTGCAAGTAGCGCTCAACTCGATTGATCCAGCGGTGCGCAAGTGGTACGTGCCCCAGGAGTTGTTCGCCGAATACCGATGGCGGCAGTGGCAGACGACCAACTATGCCCGCACTGATTTTGATCGCTACGTCGCCCCCGGCATCGAGGGCGACTACCTCTACGACATGTTCGGCAATGCCGTATCCAAGGGATGGCTCATCTACAACACGGAGCAGAACACGCCCGAAGAGTTCGGCAACCGGCTCTTCAAGGGGAATCGATTCGAACGGTGGTTCAGCCAAGTCGTGGTCGCCGCCGATGCAAAAGGGGGTACGTACTACGCGCTGACAACGTCCAACAATCTGCGGACGACCCTTACGCCGCTGGTTTTGAGCAAAGTCCAAATGGACGGAATCCAGTTCGACATGGCGACGGATAAGTACCAGCAGACGCTGATTTTCTCTAGAATTAGTGGCCCTCGGCTGACCTTTAACCGGGACGACCGGCGCACCAATACCACGACCTTTTTCGGTGGACGGTTTACGACCGCTGTCGGCGATTTCGTGACGTTGGGTGTACACGGGGTCAACTCCCATCAGTCGAACTCGAAAATCGACGAGGCTCCGGTGGCGAGCTTGTTCAAAGGAAGGCTGACGGAAGATCAGAATGCCGTGCCCATTTCCGCGATTGAGATCGTCCTCCGCGACGAATCGCCCGAAGACGGCACCGGCGGAGCCGCGTTCTTCCCCGGCTCCTCGGACATCATCATCACCTATGAAAGCGGCCTCGTCAACCGGGGCAAGGAGATTGGCTTCGAACCTGTACTGGAGGGCGGCATCCCAGCGGGGGGACGGTTGGAGGCCAACGGCAGTGAAGAAATCCGGCTCCTCTACTCCTTCGACGACCAGATTTTTGTCCACCGCGCAAGCGGTGCCAAGGACGAGATCACCAAGGTCGAATTCGAACTCACTGTGGCCAACGATTACGACATCTCGATGAGTTCCGACCGCCAGTTGAATTCCGCGGGTGCGAGAGTGTTGCTTCCGGTCACCCAAGCCGAGGGGAATATCCAAGATTTGAGCAATCTTCGGACCCTGCGGTTTGAGTACGGCTTGCCAACGGCCACTCAGATCCTCGGCGGCAGCCTCAGCGTCTCCGATGTGCTGGGCTTTCGGCTATACGGCGAGTTCGATCGGAACTGGAATATCCGCCAGTATCCAAATGTCTCCCAAGAGATTCACCGGACCAGCTCTGGGCTAACGGACGAGCCGCACAACGATGCTTGGTTGCTCAACGTGTCCAACCAACGCGGACGCTGGTTTGGTTTTGCCGAAGCCTATAGAATTGATCCCCAGTACAACACGACGACATTTATCTCAAACGAAAACGGATTCATCGATTACGAGGCACCGCAGAACAAGGTCGATCTCGTAGAGGACAACGACGACCAAGACCGCGTCCCCGACGCCTTTCGCGGGGACTGGCTATTCCCAGATCTGCTGATCTTTCCGGGGTGGGACCAGAATGGGGACTTCCAACCGGATTTCAACCAAAACGATAACGAGGTCCGGCGCAATGCAATTCCCGACTGGAGGGAACCATTTATTCGGTTGTGGGTGGACCGCCCGGAAATGCTGTGGGGGCGGGACATGAACAACAACTTCTGGCCCGATCTCTACGAAAACGACAAGGATCCCGACTATCCCTACGACAGAGATCGCGACGGGTGGAACGTCTATACGGGATTCCGCCTGCGATCGGGGCTGAGAATTCTGGGCGGGGTCCTGCGGGAGCAGCTAATCTCTTCGGATCAGAAGAATCACATGGTCTATGGCATGTTAGATTACGACGAGACTTGGCCGCGTTACGGCCGCGTGAGAATGTACGAGATGGTCAAATCCGTGCAGGACGACATTGAGGATCCGCTACTCCAGTATTCGCCCGAGACGCTAATTGACCTAGCCGAACCCCAAGCAAGCAAGCGCGAGATGGAAGATCCCCTCTTGGGGCGCGACAGCTTCGTCAATCAATTCTTCATCGGCCATCAGCTCAAGACAGGAAAAGTACTGATCGAATCAAAACTGAAGCACGTGCTTTTCCATCAGCGCCTGGCCCGCGAGGAGCGGCGCCGAATGGGATTGGACGAAAACGAATTTTTCTTTGGCTTGATAAACAAGGCAATGTACCAGCGGGAATTGGGACGAGTGGGATTGCAGCCCTTCTGGAAGAGCGAATACAGAAGGCAGTCCCGCGGCCTGTTCGACGCGGACGACAAGGAGACGCTCACCGAGCTATTTGGCGCGTTCGCCGTGCTGGATGTTTTGCACTCCACGCAGTTACAGGTGGGCAGCGAGTTTTTGTTCGAGAAAGACTTCGGCGACGAACAAGGGGACTTCCATTCTCAATCGATCGCCTTCCAGGCGACGAACTGGTCTTCGTACCTTGGTTATGTGATCACGATGCAATCGGGGATTTTGTTGGAGCGCAGGAACCCAGAGGGCGAGGAGAGCTTCACCAATACGCGTGCGTTCATTTCCGTCTTTGCTGGCCTAGAGAATATGCGATAATAGAGGTGATATAAATTCGAGATCCGGATCGTTTTGTTTCTACTATTCTGCGTCTATCTGCGTCCATCTGCGGATTATAAAAGGCTTGATAGCGAGAAGGGATTTCCTTATGGTAGGCATTGAAAGAGGCATATTGTCGTGTAGCAGTCTATCGCAATTATCTCACTCCCAAAAGGAGGTTTGAATGATGCTAAGCAAGCGGATCATCCTGAGTGCAGCGATCCTAACTATTGGCCTGTCGGCCCAAACGTGGGCCCACGATCCACCGGATCTACTCATCCCGGCGGCGCAGTTCCCACCGGGGGCAGAACCCGTCATCGATGGCAATCCCGTCGAGTGGGGACCCATTCCGGTGGAAACCTACGGTTCCGTGGGTGAACTGCTGTATCCGGTCGGTGCGGCGACGCGAGAAGGACGAGTGCTGGAGAACGCCTCCCAAGGGGACATCAACCCCGCGGACTTCCAGATTAAACACAAGCTAGGATGGAGCCCAACCACGAACGGCTTTTACATCCTGACCGAGGTGTTCGACGACCTGCACTTCATCGGGCGTCCCGACCCCGCTCGCTTCTGGCTCGACGACAGCGTCGAGTACGGATTGAATTTCAAGCACCAATCATCGGAAGATCAGACCTTCAACGATGGGGACATCGTGACCTTGCAGAAGTACAAGTTCGCCTACCCTCCTCTGGAAGGGGAGTGGCAATTCTACGAGCCGCAAGGGAACTTGCCTTGGCTGACTAGTGGGACGAGGTGGTTCGACATTGGGATCACTTTTGAAGGTGAGGAGTTTGGCGAGAGCACCTACTTCTACGAACTCAGGATCCGGCCAATCGCCGAAATGCCCAACAGCGAGAGCGCCACCGAAGACCAAGCGGTCGAGGGCATCCTGCAGGAGGGGATGATCGTCCATTGGGGCAATATGATCAGCGACACCGACGAAGGGGGCACAGAGGACCAGAAGCGGGAAACGCAGTGGTCCACATCTCCCTCCGGCGCTGCGGCCAACGGGACGACCGACGTGTTGCTGTCGCCGGTTGATCCAGGCATCGAGTTCGTCGAGCAAGAGACGGCCGTCGAAGCCACGAGTTGGGCGCGGGTCAAGGCGCAGTACCGATAGATCTGAAGGATCGCAGCAGCGGTCGTTCTGAAGCTAGGGTGCCGGCAGGTCTTGGACGCTATCGCGTCCGAGGCGGTCGGCACCCTTTATTTTTGGAGTGCAGGCGATGCGGATCACCAGAGTCAAGACATACATCGTAGATGGCGGCTTCCGTCCCTGGACCTTCGTGAAAGTCGAGACCAGCGACCCGGGCCTCGTGGGGTGGGGGGACTGCACCGATTGGGGCTCGCCCGGCCCTGTGGCGGCGACCGTAGAGCGGTACGCCGAGCGGATTATCGGCAAGGATCCCATGGCGAGCGAGGCGATCTGGTGGGAACTATCCGCCTTTTCGGTTCGCCACACCGGAGGCATTGCCTACAAGGCGATGTCCGGCATTGACTCGGCCCTGTGGGACATCCGCGGCAAGGTTCTAAACGCGCCCGTGTGGCAACTGCTCGGCGGCCGTATGCGAGACAAGCTCCGGCTGTACTGGTCTCACTGCGGTTCGACCCGGGCTGGACCGTGGACGCAGAAGTTGGGGTTGCGGCCAGTGCGGACGATTGCCGACTTAGAGGAATTGGCTAGAGAGGTACTGGAGCGCGGCTTCACGGCGATCAAGACCAACCTGATGCCCTTGGAGGACGATCCCGATGGCACTGGTGTGCCGAGTGGCGTCGGCGATGCACCCTCTTCTGTCCTGCGCCACGCGGAGCGCATAATTGGCACCTTCCGGGAGGCCCTTGGCCCGGATGTGGGAATCGCACTGGATGTGGGATTTCACTTCAAGTTGGGCGGCGCAGCGCGGCTTGCTAGAGCCTTGGAGCCGTACGATCTGATGTGGCTTGAGACGGAGACCCTCGACGCCACGGCACTGCGGACCATTCGCGATTCTACGACCACGACGATCTGCACCGGCGAGAGCCTCTTTGGCACCACTAACTTCCGACCTTTTCTCGAACTCCACGCTCAAGACATCGTCATGCCCGACCTAGCTTGGAATGGGATCGCGATGGGCCGGCGGCTCGCCGACTTAGCTCACGCTTATGACGTGCTATTCGCTCCCCACAACTGCCACAGCCCGCTGACGACGCTGGTCTCGGCCAATGTCTGCGCCACTGTGCCCAATTTCTACATCTTGGAATTCGATGTGGACGACGCGCCATGGCGAGACGACCTGATGAGTCATCCCTTTGAAGTGCAGGATGGGCACCTGATTCTACCGGAACGGCCCGGTCTAGGGTCGGACTTGATCGAATCCGAACTTGCCAAGCACCCCCCCGACCACTACCCCGACGCTCGCTGATGCTATGACTACGCAGGGGCAGCCGGATTTGCCGGCTGGTGGAGGGCGCGTGTTTACCGTGCGTGCCTTTCTCCTCGGTTGCCTGCTGACGGCGTTCCTTGGAACTGGCCCGCTCTATGTCCAGTTCGTCCATCACACGGCACCGCTCAACGCCGACTCCATCACGGCCGGTGCCGTGTTCCTGTTTTTCCTACTCACCTTTGTAGTCAATACCGCACTGCGGAAAATCCATCCCCCCTCGGTGTTTACAACGGGAGAACTCGTCGTCATCTACACGATGATGATCGTGGCTTCCACGATCCCGACCAAGACGCTGATGGCGAATATGATCCCCGTTCTGCCTGGGGCTTCTTATTACGCTACGCCGGAGAACGAGTGGGCCGAGTTGATCTTGCCCTTGATCCCGGACTGGATAGGACCTCACGACCCGCTCGCAATAAAGTATTTCTACGAAGGTGCTCCCTCCCATGTCTCGGTCCCTTGGGGGGCATGGCTAGTGCCCTTCGCGGCGTGGGGGATTTTTATCGCCTCCTTCTTTGCCGTGATGATCAGCAGCATGGTAATCGTCCGGCGTCAATGGGTAGAGCACGAGCGGCTCGTTTTCCCCTTGACCCAAGTGCCGCTGGAGATGCTCCAGCCGCCCCAAACAGGGCGCATCCTAGGCTCCCTTTTCCGGCAACCGCTGCTGTGGGTGGGGATCGCGCTGCCTTGGATCGTGCTAAGCACGCACGGACTGCACGCCTACTTCAACTACATCCCTAGGATCGAGACGAACGCCTACTTTGAGCTATTCAGGGATACCACCCCGTTCCGCGTTCTCCTGAGCTTTTCCGTAATCGGGTTTACCTATCTAGTGAATCTCGAAATCGGATTTAGCCTCTGGTTCTTCCACGTGCTGATGAAGCTACAGTCGGGTCTGCTGAACATTATTGGCTACGACATCCCAGGCCGCGAAGAGGTCTTTGTCGGCGGAGGGGGCACGGTCGCGGTCGGCCACGAGGCAATGGGGGCCACCATCGCGCTGGTTTTGTTCGTCCTATGGACCAGTCGCCGGCATCTAACCTCGGTCTTCGGCAAAGCCTTCGGCACCGCCCCACACGTGGATGACAGGGACGAGATCATGTCCTACCGGGCAGCGGTGATTACGCTATTGGTTGGGCTAGTCGGCATGGGTCTGTGGCTCAACGCTAGCGGGATGCCGCTGTGGCTCACGCCCTTCTTCGTGGGCACGGCCTTTGCCGCATTCTTCGCCCTAACTCGGATCATCGCCGAAGGAGGAGTCGGCTTTTCCCGAACTCAACTCGTCCCGGCCGTGTTCACGGTCTATACCTTTGGGACTGGGCTCGTAGGGCCTACGGGACTATCTAGCTTGGGCTTCACCTACACCTGGAGTTCCGAGATCCGCTCCCCGCTGATGGCGTCGGTAATGCACGCGCTGAAAATGATGGACAGCATTGGCGTTCGCCGACCGCGGCCCCTCTTAGGTGCCATTGTGCTGGCGGCGCTGATCGGCACGATCTGTTCGGGCCTGATGACCGTGTGGCTCGCCTATACGTACGGGGGAATCAATTTACAGCGCTGGGCTTTCCTAGGATTGCCCCAGACAATTTTCGGGTTCGTGGGAGACAAGCTGCAAAACCCCCTCGGCAGCGACATCACCCTGCCGCGGGTCGTCTTTGCCGGGTTGGGCGGCACCGTCATGGCTGGACTGATGTACGCCCGGCATCGTTTTATCAACTGGCCCCTTCACTACCTAGGGCTACCCATCGCCACGTCGTTGCCGATCAGCCTAGGTTGGTTCAGTATTATGCTCGGCTGGCTGTTCAAGCTGTTCATCGTGCGCTATGGGGGAGTGCGTCTGTACCGGACAATACGGCCTTTCTTCATCGGCCTGATCGCCGGACAGATTAGCTGCGGCGCGAGTTGGATGGCTATAGACTACTTGACGGGCATGGTGGGCAATTGGGTGAGCGTGGGAGTACCCTGATTCTTGCCGCTGGCAAGCGGACGATAAGGGAAACTGTGAGGATATGGGCATCCAACATGAGTTGAACGATTCGAGCTACGGTTTGCTTGTCAATACCATTCTGCGTCCATCTGCGTCTATCTGCGGATCATTTCGGAAATGATATAGGACGGCTATATGAGACATCGTCAAAGGAGGATGTATGAAAAAATGGATCGCTGTAACGCTAGTAATAACGGCCTTGCTCCCCGACCTCTGGACGCGGGAAGCAGGAGGCGCTGAGCGGCCTGTGATTGCTCTTCGCGGCGAGCAGGCGCATTTGTCCATCGATCTCGCGGGCGGCGGTATCGTCGATTTTCACCTGCTGCCCAACGGCATCAACCCGCTCAAGTGGGAGGGCGAAGGAGGCGAGCTGGAGCCGCGCAATCGCGGGCACTTTCTGTGTCTGGACCGCGTGGGGCGTCCGTCGGCCGCAGAGCAGGCCAATGGCATGCCCTTCCACGGCGAGGCGGCGAGCAGTATGTGGGAACTCCTCGGCGAGCCGGAGCAACAAGGCGATGCCGTCGTGGCGGAAATGAGCACCCACCTGCCACTGGCGGGGATGCACGTGCGGCGCATCGTGAAGCTAGCAGGGGCACACTTCCACATCCGCGAGGAAGTAACTAACAACAACGCGCTAGGGCGCATCTACAACATAGTGCAGCATCCCACAATCGGGCCGCCGTTCCTCGACGAGAGCACGGTGGTGGACGCCAATGCGCGCAAGGGGTTCATGCTCAGCAGTCCCATGCCGAACCCGGAGGAACCAGCCGTGTACTGGCCTCAAGCGCTCGACGCGGGGATGCCGGTCGATATGCGCCGGCTCGTGGACGATCAAGAACCGGCCGTGGTCGTCTATGTAATCGACGATGAATACGGCTGGACCACCGCCACCACACCGGGGCACGGCCTGCTTATAGGCTACCTCTGGAAGACCGCTGAGTACCCTTGGTTCAGAGCGTGGCGGCACATCCGCAATGGCCGTCCTTTCGCCCGGGGCCTCGAATTCGGCACTACGGGGCCGGGGACCCCCTTCGGCTTTCTCGTGGAAAAGGGACGCATCTTTGGCCGCACCCTCTTTGACTACATCGACGCCGGCGAGACGATTAGTCGATCGTATATCACTTTCCTCGTCGAAGTGCCAAGCGACTTTGCCGGCGTTGAGCGGCTTGACTACGACGGTACGCAAGTGGAGCTAAAGGAGTGGGAGGGAACGCGACGTCTCACGCTCGAGGTTGGAGGCCTATAGCAAATTATGGCGATCAGACCAAATTTCTTTTTCATCGCCTCGAAAGCGGCGAGCCGGCTGTTTCTCACTTGCAGCATGGGATTGTTGGCCTGTGCGGAAGAGAGGCCGGGCAAGACCGGGCAAGAGGGGACCCGATCCATTCCGCGAGAGCGCACGCTCGTCACCCACTGCTCGGACATAAATACCTGCGGCGGACAGATCGTCGATTACAATACCTTCAATCCTTTTCTCCTCGGTTCGTCCTCCCGCACCGGTGCACACTTCCTGTACGAGCCGCTGTATTTCTACAGCGCCTATGACGAGGACGACCAGCTCATCCCGTGGATCGCCACCGGACACGAGTACAACCAAGACTTTACGCAGGTCGCGGTTCACATCCGGCCGGGCGTAACGTGGAGCGACGGCACGCCGTGGACCGCCGCGGATTTGGCCTATACGGTCACAGCCCTCAAGGAGAACGCCCCCGAACTATTCCTCTCTACCGACATGGAGACTTGGGTCGAGCGCGTGGAGGTAGAAGACGAGCTAACCGCACGATTCGTGCTCAAGCAGCCCAATCCGCGCTTTGTGTTCAACTATCTGACCAACTGCTTCTTCAACGGGATCGTAGTTGTTCCCAAGCACATCTGGGAAGGCGAAGACCCCAAGACCTTTGAGAATTGCTGTGGCGAGGGCCAGCCGGTCGTCAGCGGCCCCTATCGCCTCAGTCTGTCGGTTCCGCAGCAGCGCATTCTCACTAGGAGAGATGACTGGTGGGCGGCCGAGATCGGCTTCCACGCCTTGCCCGAAGTCGAGCAACTCATCTTTCTCCCCTACATGGACGAGGCCAAGCGCGTTCAGGCTCTAATCAGCAACGACATCGACATCGCTCTGGACCTGCGCCCCCCCAATATCAAGACGGCCCTCGATGAGAATGCCAATATCGTTTCCTGGACGGGTGAAGCGCCGCCCTATGGGTATGTTGACTGGTGGCCGGTCAACCTCGGGTTCAACAACCTAGAGGAGCCCTTCCGCGATGCACAGATCCGCCACGCCATCAATCACGCCATCAACCGCGACGAACTGGTGGCAGTTGGCTGGCAGGGAGCAGGAAAAGCGAATTTTCTGCCTTTCCCCAATTTTCCAGCACTGCGACCGTACCTCGACGAAGTCGCGCCGCTGGTGGAAAAGTACAGCGTAGCGACGTACGACACGGCTCGGACGGCCGCCATAATGAGAGCGAAAGGATGGAAGCGGGATGAGGAAGGGTTCTGGGCGCAGGACGGCGCTCGCTTCAAAATTCCCATTGACATTGGCACCGTGCACCAAGACTTGGCACCGGTACTGGTGGCACAACTCAGGCGGGCCGGGTTCAATGCGAGTCATCGCATGACAGCCGATAGCATAACGCGCATGGCCCAGGGAACCGCAAGGGCCTTTATGATGGGAAGCGTCGGCTCAATCCGCGATCCCTACTTCACGCTCAACTTTTTCCACAGCCGCTACGTCCAGCCCACCGGAACCCACTCCGAGCGCTATTGGCGCTGGCGCAATGCCGAGTTTGACCAGCTAGTGGACCGCATGGGGCGCACGCCGCCGGACGATCCAAAACTAGTGGAACTGTTTCGCGCGGCCATGGACATCTGGTTGCGCGAGTTGCCCGCTATCCCTCTGGTCCAGTGGTACCACCGAATTCCCCACAACCAGACCTACTGGACCAACTGGCCCTCGGAAGAAAACCCTTATATCAACAGCGCCTACTGGCACAAAACGTGGCTACTGGTGCTCCTAGGGATTAAAACAGCGAGATGACTGATTGGTCCCGGTTCCGCATAATCGCAGTCAATCAGGCCGCGGCACCGGAAGCTAAAGGTGTGCGGCGCAATCGTTGCAGATTTATCTTGCCTAACGACGAGGGGACGCGCACCCGTTTTCACCGAATGAACAGATTTATAGCTGGCACGGTTGACACCCGTCATAGGACGTATATCGTATTATATACGACCTTTTCGTGCTAAAAAGGACAAAAGCATGGCTACCTACCAAGTTTTTCTCGACCAACCTGTTGCAGATGGTTGGCAATCACTAAAAAGACGATTCCCGACCCACTATATCGTAGGCAACAATACTGCCTTTATTCACGCCGACGATACTACTATGATACGGGACATTTGCGATGTATTGGGCATGAACAATCACAATGACAAGCGAGGCTTTGTCATCGAGGTGTACAATCAGAGAATTAATGGCTGGTATAGCCAGTCTCTTTGGGAATGGATCGGCAAGCATGACTGAGAACGTACTGCCCTTTGACCCAAAGAAGAATGGGAATGGCGACAATAAAGTCAGAGATTATAGGCTGGATAGACTAGAAGAGCGAATGCAGAGGCTGGAAGATAAGACAGCCGACTTAAAAACGTCGGTGGACAAGCTGCCACAGGCGCTTCTTAAATGGCTCGTGCCGACCCTAATATCTCTGGCAGTGGCTATCTTTGGATTGCTAAAGCTGTGGCCCAGTTAAACACTTCGGACTGTGCCTCCCCCTTGGCAAAAACCGTGCCAGATTTGGGGGTAAATCGGCCTCGATTTCAAACTGAGACACTACCAATGATTGTGGCCCTTATCTCGGAGGCAACCATGTACGCATCCCCGCCCGCACCTACGCTGCTGTACCC
>VXOR01000097.1:0-54477 GCA_009840005.1 Gemmatimonadota bacterium
AACAAACAACAGGCCAAAAACATATCGGCGATAGGATTCATGCAACAACGCCCTATAAACCTATAATTGGATTGGTGACTACTTGTCTGGCGAGCCAACGATCACGTTGATCTGATGGTCAACGATACTCGAAGCCTCGCCGCGAGACAAAAAGTAAAAGGGACTTGCGATTACGTTCGCAAGTCTCTTTTGCATGGGAGAATGGTAGGCCGACCGCAACCCTCTTAACTCCTCGGGTATTCGAGTAACTGAATCGATCAGCTAGAACTAGTTGACTGCGTCTATTCCCCCACGTCGCGCCTATACACCGTGCGAATCACGTCCTCAATGTCGGGCTCCTGGACGGACACATCTCGCACCGGGTAGCGGGCCGACAGCTCCGAGATCAGCGCCGACGCCGACACCTGGCTCCGCGCAAAGCGGATGCGGACGATACTATCTCGCCGTTCGAGGATCTCTGCGTGGGCGTGGGCGAAGCCGGCCAGCGGCTCGCCGGCACCGGGATCGCACTCGACGATCAGATAGCGGTGCGGGGTGATCGAGTCGATGAGCGCCGCCAGAGGCCCGTCTTCGATGATGCGTCCTTGGTTGATGATGAGTCTCTCGCAGAGTTCTTCCACGTCGTCTAGGTCGTGCGTGGTGAGCAGCACGGTGGTGCGCCGGCGCTGGTTGATGTCGCGGATGAAGGCCCGGATTGCCGCTTTCACCTCCATGTCCATGCCCATTGTGGGATCGTCGAGAAACAGGATATCCGGCTCGTGCAGCATGGCACCGGCCAACTCCCCGCGCATGCGTTGCCCCAGGGGCATCTGCCGCACCGGTGTGTCGAGGAGGTCCTCGATGCCGAGGACCTCGCAGAGTTCAGCTAGGCTCCGCTCGAAGTCGTCGTCGGTAATGCGGTAGATCCGTTTGAACAGCTCGTAGGACTCGCCTAGGCGAAGGTCCCAGTTTAGCTGGCTGCGTTGGCCGAACACGGCGCCAATGCGCTGGGCGACCGCTCGTCGCTTCTCCTGGGGCGAGAGGCCGACGACGGAGACGCTCCCAGACGTGGGATAGAGGATGCCGGAGAGCATCTTGATCGTCGTTGACCTCCCCGCGCCGTTGGGGCCAATGAATCCGACCAGCTCGCCTGGCTCAATCGCAAAGCTCACGTCGCGCACCGCGTGCACTTCGCGTCGGTCGGGCCGGAACAAGCCCTTCACCGCACCGGCTAGCCCCTTTTGCTTCCGGGTCACGCGGAAGGTTTTGCAAACCCTCTCTAACTCTATATGTGCCATGGCCTACGACCCCGCGCTTTCGTAGCGGCGAAGGCCAGCGGCAAAGACGGCCAGCGCCAGTACGAGCATGGCGGCACCCACAGCGGGAGTCCACAGGGCCACATCGAGGGGCAGAGAAGTGTTCGCGCTCTGACCGAGGAAGTCGCAGGCGGGGTAGAACCCGATGAAGCCGAGGGGCAGCACAAAGGTCAGCAGCGCCTGCAGATGCCACGGGTACACGGTCAGCGGATAGAAGTACCGCGCGCCATCAGTTCCATGCTGGCGTCCACGAGAGGCTGGCTCCGCATGGTCCAGAACGCGATGGAGCTGATGAGGGTGAGGTAGGACCAATAGATCAGGGTCCCGCCGGCAACGACGAGGAGTACCTCGGCGACGTGCAGCGGCGTCCAGACAAAGCCAGACAGCCGGGCCCTGTAGAGGAAGTAGATGCACGAGGCCGACCACATTGGCACCAATCGTCCCGAGAGGGCAAAGACGAGGCTATTTTTTACTGTGCTCACATCCCATAAGTCAGTGACCCAAAAGGCTGTCATGCCCACTAGGGCGCTCAGCAGCCACAGCAGCAGGAAGCCCAGCGCACAGCTCGGCAGAAACAGCAACCACGTTCCTCAGCGGGGGAGCCACAAAGAGGAGTGAGATGGCCAGCAGGGGCAGGGCGAACTGCGTGACGGCCGCCAGTGAACGCCCCGCGTCTTGGGTCATCCAGTACCAGACGAGGTTTACCGGCCGGATTAGGTCGAGCGCGATCTCACCTGCGCGGATCTTGCCGAAGAGCTCGTTGTCGATGCTGACAGTGAAGCATGCATTCATCAGCACGGCGACGACGGCGTAGGTGACCATCTGCGCCTCGGTGACACCGGCGACTTGGTCGATCCCGCGATACGCGGTGCGCCAGAGGAAGACGGCGCCAAGGAGAAAAAACAAATTCCGCCCAATGGAGGACAGATACTCGAAGCGGTAGGCCAGCGCGTTGAATAGTTGGAGCTTTAGCAGGTAGGTGTATAGGCGCATGGATGGTTAGAGCCGGCTCGATGCAGAGTAACTCCATTCCGTCATTTGGCCATTTGCGCCACGCTTATTGATCCAGCCTTGGCCCGCAGTCCGTCGAGGTGCCGCAACACGAAGCCTTGCACGGCCCCGTATTCGGCACCGACCTCATGCGGTATCTGCCTGAAACGCGGCACGACACCGAACTCTTCCAGATCACCGGCGTGATAACGCGTCTTGAACTCGGGGAACTTCAGCCCGTGCGCTGTCGATACTACGACAACCTTGTCTTTGGGCGCGATGACTTTCTGCTCTACCAGTTTGAACAATGCTGCTAGGGCTACGCCTGTATGCGGACAAGCGAAGAGCCCCGTGAGATCCGCCTTGGCCGCGGCGTCGGCCAATTCTTCTTCGCTCGCGCACTCGACGACGCCATCAAAGGTCTTCAACACCCGGATAGCACGCTCCCAGCTAACCGGAGCACCGATCTGGATCGCGCTGGCCAACGTCTTGCGGGCCCGCTGCGGCTCGAACGTCTCGAAACCGCGCAGATAACTCTGGTAGAGCGGGTCGGCATGGGCCGCTTGGGCGACGACGAGGCGCGGCAACACTTCAATCAACCCCATCTCGCGCATTTCGAGAAACCCCTTACCCAACGCGCTGATATTGCCGAGATTGCCGCCAGGTACGACAATCCAATCGGGTACGGTCCAGTCGTCCTGTTGCACCATCTCTACCGCTACGGTTTTCTGGCCTTCGAGCCGCAGCGGATTCATTGAATTCGCCAGATAATAAAACTGTTCCTCGTTGCTCAATGCCTTGGCCAGCCTCATGCAGCCGTCAAAGTCGGTATCGAGAAACAAGGTCAGTGCGCCATTGGCCAATGGCTGGACCATCTGTGCCGCCGTGACTTTGCCGCGCGGCAACAGCACCACCACCGGAATCCCGGCCGCCGCGCCATAAGCCGCTAGCGCCGCCGAAGTATCGCCGCTGGAAGCGCAGACCATTGCTGGCACCTGCTGCCCCGTGGCGATGATCTGCTTGACTAGCGAAACTAGGACCGTCATGCCGATGTCCTTGAACGACCCGGTGTGACTGTCGCCACATTGTTTAACCCAGAGATCCTCCACGCCGAGCTGCCGCCCCAGCCGCTCGGCCCAAAACATATTGCTGCCTCCTTCGTAGAGCGAAACCACATTCTCATCAGCCACTGCCGGGCAAACCATCTCCTTTTTGCCCCATACCGAGGAACCATAGGGATAGTGGGTGCGCATATAGCGGCGGTCGAAAAGCGTCCGCCACTTGTCCGGCTCCAGAGCCTTGAGCGCCGCCATATCGTGCCGGACTTCGAGCAAACCACCACACGACTTGCAGCGGTAAACGACCTCGGTCAGCGCATAGTGCTGGTCCGGGCAGTGCATGCACTGGAACCAGGCCCGGTAAGGCACCGCTGTTGAATCGGATATTTGCGTTGCTAAGACCATTGAATTCTCCTTGTATCTTGAACCAGACCGCGCAACTCGTTGACATAGACTGCTTGTTCCAGCTCTGGAAAAACCGCGCTCACCTCTGGCCCCAGATGCAATTTGCCTTCCAGCCCACAGGCGACCTCCCGTGTCACGGCCATACCGCTTTTGCTATGGCGGCTGGCCCAGTTCATCGTTAGGAAAGCAATATTGACGGCTTCGCCCATGATATCGAGCCGCTCGTAATCGGCGTGGCCGATCGCTCCTAGGTAAACCGAGCCGTAACTCAAGCCTATTTCGAGGGCTTCCGCGGTCATCTCACAGGCCAGCAGCGCTGCTTGCACGGCTCGTTCCTGCTGCCCTTCTCCGGCAAAAAAACACAGGCACTGGTCGCCCAAGTATTTGACGGGCACGCCGTCGTGGTGCAATACCGCTGAGGTCACAGCGGCGAAGACCCCGTTGGCCCAAGCGGCAAAATTTTTGGGATCCAAGTGCATTGATTTCTCAGCGGCCCCCTTGACTCCGGAAGTGAATACCGTGGCCTCAAAGACATCGGGCTGCTCGCCCCAAGTATGCAAAAGCCAATCCGTCGAGACTCCCAACAACCGGGCCAACGGTCCGAGCAAACTGATGTCCGGGGCGTTTTCCCCCCGCTCCCATTTCGACACCGCTTGCGGGCTTATTTGGAGGGCGTGGGCGATATCCTGCTGTTTGAGCCCGCGTTTTTCGCGTTGGCGGCGAATGCGGTCACCGAGGCCGTCTATAAGGAGCATAGTCGTTGTTGTATTATTGGATGTGGTCAGAATATCGACAGCGGATATTGTAGCCACAATAAAGCAGTAGTTGAATCGGATAACGGGCTAGTTGAGACCATAAAGTCGTCGAGAGTAATCCTCCAGTGGGTATTCCCGCACCTCGCCCGGTATCAGCTCAATGCGTTGCCAATCGGCCGCTCAGCGGCTGGGATCAAGGCCGGGGCTCTGTTGTGCTTCGTTCCCTGAGCCAGAAGATGGCGGCAAACACGACGGGAACGAGGCCGAAGAGGATCATCAGGATGCCGTTGATCTTCCATACATAGGCATCGAATTCGAGGTACCGAATGCCCACGAACAGGATGGAACTCCAGCCCAATACAACGTAGAAGAGCAGGTTGAAGCGGATATACCTCAGAAAGAGGAAAGCCGAGATCAGCCAGAATGGAGTACTCGTCGCGAGGAGTACGCTTGCGTGGTAGAAGTCCTTGGCTGGCGAGACGACGGATTGGAAGATGAGAATGACGAAGACGCCGAGAATCGTCAGGCTTGTCCTGCCCAGGATTCGCCCCCAGATAAAGAGAAGGCCGAGGATTGCAATGGGGGCGATGAGCATACCGCTGAATTCGTCGACGAGCTCACCGAGCGCGGGCAGGTAGGTGTTGACGTTGGGGGGCACACCGCCGCCGGCGAAAAGGTAGTCCGTGAGATAGGTAAGATGTACGTGAGCGGAGAGAACGCCGGTGCCTCTTCTGATACCGGAATAGCACGCCACCAGAAAGACGACCTGCCACCACAGTGCCGCGCTGCCCGCCTTCGGGCGGAGCACATCGATCCAGTCGGAGATGCGCATCTCTCCGGGACGCTCCACGCGGTATAGCGTATCTCCGAGGGCGCAGACCAACAGGGCGAGGATGACCGCACCAGCGAGGCCCAAAACGACACTGACAAGCTCGCCAAGGAGGAAGGTACCCATGACCTCACTGGTGTCATAACCTCGGTAGAATGTGGGCAGTTCGTTGAGATCCTCGAGTAGGAAACACAGGCCATAGAGGATGCCGACGCCGATGGGCAATCGCCACTCGATCAGTCCGTTCCGGTAGGCGCGTAGTAGGTGAATGACGGCTAGGACGAGGGTGACAATGACGGCGATGGTGGGGAGGGTGGAGACAATGGTGCTCTTTGCAGTCTTCTCTCCCAGTTTGCGCAAAAATTCCTCGGGTGCCTTGTAGGCCTTGTACGCATAGCCGATCCGGTCGCCCTGTACAGAGGCGAGAATGCGAAACTCGCCCTCTTCCACCTTGACGTCCATGCGTTCCCACACAAAGCTGTGGTCCATCCGGTTTTCCCGCTTGAAGGACCGCGCTTTGAGACGCTTGTAGAGCGTCGTATCGGCTACATCCCGGTTCAGGTGTTGGCGTAGGAAGGTCTCGGCCACTTCCTGCGCCTCCTCGATGGTGAGCTCTGCACCCTCTTGGCCCTCGGGCACCGCATGCGAGATGTAGGAGAGGTCGCCGTGGCCGTCGACGCTAATGGTGAGTTCCTCTTTTTCGAGAGGCTTGAACCATCGCACACTCCAGCGCCACGAGCCCGTGTGTTCCGCCGCGAGCGTGTCCGCCCGCGCTACATCGACGTTTCGCAGCAGGTGTGTAAAGTGGTTGGAACCGAGACTGCTCGAGAATGAGGTGGTGCGACGATAGTCTTCGAGGTCGAGTCCGAGCTGTCCCCGAATCCCTTCGGCAATCTCGATGGCCTGCGCACGGGTGGGGACCTTATCGCGTGCGTATTCAGCGAAATTCCGCGGTTCGCAAGCAAAGTATGCGGACCAGCCCAACAGACCGAGGATGCCAAAGACGAGGAGACCCTTGCCGGAGATGAGGTAGTCAGAGGGCCTCTTGCGTTCGATCGGAGGCTCGGGCGGCTCCGCGGGAAGGGCAGATGGCGGGGGTGCGGCCTTTGGTGCCTCTGGAGTGGGTTCAAGGGGCGCGTCCTCGTAGCGGCCGCGGACGACGCTCCAGATGGCGGGAAGGGCCGGGATGGAGATGATGGCGACAGCGAGGATGCCCGAGATCTTGAAGTAGAGGCTGTCGGACTGCACCATAGGATAGACGCCGAGAAAGCAATTGTACACGTAGTGGGAGATGATGGTCGCCCAGACACCGAAGCGCAGGAAGACTATGCCGAAGAGGATTCCCACGATGGTCAGTTCCAAGCCTCGAATGTAGATCGGTTCCTGCGGATAGTCGGCGTGGAGGAAGGCCCACACCGCGGCAGAAACGAGAAGGGCCAACCAGCTTCTCTTAAACCAGCGCAGGAGGAGGGAGATGGCCACCAGCCGGAAGAGGAACTCCTCCATGGTGGCCGCCACGAGCCCTGTCAGAAGGGGATATATCCAAGGCAGGTACGTGCTGTAGGCATTGCTGTATTGGGTCATGGCGGCAGGCGACCAGACCCCGAGGTAGTCGTTGCCCAGAATGTAGAAGAGGGTGACGTAACCCAAGTGGGCAAATGCTAGGCCATAACCGACAAGGGTGACGCGTGCAAAGCTCGCCGATCGCCAGTGCCGCAAGGAAACTCGCTCTAGGGGGTTGCTCCAGTCTCTTACGTCCTGCGCGATGGTGCCGCCTGCCGCGCCGCACACGGCGACGATGAGGGCCATGACAGCGGCACCGAGGAGACCTGTGAAGATGAAGTTGAGAATGAAGGAGACATAGGACTGCATGGTGTCGTATCCGAACAGACTGAGCGGATAGCCATTGATGGATCCGAGCAAGGAGACGGCTCCCACGAGGATGCCGATGGATACGGCGACGCGCCATGTGAGTGTGCGCTGGCGATACTTGCGCACTAGGACGACGATCATGGCAATGGCCAGGGCGAGGGCAAATCCTCCGGCGACCTTGGTGAGCAGACCGGCGCGAGTGCGGATCTCGCGGTAGTCGCGCGAGAAGGTCTCGGGGACCTTGAGGTATTCGGAGAAGCTACCCACCCGGTCCCCTTGGACTGTGACGTACAGGCGGTAGTGTCCATCATCGCCGACGACGAAGTCCCTCTTGCGGTAGGTAAAGGTGTGGTCCCTCCGCTTGGGGCGGTCGATGCTGGAGGCCTCGATGGGTTCGTAGGCGTCGAGTGAAAAACCCTGAACATTGGTGAGGAAGGCCTCGGCGATGTGCCGGGCATCCTCTTCTGAGAGGCTGGTGCCTTCGTCGGACTCGAGGGTGCTGTGAGTAAACCCTACGATGCGCCCGCCGGGATCGATGCGGACGCGAAGTTCTTCCTTCTGCAGCGGTTTGAAATAGCGGATGTTCCAATACCACACCGAGACCCACTCCCGCACGAGGCGGTTGGCCTCGGCCAAGCCCAAGGTGCGTTCGAGGAAGATCTGAGGCAGGCTGGCATGGGAGAAGACTTGAGCGCTCTCGTATTCGGTGAGGTCGTAGCCGAGGCGGTGGAGATATGCTTCGGCAGTCTGATAAGCCTGTGCGCGGTCTACGCGAAAGTTAAGTGAAGCAACGGGAAAGGCCCGGTCAAAGAACTGGACATAACAGGCGAGACCGAGAGCGCCTGAGATCAGGAAGGAAAAAATCCACACAGCATCGCGTCGGGTCATGGCGTCCCTCACCTCACGCCTTTTGTCTCCAGTGGGTATTCCCGCACCTCGCTCGGAGCCAGCTCAACACGCTGCCAATCGGCCGCCCCTGCCATGCGCCACTCCAGTGCCTGCCGCTCCTCGCCCCCATTGTAAAACAGCGCTGTGCCCGGCCCACCAACCGGCGGTTGCAAAAGCGCCAGGATCTGCTCGGGCAAATGGCCTTCGGCCCACTCGACCAGCGGCACCACCGCGCCCTGTATCTCGCGCGTGCCCATCAACAACGGTCCGTAGCAGCCCGTCACTGCTCCGCAGCCCCAATTGCGCCCGTGTCCTGCGGCCACTGAGCAAATCGCCCCGCCCATATCGGCGTGTTCGCGCCCGCCGCGCAACACCCGCCGCGCCATGGCGAATTTGGCCGCCGCCGCCCCCAGCGCCCGCCGGGCCATGGTCCATTCGCCCGTCAATTGATACCCCAACGCCAACGCCGCGGTGCTCGGCTCGCGCGTCGGCTGCACCGAGCCATCTTCTGCCCAGTGGCCCCAGTAGATCATGTCGCTGCGCTTGCCTACCCCCGGCTCGCGACGCTTTCGCTCTTGGGGAAAGACCATCGCCCACGGTGTCTCCGACTCGGCGGGTTGTCGCGCCAGCACCGCGCACATCGCGTCGTCCAGCGAAGAATCGGCGAAGGTGCGGCGATAGTAGGAGCGCGCGGCCGCGGCCGGGTCGGCGTGGGGATCGAGCAATTCGCCGATTAGCGGCTCGACGATTCTCTTGGCCGCGCGGCGAAAAATCGCGTCGCCCTCCAGCAAAAAGAGATCGCCCAGCGCGTAAACCGCGCCCGACGCCAGCAGATTTTCGATGCCAGCGAGCGGGTCGCCGGCGATGTGGTGGTTGTCGCCGGCCATGGCCCGCTCTGCGCGGGTCTGCAAATCCCCCGGCTGCAATCCACGCCCGTCCAGATCCCATAACACGGGCATCCGTTTGTCCGCCGCCAGCAACCGCTCGGCCCGCTTGCGCCCATAGCGCAGTGCCCAGTCGCGGTAGCGCGCCTCGCCCGTGACGCGATAGGCGGCCAGCGCAATGTGCAAAAAGCGGAAGTGCTCGGCCAACTCGCGATCGCCGTGCACCCCGCCGACGGTCCGCGTGCCGATCCAATAGCTCAAAAAGACATCGCGCGTCCAGTCGTACCAAGCGGGCACCCCCTTGATCCAGTTGCCGATGTGGTGCGCTGCGTCGTCGAGCAGGGCGGCGGCTTCTCTGTCGTCGGGAAAGAGTCCGAGATAGCGGGGCAGAAACAACAAAAAGGGCTCGGTGCCGTGGTGGGCCTCGGCCTCGGATTCGTACCCGTGCAGGCACTCGGCTCTAACCCAGGCCTTGAGGTCGTTGGCCAGCGAGCGAAATCGCACTGTGATCCGCTCGTCGCCGCTGACCAGATAATGCGGAAAGAAGGCCAGCGCGAAATTAGCCTCGTCCTCGCCGCCTTGGTTTCGGTCCGGCCCGTCGCGGCGAATGCTCTGCTCGACCCACAGCGAGAGTTCGCGCCGCAAGGCCACATAGTGCGCGTAGGTCTGTGCCAGTTCGTCAATCATGGGTCTGAATGTATAAATTACAAGGTCTTGGAGACAAACCTGACACTATTCTCTTCGATTGAGAGTATGATCTACTACTATAGATCGGTTTGCCAAGCAGTCCAAATGGCCTTAATTTGGAGATAATAACTCCAATTTTGGACTAAAAATGGAGATCATTGGAAGATTTTTCAAGGAACCGGCGGGCAGCTTTTTTCTTTTTGGCCCCCGCGGAACCGGCAAGTCGACTTGGCTTCGCCAGCGATTCCCCGAGGCGCTATGGATAGATATGCTCCAGCCCGACGTCCACCGGGCATTCCTGGCACGCCCCGAGCGGCTGCGAGACTTGGTCCTAGGTAGCGAAGGCCAAATGGTCGTAGTTGACGAGGTGCAGAAAGCTCCAGAGCTGCTCGATGTTGTCCACAGTCTTATCGACTCAACAGAGACAGTATTTGCGCTGACTGGCTCGAGCGCACGCAAGCTCAGAAGGACGGGAGTTGATCTGCTCGCCGGCCGAGCCGTATTGCGTACCATGCATCCCTTCATGGCGGCCGAGCTCGGCGAGGCTTTCGACCTCCAGCGCGCCCTGCGAGATGGGATGTTGCCCTTGGTATGGGGCTCGCCTGACGGTCCGGATGCACTGCGGGCATACGCCTCCCTGTACTTGGGTGAGGAGGTCCAAGCTGAAGGGCTGGTGCGCAACATCGGGCACTTCTCGCGCTTTCTCGAGACGGTCTCCTTCGCCCACGGTGGGGTGCTGAATATCAGCAACTTGGCACGAGAATGCGCCGTGGGAAGGAAAACCGCTGAGGGATACGTCGAAATTCTGGAGGACCTGCTGCTCGCCTTTCGCCTGTCGGTGTTCCGGCGGCGTGCTGGCCGTCAGGTTACAGCCAAGCCAAAGCTATACCTGTTCGACACTGGGGTATTCCGGTCCCTGCGCCCCACCGGCCCTCTCGATCGGCCGGAGGAGATCGACGGCAGCGCTCTGGAGGGGTTGGTAGCGCAACACCTGCGGGCGTGGGTCGAGCTGACCCCGGCAGAGCACAGACTGTACTTCTGGCGAACACCCTCTGGAACCGAGGTCGATTTCATCATCTACGGCGAGAAGGGTCTGTGGGCCTTTGAAGTCAAGAACACAGCTTCCGTACGCGGCTCTGACTTGAAGGGCCTGCGTGCGTTCTGCAAAGACTACCCTGGGGGGGAGCCAATCTACCTGTACCGCGGTGCCGAACGCCTGCGGATTGACGGTGTCCTGTGCCTGCCCGTAGATGAGTTCCTCTGCCAGTTGACGCCCGGCCGGCCGCCCTGGTCGGGGTAGCGCCCGATAGAGACAAGGAGCAACCATGCCAAATATTCGATTCGCCCAGCTCTCCTTTTGGTTCGGTCACGCGCACGGCATCTGCAACGCTGCGCAGAAACACGACAGCGTTGATCTCATCGCAATCTGGGACGCCGACGCCAAGCGCGGCCAAGCCGCGGCCGATCACTTCGGCGTCGAATTCATCCCCGATCTGGATGAGCTTCTCGCCCGCGATGACATCGATGCCGTCGGCATTGCCTCGGAAACCCAGCTTCACGGTGAACACATCATCCGCGCCGCCGAAGCGGGCAAACACTGCATGGTCGAGAAGCCGTTCACCCGCACCCCCGAGCAGGCGGACGAAGCGATCGCCGCGGCTGAGAAAGCGGGCGTCCAAGTCATGCCCGTCCACAACCTGCGCTTCTCCCCTGCACATGAGCGCATGAAGGAAATCGTCGATTCCGGTGTGCTCGGACCCATCGCGCAGGTGCGGCGGCGCCACGGGCACGACAAGTACAGCGCCCAAGATTTCGCTGCACAGAGAATCCAGAACGACCCCGCCGATCCATGGTTCGACGCGGATGCGGAAGGCCGTAGCTCGCTTTACCACGCTGGTTCCCACTCCGCTTTCTGGATGCAGTGGATGTTCGGCATGCCCGAGAGCGTCGTTTCCCTAGGCGTCTCGAGCGTCAAAGGACTCCCGGTCGAGGACAACAATGCCGCCGTCTTCCGCTACGCCAATGGTCCAATCGTAACGCTCCATACGAGCGAGACGGAAACTCGGGCTCCCCTAGCCACCGAGATCTACGGTCACAAAGGCGCGTTGGTGCAGGTCAGGGGCGACCATCCCTCCACCAAGCTGGATTTTGGTGACCCGGCCACGCTGATGCTCTACACAAGGGAAACCGAAGCTTGGCACCCCTTGTCAGAATTTCACCGCAGCTTTGTCCCACCGGGATACAGCGTGTTCGGCAAATTCTTCGACGCCCTGGCCAACGGGGAGGAGATGCCGATCACGATGTATGACGGCAGGGAATGCGTTCAGATTCTGGTGGCGGCGGAGTTGGCGGGGAAGGAAGGGCGGCAGGTTGAACTGTCGGAGATAACGGGCTGAGACCGGGGTGTGCGCCAAGCAGACTGCAGAGGCGGTTGCTGCCCGATGCGGCAGCTTCAGTGTGGGGCCATGCAGGTGCTTGAAAAAGCCAGATATGACAAGCCCCCGAGGAGGAGACCCCGGGGGCTTGTGTTAAACGACAAACCGCCAAAGTTAGCGGCGGGAAATATGGTAGCGGCGAAGGGACTCGAACCCCCGACCCATGGATTATGATTCCACTGCTCTAACCAACTGAGCTACGCCGCCAAAACCTGTCTAAAAGCTAGACGGTGGGGGGGGCTTTGTCAATAGAACTCAGAAGGCGAACAGGTCCTCCAAGCCCAGTTCGACGATCTCGCCCTGCCCTGCTAGAGCCTCTAAGTCCATTTTGCTCTTGTCGCCGGTGATCGAAATCAGCTTGGGGCGTCCTTGGACGTGTTGGCGGTAGAATTCGAGCACTTCGTCGAGGCCGCTGGCTTGGATTTGTTCAAAGCGCCAAGCGCGCGGGTCGCCGGTCAGCCCCTTGCGCTCCCAGCCGCGCACAGTCCCCAGCACCGAGCGGAAGCCGAGGCGCTCAGTGCGGTACTTGTTGAGCACTGAAAGTTGGGCAGCGGCAAAGCGCTCGGGTGAGGAGGGGATGTCGTCGAGCAGGCCGGCGAAGGCCGCAACCGCTTCGGGCGTCTTGTCAGCTTGCGTGCCCATGCCGCCGACCATGTAGTTGTAGTCGGCTTTGTCGCGGCCGTTGAAGTAGAGAGCACCCACCGAGTAAGCCAAGGCGCGCGCTTCGCGAATTTCTTGGAATACGATGCCGGCCATGCCGCCGTAGAAGTAGTCGTTGAACAGCTCGACTGCTGGCTCGAGCGCCGCTTGGTAGGGCGCATCCACGTATTCGATCCTCACTAGGGCTTGGGCCATTTCCTTGTCGAAGAAGTAGATCTGGGTTTTTTCGGGCTGGGTAAACTCTAGCACCTGATAGGGCGGTGGCTCGACCGGCGACTCAGGCAGCGAGTAGTGTTGGGTGAGGATGGCTTGGATGGCTTCGATGGTTTGCGATCCGGTGTAGCTTAGGGTTTGGCGGTAGGAAAGCAGGCCGCTGAGTAGGTCGATAAGTTCTTGACGCCCCAGAGCGCGAACTTCCTCGTTGGAGGGGACCCGGCGGTAGTACGCCATGTCGCCTAAGCGATGATAGCGGTAGAGGGCTTCGTGGATGGTGCGGTGATCCTTGAGCGCGTCGTCGCGCCGAGCGATGATGATAGACTGAAGCTCGGCGAGCGTGGCGTCGTCGGTAGTCGGGCCGTGCATTAACTCAGACAATAAGGCCAGCGACGCGGCAAAGTTTTCGTCGAGACCCGAGATGGAAATCGTGGTCTCTTGGTCGCCTACGCTCATCCTAAAGTCGGTGCCTAGTTTGTACCACTCCTTTTTCAACTCTTCGGCGGTAAAGCGCGGGGTGCCCGACTTGTCGAGCAGTTCGCGGGCCACGGGCAGGCGCTTTTCGGTTAGGGAGCCGAGGTCGATGGCGATGGAGAATTCAAAGAGGTCGTTGAGCGGGTTGAGGGCGTAGTAGAGCTTGCTGCCGCCTGCCAGTTCGCGGGTGGTGAAGTCGCGCTCGGGCACGAGGTACGCTGGCTCGATTTCCTCAAAGGGCATGGCCATGACCTCGGCGAAAAAGGCCGATTGGCGCGAGGCGTCGATGTCGATTTTGTCGATGGGCGGCTTGGCGATCTCGGGTATGTCCTGCTCGCCGTCGCGGCGGTAGCCAGCGATGTATGCGCCGTTGAAGTACTTATTGGCGGCTTCGACGATGTCGTGCTTTTCGATCTCGGCCATGCGGTCGAGGGTGCGCACCGCGTGGCTCCATTCCTCAAACCCGATATACGCATCGCGCATGGAACTGACGCGAGAGCTGTTGTTTTCCAGCCCCTGCTTTACGCTCTTCTTGAAGTCGTTGACAATGGCCGGGATGATCCAATCGTCGAATTGCCCTTGCTTAATTAGGTCGATCTGCTCCAAGAGTAGGACCTCGACTTCCTCAAGGGTTTGGTCCTGTTTGGGGATGCCCCACAAGTACTGGGCACCGTAGTCGTTGAGTAGATAGGGATAGGAGCCGGCCTCGCGCACCTTCTGCTGCTGATTGAGGTTGAGGTTGATCAGCCCGGCCGTGGCGTTGTCGAGGATCATGTCGAGGATTCCCAGCGTCTCGGCGTCCTCGTGCGAGCGCTCAGCGGTGCGAAAAGCCAAAAGCACGTATTCCTCGCCGGGATAATTGACCTCGGTCCGTTCCACTTCGTCGATCACAGGCTCTTTGTAATCGGGAAATTGGGGCAGTTCCCTGCGCTCCCAGAGAGAAAATTCGCGGTCGATGAGCTGGATGGTCTCGTCGATGTCGATGTCGCCGGAGATGAAAATGGCCATGTTGTTGGGCACGTAGTACGTGTGATAGAACTCGTACATGCGCTCTAGCGAGGGATTTTTTAGGTGTTCTACTGTGCCTAGCGTGGTGATGCGATAGGGATGGATCTTGTAGAACTGCTCCTGCACGGCTTTGTGGATGACGCGGCGCTTGTTGTCGAGGGAGCGGTTTTTTTCCTCATAGACGGTCTCTAGCTCAGTTTGGAAAAGGCGGAAGACGGGCTCGTGGAAGCGCTCGGCCTCGACCTTGGCCCATTGCGCTAGGCGATTGGCCGGCAGTTCCACTTTATAGACGGTTTCCTCGACCCAAGTGTGCGCATTTAGGCCGCGCTCGCCCATCGCGGTGTAGAGGCGGTCGAGTTCATTGGGGATGGCGTAGGCCGCGGCGAGTTGGTTTTCGGCGTTGATCTGGGCGTAAATTGCGGCCCTTTTTTCCGGGTCGGTCTCGGCAAAGTGCTGCTCGTAGAGCGCCTCGATGCGGTCGAGGTGGACCTGCTCCTTTTCGTAGTCGAGGGTGCCGATTTTCTGGCTGCCCTTGAAGAGCATGTGCTCTAGGTAATGGGCAATTCCGGTGGCGTCTTGGGGGTCGTGCTTGGAACCGGCGCGGACGGCGATTTCGGCGTAGAAGCGCGGCTCTTGTGTGTTCTGGGTCAAATAGACTGTCAGGCCGTTGTCTAATTGGTAGATGTGGGCCGCCATGGGGTCTTGAGGGTCCGGGCCGTGGAGTAGGTTGTACTCGGCGGGAAGGGCCTGGGCCAAGGCGAGAAAGAATAGCGCGTACAGCAGGGGCATGATTGATCCTTTGTTCGGAGTGTGAGTTGTATAACGGAGTTATCGGAAATACGAGAAAGGAGTGAATTATGGCAAGTCCACAAGGGAACGAGCGACGCGTTGGGTTGGCACGTTTTTTTCTTTAGTTGTACGCAACCACTACAGCGCACCGATGACGTGGTCTTTGGGTAACGAGAAGTGGGCGAAATGGAAACACTACAGAAGTGGGGTAATGCCCTGTTGGACTTTGCCTATCCGCCGCACTGCGCGGTTTGCGAAGCGGACATCGAGGCTGCCGAGTTGCTGTGCGGGTCGTGCTGGGCGGAGATTGTGCCGCGTCGTCCACATTCTCGGGTCGAAGAAGGAGGACGTGCCTTTGAAAAGGTCGTCGCCCTAGGGCCTTTCACCGGTGCGCTGCAACAGGCCATTTACGCGCTTAAATTTCGCAACCAAGTTCGGCTAGGGCGGGCATTGGGAGAGCGCATGGGACAGTGCTTGGCTGAGGAACTCGCTCCGTTGGACTGCTTGTTGCCCGTGCCCTTGCACCCGGCTCGGCTGCGGGAGCGCGGGTTCAATCAGAGCGAGGAAATCGCCGCTGGGTTGGGGGCCGTGCTCGGCGTGCCCGTGTACCACGGAGTCGTGCGTCGGCGGAAAAATACGCGGCAGCAAGCCCTTTTGTCGGCAGAGGAACGACGCGCCAATCTTCGCGGTGCCTTTGCTCCCGTGGCCGCGCTGCCTACAAGCGTTCGGATCGGGATAGTAGATGACGTGTGGACGACCGGGGAGACCATGGCTGCTTGTGCCCAAGCCGTGAGGGGCGACCGCCTGTGGGCCGTTGTCTTGGCGCGCTCGGGCGCGGGCGATCTATTGACCTAATTCTAACAAATTCCTACATTTAGGCGCTTTTGGAACCCCCCCATAATTCAAACTGTACCAAAGTTGGCCGCGAGCCAAGGAGTCCGTATATGGCCGAAAAGACGATCGGCATATTGACCGGAGGAGGCGACTGTCCGGGTCTCAATGCCGTCATTCGCGCTGTGGTGCGCAAGGGTATTACTGCGTACCGATATCGCTTTCGCGGCATTCTCAAGGGATGGAAAGGAATGATGGAGTGCGACTGGGAGCCGTTGGGACTGGAGGAAATTTCCGGCATTTTGCCCAAGGGCGGTACCATCCTCGGCACATCGCGCACCAACCCGTTCAAAGAGGAAGACGGCGGCGAAAGCGTCGTCGATAACATGCGGCGAATGAAGTTAGATGCGCTCGTGGCCATCGGCGGCGAGGACACACTCGGGGTGGCCAACAAGCTGACGAGCATGGGCGTGCCGGTCATAGGCGTGCCCAAGACGATTGACAACGACCTGAATGGCACGGACTACACGTTTGGTTTTGACACTGCGGTCAATATCGTCACCGAGGCCATCGACCGAATTCACACCACAGCCGAATCGCATAACCGAGTGATGGTCATCGAGGTCATGGGGCGGCACAGCGGTTGGATTGCCCTGTACGCTGGTTTGGCTGGTGGCGCGGATATGATCCTCATTCCCGAGCAGAAATACACCATTGAGGAAATCGTCAGCACCATCCGCAAGCGACACGAGCGCGGCAAGGACTTTTCGATCGTGGTCGTGGCCGAGGGGGCACAGATCTCAGCGGAAGGCAAGGAGAACGAATGCGTGGTCTCCGAAGGGGCCCTCGACGAGTTCGGCCACGTCAAGCTGGGTGGAATCGGCCAGCTCGTCGCCAACGCGGTTGAGGAGGCAACGAGTTACGAGACGCGAGTTACGGTGCTCGGGCACTTGCAGCGCGGGGGGACGCCCACGGCCTTCGACCGCGTCTTGGGCACGCGCTTTGGCATTGCCGCTATCGACTTGGTGCACGCCGGCGATTTCGGCAAGATGGTGAGTCTGCAAGGCAATGAAATCGTGGCGATTCCACTCGCCGATGCAGTCAATCAGCTCAAGGTAGTTGACCAAGAGCTATACGACCTAGCTACGGTATTTTTCGGTTGATAGCATGGCTAAGCGCACCATCAGGGACCTCGATGTGGCTGGCAAGCGGATCCTCGTGCGAGTGGACTTCAACGTGCCGCTCGACGACGAGGACGGCCGGATCGTTGATGACACGCGGATTCGCGCAGCTCTGCCAACGATAGAGCACTTGTTGGCGCAGGGTGCGTCCGTCATCCTGATGTCGCACTTGGGCCGCCCCCGCGGCCAGCGAATACCCACGCTGTCGCTGGCCCCAGTAGCCGAGCGTCTGAGCCAGTTGTTGGGCCGTGCGGTGGGCATGGCTCCAGACTGCGTGGGTGCCGAAGTTGCAGCCCAAGCCGCTGCCTTGCAGCCGGGGCAGGTTCTGCTCTTAGAGAACGTGCGCTTCCATCCAGAAGAAGAGCAGAACGAGCAGACTTTTGCCCGGCAATTGGCCGAGTTGGGCGATGCGTACGTCAACGACGCCTTCGGGGCAGCGCACCGGGCGCATGCCTCGACTGAGGGGGTGCCGCGCTGTATGGGCGCGGGGGTCAGCGGCCTGTTGATGGAGCAGGAAATCTCCTATCTCGACGAGGCCCTACGCCGTCCGCAGCGGCCGTTTATTGCCGTTTTGGGCGGGGCTAAGATCTCGGGCAAGATCGAGCTGATTGAGCACTTGCTCGACCGAGTGGATGCCCTGCTCATCGGCGGCGGCATGGCCTATACCTTTTTCAAGGCTATGGGTTTAGAAATCGGGGATTCGCTGCTCGAAGAGAACCGCCTAGATACGGCCCGGCAGCTATTGACTCGAGTAGAAGATGAAGGATTAGACCTTCAACTTCCCGCAGATTGCGTGGTCGCCGACCGCTTTGCTGCCGACGCCCAAGTGCAAGTGGTCGCCCGCGACGCCATACCACGCGGTTGGCAGGGCATGGACATCGGCCCCCAGACCCGGCAGCACTACGCCGACCAGATCGCCCGGGGAGGTACTATTGTGTGGAACGGCCCACTTGGAGTGTGCGAGATGGTGCCCTTTGCCCAAGGTACCCAACAGACCGTCCAAGCCCTAGCTGCCGCCACCCGCGAGGGTGCCGTGAGCATTATTGGCGGGGGGGATACGGCCGCGGCTGTAGCCCAAGCCGGGTTGGCCCAAGCGATGACTCATATTTCCACTGGGGGTGGGGCTTCGCTGGAGTGCATGAGCGGGCGGGTCTTGCCTGGGGTGGCGGTCTTGGATGACGAGGAAAGCTGAGATGCGCCGACCCATTGTCGCTGGCAACTGGAAGATGCACAAGACTGCTGCTGAAGCTGTCGAGTTGGTCGAAGGGATCAAGCCGCTCGTCGCGGGACTCGACGTAGAAGTCGTAGTCTGTCCGCCGTTCACCTGCTTGGAAACCGTGCGCGCGGTCCTTGCCGACAGCGCCATTGAGCTAGGGGCCCAGAACATGCACTGGGAGCGGCAGGGCGCTTTCACCGGGGAAATATCCTCCGACATGCTCTTGGCGGCTGGTTGCTCTTACGTGTTGCTAGGGCATTCCGAGCGAAGGCAGTTTTGCGGCGAGGACGACTCGCTGGTCAACCGCAAGCTAGCCTGCTCCCTCCAAGCTGGCCTGTGTCCAATCGTCTGCGTCGGCGAGACCCTGCAAGAGCGCGAAGCTGGCCGAATTGAAGAGGTCGTCCTCGGCCAAGTAAGCGGTGCTATAGCCGGGATTGAGGCGGGTGCAGTTAGCGCGGTAGTGTGGGCGTACGAGCCGGTTTGGGCGATTGGCACCGGCGTGACGGCGACGGCCGCGCAAGCCGAAGAGGTGCATGCGATGATCCGCTATTTCCTCGCTGGGCACTTGGGCAAAGCAGCCGCCGACGAGGTGCGCATCCAGTACGGCGGCAGCGTCAAACCCGAAAACGCCGCCGAACTTTTTGCCCAAGACAATATCGACGGAGGCTTGATCGGTGGTGCCGCGTTGGACGCCGGGCAGTTTGCCGCTATTGTGAAGGCCGCCCTTTAACCTTAAATTTATTTCAATTAGGAATTAGGAATTTAGAGAAAGATTATGTTTGAAATTTTATTTACGATTTTTCACGTGCTGATTTGTGTGCTCCTAGTGGTGACCGTGCTCTTGCAGGCGGGCAAAGGGGGCGGCTTGGCTGGATCGATCGGCGGTGGCTTAGCCTCTTCCTCGGTATTGGGCGGCCGTACCGCAGCTACGTTTCTGACCAAGGCCACGACTGTTTTGGCCACGGCCTTTATGCTTAGCTGTTTGGTGCAGTCGGTGGCCTTTCAGACGGCCGAGACCACTCCGACGACGGCAACGCAACGGACGATGGCCGAGGAACAGGCACCAGCGATGCCCGCCATCCCGGAAGCAGAGCACCTGCTGGGCGAGCAGGAAGAGGCCGCTGAGACCTCGACTGCTGAGGAGCCGCCGGCCGAGGCTCAGTAGCAGGCCAAACTAGTTTTTGCCGAAGTGGTGAAATTGGTAGACACGCTGTCTTGAGGGGGCAGTGCCTTACGGCGTCGGGGTTCGAATCCCCGCTTCGGCACCATAATGTAAGTTGACAAAGGGACTGTATAAGCTCACAGTCCCTTTTTTTGTGCGGGCGCTAGCGGAGCGGAATGGCCTCGTCGAGAAGCAGGATGGGGATTTCGTCTTGGATCGGATAGAGGTACGCGCCATCTGCGCGCACTAGGCCGCCGTCGATCTCGCCCTCTACGGTTTTACCGGCCCGATTCTTGACTTCCCCGCGTGCAATACGGCTGTTGAGTTCGGCAATGAGGTCTTCCTCGGCGAGCGCGACCGGCTCTTTAGTCTCGGGGCAGGCGAGAATTGCCAACAATTCTTGGTCGATCATTAGATTAGCTCCTCGGTAAAAAATTAAAGATAGACTGGTCTATTGCTAGCGACAAGCTCGCAGTGTAGGCGGGTGTGGTCTGTTTTGTCAACGGTGTATAACAAATTCTCTTTGTGTAAATAAAACAATAATAAAATGTTACAAAAATGACCTCTTCTGTGGGACATTGACAGCCCTTTTTGAATTGGCTATGCTTCACCCGAGGCGATGTTCTTCCCTAGGCAGTCTGGCCCGTTGTTCGGCCGCATTCTCTAAGTTCAAAGATTTTTTACTAGCGCATACAGGTAGCGGAGGTGATCATGGCTTCGGCTGATTTCGTCCATTTACACGGTCACAGCGAATACAGTCTGCTCGATGGAGGGTGCCGGGTCGGCGAGATGGCCGAGTTGGCGGCCGAGCAGGGCATGCCGGCCTTGGCTATCACAGATCACGGCAACCTCTTCGGCGTCATTGAGCACTACAAGGCCTGCCAAGACGCCGGCATTAAGCCCATCATCGGCTGCGAAGTTTATGTGGCGATTGATAGCCGCCACGCGCGCCAAGCCGCTCGCGGCCTAACCCACGCCTCCAACCACCTGGTCTTGCTGGCCAAAGACGCCACCGGCTACCGCAATCTGACCAAGCTCGTCTCCAAGGGCTATCTCGAAGGTTACTACTACAATCCCCGCATAGACAAGGAGCTTTTGCGCGAACACGCCGAGGGCTTGATTTGCACGTCGGCCTGCATCGGCGGCGAGATTCCGCACCTGATCCAACGCGAGGGGCTGGCCGCAGCCGAAAAGGTCGTCCGCGAGTTTATGGACATCTTCGGCGACGACTACTACTTGGAGATCCAGCGCCACGACATCGACCCTGAAGCCAAGGTGAACGACGGCCTGCTCAAGCTGCACCGCAAGCTGGGCGTGCCGCTGGTGGCCACCAATGACTTCCACTTCCTGAGCGCCACCGACCACGACGCCCACGACGCCCTCATCTGCATCCAAACCAACAAGACGGTTGACGAGAAAAATCGCCTTTGCTATCCCGACGGCCTCTATATGAAGAGCCCCGAAGAGATGCGCTCGCTATTTGCGGATTTGCCAGACGCGCTGGAGCGCACTCTCGAGATTGCCGACAAGTGCAACGTCGAGATCGAGTTCGGAAAAACTTATATGCCGGACTTTCCGATCCCGACTGGCTACGCTTCCAGCGACGACTACCTGACCCAACTGGCGCAGGAGGGTTTGGAACGGCGCTACGGTTCTGTTGATCCGGCCGTGCAGGAGCGACTCGACTACGAGCTAAACGTCATCACCAGCCAGGATTTTTCCGGCTACTTCCTCATCGTCTGGGACCTTGTCAACTACGCTCGTAATCAGGGCATTTCCGTGGGGCCGGGGCGCGGCTCGGCCGCTGGCTGCTTGGCCTCGTATTGTCTCGGCATTACCAATGTAGATCCGATCAAGTACGACCTGATCTTCGAGCGATTCCTCAATCCCGAACGCATTGAGCCACCCGATATCGACGTCGATTTTGACGACACCCGGCGCGACGAAGTGCTGCGCTATGTGGTGGATAAGTACGGCAAGGACAACGTCTCCCAAGTCATCACGTTTGGGACTATGGGGGCCAAAGCGGTGGTGCGCGATGTCGGGCGGGTTTTGGGCATGTCCTTTGGCGAGGTGGATCGCATCGCCAAGCAGGTGCCGACCGAACTGAAAATTACCCTCGAAAAGGCCATCGAGCGGGTGCCCGAGCTACAACAGGTGGCCCAAGCACCCGGCAACGAAGGCAAGCTGATCGAGTACGCCCGCAAGCTGGAGGGCATGGCACGCCACGCCTCGGTCCACGCCTGCGCGGTCATCATCGCTCCCGGCGAACTGACCAACTACGTGCCGCTCTATCGCTCCCCCAAAAACGGGACTATAACTACCCAGTTCGTCGGCGAGACCTGCATGGACATCGGCTTGCTGAAGATGGACATCTTGGGCTTGAAAGAGCTCTCGCTGGTCGAGGAGGCCATGCGCCTGATTCGACTCAAGGAGCCGGACTTTGATCTGGAAGCCATTCCGTGGGACGATCGGGCCACGTTCGACCTGTTCGGCCGCGGCGAGACGATCGGCGTTTTCCAGTTTGAGTCCGCGGGAATGCGCGAATACCTGATCAAGCTCAGGCCGGACACCATCGAAGACATTATCGCCATGAATGCCCTCTACCGCCCAGGGCCGATGGACAATATCCCGACCTTCATCGCCCGCAAGCG
The DNA here is from genome assembly GCA_009840005.1 of Gemmatimonadota bacterium. The sequence goes on from VXOR01000097.1 coordinate 22,287, forward strand.
CGGCGAAGAGGCCGTCGCTTACGATCACCCCAAGTTGGAGTCGATTTTGGAGCCGACCTATGGGATTATGGTCTATCAGGAGCAGGTCATGCGCATCGCCCAAGAGCTGGCCGGTTTCACCCTCGGCCAAGCCGATATTTTGCGCAAGGCGATGGGCAAGAAAAAGCCCGAGGAAATGGCCAAGGTCAAAAAGGACTTCGTCGGCGGCTGCACTGCAAACGGGGTGGGAAAGACATTGGCCAACAAGCTCTTCGGCGAGATCGAAATTTTTGCCGGCTACGCCTTCAACAAGTCGCACTCGGTCTGCTATGCCGAAGGTGCGTACAAAAATGCTTACCTCAAAACCCATTATCCCCAAGAATACATGGCCGCCAGCCTGACCCTTGAGCGCAAAGATACGGACCGGTTGACCGTCTTACTCGACGACTGCCGCCGCATGGGCATTCCCGCCCTGCCGCCGGACGTCAACCAGAGTACGCTCAATTTTACGCCGACGGACGAGGGCATTCGCTACGGATTGGCGGCGATCAAGAACGTCGGCGAGGGCGCGGCACAGAGTATAGTCGATACGCGGATTGCCGAAGGCCCTTTTACGACCCTCTTCGAGTTCTGCGAGTGCATCGACTTGCGCGCAGTCAACCGGCGCGTGGTCGAGAGTTTGATTGCTGCTGGAGCATTGGATGGTCTGGAAGGCCATCGCGCACAGAAAATGGAGGCGCTAGAGCTGGCATTAAAGGCTGCGGGTAAGGCCCAGGAAGACCGTGAAAAGGGGCAGATCAGCCTCTTCGACGGTGGCGGCTCGTCCGAACTAATAGTGCAGGAACTGCCCCAGATCGAGGAGTGGTCCGAGCGCGAAAAGCTGGCCAAGGAACGCGACCTGTTAGGTCTCTATATCTCCAGCCATCCACTCAAGCCCTACGCCCGCGACCTCAAAAATTTCGCGCGGCCCCTAAGCGAGATAGATGGGCAGCTCGACGGTGCGCGGCTACGAGTCGGCGGCCTAGTCGAGGAGGTGCGCAAACTCTTTGACCGCCGAGGCAATCCCTTTGCCTTTGTCACGCTCAAAGACCTCAATAGCACGGGCGATATCGCGTTTTTCGCCGAAGTCTTCGCCCGCCACCAACAGCTACTCGTGGAAGGCGAAACCATCCTCGTCGAGGGCCGCGTTTGCGAGCGCAACGGACGCCTGAGTTTACAGGCCGACAGCGCGCTGCCCCTCAAATCGGCGCGAGCGCAACTGACCGAGTCAATCACTTTGTCGCTGCCCTACCATAAAGTGGGCGACCCCCTGCTCAGGCGGTTGCGCCAACTGTGCGAGCGCTACACGGGCGATTGCGAGTTGTGGCTCCAGCTCCAAAACGGCGACGAGCAGGACAAGATGGTGCGCTCAAAAACCATCCGCGTAGATCCCTGCGACGATTTGCTGATCGGTATTGAGGAACAGATCGGCCCCCACTCCATCCGGCTGCAGCCCAAAAGGCAAATAGCCGTGCCCTCCTCGGCTACTCCAGTTAAGTACAGAACGTGACTATGCGCGCAATGGCGATCAAAGGGCTTGTGAGCGGGTTGGCCCTTCTAGCGTTGGGCTGCGGCTCCCCCGAGCCGCAAGGGGACAAGCTCTTTCCCCCGCAGGCTGCTAGGTGGAACGACTATCAGGGCCAGAGCGTAGATTTGCGCGATTACGAGGGCAAGGTAGTATTGGTCAACTTCTGGGCGACGTGGTGCGGCCCGTGTCGCTACGAGATTCCAGCCTTAGTCGAGATGAGCAATGAGTACGATCCCGAACAGGTGGCGATCATTGGCATTTCCCTAGATCAAGGTCCCCCCGAGCACGTCCTACCCTTGATAGGCGAGTTCGTCGAGCGCCTGGCCATCAACTACCCGGTGGTTCACGATGGCCAAGCCGAGTTACTCCGCGCCTTCTACAAAGAAAATTTGGCGCAAGTAGGCGTGCCGCTCACCTTTATTTTTGATCGTCAAGGCCGCGTGTACAAGAGGCACCTAGGCGTGCCGCGCGACAAAAGTGGCCGGCTCAATCCCCATGGGGTATTCAGCGAGGATATCGAGATCTTGTTGGCTCGCTCGTAGGATGTCGGCATATAGCAAAAGAAGGGATGGTCCCATGCGGACCATCCCTTCTTTGCATGTAGGTGATTGGGCGTTGTTTTAGTAGTTGGAGTAGTGCTCTGCTAAGACTTCCTCGCCGTGGCGCTGGACCAGCACTTCTTTGAATTTGGCGATGGAGTCGCCAGTGCGCAGGTGCGCCAGCATCTCGCTTTTGGACATGACCATCAGCGTGCCATTTTTGTAGTCGGGGAAGCGACAAAAGCTGAACTCAACTGGCTCGCCAGTGACGCAGCAGGTGTCTTCCATTTCCAATTCGATCTGCGTGCCGGGATCAAACGGAAATTCAGCGTTGTCGTCGTCGCCGTTGGATTGGACTTTTTTCCGCCTTGCCATGCTGTTCTCCTTGTGAGATGAACTTAAAAAGATAAGAAAATGCCGCCGCTGAGCAAGTTCAGTACGGCAAATCGGCAAAGCGCGATAGCACGTCCGGCCCGTCGTGGGTGACGGCCACGGTGTGTTCGTATTGGGCCGAGAGCTTGCCGTCGGTGGTGACGGCAGTCCAGTCGTCGTCGAGTACGCGCGTGTCGTGTGCGCCTTCGTTGACCATCGGCTCAATGGTAAAGACCATGCCGTTTTGCAGGCGGCGACCCGTGCCAGCCTTGCCGTAGTGGAGCAATTGGGGTTCCTCGTGGAAGTTGCGGCCAATGCCGTGGCCGCAATACGTGCGCACAATGGAAAAGCCGTGCGCTTCGACATAGCTTTGGATGGCGTGGCCAATGTCGCCGAGGCGTCGCCCGGGCGTGCAGAAGGCCAACCCTTCCTCCAAGCTCTGGCGCGTAGCGTCGAGCAAGCGTTGGGCCTTGGAGGTCACGCAGCCGACTTTCATGGTGACGTTCATGTCGCCGTGAAAGCCTTCCTTTTTAACGGCGATGTCAACGGCGAGGATGTCCCCTTCTTGCAGGACGCGGTCTCCGGGAATGCCGTGGACGACTTCGTCATTGACCGAGACGCAGATGCTGCGGGGAAAGCCGCGATAGCCCAAGGCACTGGCGACTGCTCCTTGGTTGCGGATGTAGCGGTCGGCTATTTGGTCGAGGTGGAGGGTGGTGACTCCGGGTGCGAGGGCCTCTTCGACGCGGAGCATGGCTTCGGCGGCGATGCGGCAACTAGCGCGGATGCGGTCGATTTCCAAGGGAGATTTGAGATGTACCATATAGGGATTAAAAATCGGGCATGGAGCGAAAGAATGTCAAGTTCTCATGCTTAGTGACTCTTAAAACGCAACCAGCTAGCGACCATGAAAACGCCTCGCGTATCCATACTACTGCCCGTGTTCAATGCAGCCACCACGCTGGCGGAAACGCTAGCGAGCATCCAAGCGCAAAGCTGCGGAGATTTCGAGGTCGTAGCCATAGATGACGGCTCGGAGGACGACAGCGGCGACATGCTGTTGGAATGGAGTCGCCGCGATCGCCGCTTCAGGGTGTTGCTGTCCGACCACCGAGGCATTGTCGAGGCTCCCAACCGAGGCTTGGCCTTGTGTCGGGGCGCGTACGTGGCGCGCATGGACGCCGACGACCGGATGCACCCGGTGCGCTTGGAAAAACAACTCGCGTGGTTGGAAGGAGATCCTAGCTTAAGTGTCGTGAGTTGTTTGGTTGAACTCTTTCCGCGCGCGGAGACCGGGGAGGGGATGTTGGTGTACGAGGCTTGGTTAAACGGCTTGGTGGATAGCGCGACGATTGAACGAGAGTTTTTCGTCGAGAGTCCCATCGCCAATCCGTCGGCCATGATGCGCCGCAAGGAGTTGGTGGCCTTGGGCGGCTACCAAGACCGGGGATGGCCGGAGGACTACGATCTATGGTTGCGCTATCGGGCGGCGGGCCGGCGCTTTGCCAAGGTGCCGGAAGTCTTGCACTACTGGCGCGAGCATCCGCAGCGGGCCACGCACGTGCAGGGCCGTTACTCAGTGGAGAATTTCCTCCGCGCCAAAGCGCATTATCTTTGCGCTGGACCGCTGCAAGAGCGGGACGGACTAGTCGTCTGGGGTGCGGGCAAGACTGGTCGCCGGCTCGCCAAGCACCTAGAGCGCGAAGGCCGTGCTCCCGATGTATTTGTCGATATTGCGCCCAAGAAAATCGGCGGCACCTTGCGGCGCAAGCCCGTGATCGGGCCGGATGACTTGCCGATGTGGTGGACGCGCCACGACCGCCCGATCCTCTTGGCGGCCGTGGCATCGCGGGGGGCGCGGGCGCTGATTCGGGAGGCGTTGGGTGAATTGGGATTAGTAGAGGGAAGAAATTTTTTATGTGTAGCTTAACGAGAAAGGAAGCAACATGACGGTGCAATACGCGCTCAACACATCGACGATTCGCCCGGCGTCGCTGATGGAGAAAATCCACATTGCCGGACAGACCGGCTATCGGGGCATCGAGCTGTGGAACGACGACTTGACCGCGCACGAGCAGCGGGGCGGTTCGCTCGCGGATGTGCGGCAGGCACTGGCCGACTACGGGTTGGCAGTGCCGACGGTCATTGCACTCCACGGCTGGTTGGGGGCTGAGGGCGCGGAGCGAGTGCAGGCCTTGGAGGAGGTTCGGCGGCGGATGGCGCAGGCCGTAGCGGTGGGGGCCGAGTTTATCGTCGCCAGCCCGCCGCTGGATGCCTGCGATCTGAGCCGAGGCGGGGCTGATTATCGCGAGTTACTGGAGATCGGTAGAGAAATCGGCGTGCGGCCGGCGATGGAGTACTTAGGCTTTGTGCAAAGCGTGTACACCATTGACCAAGCCTGGCAGATTGCCACCGACGCCGATCATTCAGATGCCAGTTTGATCATGGACCCGTTCCACATTCTACGAGGCGGTGGCCCGGTTGCGAGCATCGCCAAGGTACCTGGCGACAAGGTCGCGGTCTGGCACTGGAACGATGCCCCAGGCGACAAGCCTTTTGCCGAACAAAGCGACGCCGACCGAGTGATGCCGGGCGATGGAGTCGGACCATTGCGCGAAATCGAGCGGCTGGCGCAAGCGCAGGGATACGAGGGGTTTGTGTCGCTGGAGCTGTTCAATCCGGGGTTATGGGAGCAAGACCCGGCGGACGTCGCTCGGATTGGTCTGGAGAAGATGCGGGCGTATTTCGCTGATTTGTAGCTCTACTATCTATGGGCAGGCAATTAGCTGGAGAAGCGCAAATTAGTGCTGCTGCGCTGATTCAACCCTACTGGTCAGGTTGCTGAGCCCCTCCTCGATAGCCCTGCGATCCTCGGGCAGCAAAAAATCTACCATTCGGAAGAGGAATACCATCCCTTTTCGCTCCGCAAAGTTCCTGCGTTGAGTCGCTTCGAATTGGGAAATATCCTCTATTTGTCGGCCCATGAGTTCGGCCACGTAGCGACGCAATACTGCCGGCGGTTCTCGGTAGGGCATATTGCGCAAGAAGAGTATCAGGTCATTGCGGTAGAAGACGCGGTCCCACAGCGAATAACCGAGTTGGTGGGCATAGGCTTCATAGTTTTTCAGCTTACCTGTATCGCCTTCTCCCCAGTTTGCACTGACAGCACTCTGCGCCAGATCCTCGACCATAGAGCGGGCAATTAGGTAATGCCCATGCACAGTTGGATGCAAGTACTCAGTGATCAATTCGTTTCCGACAATGCCGTGCGGTGAGTTGGCAGCAAAGACTTTTTCCACATCGCTCAACAGGATTTGATCCTCGGCCGCGCCGGCCAGCTTGCGGATGATCTGATTGAATACCGCGGGGGCGCGAAAAGGTAGCCTGTCCATGTCGCGGGCGTAGACAAAGGCCTTGTGGGCCTTGCTGTACTCCCCGCGCCTATAGTGCAATCGGCCCAATTCAAAGTGGATGCTGGCGCAATAGGGGTCCTCATCGAGCGCTTCCTCGCAGAGGTCTATGGCTTCCTGTAGTCGGCCTTGGCGTACTAGGCCGTCCAGCTCTTGCGATAAATCCCCGCCATCGCAGTCCGAGCGCAGCGGATAGAAGTCCTTTAGATTGGCAACGAGAGTCGAGGTCAGCACCGGAGTCCCGTGCTGACGGGCCTGTAGCAGTATTTCCCCTAGATTATCCCGGTAGTTTTCCGCAGTGACTCGGTGTTCATCATCTAGCAGACCAATTTCTCTGCCGACCAGATGGAGTCCGAACTTTTCCTCTGCGGGGCTCCACCACTTTTGCAGACGGTAGATCGCCTCGCTGAGAAAGTAGTAGATTCTGGAGCGCTGCAACTCCATGTAGAGCCGGATCCAGGTCCGGTTGTTGCCGAATTTGCGGAAGGGTGTGGTGACCCCGTAAGGGCCGACAAATTCGTTGTGTCCTGCGTAGAGGATGATCAAGTCCGGCTCATACCCGACGACTTCGGCTGCGAAGTCCAGCAGACAGAAGGTATTGATGGCGGTCATGCCGCAGTTGATGACCTCGAAGTGTCTGTCCGGATAGACATCAGCCAGCATTTCTGCGAGAAAATGCGGAAAAGCCGTATTGGGCGGGTTGGGAAAACCGAGCAGCGTAGAGGCCCCTAGGACGAAAATGCGCACTGCGTCAGGTGGTTTTTTTTGTGGGAAACTCGGATCGTACGGTACGGGACGCCGATACTGCTGCTGAAAGAAACGGTGGCCGACGTGCGGGTTGACCTCGTATACGACCTCTCTATCTCGGTGGGAAGTCAGAAAAAGCCGACTGGAAGGGCCTGCATCCGCTAGGTAGAGGGCAACTTCCAGCAGTACTAAAGCCCCTATCCCCACCAGAACCGCCAGAAGATTCAGGAGGAGCGATTTCTTCAGCATTGATGAGCCAACGCCACCCAGCTACCTAATACACCACAGCAATCACCCGATAGTCCACCGTGTGGGTAGCCTCCACTGCGTCCGCATCCACCCCGATCTTACACAGATAGAGGCCGGGCGGAACTACCTGCTCTGCCTCGTCCCAGCCGTTCCACACCGCGCTGTGTTCGCCAAACCCCATCTGGGATTTGTGCCAGACTCGACGGCCGCTGAGGTCGAAAATCTCGACCCGTACTTCGCGATTTGCATTGAGGTTGCCTAGGGAGAAGCGGATCTGCAACTGGTCGTTGACGCCGTCGGCGTTGGGGGTAAAGGGATTGGGCGAAATATCCACCTCCCGCACCACTTGGGCACTAAGCGGGACGGCGATACTCATCGTGTTTCCCTCTCTTAGAGAGGTCGCATTCCCGGCATCTACCTGCTGCCATATTGCCGGCCCACCGGCATCGCGGATTGATGCGTCGATCGTGCTTCCATTCAATATCACCTCGGCCTTAAAACGGACCCGGACCAGTTCTCCTGCAGCTACAATCGATCCCTTCTCGTCCGTTGGCAACGCGTTGTACGCGGCTTGGGACAGCGGTTGCCCTGCCCGGTCGAAGGGAAATTCTCCCCCCTTGCCGATTAGCTTGCGAAAATAGAGAGTCTCCCCTTTCAGAGAATCCTCCAGACTCTTGTACTGAAAATTGGTGACTTCTTCCTGGATAAGCGTGCCATCCGGGTTCTCACCGACAATTTGGAAATAGACCGTGCTCCCCCGCTGCTCTAAGGGTAGGCTCAAATAAGTGAGCTGGTTCAACGGGCGACCGTCCTCATCCACGGGGATTTCTTCCCCCTCTGCCAAGATGAGCCGATTGTAGAACCGCGATTTCTCCGATTGGGGCAACAGGCCGACCTTGTGCGGCAGACGCATCAGCAATTTGGATCTGGCCGCATCGGCATCCCCGGCGGCGATTCCTCCCTCGAAGACTTTGAGCGTATCACCGGAGACGGGATCAATCAGGGCCTGAAAGCGCTCTCCGGCATCGTCGAACCAGTAATCCTTCTCTCCCGCGACCAGACGCCACCCGAGCTCGGTGAAGTTCTGTCCAGTGCCATTTTGCAAGTCCTCCTCCGACCCTAGGCTCACATCTAGGAGTTCGATCTCCTGAATAGGATCGGCATCAATGAGGATCTCGTCGAAGCGCCGACTCCCCTGACCATCGGGCTCGCGCTCCACAAAGGTGGGATTGAGGTAGACTTCAAAATCCTGTAGCGTGCCCAGAGATACCTCGTTGGGCCAGATTTCGCCGGTTGCTCGGCGGGCCACCGGCGGGAGAAAATGCACCCGTACGGAGCGGACATTAGCGGCCATGTCAGGGGCCCGGGAAGCCATCTTTACCTGAATTTGCAAAAACCGCCTCGGACTGGGAGAAGTGATGGGATCGCCCGACTCGATGTATTTCTGACTCCAGGGACTCCATCCACCTCCCGGGATCCTGCTGGTGACCACAGGACCTTGGAACTTGGTGGGCAATTTATTGTAGTCCGCTTCGGTCTTGGAGTCGCCGCCGCTGCCGTAGTATTCGGTTCTCTCTATCAAACGGTCTCCGGTGCGGGTGCGGATTTCCACATCGACTAGATCGGGATCGGGGATATCAGCTTCCCACTCTATCTTGCCTAGGATGAACGCGCCCGGCAACTCGATCATGGGTGAAGTCAGAACAACCTCTGGGGGATACCCCTCGCCAAAGACCTGCACTTCCCTGAACCCGTCCGCGAGAATCCCACTCCCCGCGGCGCGCTGGAAATCTACCGTGGACCGGGACCACAAGTAGCGCACCCGCGTGGGACGCTCCAAGAGTTGTTCGTAATTTACCCGAGTCTGGCCTTTCTCGCTCCGGTCTATTTGCGTCCACTTCAGATTGCCGTTGGTATCTCTGCTGCCGTCCGAGACGCGGGTCAAGTACTCATGGCTGCTAGAAATACTTCCCACCCAGCGCAATTGATCGATCCAGAAGACGGCTCCGAGGTCTACGATGAGTGTGCCTCTATCCTCAAAACGGGGGTCTGGTTGCCAGACCTCCTGCCTAAAATGGGTGTCGTAGATCCCGTCAAATCCCTCTGCCGCCGTCAATGGCCCGAGCAGGTTGACACTGCCGCCGCCCTCGATAACGCCTAGGGCGATATTGTTCCCCTGGGCCCACACCTCGATATCCGCTAGGCGGGGGCGTTCCCGCTGGTAGTAGACCAGCCGGCTCTGGCGATCGGCGGGAACCTGATCGAAGACCGCTTCGTCCACCTTGATCTCTTTGCCAATCGCATTCACAATGAAGTAATCGATGCCCCCCTGGTCCCCCAGAGGCAGATCCATATATTCTCGCTCGGAGACCTCCTTGAACTTGTCAAATTTGCTGTCCGTGATTTGGATGCGTAGCCGGTGTACTAGCAGGTAATTCCTACTCGGATCGTTTGCAACCAAATTGTCGAACTCGACTACTCGCCGATCTTCATTGGGTGTCACCGTGCGCGCAGTTAGGCTCAAAGTGGCGTCCCGCTTTTGCGAAGGCGTGGTGAGGATGCGGAACTGGCGGAATGGCTCGCCTACTTCTTCGTCCACAAAGCGCAGCACGATCTTCGAGACCGGCACCACCCGACCCAACTCCACATCCACGTACCACTTTTCTAGGGAGCGGCTGTTGTACTGGATCCGCCGCCCACTGGTGCTGGTCTGCTCGTAGGTATCCCGGTCCACGCGCCGCTCTTGGCCGGCCTCGTCTTTGGCAAAATAATAAATGGCCCCCTGTTCTCCCGGCGGCAGGGCATGGTACTCTTCTTCGCTCACCTCGGTACTCGGCTCCCAGTAGGTACTCGGATCGCCGTCGAGGATATTGGCGGCCATTTCCGAGTGGTAGGGTGCCTCCCTGATGCCTCCTTGGTAGAAGTGCCAGATCACGGGATCGCCTACCTCTATGCCTTTCTTTGCGTCCGCTTTCATGTGCAAAATTGGGGCACCGGCTACATAGGCCGGGCCCGTGACTATGTTGAGCGGCAGCGAGGCACCCTCTCGGTTCAGGGTCCGGACCAGTTTATCATATGCTTTCTGATCGCCAATCCTGATGCGGAACCGCTCCGTATCTTCTATGACGTTGATATTTTTGCTAATGCGGCGCGGCGCGGCCGTGTGGGTTGCGGGATCTATTGTCACCGCGTGCTCGGGCCGGCCCCACGCTTCCCATTGCTCGGCCCGGTCCACCACGATCCCTTCCGCGGATATGCTGTAGCCCTGCTCGGGCGGCTGCGCCTGACTCCGATCCGTCCAACAGGCCAACAGGCACAGCGAGAACACAGCGAAAAAGTAGCTCTGCTCCAATCGGGAGGTACTTTTGCAGTGAGCCATCTCGGACATCCCCTCTTTACAGAGTAAGTAGGCCGACTTTGCCATAAATATAAAGGGTTGGGGTGCAACTCAAACCGAATTTCTCCTTGTTTCGTAGGACTAGACTAGGGGATTCGCATTAAAAATATGCCGACAGATAATTGTACCCTCCGGGAATTTTGGTGAAATGGCTGACCGCTAGCCAGAAACCAGCGGTGACGAACTGTCCTAGAATCAACCCTAAAAAAAAGGGGCGCGTCTTCAAATACAATTGGGGACCGCCGTACTTAATCACCACCGTCTTGATCAGCCAGGCCAGCAAGACGCTGAAAAATACGGTGCCGAAGAGCAGACTGACCGGAAAACCGAGCGGGTGAAAAGGCCACCACAAGAAGCGCTGGCGCGCCACCATCAGCAGCCCCATGATGGTGCCCCCGATGCCCGTGTAGATCCAGTTTTCCCAGTGCGGCCCTTCGGGGATTTGCATGCGAAAAGCGGCATTTTCAAATGGATAGCGCGAACCCACGCCAAAAAACCACTTATCTGTATTGATGCCGCCGTATTTATACGCTATGGCCAACATGGCCCAGACCGAACTGGCTATGGCCACCAGAATGGCTACGATCATGCCCCAGAAAATCAAACGCCGATTCCGCCTAATCGTCTCTTGGGCCAGCTTTAGACCGTTGGCGCAGGAGGCCATCACAAAGGTGAGAATGTCGCTGGCCCAGACGAACGTGAACGCCATCGCCACAATTCCCGAAGGGCCCAACGCCCGCGTCCCAAAGCCGGCCACTACGAAGTCCGAGGCCGTCATCGGGGCAAAAATGTAAACGATCCCCCCTTCGGCGACGATGCGCGTTAGACCGATGAAGAGAATGAAAGCTAGGCAAAGATAAAAGGGCGTGATCCAGGGTGGCAGTCCCGACTGCCAAATCCACACTCCCATAAAGAGCAGACTGCCCCCCAGTACCAAGACTGCCGCCCGGTAAGAGAGGATCTCGTCGCTGTCGTCAACGGCGGGGTTTTTCTTAAGCGCTTTGCTCAAGACGGCGCGCAAATGCCCTCGGGCGGTCCATAGGCCAAAGAGAACCAAGACGATGAAGGCACCCAGTCCTTGGTGGGCGACCATGGGGCCGCCGCGGGTGTAGACACTGAGCAGCGGATCGATTTTCTGGATTCCCAGATAGGCGAAGATGCCTTGCTGGATGACGTTGAGCAGGTGGAAGAAGCACAGGCCGAAGAGGATATCTCGGTTGACGAAATAGGAAAAGCCCAGCATCTGGAAGCTCAGAATGAACGGGATCGTAATGGTATCCCCGAAAAGGGAAAGGTGCGTTCCCCAATAGAGGCGCGGGATGGAGGGGAAATAAGGGTTGAGCCCGTTGAGGCTCTGGAGGATGGCCGGTATGGCAAAACCCAGCCACATCAGCGGATTTTTGAAAAATGGCTTGATCAGCGAGGGCCCGGTAGCGGCATCTTGGATCATGGCAAGGGGAACCTGGACCACGGGAAAGACGAGGCGTTCGTGCTCGACCCACTGCTTGCGCAAGATCACCATAATGGAGATCATGGCCAAGTAGAGGGCTAGGACGAAGGGTATCCAGTAGGCCAGAGGCCGCAGCCACAGCATCCAGGGAATGCCTTGGCCTTTGGGCGCTCCTTCAAAAAAATTCTGTATCTGGACGAAGTCGTGGTGGGGAATGATCCAGTCCGGGATGAAGGGGTGCAGCAATTCGGCCCAGTTGTTTTCGGGCGTGGCGTTGTAGATTGGACTGGTGATATCCGTCAGCAGAAAGCTGGTCAGGCCCCATTCGGGGATGGCGGTGGCCACGATCCACATGATGTAGATCAGGGCGAGTTCGGCGCGGTTGAGCATCCACGAGCGGCGGATCAGGCCCAGTGCGGTATTGCCAAAGAAAACTAGGACGAAAAACAGAATGAGGGCCGCAGGGGTATTGAAATACGAAGCGATGCGAGAGCCTTGCAGCACCATATTGCAGTAGAGGACACCAGCGCCGATCACCCCCGACCCCACGGCGCCGATGAGGAGCGCGCGAAAACCAAGAGCTTCGAGGGGGATTTTAGCCAAAGCAGATCTCCTGCACTTGGAACGTTGCGACTCTGGCAATTTTTATTTGCTCAGAGTTCCTCTGTCGCACTAGCCAGTAGGGCTTCTGGCAGGGCTTCTTCTAGACGGTCCGCATAAACCTCGATCTGGTCCTGATACTTCTGGCGCAGCTCGTTGAGCAACTCGTCAAAGCGCTGGCGTTCCAAGCGCTGAACCAGAGAGGCCCGCGCTCTTTTGCGGGCCTGTTCAAAGGGCTGCTGCCGCCCTTCCTCACGCCTCAGGACCTTAAAGATGGCATACCCTTCTCCAGCGAGTACAGGGCCGCGCAATTCTCCCACAGGCGCTGCCTTGAGGGCCTCCCATAGCTGGGGATAGGCCGTCTTGTAATATTTGTTCATACAGACTAGGCCATCGGTCCCTCGGCGCCTCGTAGGCAGATTTTTTGCCCTAGCCAGTTCCAATAGATTGGTGTCTTTAGCGATTTCCGTCCTGAGATTTTGTCCCTCTGCCAGAGTGGGAGTCAGCAATTCATCAAAGCATATGAGTTCGGGAAGGTAGAATTTCTCGCGGTGTTCCTCGTAGAATTGCCGCACTTCCTCTTCGCTCGGCGAAATGCTGGCGCTGACTTCCCGCTGCCGTAGTTGGAGCAGCATCAATTCTTCTTTTGCTGTCTCTATCCACTGTAAAACCTCCGGCTCCTCCGGGATGCCAAGTCGGGCCGCTGCAACCCCAAACATGGCAGGTGTCAGCAAAAATCGGCGCGCAACCGAGGCGATGAAGGCGCTGTCCCGAAAAGCCTGCGGATTATCAATTCTATGGATGTGCAATACCTCGAGGTACTCGCTCAAGACGATTTCGCTCCCCTCGTACCTGAAGAGCGGAACCGCGTTCTGCTCTGTGGTGAACGATACCCTCTTCCTCCCCTTTGCCGACTTTGCAGCTTGGCGCAAAAGCGCCAATCCTTCCGGTGCCATGTGCCAGCCGAGTTCATGGGCCAGCAATTCCACTTTCTGAGCTTCTATATCTTGTGCATTCTCTGCCATTAACTGCCGTGCGATTCTAGCCCGATAGGCTTCCAGATCTGCGCGGCGGTCTGCCAAGAAGCGGATCAGTTGGTAGTTTTCGCCAATGGGCAGGAGAGGCGATACGGTGCCTGTTTGCAGCGAGTCAAATATAGCGGCGGGTATCCCCATGCGCTCAGCCCGTGGGCGATTGACAAATCCCACCTCCCCTCCCCGCTCGGCCGACCCCGTGTCCAACGAATGGGTCTGGGCCAGTACCGCAAAACTGCCGCCTTTGTGGATCTCCTGCCGAATCCACTGACCTTCGTCTTCGGTCTCCACGACGATGGTGGCGAGAAAACGCTCTTGGGCCATTGCCCGTTCTGCAAAAAAGCGGTGGATCTCCTCCTCGGAAACCGCAATCTGCGGCCTGATTTCCCGTTTGAAAAAGATCGCGACGATATGCTCCTGCTCTTTGGCCCTGTGCGCTTTGAGCAACTCGGGGTCTTTGTCCAGTCCTTGGTCGTGGGCTTCGAGAAGTAGAACCTGCCGGTCAATCAGAGTTTGCAGATAGTCCTCCCTGGCCTTCTGCCCTTCTTCGTTTGAGCGCAATCCCGGCAGCAGATTGAGTACGAATTTGCGCAGATCTCCCGCCGTGATCTGTCGCTTTCCTACCACAGCCACGACGTCTTCCCGAGGGTCCTGGCCGCAGGTGGCTAGGACGCAGAGCAATCCTATAAAAAACAGCACGGAGGGAGGGCTTGCACTGGCTCTTTTCATTTTCTCTAAGTAAGGTGGCCCGGGACAGTAAACGACAGACTTGGATGTAGGAAATGATCGGGATTGGGGGGCCGTCGGCCGGAAAATCGAAAACCCACTTGGCTTGTTGCAATATATCTGGCAAAACTGCCTGATGCAAGCTTGCCATTAATAGTTGGGATAGTTCGGATACTTTTTGCAATTTATTAGAAATAAATAAGTTGCGTGTTTTAGCTGTCTTCTTGATCTCCTTGTTTTTTGCTTGACCCAGACTGTTGAATTGAGTATTTATACAAAACATAGATTCAAAATATCCTGAAATCACCATTGCCCTGTTGTCAACTCGACAAAGGAGGTGGATTTAGACAAGGGCAAGCACCACCAGACCTGTCTCTTTATTTTCCTAAGGAGGAATATATGCGAAGAGTATGGACATCGGTTGTTCTGCTGACCCTGTGCATGGCAGTTGGGGCATGGGGGCACGCGTGGAACAATTCGTTATTCTTCGCCGTTCAGTTCCCGGACGAGAATGTTCCGGTGGTGGACGGCAACCTCGCCGATTGGGCTGTCGTGCCCGATGTGCCCTATCTGATCGGCAGCGAGGTACTGGCCGACTCGTATTACGCCAATAATGAACAGGGCGAAATCGATGTCAGCGACATGGCCATCCGCTCGTTTTGGGGATGGAACGACAACAACGATCGGCTCTACGCCATGGCCGAAGTCTTCGACGATAGACATGTTGTGGATCGATCTGCCCCAGACGAGTGGTGGGCCGACGATGCGTGGGAGATCTACATCGATGTGGCTCACCTCGATATCGATGAGCAGAGATGGGAAGACGGCACCAAGCAGTCTTGGAACGTATCCGTCCCCATCGCCGCCGACAATCTGGGTCAGATGCTCCCGGCACATGCTTGGCGCACAGATCCGGACACCAGCCCCTACTGGGGTTTTGGATGGAGTTTCGAGGGCGAGGAATACGGCGAGAGCACGTACTTTTACGAGATCTGGATGCAGCCCTTCGAGTTTATTGCGGAGGACGGCAATCTAGATAATTCACCCCTCGCCGAAATCGAAGCAGACCAGCTCATTCACATGAGCATGGCCTTCGACGACGACGACGACGGGGGCACCGAGCGCACGAACTTTTGGACTACTACAGATGGTGGGTGCTGTAAAGCCGATAGCGATATGATTCTAAACGAACTGGATGATAGCATTGATTGGGGTTCCCAAGAGGGCACAGCCGTGCAGTCCGATTCTTGGGGCCGCATCAAGTCCCAGTTTATCACCCAGTAGCCGTAGAATCATATAATGTGTCGCCCGTGTGGCGACTTCACTTTGTAGGTTGCTTCTTTTCACGGGCGGTGGGCGCTTCAATCCACCGCCCTTTTTTTGTCGTTTTACCACCGCCCTCCGCGGAGGAAATACCCATGAAAGCGTCGTCTCATCTCTTTAAAATAGTGTGCGCGTTTGCACTCTGGTTGCTAGGCCCAGAGCATCTGGCCTTGGCGCAGGACTACGGCAGCCGTCTGGGAGTTCGCCGGGGCGGAGAGGTGAGCTTCGAACCCCAGGGCTCGGGCGTCCTTTTTGATGCCTTGGACCCGGCGATGAAAAGATGGTACATCCCCCAGGAACTTTACAGCGAATACAGCTGGAGACAATGGGAGTATTCCAACTACGCCCGCAATCTTTACCAGCGCTATGTAGATACTGCACTGGAAGGCGATTATTTTTACGATCTCTTCGGCAACTTTGTTACCAAAGGATGGCTGATCCTCCTCAATGAACAGAGTCAGCCTCTGCAACAGGGCAATCGGCTGTTCAAGGACGCGAGATTCAGAAACTGGTTCAGTGGATTGGTCATTGCCTCGGACGCCAAGGGTCAGTACCACTACGCTATCACCATGGGAGACGCCATTCGCACGACCCTGACACCTATGACCTTCTCCAAACCCAGTTTTGACGGGGTCCAATTCGACCTAGCCACTGACAAATACATGCTCACTTTCCTCTATTCCAGAGCGAGCAGTGCGGGGGGTTTGGTAACGCCCGACGACGGGCTCAACCGGACTAACAATACCCTCTTGATGGGTGGGCGCACCACCGTTCAGGTTGGCGACTTTACCACCCTAGGTTTCAACTTTGTCAATGCTCACCAGTCCAACACTCTCACGGACGGTTTCAGCGGCAATCCGCTCAGCGGAGAGTTGACCGTAGACCAGAAGGTAGAGCCAATCTCTTGGATCGAGGTTCTCCTCAGCGATGATTCGCCGGGGGACAACGAAGGAGGAGCGGCCTTCTTTCCCGCGGGCTCAGACATCACCATTACCTACCTAGACGGCACCGAGGAACGCGGCAAAGAAGTCGGCTTTGAGCCGGTCGTCGAAGGAGGCTTTCCGCGCGAGGGGTTTATCTCTGCAGACGGCAACGAACAGATCAAGCTGCGCTACGATTTCAACAGCGCCGATTTTTTGCTCAGTGCTGCCCAAGACAAAACCCAGATCAGAAAAGTCGAATTCGACTTGGTCTTGGGCAATGATTACAAGGTACAGATCACTTCCGACCGCCAGACGGACCGCAGTGGTGCGCCCGTATTTCTGCTGGTCACTCAAGCTAGGAACAATGTAAAAGACAATACCAATATCAAAGTGGTTTCCTTTGAATACGGTCTGCCCACGGCCACTCATATCTATGGCTTTACGGTGGAATTCGCCGACGTGATGGGTTTTGACGTATACGGGGAGTTCGACAACAGCCGAGTGTACAGGAAGTATCCCTACCCCAGCACTGACCAGGGCAACACCGATCACAGTACTTCGTCGGGTATCGCGGGCAAATCCTCGGCCAATGCCTGGATGATCAATCTGTCCAAGAGAGAGTACCCGTGGTTTTTATTCGGCGAGGCCTTCACCATGGATCGGGATTACGCCAGCACCACCTATCTCACCGAAGGCGACGGAAAGATGGATTACACCTCCGGCTATTTTGAAAACGGAGAGAACAGCAGCATCACCGAGCGCTTTCTGTGGGAGTTCGTCGAGGACAACGACGATCAGGACCGCATTCCCGACTGGGGCCGCAACGACGCTCTAAGTACGGACCGGGCGGTGTTTCCCGGATGGGATGAGAACAACGACTTTGTCCCCGACTTCAACCAGAACGACAACACGCGCCGAACCAACTTAGTTCCCGACTACGAAGAGCCCTTCCTGAGGCAAAACGTCGACCGACCGGAATTCCTCTATGGCATAGATGCCAACAACAACGCTTGGATAGACCGGTTTGAAAACGACAACGAACCCGATTTCCCCTACAAGCGGGACCACCGAGGGTTCAATGTCTATGGTGGAGCCTATGTGATCCCGCAGGTGCGCATTACCTTTGGTCACCTCCGCGACGAGAAAATTTCCACTGACCATAGGAATTACGCCACGTACGGCCTGCTCAATATCGACCTAGAGCACCAGACTTGGGGACGGCTCCGGATCCTAGAGGTAGTCAAGAGCATAAAGGATGACATTGCCGATAATTTGCTCCAGTGGGACAATAGAAGCGGTATAAGAAGCGATCGCAACATCGAAGTGGTTGATCCAATGCTCGGCCGCGACACTTTTTTTAATTCGCTCTACATCGGCCACGAGTACTCGCCAAGAAGCAATCTGACCTTCAAAAACTCGCTCAAACACGATCTCTGGCACCAGCGCATGGACGCGGCCGAGCGCGCTACTTTTGGTCTAGACTCTAATGAGTTCTTTTTCGGCATCATCAATAAGCTGGAGTACTTTTACGAATTGGGCCGAGTTCGCCTCATGCCGCGGTGGAAGAGCGAGTACCGCCGGTCGACCTATGATCTGTTCTCGCAACAGGACCGGGACGAATTGACGGAGATATTCGGCACCATCGTCCGGCTGCCGTTTCTGGCACGCACCACCTTGACGATGGGAATCGAGTACGTCCTCTTCAAGGATCTGGATGCAAAAATCAACAATTTCCAGTCCTTTATCACCGCCGGCCAGCTCACCAATACATCCGACTATCAGGGTTATGAACTGAAGACTCAGGTCGGCCTGAAATTCGATGCACGCGATTTCGAGGATCCCGGCGTCAAGACCAAGACCATACTCGAAGCATTTATCACGGTGTACGCGGGGCTAGGGGAATAGCTCGGCTTCGATGACACAGAGAGAACGACTGCTCGTCGGCCTGCTGGGGTTTATTGCCTTCGGTCTGCGCTGTCTCTACGTCTACCAGAGCGAAGCTAGCCCGTTTTTCGACTTCCCCCAGGTCGATGCCAAAACCTACACTCAAGCCGCGACCCGGATGGCCGTGGACGGCCATTGGCTAGGCGATCCGACTCCCTTCTGGCAGCCCCCACTCTATCCCTACTTTCTCGGCCTAGTATTCACACTCTTTGGTCCCGACTACTACATTGCCCGCCTCGTGCAGGCCGTCTTGGGATCGGTAAACTGCGTACTCATCTACTTTTTGGGCCGCCGGCTCTTCTCTAGTGCCGTGGGATTTGCAGCGGCCGGCTTCGCCGCCATCTACGGCCCTCTGATCTTCTTTGACGCCGAATTTCTACCTTCGGTACTGGCTGTGTTTCTCGATTTGTTGCTCCTCCTCTCCCTGCTGTGGGCGACTTCTGGAGGTTATCTGAGGCGCCTGGTACCCGGCTTGCTTTTCGGCCTTGCCGCGCTGTGCGTGGCCAACATCCTCCTCTTTCTGCCTTTTGCCCTCGGGTGGCTTCTATGGCAGGACGCTAACCTCCCTTGGAAACAGCGCCTGCTTCGCATCTTTCCCCTTCTCTTAGGTGCTCTCCTAGTTATCGCTCCAGCCTCGCTGCGCAACTACTTGGTGGGCAACGATTGGGTGCTGATCTCGTCCAATGCGGGGATCAACTTCTTCATCGGCAACAACGCCGACTACCGCAAGACTGTGTCCATTCAGCCCGGCCCCGAATGGCGGAAGTTGGTCGCCAGACCCAAGAGCGAAGCCGGTCTCGACCGCGCTTCGCAGAAATCCCGTTTCTTTTTTTACCGGGCCTGGGAATTCATACGCACCTACCCTTTGGATTATGGTCGTCTCCTGCTCGACAAAACCTATCTCTTTTGGCATGGCCACGAGGTCGGCCGCAACCAAGACCTCTATTACGCCCGCAACTTCTCCTCCCTGCTGAGTATGCTGCTGTGGAAGTCTTCCATTGCTTTCCCCTTTGGGGTGTTGGCTCCTCTGGCGCTGCTGGGCATCGGTCTATTGTGGAGAGAAGGGCTGCACCGCGAACCGGGCTTTGCTCTTCTCCTGCTCTTTCTGCTTTCCTATGCCCTCTCGGTCGTCCTCTTCTTCGTAACAGCGCGCTATCGCCTACCCGTAGTGCCGGTCTTGCTCCCGTTCGCCGTCCATGGTGTCAAGCGGTGCTACTGCCTTGTGCAAGAGCGACAGATGCGTCCTCTTATCGGCGCGTCCATCGCCGGTGTGGTTCTGTTGGCAGGCAGCAATTTCCGGGTGGGAGGCATGGAAGAGGATGCAGAGATCCACTATCGGCTGGGTATGGTATTTCAGCAGCAGGGCCTGCCCGCCAACGCCATCGCGGCCTACCGCCAAGCCCTCGCCCTAGATTCGACCCTACAGGAGCCGCGTTTCAACTTGGGTTCGCTCTACGCCCGGCAGGGACGTTACCAGAAGGCAATCGCCGAGTATCAGCAGTTTATCGAGCACTTTCCCGAGCATCCCGAGGCCCGCTACAGCTTGGGCAATGTCTTCTTAAAGGTTCAGAACTACGGCGATGCCCTAGCTCAGTACGAGCAACTCCTTGCAGAAGAAGATGCGGAGGTGGACAAGGTCGATATCCAGGGATTGGTGGCCTATACCTACGTGCAGTTGGGACAATTGGAACAGGCCACCCGAGCCTACGAGGCTCTGCTCCGGAGCAGGCCGGATTCTCTCAACGCCCGCTACCAGTTGGGACGCGTGTACGAGACGCGGCAAATGCCTACGGCAGCCGGGCGGGAATACGCCCAGATCCTAGAGCGAGATTCGACCCATGCAGAAGGTCGCTACCGCCTAGCGCTTTTCGCCCTTCGCAGGAACGATCCCGCCGCGGGCAAGGCACACCTACAGCGCCTCATCACCTACAATTTGAATCACATCCAAGGGCGCTGGCTCTTAGCGGCGCTATACGTTATCGAGCACAAAGGGGTTGAAGCGCTGGAACAGCTCGAAACCATCCTCGAGATCGAGCCGACCCACATCCAGGCCAACTGGCTGGCTGGCCACTTGACCTATATAGTTAGAGGGGATACTCTAGCGGGCCGGGCCAAAGTGGATTTGTCTACCAAATATTCTATTGAGAAAAGGGCCCAAGAATTGGGGAGTATCTTAAGACAGAGGTTCGAAGACATGGTGTCCAAATAGATGCACCGCTTCCTCGACACTACAACCTCAATAGACGACCGCTACGGGCCTTATCTGCTCGCTGCCCCTGGCGTCTCCCTCGACCGCAATCCGCAATAGATAGATTCCCGGAGGTACCAGATTTCCGGCCGCATCCCTTCCATCCCATCCGAGGCCGGGAATAACGCTCTGATCATAGTGGCCGCTCAACCCCTCGCCGTCGTGGAGCGCGAACACTAGCTGGCCCGAAAGGTCGAAGAGGTGCAAGCTGATTTTGGCTTCGCGGGTGATGGTCAGGACATCGTACTCAATGCCTAGAACATCGTTGATTCCATCATCGTTGGGCGTAAAGGGATTGGGAGATACCGTTAGAGAGCCGATGAGTTCCCTCTGGGTGATGGCCGGACTCAACACCGTGATACCCGAAGCTGTCGGCAGATCTCCTTCCCCTAATAGCGCTGCATTTCCAGGGGTAATCCGCTGTATAGAGCCGTCCTGAGTTGACAGGATGGCCTGCCCCGCAACCACAGTGCTGTAGAGCAGTACCTTGCTGCGGAAGAGAATCTTCAGCAGTCTCTCCCCACCTCCGACCGGTCTGGCAATGTGGGGAAATTTTACCGTGAAGTTGCGCTCCGCCACCTCCGCAATCGCAAAGGTATCGCCGGCGGCAGCCACCGAATAGGGCAGGTCGTGTATGCTGCCGTCCGCGAGTTGCACGACAGAATTTCCCTCGCTATCGAGGGCGATATCCGCATTCAGATCCCGTTCGCCTAGGACTGAACCAACTTCGTCTACAATCTGGATTTTGTCGATGCCCAGAACCTGGGTGGGAGTTTCAATCTGGAAGGCATCAAACCCCGCCACTCCCTCGATGTTCATCAGCGCTTTCACCGCATAGGTGAACTGCACTGTCTCAAAGGCTTCTACTTCGCGCGGATAAATCTCGGCGATCAGGTCGTCAGCTAGCGGAGGTGACAGGTACTCGATAGTCAATTGCTCTATCATTTTGGTGGCGTCTATGCGGCTGTTCTGGAACTCTATTAAGAACTGGATGTAGCGCCGTGGACCGGGCGAGAGAATTGACGTGCCTCCAGGCACATCCCCGCCGCTATAAGGTGCCGACCAAGGACTCCAGTTTTGCAGGTCTTCCTCAACCGCCCACTGGACCCACGGGTCCTCCAGGTCTAAGTATTCCTCGCGGCCGAGTGGTTCGTTGGGATTTTCCAGGGAAGTCGCCTGTTCGGGATCGGCGGGCCGCTGGATATTTCTGCGCTTGTAGACAATAGGGGTGGGATCGCTTCCCGTCCGGGTGCGAATGAGAATATCAGTGGCGACTCGACGACCCGGCGGGGCGACGCGTTCGGTCCAACTGATATTGCCCCAAGTGGCGGTCTCCCCTAGATCGAAAACGGGAGAGATGTAGGAACTGGCGGCGACAAATCCTTGTCCGTAGACCTCCAATTCGTCTATCTCATAGGGGAAGGACGAGATGGATTTAACGCGGACGTAGCGCACCAAGCGGGCTGGCTTCACCCCTATATCGAGTACGGGCTCCTCATTTTCCGTGCTCCGCAACAGGGGCACATAGTCGTCGGTGCGGGGCGAAAACCTGCCAAAACTGTCGCGGACCAAGTTGCGGCCGTCGTGCAGCAAAAGCTCGAATTGGCGGAGAAAATCATTCTGGAAAGGGAATTGCGGAGCGCTCTGGACCGTGTTGCGCGGATAGAAGCGGATCCTATTGATGCCAATGGGAGTGCCCAAATCGAGCACGATGAAAGTGCCCAGTATCGGCTGATCCCCTTTGCGTTCAAAGGCGTCTTCTGATCCACCCGGCTCAATCAATTCAAGCAGAATAGGTGCCAGGGCGGTCGTGGAGAGATCTTTGACCGACGGCGCTGTAATTTCGCCGTTGAACTCGAGGGCTCTTTGGGCCACGTTTTCACCTAGGGCAATGTGAACTGGGCTCAGCGCCACCGGCAACACCACGGGATTCTTGGTCCCAGGGGGCAGCCGTTGCCCCTCATCTTCGTCTTGTAAGCTTTTTGCCGCCGGGCGGGCGATCAACTTGCCCCGCCGTCTTCCCGGTCTCTGTGTCTGCTCCCCTGTTGCCTTGTTTTTACAGACCACTTTATAACAGTCTGCAAGCGTCTTTTGCTCCGCGCCCACCTGCTGGAAGTACGTCTCGCACTCTCCCCAATCTTCCGGGATGAGACCGGTGCCTTGGGCGACATGGGCACCGGAAATCTGCAATTCGAAGGTCTTCGTTTCCTCGACACAACTGAGGTCGCCCTCCTCCTCCTCGGCAAAGCCATCACCGGTTTCCCCCTCCGGCCGGATCGGGTCTAGGGCCTCGCTGACCTGCTGCGTGAGTTCTGCGAGATCATCCCCGACCTGGAATCCGATTAACACGGTGGACAAGTTGCCCTGGACGCTGGTCTCCAAGCTGGCGATCCCGCTGAGCGGAGAGATCGCCTCTAGCAGCATCTGGTTGACTAGGTCCATCTGTTCTGCGAGAAGTTCGGGCGCAACGTTAACCACGGTCTTGATCTGAACGGAGGGAATGACACCGTCCAAGATCGACAGATCGATCAGATTGCCAGGGGCACTGCCCACCTCGGTCAGCTTCAGGCCCACTATGTATTCGGCGGGAAAAGTGGTTATATCGCTTCCCAAGGTCGTTCCCGCCCAGGAGACATTGCCGTTGACGCCGACCCGCAAGAACTCCACCGCCCTGGCCTCGTCTGTCCACATGGGACCTAAAATTCCAATGGTGAAAAACGCGGATAGAAGCTGATACAGTGGATGGCGCACCATAAGAAGTCCTCCGCCGTCGAAAGAAAATCTTCCCGTAGTATAATAAGATTCCGCGGCCATTAAAAATTTCATTCTCGCCGCATTTTTGACTAAATTAGAGCTGCCAAAATTGGAACCAACGCCGCGTTTTAATTTCTGAAGGAGGCACCGGGGATGTCGGCCCGTTATGCGCCTCTAGTTCTCGCCTTGCTAATTTTTCTGTGCGCCAAGACCAACGCCTTCAATGTGTACCATTTAGGCGGTACCGACGGCCATCCGTGGCAGACGGCCCTGTCCTACGAGCCGGGGGACTATCGAGTGCTCAACCCAGACGGCACGACTGACCAGCGTCTGCCCCTCGCGTCTCCCTCTGCCCACCCGACTTGGGAGGACACGCTGGGCGAGCGCATAGACAGTGTGGGTGGGCAATGGCTGCGGCCCTTTTTCGTCCCCGATACTCTCAACCTAGCCCAAGATGGGATCCGGGAACGCTACGATAACGACTTCTTTGTCGACGGCAATTTGTTTACCAGCGGCGAGAGCTACGATGTGGAATCTCAAACGAGGCTGATGCGTCCGGCGGTGGATGGCGATCCGCAGACGGCTTCTTTCTACACGGCTTCGGCTTCGAGCGATCCGACCATTCGCCGGGGCATCTACATCCAGAACAATGTGGTAGATCTAGGGGTGAACTATCCAGTCAATCGCATCCGCTTTTTTCCTCGTCTGGGCACAAACAATCCCAAGATCGATGCGATTCTGGCGTCGATGGCCCCTCCCAAGCTGCGCAAGGAGGATCTGCTGGAGGAGGATTTCTCGGCCAATTTCATGCCGTGGTTCGAGCTGGCCGCCGCCAATAGCGAGCAGAATTTAGGTCCCTTCACTGGTGGATGGCTGCGACCGATCATCCCCGGCATTCCCAATGCTAAGAGCGATTCGCGCTTCACCGTCCTCTTCGCCGACCGAGAGAATCTGGACGTGGTGATGGATTTTCGCTTTCCCACCCAGCAGTTGCGCTGGATTGCCTACCGCGTCCTCGACCCCATCCGAAACTACGAAATTGCCGAATTTCAGGTGTTCGGCTCCGGCTACATCCAACGGGCGATCTACACCACGGCCGTGCTGGACTTTGGCCAGCCCATGGCCTGGGGCCACATCCGCTGGAAAGGGGTACGCGACCCCCAAGCCCAACTGCTCATCCGCACCCGCACCGGCCACGACGACGAGCCGCTGCTCTACTGGCAGAAAACCAGTATCCCCGGCGAGTACAAGCAAGTCACGCGCAAGGAATACGACATCACCCTCAAACGCGAACGACGTCTTACTCTCGACGAACAAAACTGGAGCTTCTGGTCGGCGCCTTATGCTTGGCAGGATGGCTTGGCTGATACGACTTTGGCGGCGTCTGCTTGGCAGGATGGCACGCCGATCCTGTCGCCGGGTCCGGCGCGCTACCTGCAACTGCAACTGCTGTTTCTTTCTACCCAGACGGCTGCGGCCAAATTGCGGGAGTTGGAAATCCAGTTTTCGCCTCCGGCTGCTCTGCGCGCCGTCGGTGAGGTCTGGCCGTTGGACGTGTCCCGCACGCACAGTACCACCTTCACCTACAGTGTCCTGCCCACCTTTGATCGGGACACGCAGGGGTTTGATCGGCTAGAGATTTTCACGCTGACTCGGGCAGACACGGTGCGTTCGGTGCGCGTCGATGGGGTGGAGGTAAGTGACCAGTTCCCTCCGCAGATCCAACAGGATCGGCTGCTGGTCAGCCTGCCCCGGTTGCAGGGGGGGGACGACACTTTCAAGCTGGTCGAAGTCGAGTTTGACGCGCGGGTGGTACGCTATGGCACGGAATTCCAAGGTTGGATCTTCGACAGCGAGGGCACGGGGGTCAAACAGTTGATTGAGCCGGGCGATGCCACCGTGGATTTCCCCGGCAATGCGCTGGGTGTGCGTCCTGCTGGGCTAGGCGATGAACTGCTGACCCAAGTATCGGTCTTTCCCAATCCGTTTACACCTAACGGCGATGGTCTCAACGATGTGGCTCGCTTTCAGTTTCAACTTCACGAGGTATCGGCCCCGCGCGATTTGCGGCTGCGCGTGTATGATGTATCGGGTCGGCTGGTGCGTCAGTTGGATCGTCAGTGGGCGATTCGAGGTTTGTTTGGTCAGGGGGTTGAGGATCCGGTTTGGGATGGTTTGGATGCGGGTGGTAATTTGGTGGCACCGGGGATTTATCTCTACCGGATTTCGCTGGACACAGATGAGGGAACAGAAGAAAAACTAGGCGCGATCTCAGTCGCCTATTAGGTCCGTTTGTGCAGGAGCGACTAGCCAGCCAACAACGCCAGCAAAGCCAGTGCAACTATCGACAAAACGGCATCTGGCGAAGGCGCGTTCAAAACACAACGATCCGGCAGAGCTGAAGCAATACCGGTCTTGTCTATTAAAGCCCTAGAATCTCGCGCGTTCTTCGCGGCAGCGCGCGCCAGTTGGCGATTAGATAGCGGTTGCCATCGACATCCTCGATGACGGCCCGGCTGCCGGAAAGCATGCGCACATTGGTGCGATAGCCGCGGATTTCGAGTTGGCGGGGGCCGCTGGTAGTTGCGATCTGGCCGCGCAGTACTCCGAATTCTTCGTCGAGGCTGTCGAAAGCGAGGACCTGCGGTTGGAAGTAAATCTTGTCGAGTTCGTCTAAGAGCGCTTGGCGGCTTTGGTCGTCGAGTTGCTCCGGGTCTTCGATTAGGCCGAGTTCTTGGTCTTCGGCGGCAAAGACGCCGATGTAGCGGTTGGACTCCTCTAATGGGAAGGCGCGGCGGATCTTAATGTCGGTGTACTCCTCGCTGTCGAGCGTGAGGATCAAGCTGCCGCGCTCGGAGCGGCTGAAGCGCATCTTTTGCGGGTCGAGCAGAAAATCCTCGTACGAATAACCGCGTGTCTCGCTCATAGCGCCCGCACTTTCGCCATTTCGGTTTGCATATCGACTAGTCGGCGATAGACGCCGTCCTCCTTATTGAGCAACTCTTCGTGGGTGCCGACCTCGGCGACGCGCCCTCTTTCCAACACCAGCAGTCGGTCGGCGTTTTTGAGCGTCGAGAGCCGGTGGGCAATGGCAAAGGTCGTGCGGCCGGCTACTAACCGTTCGAGCGCCTCTTGGATTTCGTATTCGGTCTGGGTATCGACCGAGGCGGTGGCTTCGTCGAGAATGAGGATGCGCGGGTTGCCGATCAGGGCGCGGGCAATGGAGATGCGCTGGCGCTCGCCACCGGAGAGCCGACCGCCGCGCTCGCCGACTTGGGTGTCGTAGCCATCGGGAAAATTCATGATAAACTTGTGGGCGTTGGCCGCACGGGCCGCCTCGATGACTTCTTGGCGCGTGGCCTCGGGGTGGCCGTAGGCGATATTGCTGGCGATGGATCCTTGGAAGAGCAGCGGCTCTTGCAAGACCACGCCGATTTGGTTGCGCAGCGCCTGCTGTTTGAGGCGGGTAATGGGCTGGCCGTCGATGCGGACTTGGCCGTCGGTGGCGTCGTAGAACCGCGAAATGAGGTTGACCAAGGTTGACTTGCCTGCGCCGCTGGGGCCAACGATGCCGATCATCTCGCCGGGTGTGGTCTTAAAGTGGATGCGGTCGAGAATCCTCGCCGAGCCGTCGTACGTGAAGCTGACGTTGCGGAATTCTACCTCGCCGGTAATCGTACCAGGATCGATGGCGTCGGGGTCGTCTTGGACTTCGGGCTCGGTGTCGATGATCTCAAAGACGCGTTCGGCGGTCGTCGCAGCGGTTTCTAGCTGCTCGGTAAGGGTGCACAGCGAGCGCACTGGCGCGTAGAACATGACCATGTACGAGATAAAAGCCTGCAAGTCGCCCAAGGTCAGGGTGTTGCCGAGCACTCGGTTGCCGCCAAACCACCATAGGATGATCGAGCCGACCGAAGTGACAAAGGAGATCGTCGGAATGTAATAGGACCGCATCTTGAACGAGGTCATCTGCGACTCACGCACGTCGATATTGCGCTCGGTGAAGCGCTCGACCTCGCGGTTTTCTTGGGCAAACGCCTTTACTACCTTGACGCCGGGGATGGAGTCAGCGAGCATGGCGTTGAGTTCGGCGATGCGGCGCCATATCCGATGAAAAATCCAGTGGATGCGGTTGCGGTAGATGATGGTGCCGATGATCATGAAGGGGATTGGGATCAGCGACAAAAGTGCCAATTCCCAATTCATTACAAACAGCATTGTGCAGATGCCAATGATGGTCAGCCCGTCGATGACGATGTCTTGGAACCCCGAGGTGATAAAGCTGCGCATGCGCTCGGTGTCGCTGGTGACTCGGGTCATGATCCGACCGGTGCTGAGATTGTTGTAAAAAGTCAGCGACAACAATTGCAAATGTTGGAAAATTTGCCTCTGTATATCGTACACAATGTGCTGACCGAGCCACCCTAGGGCGTACATCCGCACGCCGCTGATGATGCCGCGGCCGATATAGATACCGAGCAGGCCGAGTACGACCCACAGCAGGAGTTGGGCGCTCGCGGCAGAGGGCGTGGTCTCCTCGCCCTCGACGATGCCCGCAGCTTCGTATTGGACGAGGACCGGGATGATGACATCGTCGATGAGGATGCGGTTGAGTTGGGGTGGCAGCAGACCAATGGCCGTCAGCACAATCGTCAGCGTGAACCCGAGCAGTGCCTGGACTTTATAAGGCTTGATATAGGAAAACAACCGCCAGAAAGTCTCGGTCTGGCGCAGGCAATTGGGGCAGACTTTGGAGCCGGAGCGGAGGGCGCGTCCACAGGTGGGGCAGTGTTCTACGACTCTGACGGGATCGACGTGCAGCGCCCCGTCCTCGTCTGCGTCTTCTTCCTCGACCAAGCCGGCGCCCTCGATGGCTTGGGGCACGCCGGAGAATTTGTAGTACGCACTCTGGGAAAAGCGCAGCAGCTCGACGGTCTCATCCTCCAGCTCGACGACGAGGGCACCGCTACCCACGTAGTTGCGGGTCTGGATGCCTTGCACTTCGTCCAAGCCGAGGCGCACGGTCTCGGGCTTATCTGCGCCATTGGGGTGGAAGACGAGCATCCGCTCGTCGGTGAGGGCAAACCAAGAGTCGCCGTATTGCCCGTCGGGGCGAATGTCGGCAGCGAGGAGGACGATGAGCAGCTCGCCGGGTTGCAATTCGCCGCGGATGTGGGGCAATAGGCGTTCGGGTATAGGTTCGACTAGATCCAAAACGGCCCTATATATTTGTTAAACAGCGATTTGTGTTGGGGAGGCGTGAGGCTCCAAGGAGGGGCAGAAAGTTGTGTGGGTCTCACTACGTAAAAGTTAAGGGATTTTGGCAAAAGGGCAAACATGGTACGGTCGAAGTGAATGATGGGTTTGCCCGGTGGTCGTTTAATGGTTGTATTGAGACCGCACGGCAAAGCAAATAATAAAGAGGAGAGTTATGACTATTAGCCGAGAGGAACTGAAAGAGCGGTTGGCCGCTTTGCCGCGGTTGCAGCTAGCCTCCTTGCCGACGCCCTTGGAGGAACTAAAGCGGCTCAGTGCCCACCTAGCCGGCCCGCAGATTTGGGTCAAGCGCGACGATTTGACCGGCTTGGCCTTCGGCGGCAACAAGATCCGCGAGTTTGAATACCAGATCGCCCAGGCCGTAGAGCAAGGCTGCGACGTGCTGGTACACTCGGCCGCCGCCCAGTCGAATCAATCGCGGCAGACGGCCGCAGTGGCCGCAAAATTGGGGCTGTCTGCGGTGGTCGTCGGCCGCGACGATGCCCACGCACAGACGCAGGGGAACCTGCTGCTGACTCGCCTCTTTGGCGCGGAGGTGGACCTGCCAGCGCCCGATGAGCAGGCACGGGCTGTGGCCGCGAAGATGGCCGCGCTGACTGAGGCTGGTCATCGCCCCTTCCACACCAGTTCGGACGCGCGCATCTTCCGCAGTGTAGCGTACGTCGATGGGGCGTTAGAATTGTTGGCCCAATGCGAAGAACAGGGCGTTGCGCCAGCGGCGATCTATTTGTGCTCGGGGGCTCATACCCACGTGGGGCTGGTGGTGGCGTTTAAGGCGTTGGGCATTGATATGCGGGTGGTGGGCATCAGCCCCTCGCCACGCGACGATCAGCAGGCGGCAGAGGGGCATCTCGCGCTGGCGCGGGAATGCGCCGAGATCCTAGAGTTAGACCTCTCGCTGAAGGCGGAGGATTTCGAAAGTTATACCGCGTTTGTCGGCCCGGACTACGGTGTGGTTACTCCAGAGAGTTGCGAAGCCCTGCACCTGTTGGCGCAGCAGGAAGGATTGTTGCTCGATCCGTCCTACACCAGCAAGGCTATGGCTGGGCTTTTGGCGCACGTGCGCGCCGGTTGGTGGCATCCCGAGCAGAGCCTTATCTTTCTCCATACCGGCGGCACACCCGCGCTTTTTGCTTACGCCAAGGACTTGGGCTACTAACTAATGCAACTTCCCACACCTGACCCCACCCGCTTCAAGCGGCGCGGAGACCTCATCAGCCTCCTGCTCGAACACTTGCGCGCCGATCAGATCATTCACCGCCGCGAGGACGTAGTCGCCTATGAATGCGACGGTCTATCGGCGTATCGCCAGCGGCCCATGCTGGTCGCCCTACCGGATAGTACCGAACAGGTCGCGGCCGTACTACGCTCATGCTCCCAACTCGACATTCCCATCGTCCCTTGGGGAGCCGGCACCGGGCTTTCGGGCGGTGCTCTGCCGAGAGAAGATGGAGTAGTGTTGAGCACGGCACGGATGCGAGCGGTACTCGACATTGACTTGGCAAACCGCGCGGTGACTGTGCAGCCGGGCGTGACCAACCGCGCGGTGACCGAAGCGGTGGAGCAGAGCGGTTTCTACTACGCGCCCGATCCTTCGAGCCAGATCGCCTGCTCGATTGGCGGCAATATCGCCGAAAATTCAGGTGGGGTACACTGCCTCAAGTACGGCACGACGACCAACAACCTGCTCGGCTTGGAGGTAGTGTTGGCCGACGGCGAGATCGTGCGGGTTGGCGGCAAGGGCATGGACCAAGCGGGCTACGATTTGCTCGGGCTGCTGACGGGTTCGGAAGGGCTGTTGGCCATTACCACGGAAGCCACGCTGCGGATCTTACCCAAGCCAGAAGTGGCGCAGGCTCTGATGGCCGTGTACGATTCGGTCGCCGCGGCTGGCCAAGCTGTGGCCGAGATCATCGCCGCGGGCATGGTGCCAGCCGGCATGGAAATCATGGATCAGCTATCTGTAGAAGCGGTGGAGGGTTTTGTCGGCGCGGGCTATCCGCTCGGGGTTGCGGCGCTTCTGCTGGTTGAATTGGACGGGCCGCAAAGCGAGGTCGAGTGCCAAAGCCGCGTGCTGGAATCGCTCTTGCAGCAGACCGGCGCGACCGAGCTTTCCCGCGCCACAAGCGAGGCCGAGCGGCAAAAGCTGTGGGCCGGTCGCAAAGCAGCTTTCCCAGCGATGGGCCGGATTAGTCCCGACTACTACTGCATGGATGGGACCATCCCGCGGGGTGCGCTACCGCAGGTGCTAGAGAGAATCGGGGAGCTGTCGGCCGCGTATGGCTTGCGGGTGGCCAACGTCTTCCACGCGGGCGATGGCAACCTGCACCCGCTCGTGCTGTACGACAGCAATGTCGAGGGCGATCTGGAGAAGGCCGAGTCGCTAGGGGCCGAGATCCTGAAGCTCTGCGTCGAAGTTGGGGGCGTGTTGAGTGGGGAGCACGGGGTTGGCATTGAGAAGCGGGATTTAATGCCGTGCATGTTCAAGGACGCGGATTTGGACGCTCAGGAGAGAGTCAAGGCCGAGTTTGACCCGCAGCAGGTATTGAATCCGGGCAAGGTATTTCCCACCTTGCGGCGGTGCGCCGAGGGCGGGGCCATGCACGTGCATAGAGGCGAGGAAAAGTTTCCAGAGTTGGAACGGTTCTAAGGCGGCGAGCCTGCCACCAATTGACGCAAAACTCACGCAGGAGACGATGCATGGCTACGGCTTTTGCCCTAGTAGGCGACCGCTATCACACGTCTGATTACATCCGCACAGCTTTGGGCCGCACCTTGGTCCAAGGCATAGGATTGTCCGTTGATTTTACCGACGAGATCACCCTGCTCAACGCCCAACATTTGTCGAGCTACCGACTGCTGATCGTCTTCCGCGACGGCATGATCTGGCCCAATGGCTACGGCATAGAGGCTGCGTCCGTCAGCGAGCCGCCTGTCGAGGCTGAGGAATCCCTTCCCGTGCAGTGGATTACCGAGGCTCAGGGCCACGCCGTGCGGAGCTTTGTGGAGGCGGGCGGGGCTGCTCTTTTCTACCACAATTCCACGTACATCGCCCCGGGCAGCAGCGACTTCCGCCACGTGCTAGGCGCTGCCACGCAAGGCCACCCGCCGGTGCGTCCCTATCGCGTCCACATCACGCGCACAAATCACCCCATAACGCGCGGCGTGGAGGACTTTGTTGTCGATGACGAGCAGCACTTCATGCAATATGACAAGGACCCGGCCCATGTCTTGGCCGTCAGCGTCAACGACGACGGGCACACTTGGCAGGACTTGGGGACTACGTGCGAGGCGGCGTGGGCTTATGATTACGGCGCGGGCCGCGTGTGCTATTTATCCCCAGGACACACCATTCCCGCGCTGTGGAACCCGGCCTACGAGAAGTTGCAGCAAAACGCCGTGCGCTGGCTGCTGCGCGATGAATTGTAGAGGTGCTCGGCAGCTAACGATGATAGGGCTCGACGGGTTTTTTGGGGATCGCTGTGTCGGACAAAGTGGCTGCCGACATCGTCCGCGTCTATTAGTGAAAGAAAGGCGTGTTTTACACGCCGTTTTTTGATACTTCAAGAGCATCCCCAAGCACATTTTTAAGAGGCTGAAGTTGCCATCTCAGTGCATACGAATTCACTTACCACTCATCACTCACCACTAA
>VXOR01000097.1:54487-242989 GCA_009840005.1 Gemmatimonadota bacterium
GAAGTTGCCATCTCAGTGCATACGAATTCACTTACCACTCATCACTCACCACTAAGCTGAAGTTGCCATCTCAGTGCATACGAATTCACTTACCACTCATCACTCACCACTAACATGCAATCGTTAGCAGAGAAACTAGAAGTCAGCCGGTCGGAATTATTGGATATGGGCCTGCGTGGCAATACGCTGCTCAACTTTCGTCTCGGTGCGAAAGCGCTTGAAGTGATCGACGAGAAGTCGAGAGAGGTGTTTCGGATATTGGTCACTGAGCAAAAACCCATGTCATTTATTTCAGTGCCCGAGTCGCTGGAGGACGAAGGCGAGCAGCAAGCACCTAAAGGTGCGGATGTGCAAAATTCGCTTTTTGGCGCATCGCCGGAGGACGAAAGCGAACAGCAAACACTGCACCAAATTTTGGAGGACCAATACGCAGACCGCCGCCATACCGACAATCGCCTGCAAACCAAACTCACCGCGGATGCGCTGGATAAAAGCCTACTGAAGATCAGCACAGAGGCCGAGAGCTACTACCAAGAGCAGGGCGTTGATCTCTTGTATTTGGCCTTGGGCTTCTTGACTTGGTATGAACACGAAAGCTCTTCCACGCCCCGCAAAGCACCGCTCGTATTGGTACCGGTCGCTTTGGAGCGCAGCAGTGCGAGAGCAAGCTACAAGGTGGCATACACCCAAGCTGATCTCGGCCCGAATCTGACGCTCGCCAACAAATTAAAAAGCGAGTTCGAGATAACGCTGCCGGAGTTCGGAGAAGAGTTGGACATTGATGGGTACTTAAAAGAAGTGGCCGATAGCGTTGATCATCAACCGCGCTGGCAGGTGCAGGCAGATGAAATCGCGCTCGGATTTTTTTCCTTTGGCAAGTTCCAGATGTATCAGGATTTAGATCCGGATAATTGGCCCGAAGACCACAAGCCCTACGACCACGAGGTATTGCAAAAATTGCTCGACGGCGGATTTGGGGGCGTCGGTGATGGATCGCTCTCAACGCCGAGTGAAGAGACGTCCTCCGAGTTACTCGATTTTACAGATCTCCACTTTGTGTTGGATGCGGACTCCAGCCAAACACAAGCCGTTATGGCGGTGAAGCAAGACGCCAACCTAGTAATTCAAGGTCCTCCCGGTACGGGCAAATCGCAGACCATTGCCAATATCATCGCTGAAGCTCTTGCCGACAAAAAAACCGTACTCTTTGTAGCCGAAAAAATGGCTGCCCTAGAGGTGGTAAAACGTCGCCTCGACGAATGCCACTTGGGCGATGCCGTGCTGGAGCTTCACAGCCACAAGAGCAATAAGAGTGCCGTTCTGCAAGAACTAAGGCGCACGTTGGAACTCGGCCCCCCGGCCGTGGAGAGTCACGCGGCCAAAAAGCGTCGCCATGCCCAGCTACGCGAACAACTCGATGCGTATTGCCGCGAGGTGAACCGCCCCATCCTGACTTCGGGAACGAGCTATATAAATGCCCAAGGGCACCTCTTGAATCTGAAAGAAGAAGCTGGTGAGCGCGAACTGCCGGCATTGGATTTTGCCGAGTTCCGCCATTGGGACGGGGATGATTTTACAAATGCCTGCGCGAATGTGCGCGAACTGGTTGAACATTTAGAAGCGATGGGCACTCCGGCCCAGAACCCTTTTGCCCAATCGACTATAGAGCACATTTCACCGATTGAGCAAAACGAGGTGGTTACTTGCTTGACTAAAGCACTCGCATCGCTCAGCAACTGCTGGAAATTGGGTGACACCCTGTCCGAAGAGATGGGTCTAGACGGCCCAGAAGACCTCGCCAACATAAGGGCCATTTGCCGCGCTGGCGAGCGCGTGCTGAATGCACCGTCCTTGGAGGGAGTACAGCTAACCGCTTCGGATTGGAAACACCGCGGTGAGCAAATAGAGGCTCTGATCCAAGCCGGCGAAGAGATGACAGCGTTGCAAGACAAGTGGCGCGAGCAATTGATCGAGCAGGCTTGGCAGGCCAACCTGTTGAGTGTACGCCAAGCGTGGGCTACTACGGGCCGTCACTGGTGGCGTTTTATTTTTCCTAGCTTCCGCCGAGCCCAACGCACTCTGCAAGGTTTGGTGAAAGGCGAACTGCCAGCCGGTGCGGAAGCCTGCGTGGCACTCATCGACGACATTCTCAAACACCAAGCCCTGCGTGAGCCATACACCGAGCACGAGTGTTTGGGCGAAAGCCTGTTGGGGATACAATGGAAAGGGCCGCGTAGCGATTGGAGTTCACTGAAGGTACTTAGTGCCTATATCGTCGAGTTGCATAAAGAAGTGGGCGAGGACATGGTGCCGGAAGGCTTGCTAAAATTCTTGGAGAACGGCGGAAAACTCGAAGGCGGCGAAGAGCAGTTGGAGGCGCTTGAGCGCACCGCAGGCGAACTGAAAGAGCTAATCGACGAGGTGAGCCAGCGTTTGGGGATGGAAGCGCGATCCATTGAAGAGCAACCGTTGGTTGCAATGGAAGACGAGCTCAATCATTGGCGCGACCAAATCGGCACCTTAGAGCAGATGGCGCGCTATAACCACCTGAGAAAAAAACTTTGCGCCAGCGAGTTGGAACAAATCGACCGATTGTCTTACGACTGGACATGGCCACCAGCTTTGTTGCTGACATCCCTGAAGAAAGCCTATTACGAGGGCTTGGTGAATGAGGCCTATAACAAAAGCGAGACGCTCAAGCGGTTTAATCGAATGAGCCACGAAAGCGCCATCGTCGAATTTAGACGCTTAGATGAAGATTTGTTGTATCACGCCCAAGAAGAGCTGGTCTTGAAACACTACCACAGCTTACCGGCGGCCAACGCTGCTGGCGAGATGGCGATTATTCGCCGCGAGATAAACAAGAAGCGCCGCCACATGCCGATTCGTCGGCTAATCACCCAAGCCGGCCGCGCGATCCAGCAAATAAAGCCCGTGTTTATGATGAGCCCTATGTCGGTAGCGACCTACTTAGAGCAAGGGGCGTTGAACTTTGACTTGGTGGTATTTGACGAAGCGAGTCAAGTGAAAGTAGTGGATGCAATCGGCCCGATTCTGCGCGGTAAACAGGTTGTGGTGGTTGGAGACACGCGCCAGATGCCGCCGACGGACTTCTTTAATAAAGCCTTGGAGCTAGACGATGAAGAAAGTCAGACCGCCGACATTGAGAGTATTCTGAGTATGTTCTTGTCGCAAGGGGCACCGGAGTCCATGCTGCGCTGGCACTATCGGAGCC
This sequence comes from Gemmatimonadota bacterium, assembly GCA_009840005.1. Next base: position 57,723 of record VXOR01000097.1, read on the forward strand.
GACACGATTCCCTAATTGCCGTTTCCAATCGGGAATTTTACGATGGCCGCTTGATGATCTTCCCCAGCCCCGGGGTGAATCCCTACGCCAAGGGTTTGACATTTAACCATCTGTCCGAGTCAGTGTATGAGCGCGGTAGTTCGCGCACTAACCCGATGGAGGCGTGCGCTGTAGCCGAGGCGGTCATGCGCCACGCCAAAGTGCATCCGGATATGACCTTGGGGGTGGTCGCGTTTTCGACGGCTCAACGCGATTGCATTTTGCTGGAAATCGAGCGGTTGCGGCGTCTAGATCCTAGTTGTGAGGAGTTTTTCACTACGAGCGCGCTAGAAGGCTTTTTCGTAAAAAACTTGGAGAACGTGCAGGGGGATGAGCGCGATGTGATTTTCATCAGCATTGGCTATGGCCGTACGGCCGCCGGCAACGTGAGCACGGGGTTTGGTCCGGTGAACCGCGAGGGCGGTGAGCGCCGCTTGAATGTGTTAATCACGCGCGCACGCTTGGCGATGGAGGTCTTTAGCAATTTTACGGCGGACGACATTAAAACCGAAAGCAATTCTCCGTTTGGGGTCCGCGCCTTGAAGAGCTTCTTGCACTACGCACAGACCGGTGAATTAGATCATCGCCATGAAACCGGGAAGGAGGCGGATTCGCCGTTTGAAGAGGCTGTAAGCGACGCCATTCGCCATCTAGGCTATGACATTGAGCCGCAAGTGGGTTCGGCAGGCTTCTATATTGACATTGCCGTGCGCGACCCCGAAAAGCCCGGCCGCTATATTTTGGCAGTAGAGTGCGACGGTGCGAGTTATCACAGCTCGGCAACGGCCCGCGACCGCGACCGTTTGCGCCAAAGCGTGCTAGAGGGATTGGGCTGGCGCTTCCATCGCATTTGGAGTACCGACTGGTTCCGGGACCCCCATAAAGAAAGCGTGCGTCTCAAGGACTCTATTGACCAAGCGCTGCGCTTTTACGAGGCGGAAGAAACCCACACTGAGCAACCTCGTGTCGCAGAGCAGCCTAAGCGCATCGAGCGCGACGAGCCGACAGAAAACAACTTGCAGGCCGACGCCTATGTGTTGGCCACGAGCGATTTGGGCATTGCTAATTTCGCTGAGATCCACGAGTTACCATTAAACAACGTCGCTCAAGCCATGCGCAAGGTAATTGACATTGAAGGCCCCGTTCACCTGACAGAGGCGGCGCGGCGACTCGCTGAATCAGCCGGTTTTGCCCGAGTGGGTTCGCGAATGCTAGGGCATATAAAACGGGCCGCCACGTACGGTCAAAGAAACGGGTTCCTCTACTTAGAAGGCGACTTCCTATTTGCCGATAGTGATAAGCCTGTACGGGTGCGCGACCGCTCGGACATGCCCCCCACCGTTAAGAAAATCGAGCTGGTACCCGACGAGGAAGTTCAAGCGGCTCTGGTCACGGCAATACACGCAGCCTTTAGCATGTCGGAAGAAGAGGCCATTTCTGAGGCTCTATCGCTTATGGGCTTTCGCCGCGTAACGGCCAAAGCGAATCAGAAGGTAGGATCCGCGCTGAGAAAGCTGGTGCAGGACGGCGCGGTAACAGTTGAGGGCGACAAGGTTTCAGTCGCTTGAGTATCCGCCGCGAATCAATCGCTCGGCAGTGTTGATTCCAATGGGATAGCTTTTCCCGCTTCCAGTACCTCGCCGACCTCGCCGCGCAGCCGCTCTTTGAGCGTGGTGTAGCGCTGGGCGACCTTGTCGTTGGCAATGGCCAGCTTGAGGGCCTTGGAGGTGCCGACGATGACAATCATTTGCTTGGCGCGGGTAATTGCCGTGTAGAGCAGGTTGCGCTGGAGCATCACGTAGTGCTGCGTCGTCAGTGGCAGCACTACCACGGGGAATTCCGACCCCTGAGAGCGATGGATGCTGATGGCGTAGGCGAGGGTTAGCTGGTCGAGATCGACTTGATCGTATTCCAAGGTGTAGTCAAAGCGCACGTAGAGCACCTGTTTTTCCGCATCGAGCCGCTCGATTGTGCCGATGTCGCCGTTAAAAACGCCCTTGTCGTAGTTGTTTTTGACCTGCATGACCTTGTCGCCTACCCGGAACTCGGCCCCGCGATGGCTGTGTGCCTGTCCGTGCGGGTTGAGGCGTTGTTGCAGCCGCTGGTTGAGGTTGAGCGCGCCGGTCTCACCGCGGTACATGGGCGAAAGAACTTGGATGTCGTTGCGTTGATCCCATCCCCGATAGCTGGGCAGCCGCGCGGCGCACAACTCCTCCACTAGCTCGACCACCCGCTCTGGGTTGCTTTCTTGGATGAAGTAGAAATCCGCGGCTGCATCGTTCTCGACGATGGGCATTTCGCCGCTGTTGATGCGGTGCGCGTTGCGGATGATGTGGCTCTTTTGGGCTTGGCGAAAAATCTGCGTCAGGCGCACCACCGGCACTTCGGCGGAGTCGATGATGTCGCGGAGCACGTTGCCTGGCCCCACTGAGGGCAACTGATCGATGTCGCCGACTAGCACTAGCCGAACGTGGTCGGGTAGGGCGCGCAAGAGCGCGTTGAGCAGCACCACGTCGATCATGGAAGCCTCATCCACGATCAGGGCATCGACTTCGAGGAGGTCGTCGCGGCCTTTTTTGAATTGCCGCTCGCCCGGCTGAAATCCGAGCAGCCGATGAATGGTCTTGGCCTCGCGCCCGCTGGCCTCGCTCAGCCGCTTGGCGGCGCGGCCCGTAGGCGAGCACAGCGCGACCTTGAGGCCGCCTTCCTCCAACAGGTGCAAGATGCGCCGCGTGACCGTCGTCTTGCCGGTGCCCGGCCCGCCGGTTAGCACCAGTACCTTGCTGGTGGCGACCAGCTCCACGGCCTCTTTTTGTGCCGGAGCTAATTCCAACTCGTCCTCAGCTTCTGCGGGCACAGCCAATTCTTCGACCGACGTGCCCAAAAGCCGCTTTAGCGACGATGCGGTGCCCACTTCGGCGCGGTGGAGTGGCGGCAGATAGTAGCGCAGATCTTCGGTGACCACGCCGTCAGTGGTGCGCAGGGCCTCCAATGCCGGCGGCAACAGCTCGGCGTTGATCTCCAAAATTTCGACGGCTCGCTCCATCATTTCCACGGCCGGCAGGTAAACGTGGCCTTCGTCGGCTGCTTCGGAGAGCAGGTAGCGGATACCAGCTTGCACGCGCTCGGGTGCGTCGCGGCCTAGGCCTAAGCGCTGGGCAATGCGGTCGGCGATGCGGAAGCCAATCCCATCCACATCACGCTCTAGGCGATAGGGATCGCTGCGCACCTTGTGGATGGCCTCTTGGCCGTAGGTCTTGAAAATTTTTACCGCGTAGCCGGTGGTAATCCCGTGCGACTGCAAAAAGACCATCACGTCCTTGATTTGCCGCTGCTCGTCCCAAGCTGCGGCAATCAGCTCGACCTTCTTCTTGCCCAGCTTGGGTACTTCCGCTAGCCGTTGGGGATCCGCGTCGATGATGTCGAGCGTTTCCTCGCCAAAGTGCTCGACGATGCGCTTGGCCGACCTTGGCCCGATGCCCTTGATCAAACCGGATCCGAGGTACTTTTGCATGCCTTCGAGGGTCGAGGGATAAACGGACTTATAGCGCTCCACCTTGAGCTGTTTGCCGTATTTGGGATGATTGGTCCACACGCCTTCGACTTCGATGCTCTCGCCTTCTTGGATGGAGGCAATTGCCCCCACGATTGCGATCCGCTCGCGTTGGCCCTCTACTACTAAGCGCGCAATGGTATAGCCGTTTTCCGGGTTGTGGTAGGTCAGGCGATCTATAAAGCCCTTATACGATTGGTTCATGTGCTGCGCTCACCCTATGAAAGCACTGTACAGCAGGGCCGTACTCCCCGCGCCCAGCGCACCGCCCGCGCCGACCTGCATGGGAGTATGCGCCCGCAAGTAAAGCCGCGCCCAAGCGACGGCCGGCCAACTGAGTAAGAAGAGCCACGCCGCGCTACCGACGCTGATCAACAATACGCAGGTTGCTCCTCCGACACCAGCCGCGTGAATGCTGATCTTGTAGAAGCGATTGATCCACCAGACCAAGAGCGTGTTGACGACACCGGACGCGGCCGTGACCAGCATCAGGGGCGGAGCACCGATTCCGTAGAGGGCTGCACTCCCCAAGGCGTAACAAAGAGCGCCCAACAAGAGCAGGGTAGCGCGCTTGTTGCGGTCGTCTGTATAGGCTTTGTCGAGATACCCTGAGCGCACGAAGTGCCAGAGTAACAATCCGGGAAACAAGGAAAAGGTGCTGATCGCCACCGAGCCGGCGAGCCAGTCGCCCAGCACATGCGCTTGGACGCCGAAGACCAAGAGCGCCAACAGCGCGGGATTGAGCAAGTGGGAGAAAAAGTGTGCGACTAGGTGCAGACGAAAACAGGGACGAGCTAATTGCTCGCCCCTATTTAGAGGCCCTAACCAACCGCCCTGCTGGCGTCGCACGGTTGCGCCGACCGTGGCCGGCGTTACCCTCTGTCGGCATATTTTTCAAAATGCCTCCGTCGGGTGCCTTGGCCACGGCCTTGCTCGCTCGCGCTTGGGCCGACGCTGGGCGGTTGGTTAGGGCCTCTTATTTCTTTTGCCATTTTTTTCCGCTGGCCGCGCCGCGACCGGGCGGCCTCTCATCGCTTTCTAACACAAAGCCGATGAAGCGCTTCTGTCCAAGGGTCTTCAAATATTGGAGCAGGGAGACCTCGGCCTCCTTGCGATTGAGCTGATACTTGTAGCTGAGCTCTTCGATCATTCTGCCGACCGAGTTGCGGCCATTGCACATCCGCCAGACCTCGCTACCGACCTCGTCGAGGGTGATCTTGCGCTGTCTGGGGATGTAGAAAAACTTGGACAGCAGCCGCACCCTCCAGGTCTCTTGGCGCTTTATTGAGACTTGGACCTCGCCGTTGTCGTTGTTTTCCCAGCGCAGGGACTCATTGCGCGTTGGCCGCGACGCTAGCATGGCGGCTCGGCTCAGCTTGGGTCCCTTGTTTTTTGATAAAATGCCCATCTACTACCTTGGCGACTAGATCGTCTGCTGCGTCTTTCTTGCGGTAGAGGTGCTCGACGATTGCGATTTTGTCGATGCTGGTATCGCGCCAGACGCACCCCCGCATATACAGGCGCGGCCTTGGATTCATAAAGGGCAGGGGACGCAGCAACTGACGCCAGCGGCTGCGCGGCCGCCCATCGACGCGAATGCCCTCGTGTTCCTGCACGGCTTCTGGAGTAATGTTCACCACGAAGTCGCGCAATTGCTTTTTAAAAAAGACCGGATACCAGTCTTGAATGTGCGCATCTTTGAGCATAATCCGGGCCATGCTCAACCGATGCACCTTCAGAACTTGTTTGCCGAGGGAAAACTCTAGCTCGATGTGACCCGACTTGAGGGAATGGCTTTGTAGCTTGAGGCCGTTGGGTGCGAAAAACCGCAAGCCGTACACGCTCCACAGATGCGCATCCTCGGCTTCTTGATCGACGAGCGAGCTGAACACGGCCTCGGCTTGCTCGGGCAAAAACTCGTCTAGCTTGGCCAGCACTCGCAGGAGCACTACCCGCCCGGATTTCAAGGCGAGCGCTAGGTTGTACGCGCGGAAGTCGGCCTCCCAGATGAAAACCTCGTATTCGCGGCCTTCGAGGAACTTCTTGTTTTTGAGGAAGCGGGCGCGGCGCTGAACCTCAAAGGGAGCATCGACCTTTTGGGCCTTTTTTTCCAGGTTGGCTAGGTAGCGATCTACCAACTCGGTCAGGCGCAGGGCCTCGCCACGGCCTTTGAGCCGCCGCCATTCGATCTCGGCGCGCACGATCTCGGCGTCGTCGAGGCGGGCATAGCCCTTTTCAAAGTCCCCGTCAACTCGGCCGAGGTTCCAATCGTCGGGCACGGACATCCGCAGCCCTTGCCAAGCGAAATCCACCCAGTCGCTCATGCTAGAAGATCAACACGGAGACCGATTTCTGGATTAGGGCGATTCCCACCGACGCCATACCCATCAGCGCCATACCGCAGGCAAAGCCCACCGCCAGAACCGGGGCAAACAGCCGCCACTCCTGCCGCCCGTACTTGTTCCAAAAGTAGTAGCGAGCCAAGAGCGCACCGATGATCTCGGTCACCACGTAATGCGGCAGGACCGTCAGCGAGCGCACGAAGCCAAAGATCAGCAGGATCGGCAGCCCGAGTATGGACAGCAGAATGAAGCTCACTAGCCCGAAGCCGGCACCCAAGGCGATGACCTCTAGTTTCAGCGCCCTAAAGAGCCAAGGCACGTCGGAGGAACGCTGGATCCAAGAGCTGGTAAAGAGTGGATCGGTATCGACCTCAAAGTAGAAGGACCACCCTGCTGGTACGGCTCGCTCGGTCTGCACTTCGAGGGTTGGGCGGGGTTCGCGAATGATGGTGTCCATCGCTGGCCCTAGCGGCGCAATCGCCGGCAGGCCCTCGACAACTTCCTCTTCGGCTACCTGCGCGTCGCGCAGGTAGCGTTCGGCAACGATGTCGGGTGCCCCCTGATCGAAGTACGAGTAGAAAACTTGGGTCGGCATCCACGGGCCGACTTGGCCGCGCTTGCCGTTGGAGTCCAGCCACTCCTGATCCACTAGCCGCACTCGCCAGTACCACCATTCGTTTTCGATCAGGTTAGCTGGAGTCCATCCCGCCCGATCATTGTCTATGGCCAGTTCGCTGCGCATGGTGCCGGTAATAAAAAGGCATTGCTGGTAGGCACGCAGACGCCACATGAGCTGGGCATAAGGGTAGGAAGCCGACGGGATTGGTGCCAGTTTCCAGATATAGGAGCCGTAGAGAAAACTGGTAAAGAGCACGATGGGTACCATGAAAATCTCGGCGCGGATGATGCTAGTAAACTGGGTGCCGGTCAATTCGATTTCGCGGAACTTCTGGGTCTGGGCACCGTAGTTGCCCAAGGGAAACGGAATGAACCAGATGTCAACACCGCGATACCCAGAGAGAATAATCGTGGCCTCGCGCACGAAGGGAACGTCCACAGTCTGTCCTACCATCCCGACTAGGCGAGCGTTGACAAACGACTGAAAGGGCGTGAATACGAAACCAAAGAAGAGGAAGAACCATATAAATTGGGCAATGCCCGGCAGCAGCCAAGCGGCGATGCCGATCAGGCCGGCCGTGGCCAAGGCGTATAGTGCCAACGCCACCCAGATGGGGAAATCACCGCGGCCGGCAGGGGTGGCGAAGCCGCCCTTGGGCTTGCTATCATTCCCGTTGCCGTTGTTAGCCCTAGCCCGGCGCACGCTCTGAACTATCTGGTAGATGCCGATGGCGGCGATGGCAAAGGTAGTGCCGAGGCCGAAGCTCATCCAGAAATCGACATAGTTGACGAAGTAGGTCTCGATCGTGCCCATGCCTTGCTGCCACAGGTTCAGGTACGGCCCTTCGTCCGTGCGCCAAGAAGGTGTCCAAGTGTAGAGCAGTGGGTTGGCAATGGAAGCGACGAGTACGCCGATGAAGGTGCCAACCACGCCCCAGAACGGCACCACTAGCCCGGCAAAGATCGGTCCCAAGTGCGCGGTAAATCCCAACGGAGTGGCCGGGATAAAGTTGCCGGTGACTTGGGTGAAATCGACAAAGGGAATGGGTATGAGTTGGATCGGCTCGGTCAGCAGCGCGCCAGTAATCGCCGGCAAGGCCACGTAGATCGTGCCAAAGACCAAGCCGATCATCGCCCCAGCCGAAAATACCCGCCAGCGCCACGTCTCAACCCCTTGGGTGGTCTCGGCCAGTGCCGTAGCGCCTTGGGCGTTTACGGGTGCGAAGGGAAAGGGCAGGCGCTCGTAGTCGGAGGTGAGCCGGAAGAGCGCGTACGACATAGTGAACCAGTTGATGCGCCAGATGATCATTCCCAAGACTAGGAGGACGATCGGCATCGCCCAATCCGAGTGCAGGAAAGTCCGTTCGATGATGGCGGAGGAGTCGGGTTGCGGTGCCACCCAGCCGGGGATCAGCTTGGCGATGCCAAACTGCTTGGCCGCTGGCGATTGCACCAAGTACTGGTTGTAGAGCAAGCCCTCAAAGGCACCGGTCTCCGCGGCAATCAGCGAGCCGGCCACGTAGAACAGCACATAGACTTCTTGGCGCCGGAGAGAAGAAAAGGAGCGCTTGGTAATTTCGGCGAAGAGGATGATGGTCACCCACTCGGCCGCCGCTCCCAAAGAGCCGCCGATCATCAGGCTCAAGTACATGTTGCCCGGCACCATGATGAAGGCGACGAAGAGCACGCCGAGGATGGCCTTGATCGTAAAGCCGTTCTCGAAGCGGTCCGGGACCTGCATTAGGTCCCTATATTCTTCGATCTCTTGGTTCGGGTTTCTGTTTTTGCTTCCGAGCACTCGCTATCCTCCCTTACGCCGATACTTCGCTGCGCAACCCTTGCAGAATTTCCGAGCCCTGTTGGCGGTAGCCTTCTTTGGCCTCGGCATCTACCGTGCGCCAGATGAGAAACTGTTTGCGGATGACGTTCATAAAGCGCTGGTTGACCCGCCGCCACGAGGCATCCTCGCCGCTGAGCCGCTTGATTTGTAGGCTGACCGCGTAAATGTTGTGCTCGGCCTCTGGCATGGCCCGCACGGTGACGTGTTGGCTGACACCCAAGTCGAACGGAGCCAGCCAGATATTCATGTCGATAATGTATCCTTCGCCGTTGGGCGTTTCTTCACGGCTTAGCTGGGCACCGTCGGTATAGAAGGTGCCGATGGACTCTTCGCTGTAGGAGTCGAAGTAGCCGATGAGGAATACGCTCAAGCCCAAGACCTCGTGGCCGCTGACCGTAAAGGGGAACTCGAAATCCCACTGGTCGCCGTCGGGCGACGGCAGCTTCCACTTGCGGGTCACGTCCGGCACGGCCATTTGCGAAGCCTTGCGCGCCGGATAAATCGTCGAGAGCATGACCACGGCCATCACTAGCATACAGGAGAGCACCGCGGCCACCGAAGAGTAGTTGAGCGTGAAGCCGCCCAAAAGCTCGAATTCGATCAGTACTTTGGCGATTACTTGGCCGCTGAGATAACCGGCGACCACGCCTAGCACCGAATAGACGCAACTCTCGGCGATAAAAAGCCATGAGATGTGGCCGGGAGCTAGGCCCACCGAAGAGTAGATACCGATTTCGCGGAAGCGCTCGTACACGCTGCCCATCATGGTGTTGAGCACGATTAGTGAGGCGATCAGCATGGGGATGAACAAGTTGCTCATCCCGGAAAAGGAGGTCATGCCCAGCGATGAATAGATCGACACCTTGATGTATTCGTCATCGGCTTCTTTGACTCCGGCGAACAGCGTTACCGCGAGGCGCGAGAGGAACTCCTCGACCTCGCCGCGCACATCGCTGCCCTCGGGGAAGCGCACGGCTACCGACTGTAGTGGGTTGCCGCTGCCGACGTTGCGCAGCGTGTGGTAGGGAATAATCAGGGTGTTGGCTGGCTCTATGTGGACGAAGGGCTTGATGACGACCTTGGCGTCCTCCAGACCTTGTTTCTCGCGCTGTTCTTCTTCGGCTATTTCCTGCACTGCCTGACCGCCGGTGACGGCGAAGTCGGCTGGCGTCAGGATCTCATCGTCGAGGTCTTTGAGGTCTTTCATGCGCTTGGAGTCGATGACGCCTACCACCGTAAACAAGTCGCCGAAGACCCTGACTTGCGCTTGACCAACGTCGGCCAAATCGACATCGAGATGGGCTTCCTTGACCATGTCGATGGGCAGGATACAGGCCTTGTCCTCGCCCGGCTCAAACCAGCGTCCGGCGACTAGGGCTTGGTTGAGCCGAGTAACTTGAGTCTCTGCGGGTGCTAAACCTAGGACGCCGAGCGCGTTATGGGCCTTTTCCCCGTGTTTTATTTTTATGTGCGCTTTGGCCTTGTTGCTGTACCAACTGCGCGGCGCGACTGCGGCCCGATCGCCGAAATTGCTGCGGGCGTATTCGAGGACTGAATCCTCCATGGGATTCCACGCCTTGCTGCGAATGAGGATGCCCTCGTAGAGACCCTCGTTGTCGCGGCTGATTTGGTTGAATCGCAAGCCCGTACGGATGGAGGTGAAAGAGAGCACTGTGAACGTCAGCAGCAAGAGCGTGGTAAAGGTGAGCACCGTGCGCGTCTTGCGCCGTTTCATGTTGGAAATCCCGAGCTGGAAGGCCGTCATCGAGGCCGAAGAGCGGCTGACGTCCGTGTCGTGGATCACGGCTACCTCGGTGCGCAGCTTCTTCATCTGCTCGTTAAAGCGGCCGGAAATGATCGACATCACCAGCACTGCCAAGGCGATGATGATAAAGGCCAGCAGAATGACGAAGGGATTGGATAGCTGAAAGGCCGGATGCACCAGCCACAACACGATCCAGATCGCCAGAAAAACCCCGGCGAATCCGATGATTTGATTGCGAATCGTGGCGGCCGTAAAAATGAGCCGCTCGGTAAAAAAGGCGCAGGGAATGACGAGGGCCATGAAGAAGATAATGCCCTGAATGACGTCGTTTTGGGTAGATTTGACGTCTGGATAGGCGCGCGATTCCAGCCCGAAGGCCGCGCGCGTGTGGCGTACGAAATCGCCCCAGCGCTGCTCGGTCTCAGCCTCGGTGGCTTGGGCTAGCTCGGCTTCGGCGCGATAGTGGAGGTCGTTGAGGCGCTGGTTCTCAATGGCAAAGCTCCGCAACTCGCGCATTCGCGACTCGTCGAGATTCCACATGTCTTGGGCTGCTTGAAAGGTCGTGCGGGCAAAGGAAGTACCGGGGCGGATCTCAAAACCCTCGCCCTCGGCCTTTTCCTTGTCGGTTACGCTGGTGGCGTTGAGTAGGAGCGAGCGGAATCCCAGCAGGCCAGCACCGAACCCCATCTTGATGTGCGAACCGGGCCGTGCAAAGAGCACCCCGACCGGCTCATTTTGGGCCGAGGGGCCTTCGCCGATGGTATAACCGTACTCCACCGGTGGACCGTTCGTTTCGTCGAAGACCTGCACGTTGGACAGCTTGGTCAGATAGCGCGGATCGACGATGTCGAAGAAGTTGTAGGGCACGCAGGGGAAGAGGATGACCATCCACTGCTTATCGCGCCAGTCCATGGCGACCCGCATGGGGTAGCTTTCGTCGCCTTGCACGCCGCGGTCGGGGGCGTAGGTGATGCGGCCGGTGATCGGGTCCATGTAGTAGCCCTCAATCTGCACGTTGTTGACCCGCACCCGATTTACGTAGAAGGCCCCCTTGTCATCGACGACTTCGTAGTACTCACCGCGCACGCCTTTATACGACTTTTTCTTGCCGTTGCGCACCACAGCTACGGCGTCTGCACGCGGCAAGTCGGGGATGATGCTGCGACGCGGAAAGACCATGGTCCGGCCGCGCAGCGAGCGCAGCGTGTCGCGCAAGCGCATCTTGAAGTCCGGGAAAAGCTCTGGGTCTGCAAAGGCCATTTCGAACATGCCGGAGAGCACCCGGATCTGTTTGGCGAGATTGGCGTAGTTGACGTGCTCGGCCCGGTCTAAGGGCGTATCGACGAGGAAGCGCGCGTCGTTGACAGTGACAAAGGCCAATGCTGGCGTGCCGGTCGCCAACACCAATTCGCTGTTGACCGATATTTCGCCTGGTACAAAGGTCTGCCAACTCATCCCGCCTTCGGGGCTGATGCCATTGACCAGCACATCGCGCCGCTGATAATTCAACTCGCGGCTGATCTTGCGCGCATACCCCATGAAGTTCTTGCCGAAGGGTGCGAAGTAGCGCTTGTAGTAAAAGCTAGTATTGCTATTCCACACTCCGAGTTCGTCGGTTTGCGACGAAAGGTCGAGGCTGATAAAGAGCTTGACCGCGAGCGAATCGACTTTGGGATCGACCCAAGTTTTGAAGAGCGCGAGGCGCAAGTCATCGTCCGAGCGCAATTCGTCAACCAGTTCGCGGCGATCTTTGAATTGCTCGTCGGCGAGGTGTAGTGCGCCTCCTGCTTGGCTCAGCAGCCCTTCGGCGAGGGCAGCGTCGGCAACGCGCGCGGCCAAGTCGGTGCGCCCTTCGGCAACGCCCCGCACGAGGGCTTCCTTACCGGCGAACTCCTCCTCGCCGATGGCGTAGTGGATGCCGTCTTGGGCGATCATGTTCCGCGCGAGTGCAGCATCGACGACCCGCCTCACCAGCATGTGCTCTATGAAGGGCTCCTCTTTGCGCAAATAGCGTTGGATGAAATCATCAACCCCGCGCAAGCCCAGGTGGTGGGCCGAAGTGGCGAGGAATACGACCGTGCGCGCTGGTGGATTTTCGCGAAAGTAGCGAGCCAGTTCCAACAGCGCAGTAATGCCGGAGGCTTGCTCGGCACCTGGGGCAAGGGCTGGCACCACAGACATGGCGTCGTAGTACGCTTCTAGTACGATCACGTCCTCTTTTAGCAAGGGATCGTATCCGGGGATCGTGCCGAGGATATTCCAAGCGGGACGCCGCTCCCAATCCATGCGGTACTGTAGGTGAAGCGTCTGCTCGCCCTCGGTCGCCAATTGGCGACGCAGATGCTGACCGACTTGGCGATTGACCCAGAACCTCGGCAGGTCGAGCGGCATGGTGAGGAATTTCTTTTCGCCCTCCAAGTACACGGTGGAATCCGGCTCGATAAAGATGATAGCTTGCGCCCCGAGGTAAGCGGCATTGAGCCAGGCGTCGCCCGAATTGAAGTCCATCAGGGCCACGGACCCTTCGACTTGCTTGCCGTCCATGTCCGCGTACTCACCCGCGCCAGCGTCGATCAAGCGCTTGGTCATCCCGCCTTCGGGCAGCGTCGAGGTTTTGACGAGATTAGGCCACAGGCCGTGGATTGGCACTTTTTCGTCGCTGCCAACTACTTGTAGAAATCCGCCCTTATCGACCGGAATAGATACATCGTATTCGTGTACTGTGACGTCGTCGAGGCCGATGGCGCGGAAGCGTTCCTGCACGATCTGGGCCGCTTGGTCGGCACCTCGATAGCCGGCGACTCTAGACCCCAGGCCGGCAAAGGTGTCCATCGTCTGCTGCACTCGCTCGACCGGGGCCGTGCGTGCCAACTCGGCAAAATCGACTTCGGTCCAAGCCGGTGCTGCGCCGACCAAAATCCAGCCGAAGGCCATCCATCGCATCGCGAACTTAGGCATAGTTGGTGCCTTTCTCAGATCCAGAAGACCACATTGTCGGTCATGCCCGTAAAAAAGTCGATAATCAACCAGAGCCCCGCGATGAAAAACTGGCCTATGATCAGGCCTAAAAAGAAGGGACGTGCCCGGCGGAAAAGGCTGGGACCACCGTATTTCATTGCCAACAACTTTAAGAGCCAAGCGATGGCAATGCTAAACCACAACTGGTCCATCAGCCATACGGCACCAATCGGGTAGCCGATGGGATGCAGAGGCCACCACAAGAGCCGCTGGCGCGCCCACATGAGCAGGGCCATGATGCCCCCGCCGACAAAAGTGTGAATCCAGCCATCGATATTCGGCTCGGTGGGCGCGCTTAACTTGGTGGTAATATAATCAAAAGGGGCGCGAGTTCCACCTCCAAAAAACCACGGGTTGAGGTTGATGCCGCCGTATTCGTAGGCGAGGTACAAAATCGCTGCGACCGAACCGACGATGCTAACGACAATCGCCAGCAATATGTACCAAAAAAGCGGGCGTAACTGCGGCCCTAGTCCCTCGCCCAACTTGAGGCCGTGTGCGCAGGAAGCCATGACAAACGTGCGGATATCTGCCGCCCACACGAATGTGTATGCAAGGCCGACCATACCGGCCGGGCCGATTGCCGAAGAGCCGACAGCCGAGACCAAGACCGTCGGAGAGATCATCGGCCCAACCGCCGCGGCCACGCCTCCTTCTACTACCACTCGAGTTAGGCCGATGAAGATAAGGATGGCCAGCATCAGGGTCAAAAAGGCCGCCCACAGCGGCAAGCCGGACTGCCACAGCCAGATGGTCATTACTGCGACGCCGGCGAGCCAAGTGAAGACCGCTGCCCGATAGGAGAGCATCTCGCCGCTGTCGTCGATGCGGTCGTCGCCTCGGAATGCCTTGCGCAGCACGTCGCGCAGGTGCTCGCGGCCGACCCACAGTCCGAAAAACACTAGGACGATCATCGCGCCCTGTCCCTGATGGGCGAGGATCGGCTCGCTAGCAGCGCCGTAAACGAGCTTTTCGGTGCTGCCAACCCCTAAAACTCCCAGCCCCCCTCGGATCAGTTTGGCGATGGTGTTGAAAAACCACAGACTGAAGGCGATGTCGAGGTTGATCAGATAGGCAAATCCGATCATGGGAAAGCTCAGGCGAAAGATCAGGCTGACGGTGTTGCGCAGGATCGGAATAGAAGAGACGAGCTGGATGGCGGGGATGAAGTTGAAGTACGCGTGTAGGGCGTTGAGACTACTGACGAGTACGGGCAGGGCAAAGCCGACCCACATGATTGGATTTTTGAAGAAAGGGCCTAGGGCTTCTCCGCGGCCTCCGCTCTTCACCATGGCCAAGGGCACTTGCACCAGCGGATAAACTAGCCGCTCCCGCTCTACCCACTGGCGGCGCATAATGACCATAGACGAGATCATCACCAAATACAGGGCTACAATGAGAATGGCCCAATAGCACAGCGGGCCGCTCCAGACGGCCCAAGGCACCCCAGCGGTGCGCGGTGCCCCTTCGTAAAACCACTTGATCGAATCGGGATCTTGTGGTGCGATCCAGTCGGGAAGGTGCGGCAGGATGTGCAAGGCCCACTCGTTTTCCGGGGTGGCGTAGTACTGGGCGCCAGTGATGATCGTCAGCCAATATTCACTGAGGCCCATCGTGGGGATGGCCGAGGCCGTGAGCATCATAATGTACGCTATGATGAGCTCACAGCGCCCGAGGGCCACAGAAACGGCAAAGCGCGTCAGCAAGGCGTTGAACAAACCCGTCAGGACGAAGAAGAGAAACAGAGCACCCGCCGCGCTGAAATCAATGGACATGTAGGAGCCGCGGATGACCATGTTACCATAGGGAGCTCCCACGGCGATGCACAGCGACCCTAGGGTGCCCGCGATCAGCGCTTTGGCGCTGAAGACCGGCTCGGTTTGCAAGGTAGGCTTTTGGGGCAAGTCCATTGAAACGATCTAAAGTCTATACATTTATAGCTGGCCTTGGTCCAACCAGCCTATTTTCGCCAATTGTTCCAAGGTCCACCAAGCCAACAGGCCGATCACCCCCCCGCTCACCAAAGCACTGAACAGGGCCAGCGGCAAAAGCGCGAACAGACCGCTGTGGCCGATATAGCCAGCGGCGAGAGCGAGTTGGCTGAGCTGGTGCGCCAACGCGCCCCAGATGCTCAGACCCACGACGCTGAAAAGCCGTGCCCCTATGCGGCGGACCGCAACCATGACCAGCCAACTTGCCAAGCCAGCCCCGCCGCCAATGACAAAGGCTGGACCGGCAAATCCCCCGCTGAGCAAGCCGCCAACTACGAGCTTGATGGTACTGATGGCCAACGCCGGACCGCCGCCAAAGCTCACTAGCGCGACCAAAACCGGCAGATTGCCGAGACCCAACCTCATCCAAGGCAAGGGCTTGGGCACCAGCGATTCAAAAGCGAAGAGCACGATTGCCGCACTGGCCATAAGCCCCAAACGGGCCACGTCTCTAGGGCGCGCAAACATTAGCGAATCATCGCGTCTATGGGCGCGGCTCCAGCGATCCTCAGCACTAGGCCGTTGGGTACGCACGCGGTCACATCTCCGGTCCATTGCATCCAACCCGGCCGCATGCAG
Organism: Gemmatimonadota bacterium; assembly: GCA_009840005.1. The sequence goes on from VXOR01000097.1 coordinate 73,468, forward strand.
ATTTTGTGGACGCAGGGAGCGGAAATCACGCGCACACCCTTGGGGCCGATCTCGATATGGCTCACTCCCAGAGGTCCCACAACCGGCAAGACCCCGTAGTTGGAGAGGGCATGTGTGGCGGGTGCGGCTCCCACCAACTCGACGATGAGCACGTCGCCGGCTTCGGTCGTATAGCGGCCATAGAGTACCAGCCCGATCACACTCAAGCCCACCACGAGCGCGAGAATCTTATCCGCTCGCGTCAGCGCCGGTGCGTTTTCGGTATTTAGCCGCCACATCCTGCGTCCTTTTTTCTGCCCATTTTAATTTAACTTCTACTGTGCGCGCAAACGAGCGCGGAACTTCTGCTTGTATGTACTTGTTTTTTTTTTATATGCTTGTTTATATTGACGGGCGCGTAGATAGTGAAAGATCCCATGACCGAAACCTCTCCTATACATCTTTCGGCCCCTCCTAATAACTCCGAGGACGAGATCGTCAAGCTGGCGGGCGACGACGAGCGGCTGGAAATGCTGCTGACCGCGGTAAACCACTACAACGACCAAGCCGATTTCGCGCTAATCGACCGCGCCTACCACTTCGCCAAGGAGCATCACAAGGGACAGATCCGCAAGTCTGGCGAACCGTTCATAGCTCACTGCGTCGAAGTGGCTCGGCTTCTCGCTCAGCTAGGCTTGGATCACACCACGGTTGCAGCCGGGCTTTTGCACGATGTCATCGAAGATACACCGGCCACGTATGAGGAGGTCACCGAGCAATTTGGCGACAAGATTGCCGAACTGATTGCCGGGGTTACCAAAATCGATCAGATAACCTACGAAAGCCGCGAGGTGCGCCAAGCCGAGACCTATCGTAAGATGCTGCTCTCCACGGTCAAGGACATCCGCGTCATACTCATCAAGCTGGCCGACCGTCTGCACAACATGCGCACGCTCCAATACCTAAGCCCCGAATCCCGAGAGCGGACCGCGAGCGAAACGCTCGAAGTGTACGCGCCGCTGGCTTACCGCTTTGGGTTGGCGCGGATCCGCTGGCAGTTAGAGGACCAAAGCCTCAAGTTCCTCGAACCCAAAATTTACCAAGAGCTGCGCGAAAGCGTGGCCATGACGCGCCAAGAGCGCGAAGACTACATAAAAGAATTCAAGATTCCAATTGAGGAGTGCCTGCACGACAATGGCATTAAAGCCGAATTTACGAGCCGCGCCAAGAACTTCTACAGCATCTACAATAAGATGAAGGCGCGAGGTAAGCCATTTGAGGAAATCTACGACCTGCTAGCCATGCGCATCATCACGGGCACCGAGCGCGAATGCTATCAAATCCTCGGTCTAGTTCACGACATTTACAAAGCTATTCCCGGACGCATCAAAGACTATATATCGACTCCCAAGAGCAACATGTACCAGTCGCTGCACACGTCGGTGATCGGCCCCAAAGGCCAATACGTCGAAGTGCAAATTCGCACCCCGCAGATGCACCACACGGCTGAAATCGGCATTGCCGCCCATTGGCGCTACAAGTCCAACGACACGGGTCCCAGCGATTTAAACCAACACATGAGTTGGCTGCACCAAGTTATCGACTGGCAACAAGAGGCTAGGGACCCGGGCGAATTCATGGAAAACCTGAAGACCGAGCTCGCGTCTCAGGACGAGATATTCGTCTTCACGCCCAAAGGCCACCTACATCAGTTGCCCAAGGGAGCCACGCCGGTCGACTTCGCCTTTTCCATCCACACCGACATTGGGATACACTGCGCGACGGCCAAAGTAAATGATCGAGTTGTACCACTAAGCGCGACTTTGAATAGCGGCGAAACTGTGGAGATCGTCACGGCACCCCAGCAAAAACCAAAACTCGCTTGGCTGGACCAAGTCAAGACCGCCAAGGCTCGCCAAGCCATTCGCCGTTGGCTACGGGAGGAGCAATACGACCACAACGTGCGCCTTGGCAAGGAGGCGCTCGACAGGGAGCTAAAGCTCAATCGGACCGCCGACCCACCCGACCTTGATGCCGTGGCTAAGGAGTTTGGGCTCAGGGCCGCCGAGCACCTCTACGCGGCCCTTGGCAACGGAGACCTGTCAATCGGCAAAGTCATCGGCAGAATAGCCCCGCCCACGCCCATGCGGCGCGTGCTCCATCTCCAAGATCGCAGAGATATTCGCATCCAAGGGATGCAAAACCTGATGATCCACTTTGGCAAGTGCTGTGGTCCCATCCCGGGCGACGAGATCGTCGGCTTAGTTACCCGCGGCCGCGGCGTTACGGTCCACCGCACCGACTGCCCCAACATCGGCCGGATTTCCGCCGAGCCAGACCGCCTGCTCACGGTTGATTGGGAGTTGGAAGATGAATCGATCTTTACCGTTCATCTGCGCACTCGTAGCTGGGACCGCACGTACTTGCTGGCGGACATTTCGAAGGCGATCAGCGACGCTGGCTCCAACATCCGCGACTCCACTACCAGCACCGATGGCCATATCGCCGAACAGGACTTCTGGATCGATGTTGCCGACAACGAGCAACTGCGCCAAGCTATAGACCAAATCGAGCAGATCGAGGGCGTTTTGAAAGTGCTGCGCGTGGATGAGCCGGCAAACAGTTAGTCGTGTCGGACCTGTTCCGCCCCAACATCGCCCGCCTGCGTGGGTACGTCCCCGGGGAACAGCCCCGCGAAAAGGGCTATATCAAGCTCAATACCAACGAAAATCCCTACCCGCCTTCCCCCGTAGTGCTGGCGCGGCTGCGCGATGCGTGCGCGGCTGATCTGCGTCTCTATCCCGATCCAGACGCTTGGGCCTTGCGCCGCAAATTGGGCGAGGTGTTCGCCATTGCCCCCCAGCAGATTATGGTCGGCAACGGCTCGGACGAGCTGCTCAACGTCATCATCCGCAGCTTTGCCGGCGAGGGCGACAAAATCGCCTACCCCCATCCCACCTACGGCTACTACAAGCCGCTGATCGATATTCAAGGAGCGGAGGCGGTTCCGGTCGAGTTCGGCGAGGATTTCTCCCTGCCTGAGGGCCTAGCCGTTCCCAGGGCCCGCATCACCTTTCTCGCCAATCCCAACGCGCCCTCGGGCACCCTCGTACCCTACGACGAGGTTGCAGCACTCTGTGCGCGGGTTGACGGCGTCTTGGTCGTGGATGAAGCGTATGTCGATTTTTCGCAGGGCGGCTGCATTCGGCTCATCGAGGAGCACCCCAACGCCATTGTCGTGCGCACCATGTCCAAATCTTTTTCCCTCGCCGGTATGCGCATTGGTTTTGCCTTTGCCCCAGTCGCGCTGATCGAGGGGATGTGGAAGGTCAAGGACCACTACAATCTCAATCGGCTGAGCTTGGTGGCTGCCGAGGCGGCCCTAGAGGATATAGACGCGATGCGCACAAACGCCGCTCGCGTCTGCGCAACGCGCACGCGCCTGTGTGCTGGGCTGCGGACGTTGGGTTTTTACGTGTGGGATTCGCAGGCGAATTTCGTGCTCGCTAGGCTCGGCGAGCGCTGGGCCAATAACACCGCTGCCGAACTCTACGCGGAACTCAAGGAACGCCGGATCTTGGTGCGCTACTTTGCTTCGCCGCCGCGTTTGGCCGATTGCCTGCGTATCTCGGTGGGTACGGACGAGGAGATCGCCGCGTTGCTGGCGACCCTAAAGGAGCTATCACCCGTTTAAGCGCTCGGCAATGCGCGGGGTGCGTCCGCCGCGCTGGTGCATGCTGGCGATCATGTCTCCTAAGAAGCCGATGGAAAAGCACTGAATGCCGACGATGATCAGCAGAATGCCCAGCATGAGCAGGGGATGGCGATTTTGGATGTTGCCGTGCTCGTAGCGCAGCAAGGCCACATAGGCGCAGATGACCGATCCGCAAAGCGTGGAGATGAGCCCTAAGCTGCCGAAGACGTGCATGGGCATGGTCATAAAGCGCACGACAAAGGTCACGGTCAGCAGGTCCAAAAATCCGTTTAGCAGCCGCTTGATCCCGAATTTGGAATGGCCGAAGCGGCGGGGATGATGTTGCACCGGGATCTCGCCGACTCGATAGCCCATCCAGTGGGCCACGGCGGGCAAAAACCGATACAATTCTCCGTATAGATACGGCAGTGCATCTTCGGCTACCTCGCGCCGATACGCCTTGAGGCCACAGTTGAAATCGCGCAGGCGCACCCCAGAGACCAGCGAGGTGACCCAATTGAATAAGCGGGAGGGGAGGGTTTTACTCAAAGGGTCGCGGCGCTTGGCCTTCCAGCCCGAGATTAAGTCGTAATCGCGGTTTAGCTCGTCCAGCAGCCGGGGGATTTCGCGGGGATCGTCTTGCAGGTCGGCGTCCATGGTGACGATGACTTGGCCGTGCGCCTGCTTGAAGCCAGCGGCGAGGGCCGCGGCCTTGCGGTAGTTGCGGCGGAAGCGCAAGGCGCACACCTGTGGATGCTGTTTGGCCAACTCTCCCAAGACGGCAAACGAGCCGTCTGTGCTCCCATCGTCCACGAAAATGGCCTCCCAAGACCATTCCGCGGTCGCCAGAGCACTATTGATCTGGACCCATAGATGAGGCAGGCTTTCCTCTTCGTTAAAAACGGGAATGACGAGGGACAGAAAAATCTCCCCTGCCGCTTCTTTTTTTTGGCCCATAGTCTCCTCTCTTGCAAGCAAGTGCCCCCACAATAAAACAATCGACGATTGCCGCGCACAAACCGGCCTATTACCCTTGACACCTGAATCGCCCCAACGGTATATACGGTCATGCAGCTTCCCTTGGGTTCCCACGTTCATCTGATCGCCGCTTGCGGCACGGCCATGGGGTCTTTGGCCGGTATGCTGCGCGAACAGGGGTATCGCGTCACCGGGTCGGACAGCCGCGTCTATCCGCCGATGAGCACCATGCTTGAGGATTTGGGGATCGACGTGCGGGCCGGCTTCTCGGCGGATCACCTAGTGCCAGCGCCGGATTTGGTCGTCATTGGCAACGCAATCTCGCGTGGCAATCCAGAGGCCGAGGCCGTACTCTCGCGCCGGATCCCGTATCTGTCGCTGCCGGAAGTACTGCGCGATTTCTTCATTCGCGGCAAGCGCTCGGTAGTGGTAACCGGAACCCACGGCAAAACTACCACTACCGCGCTCATCGCCCATCTCTTCACCGCTTGCCACTTGGATCCTTCCTTTCTCGTCGCCGGGGTGCCGCAAAACTTCGACCGTTCCTACCGGCTCGGTCAAGGCGCGCACTTCATCGTCGAAGGCGACGAATACGACAGCGCCTTTTTTGCCAAGTGGGCGAAGTTTTTCTACTACCTACCCGATGTGCTAATCGTCAACAACATTGAATTCGACCACGCCGACATCTACCAAGATCTTGCCGAAATCGTCAAAGCCTTCCGTCAGCTCGTCAACATGGTGCCGCAAAATGGTTTGATTCTAGCCAATGGCACTGACCCCAGTATCGCCGAACTCCTTCCCAGCGCATCGGCACCGGTGGAGACCTTTGGCCTCGAAGAGGGCGCGTTTTGGCGCGCTACCAATCTCCAGGCCAGTGCCGAGGGCACGCGCTTTACCTTGTGCCGGGCAGGGCGCGAAGTAGGGGTTTTCGACTTGCCGCTGAGCGGTGATTACAACGTCTGCAATGCGCTCGCCAGCTTGGCCGCTGGTTTCCACGCTGGTCTGACTGCCGATGACCTACGCGCGGCCCTAGCCAGCTTTGCTGGCGTCAAACGCCGACAAGAGCAGATTGGCCTGATTGACGACGTTCTTCTCATCGACGACTTCGCCCACCATCCCACTGCGGTCACTCACACTCTAGAGGGCCTGCGCCGGTCCCATCCCGGCCGCAGGCTCATCGCGGTTTTTGAACCGGCCAGCGCAACCAACGCCCGCGCTATCTTTGAGGATCGCTATGTCGAGGCATTTGCCTTGGCCGACGCGTTCGTCGCAACCGCGGTCCCCCGTCCCGAACGCGCCCGGGAGGACGAGCCGTTCTCACCTGAGCGTTTAGTGGTGCGTCTCCGCGCCACCGGCAAGCCAGCGCATTACCTGCCCGACGCCGAATCGATGGCCGATTTTTTAGCTGTGGAAACCCGCCCAAGCGATTTGGTGGTTTTTATGAGCAATGGCGGTTTCGGCGGCTTGCAACAGAAGCTGTGCGCGGCACTCACAGCCCGTGAGTCCTGTATCGACTAGGTGTCAGAACTGTTGCCGAATAGACGCACTGAGTACGGTTAATACGCGCAGTGTGAATTTTGTATTTGTATATTTTACAATATGTTATAGAAATAAGAAAATATAGGCACGCATATTGCATTAAGCGCATGGCAATTGCCATCTCACCTTAACCTGGAGGCTGCCATGCGTCCTTTTATTGCCTTTATCTTTCTTGCTCTCGCCGCACCTGTTGCGGCCCAACCCGGCCCGGTCGTCATATCCGAGTTGATGTGGTCGGGTAGTACGGCATCCACTGCTGACGAGTGGATCGAACTCTACAATCCCAGCGATGCGGCGATTGATCTGGCCGGCTGGACTTTGATCTACCGCAGCGGCGACGAGGACAAGGTGATGTTCGTGCTCGACGCTGCGGTGATCCCCGCCGGACAGACTTTTCTCATTGCCAACTACGCCGCCGATCACAAAAACTCCCTCCTCGCTGTCGAGCCTCAGCACGTTGACGCCGCCGTTTCGCTGCCCAACTCCAAGCTGCTCTTACATCTGTACGACGGCGACCCGCAAGCTGGAGGCCAGCTCATTGATGTGGCCGACGATGGTCGCGGAGCCCCTTTTGCTGGTGACTCAACCAGCAAAAGGGCCATGGTGCGCATCGCCTTCGACCAGTCCGGCGATCAGCCCGAAAGCTGGGCAACGGCGACCGAACAAAGCGGCTGGGATGCGGGTGCCAGCGAGTTGGGCACGCCGGGATCCATTCCCGCTTACCTACTCCCGGATGGGAGCGAAGCGCCCGAGCCCGTCATGGGGACGAACGTTTTACCGATGTCTTGGGCCTTGGTAAAACAGCATTTATATCGATAGCGCAGATTGCAGAACAAAAGGCACCTACTTGCGGGTAGGTGCCTTTTTATTGCTAAAAAAAGCCGCGGAAGCTAAGATCGCTTCGCACGGCCTTTAACGATGGTGGGCAATCGCAGATTTGAACTGCGGACCTCCGGTATGTGAGACCGGCGCTCTAACCAACTGAGCTAATCGCCCAAGAGCGTTTTTAAATTAGCCTCCAATGGCTACTGAGTCAATGTCCGTTGTGCCCGGCGGCAAAGTGGAATTTCGGCAGGATCACTTCAGTCGCCGATGGGTGGCCTTCGCGCAGGTGGTACGCGCGGTCTAGCTTCAGTCCTGCCCAGCGCTGCGTCTGATGGGTCGCCGGCCAAGTGATTTCCACGAAATCCACTGCCACAGCATCCCCTAGCCCGAGGTGGGGTGCGAGCGGGTTGGCCCCAAAGCTGCCACCCGAGCCGATGAGGTGGTGAATGTCGCGGGTGCTGCCGTCCGGTCGCCGCACGCGCACGCGCACGCGGCCGCCAACAGCTCCTCGGTTCGACTGCACGCCTTGGGGAAACACTCGCAGCCAGCGATTGCCGTGTCCGGGATTTTCGTAGAGCACGTTCTGGTAGAGATCGCCTTCAAAAGCGCCGCCCATGGCCTCAAAGACGTCTTGGTCTCCATCGTTGTCGAAGTCGGCAAAGGACACGCCGTGCCCTTTCTGTACGTTGCCGAAGCCGCCTGTGGTGGTGACGTCCAAAAACCGCGTGCCACCGTCGTTGCGCAACATGCGGTTGGGCGTGAGCGAGCGCAGATCGGGAATCCCAGTGCCGACGTAGCAGTCGGGGAACCCATCGTTGTCCAGGTCGCCGTAGTTAGCGCCCATAGCTAGGATGACTTGGCCAAAGCTCCCCAGCGCTTCGGTGACCTCGTCGAAGGTGCCCTCGCCGTTGTTGCGATACACGTGGGCGTGATCGGCAGCAAATTCCTCGCCGAGGTACGCACGCGCCATGTCGCCGAGGTCGTTCATGTTGTAGCCGCCGGCGAACAAGTCGAGCCAGCCGTCGTTGTCGTAGTCCCAAAACCAAGTGGGAAAGCTCTCGTTCGGCCCTGGTGCGACGATCGCCGCGGCAAAGCGCCAGCCCTCTGGTGTGTCGCCGAGGTTGCGATAGAGGATGTTTTCTTGGTAGAACTGAGATACGTATAGGTCGATCAAGCCGTCGTTGTCTATATCGCCCCAGGCAACGCCCTTTACAAAGCCCACGTGATCGACGCCGACTGCGGGAGCCACATCGACAAAACGGCCGTCCCCTTGGTTGCGAAACAACTGGCATGGATGGGGCCGCTTGCCGGACTCATTGCCGACGAACAGATCCAACCAGCCGTCGTTGTCGTAATCGGCAAAGGCCGCTGCGTGGGTTGGGTGCAAGGAGAACAAGCCGGTGCGCCGCGTCACGTCCACAAAAGTGCCGTCGCCGTTATTGCGCAACAGAGAGTTTGGCATGCGGCCTTCTTCCCCCATCCAAGCACCGCGCAAAACGAGCAGATCGACATCGCCGTCGTTGTCGTAGTCGGCCTGTTCGAGATTGATCCCCCCTATCTGACCGTCTATCCCGGCCGCTGTCGTGGCCTCGGTAAACGTGCCATTGCCCTCGTTGTGGAAGTAGCGCAGTGGATCGCGTAGCCCCCACGAGGAGACCGCGATATCCAGCAGGCCGTCGCCGTTGAAGTCCTCGACTGCGCTGCCACCTGCTAGGCCTATAGCCGCGACTCCGGCCGCTGGTGCCACATCGCGGAAGCGCTGGATCTCGCCGCTGTCGCCGTCGAATACGCGCGGGGGAATGCGCCAGGGTTCTGGCACCCCTTCCGGGTATTCGCCCAAGGTCATGTACGCCAAATTCAACAGCCAGCGCGCTCCCAGGTCGCTTGGGCGTTTGTTCAAGTTTATGGTGTAGTGCTCGATGGCGCGGCGGGAGCCTTCCTGCAAGGTGTGAACGCCGTCTCCGCGGATGGGCAGCAAGCAGGAATCCGTGGTGTGGTTGCGCAGGCAGTTTTCTTGCTCACCAAGGCGCAGATAGGCGATGGCGAGTTGGTCGTGCAGCATATAGACGAAACCCTCGGTCGCCGGCACCTGACCGGCCTCTACGGCTGCCAGCACGCTTTGCATCTCTTCGATACCTGCACGCAAATCCCCGGCTCGCACCCGCTCTTGGGCAATGCGCAGGCGCATGTTCAGCCGCTTGACCGCGCTCATCGGTTGCCCCAGCAGAGAACTGAGGCCCTCGACGCGGGCTTGGTTCAGGTAGATGTTGGCAATGGGATCGGCCCGCTGGGCAAGACGCGCTAGCACCGTCGCCATAAAACGCGAATCCCCGCGATCGACGCTGGAGTCCACCTGCCCCAAGACGGCTGTAGCCCATAGAAGGACGGCTAGAATGCTCTGCATAAGAAATAAAAAACGGCTACAAAAATTGGTTGCCCAATCCTCGTAACCGCACATATCGCAAAATAATGGTGGGCCCAGTAGGACTCGAACCTACGACCGACGGATTATGAGTCCGCTGCTCTAACCAACTGAGCTATAGGCCCCGTAGAGTAATTAAAACCTAGGATTTTTCCCTATTAGGTCAAGAGTTTTGTTGAGCCGCGACCGCTTGACGCTCCTGATTGAGCGAGACGAGTTCGGCGCTAATGCGGGCAATTTCGCCGTCGTCAGATGCCGCTGCGAGGGCTTGCCGCGCGTTGGCGATGCGCTTTTGCAGCGCATTTTTCTGAAAGTAAAGCAAATAGTCGCGCCATTGCCGCTCGACTTGTTCCTCGTCGAAACCTTGGGCTGCGCATTGGGCGGCTAGGCGTGCGAGTGCGTCGTCCTCTAGCTCGCTGATGATCATGCCAAGGTCGATGGCTTTGCCGTGAGCATGGTGGTCGAAGAGCGTGCGACACAGGGTCTGAGTGCGGGCGTCGCTTAGCGAGTCGGGGGCGAATTCCCGGACAGTTTGGGGGATGAATTGCGGAAAGTTGAGCAACAGCCCTATGAACTCGAGCTCGTGGCGCGGCGTGGCGGGCGTGGCTGTCGGGGATGGCTCGGTAGCTGCCTTGCGCGGTTGTTGGGGACGGCGCATGGAGGCTTGCAGGTCGTGGCGCAGGGATTGCTCGTCAACCGAGAGGCGCTCGGCGACTTCGCGCAGCAGGAGGTCGCGGCGAACTGCATCGCGGGGCTTGGCTAGGAGAGGTTTGAGCCTTTCGACAGCGTGCGCTTTGCCTTCGACGCTGGAGAGATCGTGCTGCTGGGAGAGTTGTTTGAGGTAGAAATCGAGAACCGACTGAGCGTTCTCGGCTCGTTTGAGCAGCGCGTCCGAACCGTGCGCTTGGACGAAGGTATCGGGGTCGTGCTCGGAGGGCAGCGAGACGACGCGGGCGTCTAGACTAGTACCTAGGAAAGCTTCGCAGGCTCGCATGGCGGCTGTGGAGCCAGCCGCATCGCCATCGAACAGCAGCACGACTTGACGGGCATAGCGAGCTAGCAGGCGGCAGTGGTCTTCGGTCAGGGCCGTGCCGGAGGTGGCAACTACGTGCTGGATGCCGGCCTGCGCTAGGCTGATGAGGTCCATATAGCCTTCGACGACTAGTGCAGCATCTTGGCGACGAATGGCGTCGCGGGTGTCGGCTAGGCCGTAGAGTACTCTTCCCTTGTGATAGATGGGCGTTTCGGGCGAATTCAGATATTTAGGCTCTTGGTCGGGCTGGAGCGCGCGTGCGCCGAAGGCAATAGTCCGATCGGAGAGATTGGCAATGGGAAAAACGACTCGGTCGCGAAAGCGATCGTAGTGTCCGCTGCCTGTGGAGCGCGGCAGAGCCAACCCAGCTCGCTCCAATATCTGGGGACTCAAGCCTCGGCGACCGGCTACTTTGAGCAGGGCGTCCCACTCCGACGGCGCGTAGCCCAAGCCGAAGCGTGCGATGGTTTCGTCTGTGAGGCTTCGCGTCTGTAGATACGTGCGGGCATTAGCGCCGACATCATCGTTAAGCAGCAGATGGTGAAAGTACTTTCTCGCTAAGTCGTTGGCTCGGTAGAGTTCGTCAGCGGCCGCGTCCTCTTCACGCGACGGCCCCGAACGCTCGGGTAGGGCGATGCCGGTGCGCTCGGCGAGGAATTTGACTGCTTCGACGAAAGTGACGCGGTCGATCTCTTGGATGAATTTGAATACATTTCCCCCGACGCCACAGCCGAAGCAGTGGTAGAATTGGCGGTCGGGATCAACGCTGAACGAGGGGGTTTTTTCGTCGTGAAAAGGGCAGAGGCCGGAGTAGTTGCGGCCCTTCTTGACGAGCTGGACATGTTCGGAGATCAAGTCGACGATGTCGGTGGCGTCGCGGATGCGTTGGAGGATGTCTTCGGGGATGCGTGGCATTGCTAGCAGGGGGCTTTTTCTCTATATTAACAGCGCCATTGAGCAAGATATGGCGGCCCATTAACTGGGTCAAGAAAGTCAATTAGTGCGTTAATTCCTTGAGTTTACAGCGAACTGTTGGTATTATTGATAAGTTAAACGCTTATTCATGGCCTATGCTGGGGCTAAATCAAAATTTGACCCATTGAGCATTCAGAGGAGGAATCAGATATGTCGAAAGGCATAAAGGGAGCTATCGCGAGTTTGGCCTTGTTGGGACTCGGCGTTTTTCTGGGCGCGAGTCCGGCGGCAGCACAGGTGACGGTTTCTGAGTCGGCAGCGGATACTGACGACCTTGCACCTAGCCCGGTTGGCGGAGTACAGGCTGAGTTCAACGAAGGTGGAAGGAGCATCACTGTCTCTTGGAGCTTATCCGTTGACGATGCTGTGCGCCAAGTCCCGACGAGTAGCGACTTTACGACGGGTGGCACCTTTAAAGAAGTCAACGATGTGGCTGGTTACAATATATCGCGTCGTCTCGCCGATGGCTCCGGCACTCCGGCAATTTTTTCATTCCCTGCCGGCACGACGTCCTTTGTTGATGCCGATATCAACGTGAGCCAAGGGAGCAGGCGGTACTTCTATACGGTCTCGGCCGTCGATGAAAGCGGCAACGAGAGCGATCGTATCGAGTCTGCCGAAGTCAGGAACATGTTGCTCCTTGGCGACTTTGACTACGACGGCGATGTGGACCTTTTAGACTACGGCATTTTGCAAACCAACTTCGGCAAGGCCGACTTCTATCCAGCCACAGATATGGACGGCAATGGCATGGTTGACCTTGATGACTTTTTCCTTTGGGCCGATAATCTCGGTGCCGATTTGTACGAGTAGGTCTCGGCCGCAATATGGCTGTGTATTTCATCTTTTCACAAGGAGTATAGTTCGATGAAAGGGTATATTCGCATCGTCGCGCTAGCTGCTTTTTGCGCAGCTCCCGCGGCCGCTCAGTTAACTACCTCCGGGCCCGTAGCTTCCGTCGATAATATTCCTCCTGCACCTGTAACCAATCTCCAAGCCGCAGCCGGCGATGGTTCATCCGTGTCGCTTTCTTGGACGCTATCGGCAGATGATGCTCGTTCATTTACGACCTTTGGTAGTCAGGTGGTGCCTAGGGGCGACGTACACGGCTATCGCGTGTACCGCACGGATTACTTTCCACCCGTGGACGATAGCGGCGAGATAGTACTCGGCTGGTTTACGCACGAGGGGAATAAGGTTGACTTTGATGACTTCTTCCTCTTAGCTGATCGCTTCGGCTCTTCTGACGCCGATGGAGATTTTGAGTTGTTCTTCGACATAGTGCCCAATGGCCAAATTGATGTCGATGATTTTCTGCGCTTCGCCGATGATTTCGGCAAGGCCGTAACTCAGGAACAGGGCAGCGAAAGGTTGGTTGCCACGCTGGGGTCAGGTGTCTCCGAATTTGTCGATAATGACGTCGTTAGTGGAGCCTCCTATGTCTATGACGTGCGAGCCTTTGACGGCGACAACGAAACTGGCATTGTCGCACCTTTTGCTTCCAATGAAGATATTGCCCGGATGGCGATGGCCGTCGGTGTTGGTCAATAAGGGTACGAGAAGTTGCAAGTTGCAGAGATAGGACGCCCGCTCGACAAGCGGGCGTCCTATCTTTTTAGTATAGTATGCCTTGACAAACAAAGATATTATCTGTATTCTTTAATCTCTTTCGTATATCTCCTTTTCAATTAAATACCTCAGCGGTTTATTCCGCTCGAAATTCTACTCTCCTTTTAGAGATTCTTCGCTATAGACCTCCTGTAGCTATTAAAGAATTTTGCCAAGGTACGGCATACCTTAGGTAGGTTTTTAGTGTTTTAGCAGTACTACCGCATGTACTCCAATCCTCGTAATAGCTCTAGGTGCTTACAGTGCCGTAGTGCACTCGAATATTCCCTTTGTATTCCAGCACCCTAACCGCAAGAAAGGTTGCAAGGAAGATATGCCACCTCTCAATAGAACGCAGAAAATGAATATTGTCGAACTCCAGCGCATGAACATCTTGGATCTCCAAAAGCTGGCCAAGAAGTTGGAGGTTGTAGATTGCACCTCTTTGCGCAAGCAGGAGCTGATCTTCTCCATCCTCAAGCACCAGACCGAGCGCAGTGGGCTGATCTTTGCTCAAGGTACTTTGGAGGTGCTCGACGAGGGGTTCGGCTTTCTCCGCTCGCCGAGCTATAACTACTTACCTGGTCCCGACGATATTTACGTTTCTCATTCGCAGATTAAGCGGTTTAGCCTGCGCACGGGAGACACGATCTCCGGTCAGATCCGCCCGCCGAAAAACGACGAGAAGTACTTTGCGCTGCTAAGAGTCGAGGCAATCAACTTCGACGACCCAGAAGTCACCAAGAACAAGACGATCTTTGAAAATCTGACGGCCTTGCATCCCACGGATCGCTTCAAGTTAGAGCACAATCCCAAGGACATGACGACGCGGATTCTCGACTTGCTCTCGCCCATCGGCAAAGGACAGCGCGGCCTAATTGTAGCGCCGCCCTTCACCGGCAAAACCATGCTGCTGCAAAAGGTCGCCAACGCCATTACCACCAATCATCCCGAAGCGGTCCTCATCGTCTTGCTCATTGACGAGCGTCCCGAGGAAGTCACCGATATGCTGCGTTCGGTGCAGGGCGAAGTCGTCAGTTCGACCTTTGACGAATCGGCTACGCGGCACGTGCAGGTGGCGGATATGGTGATCGAGAAGGCTCGGCGTCTAGTCGAGCACAAGCGGGATGTGGTCATTCTGCTCGATAGCATCACGCGCTTGGCACGGGCCTACAATACAGTGACGCCGCACTCGGGGCGGATTCTCACCGGCGGCGTTGACTCGACTGCTTTGCAGTGGCCACGCCGTTTTTTCGCCGCCGCCCGCAATCTTGAAGAAGGCGGCAGCCTGACGATTATCGCTACGGCTCTGGTAGAGACCGGAAGCCGCATGGACGAAGTGATCTTTGAAGAGTTCAAAGGCACGGGCAATATGCAGGTGCAACTAGATCGCCGACTGAGCAACCGCCGCGTCTATCCGGCCATTGATGTGACGGCGACGAGTACGCGCAAAGAAGAGTTGCTGCTGACGGAGTTTGAATTAAACCGCTCGTGGGTCCTGCGCCGCATACTCAATCAGATGGGAGTCGTTGAGGGCATGGAGTTCCTCCAAGAGCGCATGCAGGGCACGGAATCCAACGAGGAATTCCTCAAGGCCATGAATGACTAGCCTCCTTGTCTTTTGAGTTTCAAGCCTCTATTTTTATTAGCTCGATAGCCGAGTTTCAATCCCCAGAAAGCAGAGGAGTGTAAAGGTGCAAAAAGACATCCATCCCGAATATCAAACGGTTATCTTTCTCGATACTAGCTGTGACTACAAGATACTGTCGCGTTCGACGATGAAGTCCGAAGAGACGATGGAGTGGGAAGACGGGAATTCCTATCCGGTAATCCGGGTCGAAATCAGCTCGGCGTCGCATCCTTTCTACACCGGCAAGCGCCAGCAGATCATGGATCGCGGCGGGCGCATCGACCAGTTCAATCGCCGCTACGGCAAAAGCGAACAGCAAGCCTAGCAACCCATTCCGTGCGAAGAGGTGGTAGGACGCCCTTCCGAGGGCGATCGTATCGCCTTTTTCGTGTACGCGAGTCCATGGACAGAGAACAACTCACGCAAGATCTACCCGTTGGCGGTCAAGCCGTCATCGAAGGGGTGATGATGCGCGTACCCGGCAAAATCGTCACCGCGGTGCGGGCGGCTGATCGCCAGATCGTGGTGCGCGAGGAAGCGTACGATTCCCTAGCGCAGCGCTATCGCCTGTTGGGTCTGCCCGTGTTGCGCGGAGCCCTATCTTTTTTTGAAATGATGTTGATTGGGCTAAAGGCTCTCAATTTCTCGGCCGATGTCGCCAGCCAAGGAGAGGGGCAGGTCGAGCGGCAGAAAGATAGTTGGCGGGAGCAATTGGCCTTGTGGGCGACGATGATTTTTTCCGTGGCGCTGGGCGTGGGCCTGTTCTTCTTTTTGCCGCTGCTAGCTGCCCAACTCTTGGGTTTGCAGGAGAACGCGTTTGAATTCAACCTAGTGGCCGGTGCGGTGCGGGCGACGCTTTTGATCCTCTATCTTTGGGTGATAAGCCAGTGGCGCGAAATCCAGCGAGTCTTTCAATATCACGGTGCCGAGCACAAAAGCATCTTCACCTTAGAGGCCGGTGCCGAGCTGACGGTGGCATCCGCGCGGGACTTTGGCCGGCTACATCCGCGCTGTGGAACTAGCTTCATGCTGATCGTAGTTCTCTTTGCGATTTTGATCTTCGCCTGCGTGGATTCGCTGTTCCCGCTCGTCTTTGGGCATACGCAGAGCCTTTTTGAGCGCTTTGCCACCCATTTTGCGGTGCTGCCTTTTATCGCGGGGACGAGCTTTGAGTTGCTCAAGGTCTCGGGCAAGAAGCGCAATGCCCCGCTGGTTCGGTTGCTGAGCACCCCAGGGCTGTGGTTGCAGCGCATTACGACCCGCGAGCCGGACGACGACCAGTTAGAAGTCGCCCTATACGCGCTGCGCCGCGCCCTAAATGAAGAAGTCGAGGCCAACCCATCGTGTTAGATAAATTGAACGAATACGAACTGCGCTACGAGGAGCTAAGCACGCTTATGGCCGATCAGGCCACCAGCCAAAACCCGACTCAGTACCAGAAACTGGCGCGGGAAATGGGCGATTTGCAGGAAGTGGTGGATTTAGCAGGCCAGTACCGCGCCGCGCTGGAACAGCTTGCAGAGGCCGAGGAGATCATCGCCGATGGCAGCGATGCAGAGCTAGTCGAATTGGCCGCGGCCGAGCGAGACCAATTGCGCGGAAAAGTGGCGCAGTTGGAGGAAGCACTCAAAGTGCTGCTGATTCCCAAAAACCCCAACGACAGCCGCAATGCCATCGTCGAGATCCGCGCCGGCACCGGCGGCGACGAAGCCGGGCTTTTCGCCAGCGATCTGTACCGCATGTACCACCGCTTCGCCGAGCGCAAGGGTTTGAAAACCGAGGAGCTTTCCTCCAGTCAAAATCCGGCCGGTGGCTTTAAGGAGGTGGTGTTCGTGGTCTCGGGTGCGGACGCCTTCGGCCAGCTCAAGTTCGAGAGCGGGGTCCACCGCGTGCAACGGGTTCCCAAGACCGAGGCCTCGGGCCGGATTCACACATCGGCGGCCTCGGTGGCGGTTCTACCCGAAGCCGAGGAGGTAGAGGTGGAGATCGCTCCCGACGATTTGAAAATCGAAGTGTACCGCTCCAGCGGGCCTGGCGGCCAGAGCGTCAACACCACGGATTCGGCCGTGAAAATCACCCATACCCCAACGGGTATTGTCGTCTCCTGTCAAGACGAGAAGTCGCAGCTAAAGAACAAGAACAAGGCATTGAAGGTCCTGCGCGCCCGGCTCTACGATAAATTTCAGGCCGAGCAAAAGGCCGAGCGCGACGCCGCCCGCGCCGGCCAGATCGGCTCTGGCGACCGCAGCGCGAAGATTCGCACCTACAACTTTCCCCAGGGCCGGGTTACCGATCACCGCATTGGCTTATCCCTCTATCGCCTAGAGGAAATCCTCGACGGCGATTTTGAAAAGTTCATAGAGCAATTGGCCCTTGCATCGCAGCAGAACGCGCTGGCGGCGGACCAATGAGCGGACGCTCTTGGCGGCTGCTCGACATTCTCGAAAACACGAGCCGTTTCTTCGCGGCAAAGGGGTTGGAAAACGCCCGCCTACAAGCAGAGTTGCTGCTGGCCGCGGTACTCGGTGTCAAACGTCTCGATCTCTACCTACAATTTGAACGCCCCTTGCACCGCAGTGAAGTGGATCGCTACCGGGAATACGTGCGTCAGCGGTTGCAGCGCGTGCCCGTGCAGTACATCACGGGCGTGGCCGCCTTTCGCCATCTAAAGTTGACCGTGACACCCGCGGTGTTGATCCCGCGCCCTGAGACCGAAGTGCTCGTCGATGTGGCCTTGGAGCTTTTGCCCGAGGGTGGTCGAGTTCTCGACTTGTGTTGCGGGTCTGGCGCGGTCGCTCTGGCGTTGGCTCAAGAAGCGGCAGCGGTCGAGGTGGTGGCGGCTGATGTATCGGCTGCTGCTTTAGAAGTGGCGAAGGCCAACGGCCGGCACTGTGGGCTAGCTGGGCGCGTCGAGTGGCACTGCGGCGATTTGTTCGCACCTTTCCGCGGTACCGAGCCTTTTGACCTCGTCGCGGCTAATCCGCCGTATGTGCGCCGCAGCGATTTGGCGCAACTAGCGCCGGAAGTGCGCGACTACGAGCCGCATCTCGCGTTGGATGGAGGAGAAGACGGATTGGCGTACTATCGGCGTATCGCGCAGGAGGCTGCGAACTTTATTCGTCCCGGAGGCCATCTACTGCTAGAGGTAGGAGATGGTCAAAGCGCGGCTGTAGAGGACTTACTTGCGCGGTCAGAACGCTTGATAGAGGTTCAGATAAGACCAGACTTAAACCAAATCCCCCGAGTCGTTGTCGCGCACACAGCTACTCAGACGAGTTGAGGCATGGCCAAAAAGAACCGTTCCGCTTACGTCTGCCAGTCCTGCGGCCACAGTGCCGCGCGCTGGTTTGGGCGCTGCGTGGCCTGCGGCGAGTGGAACACCTGCGTCGAAGAGCGGCCCCAAGCACCCGACAGTCGGCGCGAACATCTAACGGTATCGCCCCGCTCCCAATTGCAGCCCATTACGCAAGTCGACGACCAAGACCACGAACGGCTGCAAATCGGCATCTCCGAATTCGACCGAGTCTTGGGCGGCGGCATCATGCCCGGTTCAGTAGTCTTAGTCGGTGGCGATCCCGGCATCGGCAAATCGACGCTCCTGTTGCAGATGGCCGGACAGCTAGCGGCCTCTGATTTTCGCATCGCGTACATTTCCGCGGAGGAGTCGGCTGCGCAGATTCGCCTGCGCGCCGGGCGCTTGGGCGCATTGTGCGAAAGCCTGCACGTGATGGCCGAGACCAGCCTCACGGCCATTCTTGACCAGTTGCAATCCGCTGGCCCGCTGGCCATCATCATCGACTCGATCCAGACCATTTACATGCCCGAGCTGGAGAGCGCACCCGGCAGCGTAACCCAAGTGCGCGAGTGCGCGGCGCGGCTCGTCTATTTGGCCAAAGAGAGCGGCATTCCCACGTTTTTAGTGGGTCACGTGACGAAAGAGGGCACGGTCGCTGGGCCGCGAGTACTGGAGCACTTAGTCGATACTGTGCTCTATTTAGAGGGCGAGCGGCACCACCACTTCCGCATCCTGCGCGCCGCCAAAAATCGCTTTGGTTCGACCAACGAGATCGGGATTTTTGAGATGCGAGACCAAGGGATGATTGAGGTCGCCAATCCCTCCAAAATTCTGCTGGCCGAGCGGGCCGAGGGCGTGTCGGGTTCGGCCATTGTCTGTAGTATGGAGGGCACACGGCCGCTCTTGATCGAAATTCAGGCCCTCGTCTCGCGCTCTAGTTTTGGTTATCCGCAGCGGGTTGCTACCGGCATCGACGCCAAGCGGCTCTCGATTATTATCGCGGTGCTCGAAAAGCGCTGCGGCCACGATCTGTCGAGCGAGGACATTTTCGTTAATGTCGTAGGGGGCATTCGCCTCGACGAGCCAGCGGTGGATATGGGGGTAGGGCTGGCGATTGTGTCGAGCTTCCGCAACAAGCCCATTGACGCGCAGACCGTGGCCATTGGCGAGATTGGGTTGGGCGGGGAGATCCGGCCGGTGAACCAGATTGACCGGCGGGTGGCCGAGGCGCGAAGTTTAGGGTTTGAGCGGAGTTTGGTGGCGCGGAGCAACCTGCAGGGGTGGAAGCGGCCGGAAGGGATGGAGGTGGTCGGGGTAGGGGGTATGGAGGCCGCCGAAACACTCGCCTTTGGCTCAAGCTAGCCCCTTTTCTTCACAGTGCTGTTTCGCGCAGTTGCCAGTTTTAGCCTTTCGCATTTTTCTCTTCTTTTTCATAACATTTTATTAAACAATAAATTACGCGTATTTCCGCCGCTTGGCACGGTATTTGTTATAAACAGGTAGAGCAGTTTAATCTGCTTCAATTAAAAAATACTTGACACCTGAACATTGATTCACTATTTTTTTGTTCAGGTCGTTCAGGTAGTAGCGTAGTAAACATCTCCACGCGAGGAGGAAATCATGGTAGCGGGCAAAGGCAAGATCAGTGCCAACGGCAAACCCTTAGGCCAGGACAAGAACAAGGCCATCGACTTGGCGCTCGCCCAGATTGAACGGCAGTTTGGCAAAGGAGCCATCATGCGGTTGGGCGAGTCGGTGGCAATGGACGTCGATGTCATTTCCACGGGGGCCATTTCGCTAGATGCAGCCCTCGGGGTCGGCGGGGTACCCAGAGGTAGAGTCATCGAGCTTTTCGGGCCTGAAGCCGCAGGTAAGACCATGCTGGCGCTGCACATCGTCTCTCAGGCGCAAAAGACCGGCACAGCGGCTTTCATCGACGCTGAGCATGCGCTCGACGTGAATTTTGCCCGTCGGCTGGGCGTTGATATCGACAATTTGCTCGTCTCGCAGCCGGATTCGGGCGAAGAAGCCCTAGAGATCACAGATACGCTGGTGCGCAGCGGTGCCCTCGACCTCGTGGTGATCGATTCGGTCGCAGCGCTGGTGCCCAAGGCCGAGCTCGAAGGCGATATGGGCGACTCCCACGTAGGCTTGCAGGCGCGGCTGATGTCTCAAGCCCTGCGCAAGCTCACCGGATCGTCGCAGAAGTCGGGGACCACCGTGATCTTCATCAACCAGTTGCGGATGAAAATCGGCGTGATGTTCGGCAGCCCCGAGACTACCACCGGCGGTCGTGCCCTAAACTTCTATTCCTCGGTCCGCCTCGACATTCGCGGCATTGGCTCGATCAAGGACGGCGATGAGATTATCGGCCGCCGCACGCGCGTCAAGGTAGTAAAGAACAAGGTCGCCCCGCCCTTCCGCGAGGCCGAATTCGACATTATGTTCCGCGGCGACGACGTAGGCATATCGCGCGAGGCCGATCTACTCGACTTGGGCGTCAACAGCGGTTTTGTCGCCAAAAGCGGCACTTGGTTTTCCTACGGTGACGAGCGACTGGGTCAAGGGCGCGAGAACGCGCGCATCTTCCTCCGCGACAACCACGAGGTCCGCACGCGCCTAGAGACCGAAGTGCGCCAAGCCCTCAATATGCAAGTTGCGGAAGTCTCCCCTGTTGGTACGGAGGAGCGGATTGAAACCGAACCAAAAGAAGCAGAGGCCGAACTAGCCTAGCCTCTGCGCTCTCGCGGGTCGAGGTGCCAAGGCGGTTTTGGTGCCCCCACGCCAAGGCGGGTCGCAGCGCCTCGCACCCGCGCGTACTCCTGAAAGGGCGGGTTTCAAACCCGCCCCTCCCCCAAGGAGGTGAATTATGCAGACTCTAAGCCCCGCGGCCATCCCCTTGCAGGCCCGCATTGGGCAAGCCCACTCTTGGGCCGACTTGGAGTTGTTGTGCGAGCACATCGACGCTGCCTATCAGCGCGGCGAGTTGGATATGTCCAGTGCCGACGAGCTGAGTGCCTTGGTTGCAGCTACCGCCCTGAAGGTGCCCGAGCAACCAAGCATCCCCGCTGGGGCACTCTTAGGTCGGGAGCCGGAAATCAACACCCGTCAAGCCGCCTGACCAAGCCACGACACAACCCGCCTTTAGGGCGGGCCAACATGGGCATCGGAGTTTTTGCTCCGGTGCCTTTTGTTTGCAAAAAACAGCCCATGCCGTATAATCAAAGGCATGCCTCGCAGTCCGTTGGAAACCCCTGTCTTAAAAGTGCTGATCGAGCACCAGCAAGTAGAACGGCGCATCGGCGAGTTGGCCCAAGAAGTGGCCGCCGACTACGCTGGGTCGTCTCCCTTATTTATCGGCCTCCTCAACGGAGCAGTGCAGTTTATGATGGCTCTGATAGACCGCTTGCCCGAGGAACTGTTGGCGCGGTTGGACTACGACTTCATTGGTGTTTCGAGCTATCAGGGCTCGGAGAGTACCGGGCAGATCAAGTTGACCAAAGACCTCGTTGTCGCAGCGGCCGGACGGGACGTACTAATCGTCGATGGTATCGTCGATAGGGGCCGATCCCTAGATTTTGTGTTGGCCAAGATAAAGTCGCAACAACCCCTTTCACTCAGAGTATGTGCGCTGCTGAACAAACGCGTCCGCAGGGAGTTTCCAGTGCCGATAGATTACTGTGGTTTTGAAATTGAAGACGCGTTCGTCGTTGGCTACGGCATGGATTGCGACCATCGCTACCGCGCCCTGCGCCACATTGCTGTAATCGAACACGCCAGAGGAGAACCAGAGCAATGGCCCCCAAGAAAGTCTTAATTACCGGCGTCTGCGGATTGATCGCCGGAGCCGTATATCGGCATTTGCAAACCCAACCCGATCGCTATGACCTCTATGGTCTGGCGCGGCGATCCCAACTTTCGGAGCGGACGTCCAAAGACGCAGAGTTGGGAATTCCCGAGGAGAAATTCATCCTCGCAGACCTGACCGACTACAACGCGATAGCCAAGGCCGTCGCGGGCATGGACGTGGTCGTGCAACTAGCAGCCGATCCGCGGCCAGACGCTAGTTGGGAGAGTCTGCTCGGCAGCAATATCGTTGGGCCGCGCAATGTGCTGGAGGCCGCGCGCCGTGCTGGCGTCGGGCGCGTGGTCTTCGCCAGTTCGATCATGGTGTCTTGGGGCTACCAACAAGAAGACCCGTACAAGGCCATCTCCGAAGGGCTCTTCGACGCGGTCGATGCCGGTCAGGTACAGGTCGTGACGCACGAGTGGCCGCATCGGCCCACGGGACTCTATCCAGCGACCAAGATCTGGGGCGAAGCCCTAGCGCGTTACTACGCCGACGTACACAATATATCGGTGCCTTGTCTGCGCATTGGCTGGGTCAATGCCGAAGACCATCCGCGCGATGAGCGGGGCGGAGCCATCTGGTGCAGCCAGCGCGACGTGGTTCAACTCGTGCAGCGCGCCATCGAAGCGCCCGCGGACTTGCGCTTTGATATTTTTTACGGAGTGTCCAACAACCGCTGGCGCTGGGTCGATATCGACCATCCGCGCCAAGTCTTGGGCTATATCCCCGCAGACAGCGCCGAAGAGAAGTTGGGGCTGGCCTGAGCTAATGGGCCGTGCGCCTAAGACCAAAACGGACCTATTGTCCGTCAAGCTGTTCGTCGTCGTCCTAGGGGCTATTGTCGCCTACAATGTCGTCAATTGGATGCGCGGCGAGCCAGAATGGGAGGAGCGGACCTATGAGCCAGGGGCCTTCGCAGTGCAGATGGCTGGCCGGCCCAATCTGCGCAAGCTGCGCGAGCCGTTGTCCTTTGGCGAGGTAGAGTTCCAATACCTGATGTTCGAACGCGCCGACGTGCAATACGCCATTGCCTACGGGGACATGCCCGCAGCCGTCCAAGCTGATAGCGCGATTGCCGCGCGTCGAGATGCCATCTTGCAGAAGGTGCAGGGAACGATCCTGTCGGAGGCCGCCATTGAGATGGACGGGCATCCCGCACGACAGACGCAGATACAAGCTGCCGACGAAAGCCTCTTGCGATTGCAGAGCCTACAAGTGGGCCAGCGGCTCTACAGCTTGATGGCGGTCGGAGCACCCTACGCGTTTGACGATCCTTCGGATATAGAGCGATTTTTCTCTTCCTTCAAGCTCGTCAAGCCCTGATGCTCTCCGACACAGGTACGGCAACCGACCTGCCGGTCCTTCCTGCCTCGTGAATCGCCTCTACCACTCTTAGAGCCTGTAGTCCGTCGCGGCTGTGCGGGTCCACACCGGGTGCGCTCTCGATGACCTTCTTTCCTTGGATCACATCGACGAAGTAACTCGTCAACGATCCTTGGTGAGAGGGGTTTTCGACAGGTTCCCATCTAGAGGGCTGCGCCATTGTGAAAAGCAGGTTGCGTTCAAGGCGGAAGCTCTTTCGGGCGCTGTAAACCGTGACCTCATCCTCGTATTCGTCACAGTTTTTGATACACAACAGGTGCGCGCACAATCCGCCAGAAAAATCCAGCCGCACATCGACAAAATCCTCAACTCCACCTGCCTCTTCATAGGCGACGGTCCCAGCGACGGCCACGATATGCTGTCCGACGAGCCAAGGCAGTACATCAAGGATATGTACCGTCCGCGTATGCAACATTCCGCCGTCTGCTAGGTTGCCGCCGGCTTTGCGCTGAACCGCCGTCATGTACTGAATATCATCGGAACTAGAGGCTAACTGACTGCGTACATACTCTGTGCTCGCCATGAAACGCCGAGTGAAAGCTGTCATTAACAGACATTCTTGTGACTGGCTGAGAGCGGTCAATTCTTTGGCGTGTGCTACTGTGACTGTCGTCGGCTTATCGACGAGAGCGGGTATGCGCCGTTCTAGCGCGAGCTTGCATTGTTCATAGTGATATTGATTTGGGGTGCTGACGACGACACCGTCCACGAGGTAGGGGTCAAGCAGGTCGCGGTAATCCCGACTGGTCTGGCTTGTGCACAGACTTTCCGGCAGGTTGTCCAGGCGATCCTGCGAGATGTCACAGACTGCTGTGATCTCCACGTCCCTCCGCTGGATGAGATTCGGAAGGTGATAATTAGGACAGAAACGTCCCACTCCGATCAGGCCGATCCTGGTCTGTTCCATGGTGTGTCAGTTCCAATCGAAGATTGAATTGATATCTTCCAGAGATCTGGAGATATACTGCAAGGTTCCTCGGCGAGGAGAGCGTGACCGGTCTGATATTCCCCGTTCAGTATGCTACAGCGACGGGCTGCAGGCGGATCTCACTGCCCTTATCCGTCTCTACTTCCACCCGCGCCAGATAGATGCCAGGGCCGACCAGTTGTCCGGCTCCATCCCGACCGTCCCAGCGGGCCGTATAGCGCCCCGCGGCCTGAGCCTCTGGCTGCGCCTGCCATATCCGCCGTCCGTCCAGGGCATAGATGCCGACCTTTACCGCGGACGCCTGCTGCACCCGGAACAAGGTATACTGGATGGATAACTGGTCGTTGACGCCGTCCCCCTGAGGGGTAAAAGCGCGGCTCCCCACCTCGAGATCCTCCAGAACTCCCCTTGCCGAGGAAGCCGACGCTACCACCACCAGTTGGTTGGAACCAAGCTCCTCGCTGACATCACCGCCTTCGACCCGCTGCAACAAGCTCTGTTCCCCGCGGTTGAAGACCTCCCCTCCGAACTCGCCGGCCTCGTCGTAGAGCACTGTTTCCAGCCCAATGCGCAGCCGCTGATCGCCCCCCGGACTCAAGCGGCGGGGCAAAAATACAACAAAACCGCTTTCCTCGTTCACGATGCTGTCCGGTTCCACGGCGCTTAGGGGCTCACCTATCTCCAGCCAGCCGAACTCCGCTTCCGCCGGCGTCATGACCCGCACCGCGTCGAAGCCGGTGCGACCCGCGCTGGAAAATTCAACGCCAATATCGTATACGAACGACTTTTTCTCGCCCGCTGGCACGCGCACTCGCCCGCCCTGCGGCTGGTGATCTTCCTCCAGGACCACCTCGCCCACTACCCGATCCGCCAACAGCGGCGCGATCTCGATCTGCAGCGAATCCAGCCGGGCAAAGTCAAAAAACGCATTCGTCTTTAGCTGCACCCGTAGCTGAAAGTAGCGCCCCCACGGCCGGCGCGGGTGCTGCCCCGACTCCTCGAGTGGCACCGACCAGAAACTCCAGTTTTTCAGATCCTCGACCACCGGCCCGCGGAATCCCACCGCTGGCACCGTGGCGCCGTGCGCCTCCAGTCTAGATATGGAACTGATCAAGGTCGCCCTCGGCACGGAGGAAGTCAGCCGTTCCCACTGTTTCTTGGTCACCTCCACGTGGGCTCCCAAATCGTCAAAGCCGAAGTAAGCCGTCGGAGTGTCGTCGCGACCCGTCCTGATCTCCACCTGGACGCGAACCGGACCGTCCTCGAGGGCAACCAACTGCTCCCCATCCTTGCGCCACTTGCTCACCTCAAAGACTACTCGCCCGAAGTTGACCTCCCGCCCCAGGTCCACTATCTGCGACTCCCAGGTCGCCGTAGGCGCAAAACCCCGGCCGTAGACCTCCATCTCCGCATAAGCCGACTGGACGACGATCGGCTGACCGTCCAAAGTGACTCCGTCGGGGACTTCGAGCAGGCGCAAATAGCGCAAATTCTGCAGTGGGAAGCGGACCTCGGTGACGCTGTTGCGGTTGGCTTCGCGGTAGGCTAGCTGATTTTCCAGCGGGCAGCAGAAGCCCGCCCCGCGCCATCTGAAACCCTGCTCCATCTCCTCTTCCATTATACCTCCCTCGTCCTGGCGGGCTGTCAGGCTGAATGATTTGAGGACATAGTTGGGACGAAAGGGCTGGTCGCTGTCGGAGCTTATCCCCTCGGGAGGGTAGAACACAAAACGCTCCACCGGCACCTGCGCGCCCATATCTATAGTGTAATAGAAAGACGACCCCAATGGTGGCCGGCTACGCGGGTCGGCGACCTCGTCCCTGCGCTCGACGTAGGTGGCGGGGTCGCCGTCGACGAAGACGAGGAGGTTGGCCTGGTACAAAATGCCATAATTTCCTAGGTTCTCGTCGCGGCTCTTCAATAGAAAGTTGCCGTGTCCCAGCCACAAACGCGGATGGCCCGGGTGGTAAACCGGGTCGAAGGTGAACCTGAAGGGCTGCCAGGGTCCCAACCGAGGCAAGAGGTTTTCGTCCGGCTTGAGTTCGAAAGGCTGGAGCGCCCCGGCCGCGGTCAAGTCGTCTGCCATCAGGCTGAAATCCGCTACTTCCGTCCAGGAAACGCCGCCCTCTCCTCCGAGCCACCACCAATTTTCTTGGGCCGCCCCATGGCTGCAAAACCCTGCAATCCCACCCAGCACGGCAAAAGCCAAAATCGCCGCTTTCTTAGGCTCATGTTGTTTCTGCTTCATCAGACTACCGCTAAGAAGCCGTCTTAAAATTAGCCGCCCGACGGCTAGCGGCTAATTGTGAGCGGAAGTGGTCAAGGACAAAATTGACGTCGGTAAATGGTGTAGGAGCTAGGCGATGGTTCATTGGACGTTTCGCCAACGTCAATCATTGAGCAGAATGGAGAGCCACGTATCATACTCAAATCTTGATCGTTGTTCCCCAATCACCAGCAAAATCCTTCGTCGAGCTATTAGAGAGATTAGTCAAATTCTTTCCGTCGATATCTATCCGGTAGATTTGCTGGCGGCCTTCCCAGTCGCCCGTGAAGCTGATCGCCGAGCCATCTGGTGACCATGAGGGTTCCATAGTGCCGCCGCCCTCAACGTTGGTGAGGCGTCTAGGATCCGACCCATCCGCTCTCATGACGTAGAGTTGCGATCTTTTGCCATCGCGGTCGGACTTAAAGGCGATCCACTTGCCGTCCGGTGACCAGGCAGGATCTTCATCGTTGCCCTGAGAAACGTGCAACCGTTTTTGCTCGCTTCCATCCGGTTTCATCACATAAATTTGTGTCTTACCATCGCGGTCGGTCGTGAAGGCAATTTTAGAGCCATCTGGGGAAAAAGTTGATTCCAACTCATACGCCGGATGATTGGTCAAATTCCTCTGGTTAGAACCGTCGCTGTTCATGGCATAGATCTCGACGTTGTCGTGACGATCCGTGCAAAAAATGATCGTCTGGCCGTCGGGCGACCAGTGAGAACGAAGGTCAGGGGCCGAATTGTGGGTCAGTCGTCTCGGTTCGCTTCCATCGGCGTTGATTACGTAAATTTCGCCCTTGCCATGGCGTCGGTCGCAGTAGGCGATACGCGTGCCATCGGGAGACCAGTTTACGTGGTCTTTCTCGTAATCCGGGGTGCGCGTGATGTTGATCTGATCTGTTCCGTCCTCATTCATGGTAAAGATATCAAAGAGTCCATCCCGGTCTCTCACAAAGGCGATTTTGGAAGTTTTCATAGCTGTAACCCCTTCGACCAATCAGGCGAAAACGCATGGCAGATAACGTTTTGCAGTCCATTCGATAACCGAGCCGAGCCCTTGTCTAGCGAAAGCCACTGCTCCCTGCTCAGCAGTAAAGGTCGGCTTTGCCTTGGAGGCTTCTATAAATGCTTGCTTGCTGATCGCCAAATCTACGCTCTGATATGCTGTAACTTTCTTGAATCCCAGTCGCATGGAACAAGAGGGATTGGCCAGTCGGGATCTGGTTGCCACCCAGACCAGTCCTCGAAGAATGGCCAAGAGCGATTCTTGAGGGCTTCTCCGACGGTGTTGGCCTCCGACTTAGCAAATGAGGCCTCATCAGCAGATACGATGCCTTCATCCTGAGCCCATTGGAGTTCGTCCTCATCTTTTAGGCACCAAGAGGAGAGATCGTCAGCGACTGTCACATCCAGAATCAGGTCCCGAGTATCGAACCCGATGGGCGTGCGAACCCACTCCGCTTCGAGGTTTACATACCATCCCGCGAAGCGTTGCTGATCCGGATCCCACGAGCGAATAACGGTGTGACCGGATCCCATCTTGTGGAGGTGCAAATTGCTTCTGCCGGTCCATTCTCTATCTGAGTAGCCACCGTCCCACCCACCCGGAAGCATGTTTCTTCCGCTTGGGCCACCTCGTTTCCCTGTTCGTTTTTTGCAGATGCTTCCCGTGTGCTGGAACAGCCCGATCACATCATCGTCGTCGCAGACTATCGTAGCAGGAAAGACATAGCCGACATTCCCTTGCGGAAGCGAGCGCCATACAACCTGGTCACCTCGACCGAATGTCCTCATTCTAATCTCCGTGGATCTGAGCAGGCTTTCGTATAACGTGGTATCTATTAACGAACCGGCGTAGCCGGTTGGAGAAGACTAAGTGGCGTAAGCCACGTCGCGTTAATAGACTGTTAGATGAAGTGGGAGAATCCTACTAGCTCCCATCGATGCAATGCGGATTAGATGCCTTTCAAACCGCGGCCACTCGGCTTCTGGTACTCAATGAATCACGAGATGGATAGAACCGAATCACCGGAAGGGACGTATGCCGTACCTCCATCCAACACACAGGTGCCAGCAGGTGCCTTGTAGCGTGTTACTTCATAACCCGTCTCGTGATCGAGGACAAATAAGGCAGACTCGTTTCCAAAGTGAACGAGCCCCTCCGCAATCACTGGGGACGAGTCGACGGCGCTCCCGCTATCGAACTTCCACCGCACAGAACCGCTCTCGATGTCGATCGCATATACGCAACCATCCCGGCTACCGATAAAGGTTGTGCCGTGATAGATCGCAGGTGAACTGAGACCTATCTCATTATCGGTACGGAATCGCCAGCGCTCTCTTCCAGTCATTCGATCTATAGCATAAATGTGGTGATCAAAATTCCCGAAGACAATGACCTCTTCATTCACCGAAGGAGAGGAGTACATCTTGCCGTTGGTCTCAAACGACCAGGCTATCTGTCTAGAATCGATATCGACGGATAGGAAACGCCCATCCCAAAGACCGAAATAGAGTCGTCCGTCGAAGTAGGCCGGATTTGAACACATAGGTTCTCCAGCCTCGAAAACCCAGCGAGGCTCGCTACCTCGGGTGTCGAATCCGTACACGTGCCCATCATGGCTGATCACCTAGACGAGATCTTCAACGACGGTCGGCGAAGCACACACGAACGCGCCGGTCTCGTATTTCCAACTCAAAGACCCCGTCTCGGCGTCAACGCAGTAGACGCAGTTGTCAGCGCTCCCGAAGAAGACGGATCCATCCACGATAGCGGGACACGAGTAGATCGTCCTTCCCGTCTCGAAGGTCCATCGGCCTACTCCCGTCTGAGCATCAATGCAGTGCACCTGTCCTTGGCCGCTCGCGAACACCGCCCCGTCGTGTTCGCTGATCTTTGCTACCCAGGATCCTGCATCGTAGGTCCAGTTCAGCATGGGCCGGATGCCAAGACCGCCTGTGGCGGCAACTCCAGTGTGTTGTTCATTTAGGCGAAACATACTTACGGACCTGTTTTGCACGTCAGTACCTCCGCATTCGTGGTTGGATCAAGGAGCTCTCGTGCATGGCGGGTGACTCTGCTCCATAGAAACAAAAACAAGGGGATAAAAAGAAAGCCCCTGAAAAGTCAGGGGCTTAGAAGATGGTGGGCGATACTAGACTTGAACTAGTGACCTCCTGCATGTCAAGCAGGCGCTCTAGCCAGCTGAGCTAATCGCCCTCGTGTTGTCTAATTGCAGACGGGTCAATAATATATCCCAGCACACTAACTGCGTCAAGATTGCGCGAAAAGGAGAGCAAAATGCCCACTACCTACCGAGTTGGACTCATCGGCTGCGGGCGCATGGGCGCCACCATTGACGACGAAGTCAAAAGCGGCCCCAATGCCCAGCTTTTTCTGCCGTATTCGCATGCGGCGGCAATCGTCGCCTGCGAGCGCATGGAACTGGTCGCCGTCTGCGACCCGATCGAGGAGAAAGCCGAACGCATCCGCGACCGCTACGGTGCCCAACGAGCCTATGCCGATTACAGGGAAATGATCGAGCGCGAAAACCTCGATGTGGTCAGCATTGCCACCCGGCCGGGGCCGCACGCCGAGCAGGTGATTTTTGCCGCCGAAGCTGGCGTCAAAGGCATCTACTGCGAGAAGTCGCTGTGCAACGCCGTGCACGAGATGGACGCCATGCTGCAAGCCTGCACACCGCGAGGCGTCAAATTCAACTACGGCACGCAGCGGCGTTATGCCGCGCTCTACCGCGATGCGCGCGCCATGATCGAGCGCGGCGACCTCGGCGAGGTGCAGGCGGTTGTGGCAAACTGCGGGATCAGCGTGGCGCAATGGGGGCACACGCACGCGGCCGATATGATGCTCTTTTTCGCGCTGGACTCAGAGGCGGAATTCGCGCAGGGGACGGTACAGGCAGAGGCCGCGGATTGGGAGGGCGACCGGCTGACCATAGATCCGAGGATCAGCAATGGATACGTGCAGTTCAAAAACGGGATCCACTCGTACTTAGTGGGTGCGCCCGGCTGGGAATTTGAAATCAGCGGCACCGAGGGCACGCTACGCACCCTGAGCAATGGGATGGGCTATAGCCTGCGCCAGAAAGACGAGCACGGCGAGTTGCGCCCGGTGGGTGCGCCCGAAGCTGTCATTGAGAGCGGCACGCTGCGCGGGATGGAGGACATCGTCCGGGCAATCGACGAGGATGGCGACACCCAAGGCAATCTAACGCTCGCCTGCCGCAGCCAAGAGCTAATTTTCGCAATCGTCGAGTCGCATCGGCAGGGTGGGGCGCGGGTGGCCTTGCCGCTGGAGAACCGGGCCTTGTCGATTGCGCCAGATCACTACTAATGCCAATGCAGATCAGCATTGTTTCCTACGAGAAACACCGCAACCCAGCGCTAGAAGCCGCCGAGCAGGAGTATATCAAGCGGCTCTCGCGGCAGGCGCGGGTCGCGCTCTGCCCAGGTAAGGCGCGGGGCGGCCTACCGGACCGGCTGTTGAAAGGGACGTATGTAGTTGGGTTGTACGTGGAAGGAGAACAGTTTACTTCTGAGCAGTTGGCTCAACGGCTAAAGCGGCTGATGAACCAAGGCCGCTCGCATCTAGTGTTGGTAATAGGAGGGGCCGAGGGAATGCCGGCGGGGGTAGAATCTCAAATACGAGAACAGTGGTCGCTGTCGCCGCTGACTTTTTCTCACCAGCTAGCGCGCCTGCTGTTGTTGGAAGCCTTGTATCGGTCCTTTGACATTTTAAGCGGCGGGCGGTACCACAAATAGTAGGGGGCGGTTTCAAACCACCCCCTACGCTGGAGGCCTGCTAAAGCAGGTATGACAAAGGCTGCGTAACATCAGTGCTTAAAAGTACGTCATTAGCTTGTCCCACAGCCCCATGCGGTCGATGCTCTTTTCAGCATGGATGGACACCACGGCCAGTAGGCTGTCGCCCAGCGAGACTCGCAGCTTGCCCATTTCAGTCCCGGCCGCGACCGGTGCTGGAAATTCCTCGGGCAACTCTAAGTGGCAGACGATCTGTTCCTTCTGTTCGAGGGTAAGCACGGCGACTATGGTGTCTTGGGCCAAGACGCGCACTTCTGGCTCTATTCCCCAGTTGAGCGCGACCTTGCCCATCAGCTCGCCGGTTTTGACGATGGGCACGCGCGAGAAGTTTTCAAAGCCCCAGGTTAGAAGGCGGCTAGTCTCTCGGTTGCGGGCGCTCGCAGAGGAGGCTCCCAAAATTACGGAGATTAGGCGCATGTCGTGGCGCATGGCCGTGGAAACGAGGCAGGAGCCGGCGCGCCGCGTATAGCCAGTTTTTAGCCCGTCAAGCCCTCGGAACCGCCCCAGCAGCTTGTTGGTGGCGCGAAGCGTGAAGTTGCCGTTGCGGAAAGGCTTGCGGCGGGTAGATGACCATTCTAGGGGCTCCGGGTGGCCCAAGATGAGCTCGCGGGCGACTTTGGAGAGGTCGTGGGCCGTGCTTAGGTTGCCCTTACCGCGTGGCGTGTTGTCGAGGCCGTGGACATTGACAACACGCGTGTCGTGCATCCCGAGGCTTCGGGCACGCTCGTTCATCAGTCTGACAAAGCCGGCGGTTGAGCCGCTGATGTGCTCGGCAATGGCGACGCAAGCATCGTTAGCCGATGAAATAGCCGCAGCCTCCATCAGTTCTCGCAGTGTAAAGACCTCGCCTTGCTTCAAGTAAACCTGCGAGCCGCCAGTGCGCGCCGCGCGACGAGAGACCCAGACCGAATCCTCTAATGAGATCTCGCCAGCTTTGACCAATTCCAAAACCACGAGTTCGAGCACCAGCTTCTGGGTGCTGGCCGGCGAGCGCTGTCTATCTGGGTGATGGGCAAAAAGGACGGTACCGCTTTCGGCTTCGAGCAAGAGGGCAGCGGCATACGGCGGTTTCGAGCCGGGGTCGAAGTCGGCAGCTTGCAACGGTACGCAGAATAAACATACGGCAACGCATAGCGAACGAATGTACATTATTTCTCTCGCTCAAAAAGCTAATAGGGATTATTGGGGATGGGTCTAAATGTAATAATTAAGGCACGTTAGGTCAATCAAGATGTTGCACCGCCCATGCGAGCAAAGAGAGGGCGTTATTCCGCCCTTTTGGTCAATGGGTGTTTCCTTACGAGGACCAGCAGCGTAATTTTAGCTCTAGAAAGGACGACCTATGACTGGGGCAACTATACCTCAACTCACGTATAGCGGCAAGCCGATCTCCATGAATCAGGTGGGCGAACTCCGCCGCTCGGATGATATAATTAATGATCGAGACGCACTCTGGGAGCGGATGGAAGAAGATGGATATTTGTTTTTGCCGGGGTATTTGGATCGGCGCGACGTGTTGGCGGCGCGGGCCGAATTGTGCGATCGCCTCTTCAAGGCTGGGGCGCTAGACCCAGCGCGACCGCCGATGGAAGGCGTAGTGGCCACCGGCAAGACGGTCAATCCGGCGGCCACTGGCCCTTTTATGCCCGTTTTAGCGCGCAACAACCCGCCGCTGGACAAGGTCCTCTACGACGGCCCGATGATGGACTTTTACGAATTCCTCTTGGGCGGCCCGGTTAGGCATTACGACTACACTTGGTTCCGCGCCAAGCAGCCGGGCACGCACACGGCGACTACCCCACATTGCGACATAGTCTATATGGGCCGAGGCACCAAGGCGCTCTACACGTCGTGGACGCCCTTCAGCGACGTGCCCTACGAGATGGGGGGGCTGATGGTGTTGGAGGGGTCGCACAAGAACGAGGCCCTGAAACAAGGCTACGGCCAGACCGATGTGGATGCGTTTTGCGAAAACGACGGCCCCACTGCGCACCAAATCGTCGCGGCTGCTCAGCAGCAGGGCCGCGAACTTACCCAAGGAGAACGCGAACAAATTCGCTGGAACTCGTCTGGGGCCTACTCGCACGACGCGATTGCCGTGCGCGAGGAGCTACAGGGGCGCTGGCTGACGGCCGAGTACCAGATGGGGGATTTGCTGGTCTTCTGCATGTATCTGTTGCACGCCAGCTCAGACAACCAAACGGACTGCATTCGCCTCTCTTCCGATACGCGCTACCAGCGGTCCCACGAGCCAATAGACGACCGCTGGATCGGCGACGATCCGCCCGCACACGGCATCCGCGCCAAGCGGGGCATGGTGTGTTGATTAGTTGACGGACGGATCTTGGGGGAACACGGAGATGGGACGATATTTGCCCCCTAAGGAATGCAGCACGGTTTGCCACATGGTCTCGGGCGTGGACGCGAGGACTATCTCAGGTTCACCTGGGGCCAAAAACCAAGTGCCGGCACTAATCTCAGATTCGAGTTGGCCCGGCTCCCAGCCGGCATAGCCCAAGTAGAACCGCAACCGCGGCGCGTCGGGCCGGAGGATATCAGCCTCAGCGTACTGGGTATCGAGATTGCCACCCAAATAGAGGCCGTCGAGGACTTTCGTCCCCCCTTCGACTAAGCCGTCGAGTCGGTGCAAAAAGAAAAGATAGCGCTGATGCACTGGCCCCCCCTGATAGAATATCCGCCCCAACTCTGCACACGCATCTTCGCCGCCTGTGAGTTGTTGTAGGGAATCAGTCGCATAGCGCCGGATCCGCTTGCCGAGGGGCTGGTTGATCACCAAGCCCATCGTGACGTCTGTTTCACTATAGTGGGTAATAAGCACGACCGCGCGGTCGAAGGCGAGTGACTCAAGCGCGGGCGTGGCGACCAACAGGGTGCCGGTTTGGAGCGGTGCAGGCATGACAAGTATCAGGCGTAGCGAGTGCTGATGTGAACGATAATAAAGATCGCGCGGCGAGACAACCTGACTCAAAGGTACACCAAGTAGCGGCGGCGGATAGCGTCAAAGGCTTGGCACGCCTCGTCCCAAGCGGCTAGCAACTCGGGGACTTCTGCGCCCGCGTCGAGTGCGCGGCGGATCTGGTCGGTGCCGGCGAGGCGGTCGAAGTTGTGGATGCCACCGGCCGGCACGCGCCAAGCGAATTCGTGCGGATAGAGCCGACGCACGGCCGCGAGCGCCTCAAAGCCAACGCCGACAGGCTCAAAAGCTGCGCGATCGAGGACGTGGACTTGGACGCCCTCACAGGTCTCGCCCGCGTACTTGCTGGCCGTCGGCTGAAAAAACACCGGGCGGAAGCCCACCCCGGGCAGCGCGCGGCTGTTGAGCTCGTCGGCTAGGCGCGCCCCGTCGATAAACGGCGCGCCAAACTGCTCAAAAGGCTTGGTCGTCCCCCGTCCCTCAGACACATTGGTCCCCTCAAAGAAGCAGGTTCCCGGATAGATCACCGCGGTTTCTGGACTGGGCATGTTGGGCGACGGCGGCACCCAGGGCAGGCCGGTGTCCTCCCAGTAAAAGGAGCGTTGCCAGCCCTCCATGACAACGACGTGCAGGTCCGCGCCGATTCCGTATTCCTCGTTGAAGAGCCGGGCAAGTTCGCCGATGCTCAGGCCATAGCGCACCGGAATTGGATATTGCCCGACAAAAGAGGCAAACGCCGGGTCGAGACAATTTCCGGCGATAGCTTGGCCGCCAATGGGGTTGGGGCGGTCGAGGACAAAAAAGGGAATGCCCGCTTGGGCGCAGGCGGCCATGCTCAGGCTCATGGTGTAGAGATAGGTGTAAAAGCGCACACCCACGTCTTGGATATCAAAGAGCATCAACTCGATGCCCGCGAGCATGGCCGCATCCGGTGCTCGCACTTGGCCGTAGAGGCTGTAGGTTGGTACTCCGGTGCGCTCATCGGTAGAATGGGCGATGTGCTCGCCGTCCTGCGCGGCACCGCGAATTCCGTGCTCCGGCCCGTACAGGGCGACGAGCGTACAGAAATCGGATTGGTGTAGTCGGTCGGCTGTGGATTGTAGGTGCACATCGACACCTGAGTGATTGGTAATCAGGCCGACGCGCCGGTCGCGGATCAGGTCGGCATCTGCGAGCAGGCGTTCGCAGCCGAGGACGACGCGGCTCATGGCTCGGGCACGAGCGCGGAGGCGCACTGGACGCGGCGGGCAAAGTACTGGTAGAGAATGCTGCCCGCATAGACGCCGTCGCGTGCGACTGCTGCGCTGCGGCTTCGACCTGAGACTTCGGCGAGCTCAGTCGAGTCGCTCAGCCGAAGGATGGCTTGGCTCTGGCGGCGGCGGCGATAGATGTTGCGCGGATGCACAAGGCACCAGAGCAAGGCCGCACAAGGGGCCAAGGCACTGGACCACTGGCCTCGGCGAAGGTAGTAGAACACGGCCAGCACTTCCAACCACAGGCGCAAGGGCAGCAGCCACAGCAGACGGCGCAACCCCTCGTTTTTGCACAGCGTGATGAGGCTGTTGCGATGGTTGAAGTACGTTTTGCGGAAGGTGGCCGGAGGCTGGGAAAAGCCCGAGTGGTGAAAGACCACAGATTGCGGCACAGCGCGGATTTGGTAGCCAGCGAGTTGGAGACGCCAGCACAAGTCGATTTCTTCAAAGTGCATGAAGTAATCGGGATCGAAAAAACCGACTTGGCGGACCGCAGCGACGCGGAGGAAAAGGGCTGCGCCGCAAGCCCAAAAGAGCGGCACGGACGCATCGTATTGGCCCTCGTCGCGCTCGCAGCGGTCGAAGAGCCGCCCCCGACAAAAGGCGAACCCCAGAGAGTCGATATAGCCGCCAGCTCCGCCTCCGTAATCGAAGCGGTCGGGCGCGCTGGCCGAGCGCAGCTTGGGCTGGCAAGCGGCGATCCGGGGATCACTGTCGGCCATGGCGACGAGGGGAGCAAGCCAGTTCGGCTCGACGTGGGTGTCGTCGTTGAGCAGCACGGCGTAGCGGGTTTGGGCAGCCGCCAAGCCGCGATTGCAGGCTGCGGCAAATCCTAAATTGCGCTCGTTGGGCAAGATCTCTAGCGCGGGAAAGGCGGCTTTGGCCCGCTGCAAGCTAGGCGCATTGCCGCCGTCGTCAACGACGAGCACACAGACGGGGTAATTGCTGTGTTTATAGACCGAGGCCACGCAGTCGTAGAGCACGTCTGCGCGGTAGTGCGGGATGACGACGGTGACGGCCTCGGTCATGGAGAGGCGGACTGGCGGAGGATGCCCTCGGCCTCGATCAACTCCGGCCGCTCGCCGTATTGCTCTTTGTACTGCTGGAGGATGGCCAGTGCCCCGGCAACATCGCCCTTGGCTTGGAGGGTGGCGGCCAATTCGTAGTAGCCTTCCCAGCGTTTCGGCGCGAGGGCGATAGCTTGGTGATAGAGGCCCTCGGCGCGGTCGTAGGCCGAGTAGGGTTCTTGGATCAGCACGCCGGTCAGCGCGATGATATTGTCGTAGGTGGCGGCTGGCTCAACGCCCACGCGCTCGATGAGGAACAGCACGGCGTCGTAGATGTGCTCGATTGCGATGTCGTGCTGGCCGAGGGTGCTGAAGTAATCGGCCGCCGCATAGTGGTTTTCCCAGCTTATGTAAATATTGTCCCGCGCCCACTGCATGAGTTGCGGCACTTCATCTTTGCGCCCCTGCTCCTCGTAGCTGCGGGCCAATTGCATGACGCAAGCCCAGTAATTGCCCAAGAGGCGCTCGGAGTTTTCGTCCTTGTACAAGGATGGATCGTTGAGGCCGCGGAAGCGATAATTTTCGAGGAGATTGCGCTCTAGGGCCTCGTCATCGACGCCGTCTGTAGGCTCGGGCGAGACTTTTACGCTCATGCCGACCATCGTCAGGTAGGGGTCGAGGTTGAGCAGGTTGCTGGTGGGAACGGTGATGGCAAAGTGGATGGGTTTTTTCCACTCGTTCCAGGCCAGGATTTTGATAACCATGACGTCTTGGACGCGGAGAATCGGGTACTCGGGGGGCGCGCTCACTTCCACGTCGATTCCCAATTTTTTGAGTTCCGGCGGCACCTTGGGCTCGGGCCAGTATCGCTTGTAGAAATCGACCATCTGCGTGTCGGTGAGCACGGAGTCGATGAAGTCGTCGGTGTAGCGGATGTCGATACGCGGCTCGCGGTCCCGCAGTTGCTTGATGTACCAGTTGGTGTTCAACAGGCTCAAGTTGACCACCCGCACATCGCGCCGCACCCCTTCTACTTCTTGCAAGAACCACAGCGGGAAGGTGTCGTTGTCCCCATTGGTAAATAGGATAGAGCCTTCGTCGCAACTAGCCAGCATGTTGTACGCGTAGTCATAGGCGATAAAGTCGCCCGTGCGGTCTTGCACGTGATAGAGCCGTGCGGCTATCCCGGCTGGCAACAATAATCCAGCCGCCGCTACTGCTATCACAGCCGCCCGATGCTTTCCCCACTGCTGCCGCACGGCCTCGACCACGCCCAACCAGCCCAACCCGATCCACAGCGCGAACGCTAGGTACATCCCTCCGAACACGTAGTGCCGCTCGCGCGGCTGCGGGTCTGGCATATTCAGGTAGAGCGACAGCCCAAACCCCATCACCAAGAACAGCAGCAACACGCCCCCGAACCGCCGCCAGTCCTGCCGCCCGTGCCACCACAGCCCCCACAGCCCCAGTAAGTACGGCACCAGCGAAATGGATACCCGATCCGGCAGGTTTATGGTGGCCTTGCGGAACTCCACGGACCGCTCGAAAAGCGGAAAGGGAAACTGCTGAAAGAAGTACTTCATTTGCTGGTCCCAGAACTGATAGGTGCGGCTCGCCCGCGCCGTCAGCATGGTAGTAAGCATACTCTCGGTGCCGTATTGCTCGCGGTTGAGGAACTTGAGGAACGCCGACCAAGTCTCTGGATCGTTTTCGTCGATGGCTGGATTCAGGCCAGAGCGAATGTACAGTGCGCCATACGTGGAATAGCCCAGCGCGAACAGTACGAGGACGCCTAGCAGCAATACGAACAGCCGCCGGTCGCGGCCGTACAGGTACGCCAGCAACCCCACCAGCCCCAGCACCATCACCCCATTCCACTGCGCTCCCGGCCCCAATGCCATCAGCGCCAGTCCGCCGAATACGCCCCAGCCGACCAGCAGCACGATCAGCCGTTGCAACTGGCGGTCGGCAAACCACGCCAGCAGCATAAGCGATGGAATCGTCAACAAGCACAACAAATGCACGCCGCCGCCGAGGCCGAACAAATACGCCAGCGCCAACAGCCAGCGGTCGTTGGCCGCGCCAGCGCCGCTGCCTTCCCAATAGAAAATCAACCACAGCCCTAGGCAGGTAAATAAAATGGAGTAGCCGTACACCTCGGCTTCGGAGGCGTTGTACCACTGGGTGTAGGAAAAGGCCAACGTCAGCGCGGCCACGGCCCCACCGGCGAGGATGCCGATGTCGCGGGCGTCGCCCAGCGGTTGCAAGGGCTGGCCGCCCAACGCTCGCCGCCCGAGTGCGACGGTCGATAGATAGACGCACCAAATCGCCAGCGCGGACGTCAGCGCGGACATGAAGTTGACGCGGATGGCGACTTCGCCGAAGGGGAACAAGGTGAAGACTCGCCCCAACAGCACGTACAACGGAGCGCCTGGAGGATGGGGCACGCCGAGGATATAGGACGTGGCGATGAACTCGCCGCAGTCCCAAAACGACACAGTCGGCGCGAGGGTCTTCACGTACATCACCAGCGTCAGCACGAAAATTCCCACCCCGAAAGCCCGGTGGATTACAGCGGAGTTAGGCATTGGCAATGATCTTAGGTGAATGCGCGGGTAAACTATTTATATTAAATAAACTGTTAAATGCACGACAGTAGAGCGGTATGAGATACTTCGCTGCGCTCAGCATGACAGGTGATGGTTCGCTGATTCCCGCGTCATGCTAAACGCAGCGAAGCAGAGTCGAAGGAGCCGCTACCTACTTTTCAGGTTCCCGCGCCCGCCCGTTTAAGCCGTACCGCAGGCAGTCTTTTTAGTCGCTGATTGAGCGGATCTACTTCAATGCCCACTGATTCGAGGGCTGTCACCCCCAGCAGCGGCTCGGCGTCCGCGTTGCCGAAGATAATCGTGCCGCCGACGATTTCACCCATGAATTCGATATCCGCGGTCGTGATGTCGAGCTTGAGTTCCGTGCCATTGGCCAACTCATACGTCCGCTGACTTTTCGGCTCAAGACCGATGGCTTCGAGATGCGGCCTTGGAACGAGGCAATCCGTCGCCCCAGTATCGACCAGAAACAGCCCTTCCCAAGTGCGGTGCGGCTCAGCCGGGTTGCGAATGGTTACGGTGACGTGCGTGGCTCCCATGTCCGTTCCTTATTTTAAGAGTCCCTTTCCCTCACTACTCGTTAGAACTTCCAAGACGAAGCCTAGCGCGTCAACTGCCCCTTCTTGATATGGATAAAAACTGCCGACCGCCCTAGCCGACCAGTTCGGCCGTGCCCCAAGTGCTCGGATCGCGCTCTACGCCCATGTCCGAGATGGACGACCAAGACTGGGTGCCGTGCTGCGCGTCGTGCAATAGGTATGCAAACCCCACTCGGCTGAACTCCCTCGGCGCAAAACCATTGAGACCCGTGGCTGGCAATTTGATCTCTAGCTGATAGCTCCGCTTGAGTCGGCGCAGACCCGTCTCAATCGAGTCTTCCGGACAGGGCGGAGCCTGTTCGCGGGCGTCCTCAATGGAGGTTTGGCGGGCGATGGGTTGCTTGCCGTCCTTGCCGCTGCCGCCGGGCAAGACGTAAAATCGGTGGCAGAAGCGGTTGGCGCGGTGCTCCTTGACGTCGCGGGTGTCGATGAAAAGTTCGAGGCTGTCGCCGGCAGCGGGTTGGAGCGGATTGAGCTTGTAGGTCGTCTTGCGCTTGACCTCGCAGGCAAAGTACAGGCCACTGTCGTCGTAGGCCATATAGACCGAGGCAAAAGGCTGGTGGCCATCGACGGCCATCAGGTCGGGCACGCGCTCGGCGTCGTCCCAATCGCGCAAGTTGCCGTCGATTTTGGGCGGTTTCTGTCGCCGAGGACAGCGAAAGGAGAACTCGAAAAAGGCGCGTTGGGGCAGGTGCAATTCGCTCATGCTGGCCGCGCCTTTTTGTCGCGCCGCAGCACGTCGGCGAGAATGCGCCCGGTGTGCGATTGTCGGCTCTGGGCGACTTTTTCTGGCGCACCCGCGGCGACGAGCGTCCCCCCTTGATCGCCTCCCTCTGGCCCCAAGTCGATGAGGTGATCTGCGGTCTTGATGACATCCATGTTGTGCTCGATGACGACCATGGTGTTGCCGGCATCGACGAGGCGGTGGAGCACGGCGAGCAGGCACTCAATGTCGGCCAAGTGCAGGCCGGTAGTTGGCTCGTCGAGGATGTAGAGGGTCTGCCCGGTGTCGGGGCGGCACAATTCCGCGGCCAGCTTGAGGCGCTGGGCCTCGCCGCCGGATAGGGTGGTCGAGGACTGCCCCAAGGACATGTAGCCCAAGCCGACGTCTTCCATGATTTGTAGGCGCTTGCGAATACGGGGAATGTTCTCGCAGAGGACGAGCGCGTCGCGCACCCGCATCTGCAGCACATCGGCAATCGAATGTCCCTTGAACTGCACCCGCAGCACCTCGGGCGTGTAGCGCTGGCCGCGACAGTGGTCGCATTCGACCCACACATCGGGCAAGAAGTGCATCTCAATGCAGCGCTGCCCCAGCCCTTCGCAGGTCTCGCAGCGGCCTCCAGGCTTGTTGAAACTGAAGCGCCCCGCCGCAAAGCCGGCGACCTTGGCGTCCGGCAGGTCCGCGTAGAGTTGGCGCATCAGATCAAAGACACCCATGACGGTGGCCGGCGTGGAGCGCGGGGAGTGGCCGATGGGGGTTTGGTCGATGTGGATGACCTTGTCGATGTGCTCAACCCCGTCGATTTGGTCGTGCTCGCCGACTGGGCGGTTGGCTTTGTGCAGTTCGTTGGCCAGCGCGTTGAAGAGCACGCTTTCGACGAGCGAGGACTTGCCCGACCCCGAGACGCCGGTGACGCACACGAGGCGGCCGAGCGGGATGGGTACGTCGATGTTTTTGAGGTTGTGCTGGCGCGCGCCGCGCACTACGAGTTGCCCGCGGCGGCGCTTGCGGCGGTTGGCCGGAACCGGGATGTGCAATTCGCCGCGCAGGTACGCGCTGGTGAGCGACTGTCGGCCGTTGCCAAGCTGACTGGGCATCCCGGCCGCGACGAGGTTGCCCCCCTCGCTGCCCGCGCCCGGGCCGAGATCGACGATGTGGTCGGCCCCTTCGAGAGTGTCGCGGTCGTGTTCGACTAATACGATGGTATTGCCCAAGTCCTTCAGGGAGTTGAGGGCATCCAACAATCGGGCGTTGTCGCGTGGATGCAGGCCGATAGTCGGCTCGTCGAGCAGGTAGAGTACGCCGGTTAGACCGGAGCCGATCTGGGAGGCGAGGCGGATGCGCTGGGCCTCGCCGCCGGACAGGGTCGCGGCGCGGCGCGCCAAGTCGATGTAACCGAGGCCGACGCGATCTAAAAAGCCGAGGCGCGTGCGGATTTCCTGCAACAGCTCACCGGCGATGTCGCGCTCGCGCTCGTGCAGGTGCATGTCGCGGAAGAAAGACAGGCTCTCGGCGATGGGCATGCGGGCGACTTGGACGATGCTTTTGTCGCGCAGGTACACGGCGCGGCTGTCGGTTTTAAGGCGGCTACCTTCGCACGCCGAGCACGGGACTTGGCCCAAGAGGTGCCGGTGTCGCTTGCTGGTGCTGGCGTACTCGTCGAGGGGCGGCAGGACGCCAGCGTAGCGGAAGCCGAGGTTTTCTACGGTCAATTGCTGCTCGGGCGCACCGTAGAGCAGGGTGCGCCGGGCCTCGGGCGCGAGCGCGGCATAGGGCGTGTCCAAGCTGAAGCCCAATGCCTCCCCCGCGACCGAGAGCAGGCGGTTAAACGCTGGGTCTTGCACTGGCCCCCAAGCGCGGATGGCTCCCTCGCGCACGCTGAGATGTGGCACTACGACCCGCTCGCGATCGACGCCCTGCCCTAGCCCCAGCCCTTCGCAAACTTGACACATGCCCTGCTGGTGGTTGAAGGAGAAACACTGCGGCGACAGGGGCGAGAAGGCCCGGCCACACTCTGGGCAGGAGTAGCGGCGGCTGAAGCGTTCCTCGCTCTCATCGTCGGGCGAGGCTACGATCAACTCGCCGCCCCCTAATTCTAGGGCGCGCTCGACGGATTCGGTGAGGCGGCCGCGGCTTCGACTTGAGCTCAGCCGAAAGTCGCTGGCGCGGATGGCGAGGCGATCGACGACGAGTTCGATGCGGTGGCGATGGCGGCGCTCTAGTTGGATTTCTTCGCGCAAGTCGTGGACTGTGCCGTCGATGCGGGCGCGGAGGAAGCCATCGCTGCGCGCGCGCGCCAACAGGGTTTCGTAGCCCTCGTTTTGGCGCGGCTCTATGGGCGCGAGGATGAGGATGCGGCGGCCAGCGGGCATCTGCGCGATGCGCTCGACCATTTCCTGCGCGGTCTGCGTGCCGGCCGGCACATGGCAGCGCGGGCAGTACTGGGTCCCCAAGGCCGCGTACAGGGCGCGGATGTAATCGTACACTTCGGTGACCGTGCCGACTGTGGAGCGGGGATTGCGGCTGGGTGCTTTCTGCTCGATGGCAATGGCTGGCGACAGTCCGGAGACGCGTTCGACCTTGGGCTTTTGCATTTGTTCGAGAAACTGCCGCGCATACGCCGACAGCGACTCTACGTAGCGGCGCTGCCCTTCGGCGTACAGGGTGTCGAAGGCCAGTGAGGATTTGCCCGAGCCGGAGACGCCGGAGATGACCGTTAGTTGGTCGCGGGGGATTTTGACGTCGATGTTGCGCAAGTTGTGCTGGCGCGCGCCGAGGATCTCGATCTCGCGGATCCAGCCGTTGTCCTCGCCGTGGCTGTTGGTCGCTGCCGCTGGCAGCGCGGCCCGCTGCGGCTTCGACGACTCGACTGAGCTCGCCGAAGTCTTGAGCTCAGCCGAAAGTTTGAGCACCTCTTTGAGCGCGCAGCCGGTGTGCGATTGCTCGTTTTGAGCCACAGCTTCCGGTGGCCCGGCCGCAATGATCCAACCGCCGTCCTCGCCTCCTTCGGGGCCTAAGTCGAGGATGTAATCCGCGGTCTTGATGACCTCCATGTTGTGCTCGACGACGACGACGCTGTTGCCTTGGTCGGCAAAGGTATGGAGGATGCGCAGCAGTTTATCCACATCGGCAAAATGCAGGCCGGTGGTCGGCTCGTCGAGGATGTAGAGGGTGCGGCCCGTGCTGCGGCGGCAGAGTTCCTTGGCCAGTTTGATGCGCTGGGCCTCGCCGCCGGACAGGGTAGGGGCTGGCTGGCCGAGCTTGATGTAGCCGAGGCCCACGTCGTACAGGGTCTGGAGCACGCGGCGCACGGGAGCGACGTTCTCGAAAAGATTGAGTGCTTCCTCGACCTCCATGTCCAGCACGTCGGCGATTGAATGACCCTTGTATTTGATGGTCTGGGTCTGGCGATTGAAGCGGCGTCCTGCGCAGACTTCGCAGGTGACCCAGATGTCGGCGAGGAACTCCATCTCCACCAAATTCGCGCCATTGCCCGCGCAGGCTTCGCAGCGCCCGCCTTTGACGTTAAAGGAAAAACGGCCCGGTTGGTAGCCTCGGAGGCGGGCCTCGGGCAGCTTGGCAAAGAGCTGGCGGATGGGCGTGAACGCGTCGGTGTACGTGGCCGGGTTGGAGCGGGGCGTGCGGCCGATGGGCTTCTGGTCGATGCGGATGACCTTGTCGAGGTGCTCCACGCCTTGGATCGCTGCGTGTGCGCCCGGCTCGTGCAGGGCGCGGTGGAGGACGCAGTCGAGTTGTTTGAAGACTATGTCGTTGATCAGCGAGCTTTTGCCCGAGCCGGAGACGCCGGTGACGCAGGTGAACAGCCCGAGGGGGATGCGCGCCTCAATGTCTTTGAGGTTGTGCTGGCGCGCCCCTTCGACGACTAGCCACTTGCTGTTGCCGTTGCGGCGTTGGTTGGGGATTGGGATGGCTTCCTCGCCCGCGAGATAGCGCCCGGTGAGGGATTGGGGGTTGTGCTCGACATGGCTCGGCGGGCCGCAGGCGACCAACTTGCCGCCGCGCTCGCCCGCTCCAGGACCAAAGTCCACGACCACATCGGCCTCGCGCATGGTCTCTTCGTCGTGCTCTACTACGATGACCGTGTTGCCGATGTCGCGCAGGCGCTTGAGGGTGTCCAACAGTCGCTGGTTGTCGCGGTGGTGCAGGCCA
Source organism: Gemmatimonadota bacterium (assembly GCA_009840005.1). The sequence continues at coordinate 118,015 of VXOR01000097.1, forward strand.
ATGGAAGGCTCGTCGAGGATGTACAGCACGCCGACTAAACCGGAGCCGATCTGCGAGGCGAGGCGGATGCGCTGGGCCTCGCCGCCGGATAGGGTGTGCGCGCCGCGGTCGAGGGTTAGATAGCCCAAGCCCATGTCGCACATGAGTTGTAAGCGGCCGCGGATTTCTTTGAGCGCCTCTTCGGCGATGAGGGCTTTGGCGTCCTCAAAGGCCACGGCGCGGAAGAAGTCACGCGCTTCTTCGATGGGGATGGCAGCTAGCTGCGGGAGGTTGCGTCCGTCGATTTTGACGGCGAGGGACTCGGGCCGCAGGCGGCCGCCGTCGCACCGCTCACAGTGCTGCACGCCCATGAATTGCTCTAACTCGCGGCGCTGTTTTTCCTTGGCCCCGCGAAATTTTTCTTCGAGAAATGGGATGACGCCTTCGTATTTGTCGTTGTGCGACCAACTTGAGCCACGGAGGTTGGTGTATGTAAAGGTGATTTTTTTGTCGCCGAGGCCGTAGAGGAAGCCGTGCTTCTGCTCGGCTACGAGTTCACCCCACGGCGTGTCGAGATCAAAGCCGAGGTGTTCGGCCGCGCCTTCGTATAGATGTAAGCGCCAGCGGTTGCTGCCTAGTTCGCCGAGCGGCGCGAGTGCCCCGGCGCGCAGGGTCTTGGCCGGGTTAGGTACCATCAGGCGCTCGCTCATCAACACTTGCGTGCCGAGGCCGTGGCAGTCTGGGCACATGCCTTGGGGGTTGTTGAAGGAAAACATCTGCGGCGTTGGCTCTTGGTAGGAGATGCCGCAGGCCGTGCAGTCGAAGCGGTCGCTGAGCAGGAAGTCGGAGGCTCCTTCGCGGGCGACGATGAAGGTCCCTTGCCCGAGGCGCAGGGCGTTGTCAATGGCCTCTTCCAAGCGGCGGTTTTCCCCCTCGCGGAGAATTAAGCGATCAACTACGACTTCGATGTTGTGGCGGCTATAGCGGTCGAGTTGGGGGGCTTGGTCGAGGGTGAAAATTTGGCCATCAACGCGCACGCGGATGTAGCCGGACCTTTGCAGGTCGGCAAAAAGCTCGTGGTATTCGCCTTTGCGCTCTTGGACGACTGGGGCGAGGATGTGCAGGCGCGAGTTGACTGGCAGGGCGCGGATGCGGGCGGCGATCTGTGCGCGGGTCTGCGCGCCGATGGGCTCGCCGCACTCGGTGCAGTGCGGGGTGCCGACGCGGGCGAAGAGCACACGCAGGTAGTCGTAGATTTCCGTGATGGTGCCGACGGTGGAGCGGGGGCTTTGGCCAGCAGTTTTCTGGGCGATGGATATGGTGGGGGACAGGCCGGTGATTTGATCGACGTCAGGCTTTTCCATCTGGCCCAAAAACTGGCGTGCGTACGCCGACAGCGAGGTGACGTAACGGCGCTGTCCTTCGGCGTACAGGGTGTCGAAGGCCAGCGAGGATTTGCCCGAGCCGGAGACGCCGGTGAAGCAGATTAGTTTGTTTTTGGGGAGGGTGAGATGGAGGTTTTTGAGGTTGTGGACGCGGGCACCGCGGACGACGATATCTTGTGTTTCCATGAGTTCGTGTAGACGCGAGGGAAGGGAAAAGGAATCCAAAAATATACTATACGAATGTGCAGCGGGCAAGCGGTGGCGTGCGGAATGGGAAAACCCCTTCCAGTTTTGGCAGAATCTGTTGATCGATTATAATCTACAGATTATATTTCAAGGACGGAAATCCTCTACTATACCACTGCTTCAGGTAATTCGCCGGTCAAGAAATTTGTCGAGGGATTATCTCAAAGCCTACAGGAGGATTTATTCTTGGCACTTGATCGGTTGAGGCAGGGGGGAAGCCTAGGGATGCCGTTGAGCAGGCCGCTGTTCAATATTGCTCTCGGTTTACACGAACTGCGTTTCAAAGAACGGCGCAGTATCTATCGAGTTTTCTATTTTATCAAGCGCGTGGATGCAATTTATCTGGTTCATGCGCTCCAAAAAAAGACAGAAACCATTCCCGATGAGGATAGACGTCTTATTCTCAGGAGACTGAAGGAGATTTGAAAATGCCTTGGGAAAAGGTAAACATTGAGCAATGGGCAGAGGAACTCGGCGTCAATATTAACGAACTACGCCAGAAAGAACAGCTCATTAAAAAAATCGTGAGGAGTAGAAAGCGATTTGGCTTGACGCAAGGCCAATTGGCCGAGATGGTCGGCGTCTCCCAACCGCGCATTGCCCAGATTGAAAATAGAACCAAGATCGGAAAAATTAGCTTCGATGTACTTTTCAATATCCTTGGTGTCTTGGGGCATGATTTCAAAATCACTACACGCAAGGTGCGCGATCTCGAGAATGTAAATGCGTAGCGGCATACCTAGACCAACAGCGTCGGGCCGTTTGACTCCCCTTTTCCGTCTGTGTATAATGACCGCTCGGTAATTCAGTAAAATCAATTGCTTATCACCCAAGAGGAGTTGTGAAAATGATTCATTTAGGGGCCAATTCAGTGCTCTTTGCAGGATTCGATCTGGAAACGGCAATGCGCCATATCCACCTTGCTGGCTACGACGGCGTCGAGCTTTCGGCCATCAAGGGCATGTGCGAGCACTTGGAGTTGGATAACTGGCAGGCGCAAGCCAACCAAATCAAAGAGCTAGCGGAAAAATACGAGCTAAAATTGCTGGCTATGGAAGAGGCTGCGCTCGACGAAGAGCGGCTGATGCTGGCGTTTGCGGCTGGTGCTGAGATTGGCATTCCCGTCGTCAACGTTGGCCCGGGGGGCAAGAGCGATGTGGAGGAAGATTTCGACCGGCAGGTCGCGCTGTTGGGCAAGATGGCCGATAGGGCGCACGAACACGGCGTGACGCTATGCGCTAAGGCGCACGTGGGGCAGTGCATTTACGATACGCCGACCACGCTGCGGGCGATGGAACGGATCGACTCGCCGGGGTTTGGGGTGGATATGGATCCGAGCCACATTCATCGGGCGGGGGAGAATACGGTAGATGCGCTGGCGGCGGTTATTTCGCGGGTCAAACACGTTCACATACGGGATTGCGCCGTGGCAGAAGGCGGGCCGGGCGCGCCGGAGTTGCAGGCGTGTGGGCGGGGTAACATCGATTTGTTCGGGTACGTCAAGGTGCTGCACGAATCGGGGCTAGACGTGGCGGCCAATTTGGAAGTGATTGGTGCCAAGGAGTACGATTTGGGACAGGTGGCGACGATTGCGGCGGAGAGCCGGGGGTATTTGAACGCCTGCTTGCGGGCTTGCGGTGCCCGTTAGTCGAGCCTTTGTCGCCATCCGGGTGCCAGCGGCATTGGGCAAGCTGAGCGATGCAATGCGACCGTTGTGGCCGGCGCAGGGTGTGAGTTGGGTGCGGCCGGAGAATCTCCATTTGACGTTGCGCTTTCTCGGCGCGGCTGAGGACGCGCAAATCGCGGCGTTGAGGGAAGGGTTGACGGCGGTTGCTGCGCGGCACGAGGGCTTTGTTGCGACTATAGAGGAAAGCGGTTGCTTTCCCAATCGCCGTAAGCCGAAGGTTATTTGGGCTGGTGTGGCGGATGCGGATGGACGGTTGGGCGCGTTGCAACGGGATGTTGAAGAAGTGGTGTGCGCTGCTGGTTGGGAGCCGGAGGAACGGGACTTTCGTCCGCACGTGACGTTGGGTCGGGTGCGGGCAGAGGTGCGACCGCCACGCAGCAAGTGGAGCGGCGAGCTGCCTCGGTTGCAGGTTCCGGTGGAGGCGGTGGAGTTGATCGAAAGCATTCTCAAACCGACCGGGGCTGAGTATCGGACCTTGCACCGAGCGGTGCTTACATCGTAAAGGAGCCTCCATGCCCGGCCGACCTTACATCCTCGCGGAGACCAATTGGCAGACCGTCGAGCACACCCCGTACGAGGTCGCGATTCTCCCGTGGGGGGCGACGGAAGCGCACAATTACCACCTGCCTTATTCGACCGACGTGGTGCAGTGCGACGAGATCGTCGCGGCTGCGGCCCACATCGCTTGGGAGCAGGACGCCAAGGTCATCGTCTTGCCGACCGTGCCCTTTGGCGTCAACACCGGCCAGCTCGACATCAAGCTAGACCTCAATCTCAATCCCTCAACTCAGTTTGCTGTCCTGCAAGATTTGGTCGAAGCGCTCGCCCATCAGGGCATTCCCAAACTGCTCATTGTGAATGGCCACGGCGGTAATGACTTCAAGCAGATGGTGCGAGAGTTGTTGCCGCGCTATGCGATGTTTATTTGCTGCATGGATTGGTACCGCATCGCCGATCAGGGGCTTTTCGCGGCGGGTGGTGATCATGCCAACGAGATGGAAACCAGCCTCATGCAATACTTGCGGCCGGATTGGGTATTGCCCCTGTCAGAGGCGGGCAGTGGCCGCGAGCACAAGTTTAAGATGGCTGCGCTGCGGGAAGGATGGGTCTGGACTCAGCGCGACTGGACGCAGGCGACCGATGACACGGGCATCGGCGACCCGCGCCAAGCCACCCCGGAAAAGGGCCGCCGCTGCTTGGAGCAAGTGTCAGCGCAACTGGCCGAGTTTTTGGTCGAGTTGGCCGCCGCCGATCTAGACGATCTCTACGAATAACCATGCAGTTCTACGCGTTTGTCGCCCCCGGGCTAGAGGAGATCGCCCAACGAGAAATCACAGCGCGCTTGGGAGCCGAGTTGCAGGGTCGCCAGCGTGGCGTGGTGTTCTTTGCGACGGACGCCCCGCCGCAAGACTTGCTCGGATTGGGGACGACCGAGGATGTGTTTGCGCTGGTGGCACATGGCCCGGTGGCTGCGGCGCGCGAGGGCTTGGATCAGGCTGGCGCACTCGTGGCGGAGTCGCCGCTTTTTGAAGACGCGGTGGGTGCGCATCGCCGCGCTCGCCCCAAGCGGATCAAGCGCATCACCTATCGGATCGTGGCTCAGCGTCGCGGCGGGCAGCAGCGCTATGTGCGCCAAGAGATGCGTCGCGCCTTGCAGAAGGCTATAGCGTGGCGCTTCCCGCGCTGGAAGCACATGGCTGAGCAAGCGCTATTGGAGGTGTGGGGTTTGGAGGCTGCGGGCGAGTTGATCTGCGGGGTGCGCCTTTCCGACGAGACTATGCGCCATCGTACGTACAAGGTCGCGCAAGTGGAGGCTTCGCTGCGGCCGACGGTGGCGCGGGCCTTGGTGATGCTGTCCGAGCCAGCGGACGGCGACGTCTTTCTCGATCCCATGTGCGGGGCTGGAACTATTCTCATTGAGCGGGGACTGTACGGCCGCTACGCCCAGCTTTTGGGCGGTGACATTCGCCCGGAAGCTGTAGCTGCCACTCGCACGAATGTTGGTCCGCGCTACAAGCCGATTGCCATCCGCCAATGGGATGCGCGGGATCTGCCCCTGGACGATGGCAGCGTCGATCGGGTGGTGTGCAACTTGCCCTTTGGCAAAAAGGTCGGCGCGCCGCAAGCGCTGCGCCCGCTCTACGAGGGCTTTGCCAGCGAGGTGGCGAGGGTGCTGAAGGCAGGTGGGGTGGTCGTGTGTTTTACCAGCGAGCGCACTCTGCTGGCCGAAGCGTTTGGCGCATGGCCGGATTTGTACATGGAGCGCGTGTTTCCGGTCGAGGTGCTGGGGCGGCAGGCGTTTTGTTGTAAATTGAAGAAGCTTGCTGAGTATTAGATTGGCGAATGAGACATTTCATTAAACCACAAAGGAGATTGTCATGGCTGATTTTACGGGTCAAGTAGTTATCGTCACCGGTGGTGCCCAGGGCATTGGTGGGGGGATTTCGCGGGCGTTCGCTGGCGCGGGGGCGCAGGTCGCCGTGTTGGACATAGACGCGGAGGCTGGCGCGGCCTTGGCCGAGGGCTTCGACGTTGAGCTCAGCCGAAACGAAGAAGGCCAGATCCGCTTTTTTGAGGCTGACGTGGCCAGCGACGAGGTTTGCGCTCAGACTGTGGGGCAGATCATCGAGGATTGGGGCCGCGTTGACGTGTTGTGCAACAACGTCGGCATCCAGCCCGTGCCTAGCTACAAGCTGGCTCACGAACTGCCGATAGAGATGTGGGATCGGATTATTGACGTCAATCTGAAGAGCTTCTTCCTGATGGCTAGGCACTGTTTGCCGCAGATGATGGAGCAGGGCAAGGGGGTCATCATCAACACGGCCAGCGTCCAGGGTTTGCAGTCGGCGTCGATGGTGTCGGCGTATGCTGCCAGCAAGGGCGGGATTATTTCTATGACGCGGCAGCTTGCGCTTGACTACGCCAAGTATGGGATTCGGGTTTTGGCGGTCAATCCGGGGGGCATTCAGACGCCATTGGTCGATGAGGTGATCGAGGCATTCGGCCACGAGCGCGAGCAATTCTTCAAGGACTACGCCAAGCTGCATCCGATTGGCCGCTATGGGCAGCCGGAAGACATCGCCAATGCCATGTTGTTCTTGGCTAGCGACAAAGCGTCGTTTATGACCGGCGAGAATGTCTGCGTCGATGGGGGATTGATGGCTAAGGGGGCGTGGGCTGAGGTTGAGGAGTGAGGGAGGCGGGATTATCGCAGAATTCTCACCGACGGCATAAAAGCTATAGCTGAGTGACAAGCGTTTCTGGCCCAGCCAGAGACGCTTGCTGCGTTTAGAAGCGACGGCGCTTGACAGGGTTCGGATGGTCTGAGACGTTAATCGTGACAGGCTTTTGGGCCGGAGCAGTATCCATTCAACAGCTTCACTGAAGATAAAAATAATAAATATCAATTGATCAATACGGGACAAATCCAAATACGGGATATTCACTACGTTGAGCTTGAAAAGAGAACAACATGGGAGTTTTGTCAGTTACTTGATCAGAAATACCTTCAGTCTGATCGTCGGTCATTTGAGCAATGGCTTGAACTAGCCAATAAAAATGGATGGGTAAAATCCGATGATTGAACAAAAAATAATCTTGGGAGACGCCGTCTCTGAGATGCAAAAGATCGACTCCGGGACCTTTGATCTTATCATTGCCGATCCTCCTTATAATTTGGGGAAAGACTATGGTAATAATCGTGATACTAAAGACTTTGGAGAATATTTAGCATTCTCAAAAGATTGGATCAAAGAAGCTCATAGGCTCCTAAAGGCCGATGGAACGATTTATGTTTTTATGGGATTCCGGTTTATTTCTTTTTTATATGATCTCCTAGATAGAGATTTTGGAATGTTTTTCAATAGCTGGATAGTGTGGCACTATACGCAAGGAATAGGAAAAAAGAGAGGCTTTTCCCCTCGTCACGACGATATTCTAATGTTTACAAAAACAAAAGATTTTACTTTTAACTTAGATGATATTCGCGTTCCTCAAAAATATTACCGTGAGCGCAATAACATGCGAGGGGCAAATCCAGGAGATGTTTGGGAATTTTCGCACGTTCACTACTGCAATTATAATAGACAGAATCATCCAACTCAAAAACCGGAGGGGTTAATGGAGCGGATGATATTAGCTTCAAGTAGTAAAGGATCGCTAGTTCTCGACCCTTTCTTGGGTAGTGGAACGACACTCAGGGTATGTCAACAACTCAATCGAGTCGGTGTCGGAATTGAATTGAACCCCGACTACGTGAAAATGTCAAAAGAACGTTTGCAAAAAGAGTTTGTAGGATTCGATAGTATCGATCCAAGAATGGAACGCGTCCCTCTTGATTTGCGTAATGAGTCTATTAGAAAGGCGTATCTCGAAAAACATAAACATTGGTTCCTGCGCGGCCATGAGAACGCTCTTAGTGATTTTGAAAGGTCTGTTGAGGCTCTTTATCCAGATAAACCGAAAGAACCTACACAAATGACATTACTCGAAAAGAAAGAACAATATAAGACCTAACAAGATGCTCCAGCAGCACGGTAGTTGATCAATGAGAAATAGCCAATTCAACGCCGGTCAGTATCACTTGCTCGCGGCGATCTTTTTCCCCCGCCACTAGCCGCACGGCGATCTCGTTAGTCCCCTGCCGCAAAAAAGAACCATCCACTGCAAATTCCACGCTGACCCCTTCCATTTTTTGCTCGACCGGACGAGTTGGATAGCTGGCCCAAAACAGCGGCGCTGCCTGCTGGCGCGACCAGCCATCGCCGGAGACTTGGGCTTGATCCCAAGGGAGGGCGCGGCCGTTGAGTTCGACTTCGAGGCGGTCTTCCGAGGGCAAGTGATCCAAACGCAAGGCCAAGCCGCCAGTGACATCGGCCACCTCATCGGCGACGCGGATGCGGAGCATCGGCCCCAAGCTTGGGCTGTCGGTGGGCAAGGGCACGGGAAGCGGCGTCGAGGGGTGGGCCAAGCGGAAGGCGGCGCTGTGGCCCCCGGTGGGGCTGAAGGACATGGTGCCGCTGATCTCGTAGCACTTGTCGAGTTTTTTTAGGGTTTCGAGGTCGGAGAATTCAGCGGCGGTTTGGCGGTTCCACTCGGGCGACATGGTGTAGAAGTTGTATAGGTAAATGCCGTCGGCTCCGTCGGTGAGCCAACGCAAGGCCAAGGCGCGGAGGAAGTGCCGGTCGCTGTGGCGGGTGGCCTCGATGCAGCCATAGACGAGGCAGGGGCTTCGACCTGAGCTCAGCCGAAGGGTAGTGGCCGCAACGCGGACGAATTCATCGACCGGAGTCTCGAAGGAGATAAAGCCGCCGCCAACGACGACGATATCGACGAGGCCGGTCTCGATCCATTCGTCGACGTCGAGGCCAATGCGCCGCGAGTCGGCCAAGGTCGGGGGGACGCGGACGGCCAGTTGCAAGGGCTTGCCCCGTTGGGCGCTGACCTCGTCGAGCCGTGCCTTGACCTTTTGCACCAGATCGGTCATCAGGTAGCTGTTGGCCGTGGCTTCGGCCATGCGGAAGAAGGCCGAATGGCGCATGAAGTCGAGTTCGATGCCATCGACGTCAAAGCGCTCGAAAACCTCGCAGGCGATGCGCCGCATGTGTTCCCGCACCTCGGCGTGGGCGTAGTCGAGGCCGGTGCGGATGCCCCACTCGACCGACTTTTCGGGGAACTCCTCGCCGGGGCGGCCAATGAGCAGGTGGGGCTGCTCGCGGCGGAAGCGACCGTAGCCGGGATGGGACGGGTCGATCACGTAGTGGCTGTTCATGCGCACGCGCGGGAAAAAGGGGATCTTCGCCTCCCGGCACAGTCGCACAAGCGCGGTCAACGGCCCGCCGCACTCGGCGATCAGGCCGTGTAGATTGGCGGCGATCCGATCCTCGACGCCGGGTGTGGCCGAGTGGACGAAGGAAGGGGCTGTGGCGTCGAGGTCGCTGCGGTCGTCGCCGAATTTCTCGCCAATCTCCGTCTCGAACTGATAGACCTCGTGATCGCCCGTGCTCCACCAGAATGCGCCACCGGTGCCAGCATAGCCATCGACGATTTTCTCTTTGAGGTCGGCGACCGAGACGTTTTCCTCGGCCGTGAAAATCCAGCCGTCGTCGGTGAAGATGATGGGCGGTGCTTTGGGCTTGGGGGCCATGTCGCTTCCTTTGTTAGCGGTCTGCATAGGCTTTGATGATGTCGATGATTAGGGCGATGTCGCAGCGGGCCTCTGCCAAGGGAGTACGCGGCTGTGCGCCCTCGGTGATGCAGGCGTGGAAGTGCTTCAGCTCGCGGACGAAAGGGCCTTCCCACGCGATGGCCGGGCGGTGGACGATGGCCTCGCCGGATTCGTCGAGGGTCTGAATTTCCAGGGTGGAGAGGATTCCCCGCGAAAAACCGGTTGGATAAGAGAGCAACACGCGGCGGTCGTCGCCGCAGACTTCGAGGGTTTCCTTGAAGTCGCGCACGTCCTTTAACTCGACCCAAGTTGCCGCACAGCGCGCGCCGTTGGCATAAGCGAGCATGGTGCTGACGCCCCAGCCTTCGTACCAGATCTCGGTGCTGGCGACTTCTTCGGGAACGCCCATGATGGCGCGCAGGCCGTAGATGTCGTGGATCATGCTGCCGGCAAGGTGGCCAAAGGCAGACTGTACGTCGGCGGGGACTTCGCCGATGGCTTCGCGCACGGCCGCCGCGCGCGCCGCGCTCGTCTGCTCCATAGCCGCAGTGGGTATGTCGTCGGTGCGGTGTAGGCGGAAGTGCGCGAGGTGATGCGAGTTGTTGGTGTGCAAGTGGTGGATCTGCACGAAGCGAATCGCGGCCATGTCAGCGGCAGTGCGGGCCGCAGCCTCAAAGGCCGGGTCGTACACTTTCATGTAGCCAGCTAAGCCAACGGTGCCGGCCGCCTGTCGGGCGGCGATGATCCGGTCGGCCTCTTGCAGGGAGAAGCAGATCGGCTTTTCGATGAAGACGTGTTTGCCGGCCTCAAAGGCGGCGACGGCGATCTCGGTCTTGGGATCGGTGTGGCACAGGAGTACGGCGTCGATGTCGGCAACGAGCAGCGCGCGCCAGTCGTCAGTGTGGTGCGGCACGTGAAATTCCTGTGCCACGGTCTGTGCCAAGCTCGGCGAGATGTCGCAGACCATCTCGACGGAAAACAGGTCCTTGAGCGCGGTGAGGTTAGGCAGGTGCTGGACTTGGGCGACGGCACCGCAGCCGACGATTCCGATGCGGACAGGAGCCATGTCAACCCACCTTCCCGACGCGGGGCGTCAAGTCGTTCCAGAGATCGGCCATAGCGTAGGCCTGCTTTAAGCTCTGATACACGTCTTGCCACATGGCTTCGCGCAGCTCGGTGGCCCGTGCTTCGTCGCCGGCAGCGAGGGCAGCCTTGAGTTGGTCGCTTCTTGCTGCTTGGGCGGTCGCTTGGTCGCTGGCGGTCTGGGCTAGGTCGGCTGACGCGGTTGTGAATTTGTCGATGAGTTCGTCGATGGGCGTATCGGTATCCGTCTCCACGTCGTACGAGCTGGAGAGTTGGAAGCGAGTTGGGTGACGGGTGCCGTCGGGGTCGCGGCCGGTGTGGGTTGGCTGGATGTGGGGCGTAACCGATAGGTACATGACCATGGGTTCATCGCCGACGACCCGCACCTGATGGATCTCGTCGGCGAGGGCAACGCAGAGCTGGCCCGCGCATAGCTCCTGTTCGCTGCCGGCGATGTGGAAGACACAGCGGCCTTGCAGGATGAGGAAAATCTCGTGGCCGAGGTCGTGGCTGTGCAGGCCGGCCACGTCGCCCGGCTGCATGCGCAGAAAGCGGGAGCGGATGTGTGGCGTGACGAGGAGGTTTTTGATGTGTTCCTCTTTGCGAAAGTCGAAAATTTCAAAGGCCATGAACAGGCTCCTTGCAAAAGTTGATGGGGATGGTAATCAATATATCCAAGTCCGGCGTCTCTAAAAACGTCTATGCAGAAAGCTGCTTATCGGATCGGAACAGTTCGTCCGCGACCTGTCAAACCTCGACGAACCCCTCCGGCAATCCCTCCCCCTTGACCAACGCCTCTTTCAACGCCCGCGCATGTTGACAAATTCCCCGATAGGAAAACCCCTTACAACTACAACTTATGTCGTTCCCCTCTACCTCCAATTCGTAGAACGCCCCCGGTTTCGACGAACTGTCCACCCGGTACAGCGCTCGCTTTGGCCCTGCCAACACCCGCGCCAACACGCGCACTGCCTCGGCCGATGGCAAGCGCGACTTGGCCGCCGGATCAACAGCAGGCTGCGCCGCGACAAAGGCCGCTCCGGCCTCGCGCAAGAGTTCCGCCACTTGCTGCTCGTCCATTGCGCCAGTGGGCAATTCGGGCAGCACCTCCATCACCCGCCGCAACTCGTCCATCACGTCGCGCTGGAAATGTTCGGGCAAGGCGCTGCCTTCGACGAGTTGGTCGATCAGCGTCGATTTGGTTTCGAGGACCGTTTTGACGAATTCGTCGATCGTGTTGCTGCCGACCATGTAGGTGACGTTTACAGCTTGCTGTTGCCCGATGCGGTAGGCCCGGTCCTCGGCCTGCCAGTGATTGACCGGCACCCAGTCGAGATCGTTGAAGACCACTTGCCGCGCTGCCGTGAGGTTGAGCCCGACGCCTCCGGCGGTAATCTGCGCGGCTAGTATCTGCACAGAGTTGTCTTCCTGAAAGCGGTCGGCCCGTTGTTGCCGCTCACTCGCTGGTACTTCGCCGGTGATGGCTACGGCCTTTTGGCCAAAGTGCTTGCGCAGTGTGTTGATGGGTGCGAGAAAACACGAGAAGACCAGGATCTTCTCGCCCTGCTCGAGCGCGTTCTCGACGAAGGGAATGGTGCTGCGGACCTTGGCCATGGCCAAGCGGTTGCGCGCGGTGGTCAACTGGCCCATGATCCAGCCTTGGCGCGTGCGGCGCTCGGCCTCGGTCTCGCCGGCCAGCTTGGCTTGGCCCCGGCGCGAGATGGTCTGCAATAACTCCGTCACGGCTTCGCTCATCTCGCGCGCCACTCGGCTGGCGATCTCCACATCGAGCCAACTGCGGATCTTGGGCGGCAGATCGAGGACCTCGGCCTTGGTGCGGCGCAGCATGATGCCGTGCAATTGCACGGTCAGCTCTTCGATATTAGAGGCCCCGTCGGCGACCCAGCCGTACTCGCCTTTGTACGCGTCGCAATAGCGCTTGGCAAACGAGACGAACGAACGCCCGAGCGCATGGCGCGCCAATTGCAACAAGGGGAAGAGATCGCGCGGTCGGCTCGTCAACGGCGTGCCGGTCAAAAGGTGGATCACCGCCTCGTCGCCAACGGCCTTGACCAAGTCCATGGACAAGCGATGCCGCTGGCTGCGGTAGTTTTTGAGATAGTGGGCCTCGTCAAAGACTAGGCCACTCCAGGCGTGCTCCGCCAGCGGGTGTTTGGCGAGGATGTCGTAGTTGATGATGACCCAGCCGGTATAGCCGGGCTCGGGCGCGGGTGTGGGGCCGACGACGGCGATTTCTGCCGCTGGCAGCACCAGTTCAATCTCGCGCGCCCAGTTAATTTTGACCGCGGCCGGGCAGACGACCAGATACGGCCCCTCGGGTCGGGCTTGGTGCATGGCCAGTACGGATTGCCGCGTCTTGCCCAGCCCCATGTCGTCGGCGAGGATCGCCCGCTGGCGACCCAACAAAAAGGCGATGCCCTCGACCTGATGGGCGTATAGCCCGGCCGCTAGGGCCTCGGCCTGTTGCTGTGCCGTGCTCATAGATGCGCCATTGCTTGGGAGGGGACAATGGCTACCATGTGCCTCTTCCCATTGATATAGATTCCTTCTTCGGTGGACATGGTTGCTCGTAGGATTTAAGGCGACGGGGATGACCGGGGCAAGTCTTTGCTAGGCAGAGTTTAGAAAATACCGCTATGAAACTATCGGCTTTGATAATGCCGTTGACGCCCTATAGTTTACAATGCGGAACGGCGGTCGCGTCTCGATTATGGGGCCGGCTGCGGAAAGACGTGGGCAACGAGCGAAATTCTGGCAAAGGCGAATGTGACAAAAGCCCAACCACAGCGCGGCGTTTCCAAACGGGCGGTTTTTATCGGCCTGCTCTGCGCTACTGCGATCTCTTGCGGGGAATCCTATGGCACGCTGGTGGTGCGCGGTTCGGCTATGGCTGCCGATTATTCCACTGGTGCCGCGATCTTCTTGTTCTTTCTGCTCACTTTGCTGCTCAATCCCCTCGCCCATCTGCTCACCGGTTCGCGGCTGCACAGCGGCGAATTGGCGACCATTTACATAATGATGATCGTAGCTTCGGCGATTCCCTCTTGGGGTTTCGTTATGAACTTGATCCCGTTTTTAGGGGGGCTGTTCTACTTCGCCACGCCGGAGAACGACTGGGCCAATATCATCCATCCGCACATCAAACCCTGGCTCGTGTCCCAGGACCGTGCGGCGACCTGGAAGCTCTTTGAGGGGGCGGCGCGCGGCGAGCCCGTGCCTTGGAGGCTGTGGCACAAGCCGTTGTTGGCTTGGGGTTTCTTCATACTCAGCGTTTATTTCGTCACGCTCTGCATGTTGGTCATCCTGCGCAAGCAGTGGATGGAACACGAGCGCCTGCTCTTCCCGCTCTCGATCCTGCCGCTCGAATTGGCTCAAGGGGAGCGGGGCCGTCTGCTGCCGTCGTTGCTGCGCAACTATCTGACTTGGGTCGGCTTTCTGATCCCGTTTCTCATCAATCTCGTCAATGGCCTACACTCCTACTTCAACTACTTTCCCTTCATCCAGTTGAATACCCCGCTGCGCTTTCTGCGCGAATCCGTGCGTCTGAACCTGTACCCGCGCTTCGAGGTCATCGGGCTTTCGTATCTGTTGAGCCTCGATGTCTCGTTCGGCGTGTGGTTTTTTGCCTTTCTCGCCTATGTCCACACGGGGGTCGAGCGTATGTTCGGCTGGAGCATTGGCCCGTCGCAGCCCTACTCAATGCCCGCTTCGGCCAGCGTCGCCCATCTGGCGCAGGGCGCGATGTTCTTCCTGGTCTTTTCCATCCTGTGGGCCGCGCGCCAACATATCGGCGACGTGCTACGCAAAGCCTTCAAGCGCGATCCGACGATTGACGATAGCAGCGAGATGCTCTCGTACCGCACGGCCGTGCTGGGTTTTATCTTCGGGTCGATCTTTGCGGTGTGGTGGCTGGCGCAAACCGGCCTGCAGTTCGGTATTGCGCTTTTTTATTTTTTGCTCTGCTTGGCCACTTTTATCGGTTTGGCGCGCATTGTCTCCCAAGCCGGCCTTGCCTACGGGGTGTCGCCGGTGGCCCCGCCGGTATTTATGGTCACGGCGCTCGGGCCGACCGCGCTCGGAGCGAGCGGGCTGACGGCGCTCGGCATGAACTTCCCCTGGACAGCCGACTTGCGCACCTTTGTCATGGCCTCAGCGGCGACCGGCCTCAAGATCGCCGAGGTTATGCGTTTGGAGACCCGGCGGCTGTTTTGGGCGATCGCCGCGACCATAGTGGTCACCCTGATTTCCGCGGTGTGGGCGGTTACCACGTTGGCGTATAAATACGGTGGCATCAATCTCGGGGGTTGGGGTTTTGGCGGCTTGACCCAACTGACGGGCAACTGGATCGCGCACAATATCAACAACCCGCAGGAAATCTACGGCTGGCACCTCATCTACACTGGCATCGGCAGCGCTGCCATGGCCGTGCTGAGCTTTCTCAAGGCGCGTTTCGTCGGCTTCCCGATCCATCCCATCGGCCTAGTCCTCGGTTTGACCTATCCGATCAGCCAGATTTGGTTTTCGGTCTTTATCGCTTGGGCTTTCAAAGCGGTCATTTTGAAATACGGCGGGGCTAGGGGCTATGGCCTGCTGCGCCCGCTCTTCCTCGGCATGGTGCTGGGGGCTTTTGGCTCGGCGGGCATGTGGCTGATCATCGACTATTTTGGCGGCATGTCGAACTGGTTTACCATGTAAGAAGCTGTCTGAAAACCCCGGCGACCTTCGCACGAGGGCAAGGTATCCGCAGATGAACGCAGATGGGCACAGATGCGGGATGAAGAAGTTGCTTGGAGCGCACTCGGGATTTTCAGACGACTTCTATATTTGGGCGCGGCGATGTGGCCAGCCTGAATCTACCCCCCACGCCCTAGCACTTCCCTAACCCGCGCTGCCAAGAGTTCCTCGTCGCCGTCGGATACGGTGGGCATGGACAAGTGAAGTTGGCCTGGAGCCGAGGAGAGCCAGACCGAGGGGTTGCCGTTGCGCAAAGCGACCTCGATTTCGGCGGCGCTGCGACCGAGCGCTTGTTCGTCCAAGGTCAAGGTCAGGGACGCGCCATTGACTGAGCTTTGCACATGGGGGAGTTCGCCAAGGTGCTGACGCACGGTCTCGGCGCGGCGGGTGTCGCTTTGGTTGCGGGCGTCGTGATCCATGGCCAGCCAGCGGCGCAGGGCTAAGACCACGCCGACGACTTCTTGGCGGTCGATCTTGAGCGGACGGCCAACCCCTTCTATGTCGCGGGTTTCAAAGCAAGCGAAGCTGTGCAAGTGGGCTGCGGTGATTAAGTCGGCGCGGCCGCAGAGAATGCCCGAAGAGTTGGGCGCACCCACGTACTTGGCGCCATAGCCGACTAGATCGGCCCCAGCCGCGATGTAGCGGGTCAAGCCGTCTAGGGGATAGACGCGGAAGGCCGCATCTACGAAGACCGGGACGTTGTGGGCGTGGGCGATGTCAATGGCCTCGGCTAGCGGAACGATGTCGGCTTCGACGTCGATGGCCGGGTAGAGCAGGGCGGCGGTTTGGGGGCCGATGGCTACGGCGAGTTCGTCGGCTGTGGTGCCTTGCTCCGTGCCCGCTTCCACGAGGGTGACGCCGGGCAAGCGCACCATGCGGTCGTATTTGTAGCGCTGGGCCTTTTGGATGACCACTTGGTTGGTCATGCCGGTCGTATCGGGCAGGCGGGCCATTTTCTCTGGGTCTGCGCCGGTGATGCAGGCGGCCGTGCCGAGGACCAATGCGGCCGCGCAGCCAGGGGTAATCAGCGCGGCCTCGGCCCCGAGCAGATCGGCGACGATCCGCCCGGTACTCGCCAGGAAGGCGTCCATGTCAACGTAGTAGCGACCAGCTAGTTCCATGGCGGCGATGATGTCCGGGTGGGGGGACGATCCCCCTAACAGGGTGCGCGGGCCGAGGGCGTTGATCACGGGCGTCGCCCCCATATCCGCATACAGTGCGCGAGCTTCCTCACTCATAGGTTTTCTCTCCATATAGCCCCACAGGGCTCGGTACGTGGTTGGCGGGAACCAGCAACAAGGGCAAGCCATTGTGCTGGAGGCGGAATTGCAGGTAGAAGAGTTCGGGGGTGGGCTGCGCGGTGAGGCCCAACAGCCGTGGGCGAAAAAGCGCGGACGAAAAAAGTTTGGGCCGAGGCCGTTCCAGCAACTCAACGGTCTCGTCCGCTGACAGTCCGATTTTTTCCTTGGCTAGCGCGATGGCCACTTCGAGACCGCCGATTCGGTCGGCGAGACCGAGCTGGACGGCGCGCTGGCCGCTCCAGACGCGGCCTTGGGCCACGACTTCGACCGAGTCCGGCGCGATGTGGCGGCTGCTGGCGACCTTGGCGACGAAGTCCTCGTACAGCGAGCGGATGGTGTGTTCCATGCGCGCGCTTTCGTCTTCCGTGAAAGTGCGGTCTGGCAAGCGCAGGCCGAGCAGGGGCAGGGTCATGCCAAAAGGCAAGTCCGCGTGGCGGCCCACCTGCACGCGGCTCGTGCTCAGGCCGAGCTTTTCCTTCAGCCCTGTGTTGTACGCCCAGCCGGCAATGACTCCAATCGAGCCGGTGATGGTGTTGGGCGCGGTGACTATTGCATCGCCGGGTAGCGAGATCATGTACCCGCCCGAAGCCGCGAGGTAGCCGTGGGAGACGATGACGGGTTTGTGCTCGCGGCATTGCAGCACGGCGTCGGCCACGAGGGCCGAGGGCAGGACGTCGCCGCCCGGCGAATCGACGCGCAGCACCACGGCGTCCGCGTCCGCACAGGCCGAGGCAATCTCGCCGACCAGCCGTCGCGCACCCATGCCGGTGTCCATGGCGCAGACGCCGAGTGCATAGACGATGGCAATGCGCTTGCGCTGCCCCCAGCGCCGGTTGGCTGGCCTCATGTACGAATGGGCTGCGACGACGGCGACGTCTTCGACCGTGCGGTCGATTTCGCTCCAGCGCCCGAGGCGATCTACTAGGCCGGCGTCGAGGGCCTCTTGTGGGAGGAAGAACGCGGTATCTTCTACGAGGCGGTCGAATTGTTCGGGCGCAAGCGCGCGGTCGGCGCTGATGTCGCTGCGGGCGAGGGCGTACCAGTCGTCGAGCAGAACCGTTAGCTGCTCGCGCTCGCCTGCGGACATGTCGCGGCGGACGTATGGTTCGGTCGCGGATTTGTAGCGGAAAAGCCGCCACTCGTCAAAGCCGATTCCGAGCTTGTCCAGCGCCTCTTTGAAATACGTGTGCCCCGCCACATAGCCCTGCAAACCGATTGCGCCGGCTGGGTCGAGCACCAAGTGGTCGGCCACCGAGGCCCAGTGATAACCGTGCATGCCCACACGGTCGATGTACACCACGACTCGCTGCCCCCCAGCGCGGATTTGACGCAGCTTTTCTCGCAGTTCCCAGCCGAGTGCCGGGCTAATCCGCAGGCCCGAAGCATTGATGGCGAGGCCCTTGATCGCGGGGTCGCGGCGCGCGCGCTCCAGCAAGGCGATGAGGGAGAGCAGGCTCTGCGAGTCGTCGAAGAAAGCAAAGCGGCGGTGTTGCACCGGCCCGGACAATTCCATGGAAAGGTAGCGCGCTCGCGGCCGGAATAGGTTCCCGCGCTGTGCGCCTAAGCGCGCTGCATACGTCTGGAAGGTGCGGCTGTGCGCCTGCGCTTGGAAATCGGCGGCACCCAGTCCGAGGCGCAAGCCAACGCTCAGGGCGCGGTCCTCGAACAAGCGCCCTGTCAGTGCCAGCCCCGGCACTAGTTCGACTACGGCTCCGGTGCTCCAGAACTCCGCCTCGTCGGTGCGGGCGTAATCCGCATACAAGGTGAGCCGCTCGTCGCCCAAGGGGCGCAGGGCGAGATCGACGGCTCCTTCGCGGCTCTCGTTTGCAAAGGTCGAAGTGAAGGTGCCGCCTACTGAAAGACGCGGGCCGGGCCGCCAAATTCCCCCGAGGACGACGTGCCGCACGCTTCCCCATCCCATGCTCACCCCGAGACTGAAGTCGCGGTCGCCGGTGCTGAGTCCGGCCCGGTACTCGCGGTCGCGGCGGCCGTTTATCATGCCAAACCCCAAATGGGGCATGGCCGAAAAAAGACCCCACGACTGAGTAGAGTTGCTGTCCGACCAAGCGACTCCCTGCTCCACGCCTTCGACGTAGCTGAGCAGCGCGGGATTGGCGTAGCCGTAGAGGCCGATGTCGAGTGCACCGGAAGGGGCGAGCGCGAATTCCCCGCGCTCGGCGTAGGGAATAAACGAGGATTGGGCGCTTGCGGCGTTCGCGGCGAGGAAGCAGCAGAGGAATTGGAACAAGCGCATAGGCAATATAGAAACCGTGCTATCTTTCTTTTTAAAACGCCGTTTCGACCCCTCAAGGTGCTTTTCAGCTACTTCTTTGGCGAGGTAACGATTGAATTTAGAGCCGTAGCCAATCCATCCGTCTTTGATGCTTAGCCACTCTCTTCAAATTCAGGCATGGTGCGCCGCATAAAATCATCAAACAAGGGAACAGTAAACGCCAAGTAGCCGTGCGCCGGGCTGTAGATCATGCCCTTGTTGATGAGTTTCGCCCGGGTTGGCCCGATGCTGTTTATTTTTACCGACAAGCACTCTGCGACCTCACTGCCGCGTTGCGCTCCTGGGCCAAGTTCCGCCATGACGCGGAGAAACCGCTTCTCCCTCGGAGTCAGGCGATCAAAGCGAACTCGGAAAAAATTCTCGTCAAGACGCTTGGTTACGGTCGCGGAAGCATCCTGCACGACCACCAAGCTGATCGGCGAGACTTCGGCCCGGTTCCAGGCTTGATAACCCCATTCTTGGAGGAAGTAGGGATAGCCTTGAGTGAGACGGTATATTTCCCGGACGGCGGCTTTGTCGAACTCGACTCTGTATTGTTTGACCGGGTCTTGCAAGGCTCTGCTGGTGTCTGACGCGGAAAGTGCGCCAACGTCGGGAAAACTGAATAACCGCTCAGCATACGATTTGGACTCACCCGCCAAACCCGGCAGAATGGGAAAGCCGGCGCCCAGCAACACCAATGGCAGTTGGCGCTGCTGCATCCTGTGCATGGACATGATGAGTGCGCCGAGTTCCTTTTTATTGAGATACTGTATCTCGTCAATCATGACAGCTAGGCACATCCCCTGTTCCGCGGCCGCTTCTGCCACCGCGGTGAGCAGATCAGGCAAGTCAATTTCGAGGTCACCGCTGTCTGCGGTCCCCTTCTCCGCATCGATGTCCAGCCCCAATTCTATCCCTTCCATCTTGACACTGATCGTCCCGAAAAAGCCTTTGAGAACGGCCAAGGCTTGACGCGCCTTGTGACCCGCGCCTGCCAGCCGATCCAGTTTATACAGCAGTTGACGCAAAGGAGGGGCCAGCAGCGCACCTAACGGCTTTTGTTCGTGGGCTTCGACGAGAAGCGTGCGATATCCGTCCGCTTGGGCGGTTCGTTCCATTTCGTTGAGCAAGACGGTTTTGCCTACGCCGCGCAATCCCGTCAGCAGGATGCTCTTTTCAGCCCGGCGTTGCTTGATTCGGCCTAGTAGAATGCGAGCCTGATCAAGCACGTCGTCCCTGCCGACGAGTTCGGGAGGGGGTGCTCCAGCACCGGGTGAAAAAGGGTTTTTTATGGGGTCCATATCTATTTATACCTATTTCTATCCATTTATACGTATCTATATCATATTATACTATATTATACCACTAAACAAGTAGAAGTTAGTAGATTTCCTGCTAACTAAACCGTATTGATTTTAAGACGCCTCTTACGTTTCCTCGACAAACAAGCTTAAATCCCCTTTGCCCTCGCGGATCACCTCGGGTTGATCCCCCACCAACGACACCACGCTCGAAGCCTCGACGGGCAGCGGCCCGCATTCCAAGATCAAATCCACTTGCGAACCCAGCTCTTCCTCCAAGGCCCACGGCTCGGTTATCACCTCTTGATCGGCGTAGTTGGCGCTGGTGCTCAGGATGGGTTGGCCGAGGGTGCGGACCAAAGCTAACGGCACTGGGTGATCGGGGATCCGCAGGCCGACGGTCTTTTGTTTGGTTTGCAGGATGCGCGGCGTTTGGCGGGTGGCTGGCAACACGAAGGTGTACGCTCCTGGCAGGCAGTGCTTGAGGATGCGGTGGGCGTAGTTGGAGACGCGGGCGTAGGCGCTGATGTGGGTCAGGTCGGCGCAGACAAAGGACATGGGCTTTTTGCGGTCGCGGCCCTTGATGCGCTGCACGCGCTCAATTGCCTGCTTGTTGGTGATGTCGCAGCCGAGGCCGTAGATCGTATCGGTGGGATAGACGATGACGCCGCCTTGGCGGAGTACTTCGGCGGCGCGTTGGATGTGGCGGCCTTTGAGGCGGTCGGGATGGACGGTTAGTACTTGGGTCATGCTAACGCTCCTGATCGATTTTTGCCACCCAGGCTTCGACGACGGCGTCAACCATGGCTTGGCCGTGCTGGGCGTTGGCGGTCCAACTATTTTTTTGTTCGTCTTGGCGGCAGTACCAAGGCGCGTCGTCGCCGAGGCGCTCCTGTTCGACTAGTTCGGGACGGACGGCCATCAGGAAGGAGGTCTCGTTGTATCCGGCGTGATCGCCTCCGGCCGGAGGACTCGATTGCGGGAGGATCATGGGCTGTACTTCGATGCGCCCGCCCCAAGAGCCAACCCGGTCCAGCGCGTCGCGGTCGCCCCACCAGCCGCGTGGGTGTCCCTCGGCGAGCACCTTCTCAACCGATAGTTCGGCTGCGGCCTTACTGAAAGCCAAGGCGAGGGGGCCGCCCATGCCTTGGTGCATGATGATGACGTAAGTCTTGCGGAAGCCCATTTCGATAAAGTTGCGCAGGATGCTCTTGGCCAAGCCGCCAAAGGCGTCGTAGTCCGGGTCGATGGTCCCGTCGGCTGGGCCGCCGAGGGCATAGCCGGTGGGGCCATAGTCAAACGACGGGGCAATGACACAAGGGGTGCGTGCGGCCACGCGCTCGCAAATCTCCTCGACGATGAGGGTGTCGTGGCCGATGGCCATGTGCGGGCCGTGGGTCTCGATGCAGCCGGCCGGTACGAGCAGGGGATGCCCTTGGGCCACTGCATCGGTGAGTTGGTAGGGACGCAGGTGCTTGAGGTGCATGGAGAAGTTCCTTGTTGTGGGCGTAGAATTGGACATAATATAGGCCAGGAAGAGCACGTCAACAGGACATTGAGCAGATGGCGCACACGGTTATTGGTACGGCCGGGCACATTGACCACGGCAAAACTCTGTTGGTCAAGGCGCTGACCGGCATGGATACCGACCAAGCCCCGGAAGAGCGGGCGCGGGGGATTACCATTGAACTCGGCTTTGCCTTTTTGGGGGATCAAGCCACGATCATCGACGTGCCCGGGCACGAGCGCTTTGTCAAGACCATGGTGGCCGGTGTCAGCATCATTGACGTGGCCATGCTGGTCATTGCCGCGGACGACGGCGTAATGCCGCAGTCGCGGGAGCATCTCGACGTGTTGCGGCTTTTGGGGGTCGAGCGCGGGGTAGTGGTGATCAACAAGGCCGACTTGGTGGAAGAGGAGTGGTTGGACTTGGTGGTGGAAGAGGTGCGGGAGTTTGTGCGTGGGAGTTTTTTGGCGCAGGCCGAGATTTTTCGCGTCTCCGCGCTCAGCGGCGTGGGCGTTGACTCGCTGCGGCAGCGGCTGTTGGCCATGGTCGAGGACACTGCTGCCAAGCGCACGGACGCGCCGTTCCGCCTGCCCGTAGATCGGGCCTTTGGGGTCAAGGGGTTTGGCCTCGTCTGTACGGGCACGGTGCAGGCTGGGGCCTTGGCCGAGGGCGACCGGGTGGAGATTACGCCCGAAGGTCGGTCTGCGCGGGTGCGCCGCTTGCAACAGCACGGCGCGACGGTACAAGAGGTGCGGGCCGGCGACCGAGCAGCGATCAATTTAGCTGGCGTGGATCAGGGCCAAATCGAGCGTGGGCACTCGCTGGTCGCGCCCGGATTTTTCCGTCCTACGCAGATGCTGGACACCGAGGTGCAGCTCCTCGCGTCAAGCCCTATGACCATAGCGTCGCGCACCCGCGTGCGCCTGCACTTGGGGACGCGAGAGATTATGGCGCGGGTCGTGCTCCCCGGTGGCAAGCCCTTGACGCCTGGGCAGGAGGGTTTTGCGCAGCTTCGCCTAGAAGCTCCCGTAATTGCGGCGTGGGGCGACCGCTTTGTGCTGCGCCGGTACTCGCCGGCGCTGACCATTGGCGGCGGCCGCGTGCTCAACCCGCACCCGGCCAAGCATCGGCGCTTTGAGGCTGCACTGCTTGTGCACTTGCAGACATTGGCCAGTGCCGATTTGTCCGAGGTTGTCGAGTGCTGGCTCCGCCACGCGGACGACCGGCTCAAGAGCCAACAGGTGCTGGCCGGTGAGTTGGGCATTGGCGTGGAGCGGTTGGTGGACTTGATGGATGCGCTCG
The DNA here is from genome assembly GCA_009840005.1 of Gemmatimonadota bacterium. Next base: position 141,002 of record VXOR01000097.1, read on the forward strand.
TAGCGGCTGGCCGTGCCGTGCGCGTAGTGTCGGAGGGGCAACCGCACGTTTTGCATTTGGACGTGTGCGAGCACTGGGGTGCGCAGATCGAGGCTGCGCTGGCGAGCTTTCACCGCGCCCAGCCGCTCAAGTTGGGATTGCCGCGCGAGGAACTGCGCAATTTGAGCGCGCGCTACATCCAGCCCGAATTGTTCGACTGCGTGTTGCTCTACTTGGAGGAAGCGGGGCGGATTGCGCTAGATGGAGCTGTGGTGCGGGCTGCGTCGCACAGTATTTGCTTCACCCCGGAGCAAGAGGTGCTAAAGGCGGCTGTGGAGGCGCGGCTCAATACCGAGGGTTTTGCCGACCTGCCGACGATGGCTGAGTTGGCCCAAGCTCTCGACGCTCCACTGCCGCAGGTAACGGACATGGTGCAGGTGCTGCAAACACTGGGGACGGCGATCGCGTTGGAGGGGGGCTTGCTGATCCATTGCGAGGCCCTCGCCCGCGCGCGGACGCTACTGAGCGATTGTCTCAAGCGCGACGGCGAGATTACAGTAGCCGAATTCCGCACGCTGATTGGCAGCAACCGCAAATGCGCCATGGCGCTTTTGGGTCATTTCGACGCTGAGGGCCTGACGACGCGGCGGGGGGATGTGCGGGTTTTGGTGGGCTAATTCTGCGGCCCGACGTGCGTTGCGATGGAATCGACGCCGGACCGTAGGGGGCGGTTTGAAACCGCCCCCTACCCGGGTGCGTAACGTTTGGAATAATATGGCTTTGAATGTTGTTTGGTTAGACGACCCTGCAAGCGGTAAAAGGGAACTGGTAGGCGGTAAAGCAGCTAACCTCAACCAGCTACATAGCGGCGGACAAGTGCCGCTTGGTTTTTGTATCACCGCTAGTGCTACGGCGAGAGTGGTACCGGTGCGGAGTGGTGAAGCATCGCTGCCTCCCGACCTTTATGCGGATATCGAAGCCGCTTACGCGGAACTGGGCGCTCGCTGCGGAACTCCCGAGCCAGCAGTGGCGATCCGATCTTCGGCTGCGGCGGAGGACGGTGCGATTAATTCCTTTGCCGGCCAATATCAGACCCTATTGAACGTCGTGGGCGTGGATGCCGTGGCTGCGGCGGTAGTCGAGTGCGTGGAGACGGCCTATCGGCCCCATGCCGCCGCCTACCGCAAGCGTTCAGGGGCCGGTGTGGACGAGGTGCATCTGGCCATTTTCGTGCAGGAGTTTGTCGCTGCGGACGCTTCGGTGGTCGCGTTTACCGCCAATTCAGTCACCAACGACCCAAGCGAGATCGTCATCAACGCATATTGGGGATTGGGAGAAGGGCTAGTCGATGGCAGTTCGGTTCCCGACACGTACACCGTGGACAAACGGGAATTGCGGATCAAGACGCGGAGCGTGGCCAAGAAAGAGCGGATGTGCGCTGCTGGCTCCGCTGGCGTGATCGAAATAGACGTGCTAGCAGATAACCAGTCGCGGTCAACTTTAACCGACGAACAAGTCGGCGAGGTTTGCCGCAGCGCGGTTGATCTGGAGGCTCGGATGGGGTGGCCCGTTGACTTGGAATGCGCTTTTAAGGATGGGAAGCTGTATTTGCTCCAATGCCGCCCGGTGACGACCCTCGCGCAAGATGGACGAGATTGGTCGGTGGAATGGGACGATCCCAAAGATGCGGAATTGACTTGGCGCAAGGGGAGTCTGGAAGCGCCGCTCGATCAGTCGTTTGAATGGTATTGGATGCAGGGTTGGGCGAAAGCGCGGCGGGAGACGGGCAGCGGCACGCTACCTATGCGGATCTATGTGAACGGCTACGCATACGAGGCGGAAAAACCCTTCAGGGTCGGCAACCGCAAGGAGCAAGAGGACGCCCGCAAAAAAACGGAGCGCGAGATACCTGAACTCTGGCGAAATGAATGGTTGCCCGGGCTCAAGCAGAAGCGAGCTTATTTCCGCAGCTTGAATTTGTCGGCGCTGTCCAATGACGAGTTGGCCAGCGTGCTGGTCGAGGCTCTGCCTTGGTATTGCGAATGCGCTAAGATGCACGCGCATCTAGGCGGAACGGCGGTCGAGGCCGTTGGGCACTTGGTAGAGTGGTATCGCAAACGGTTCCCCGATGCCGCGGAAAGCGAACCCTACCGATTGGTACAGGGTCAGTCAAATTTGAGCGTTGAGAAGGGACACCTTTTGTGGCAGTTGCAACAGCACCTTACTCCCGCCAACGAAGAGCTTCTGAGAGCCGCTTTACAGTCTCGCAAGAAGCAGGGCAAATGGGACGGGCTTGAGGGATCCTTCAAAGAGATTTTTGATCAGTATTTAGAAACCTATTGGAAAGATACACCGGAATTTCTCGCCTCCTTGGTCCTCAAATACGCCGAGCAGGGCGTGGAAGATCCACACGTAAAATTGCGCCAATTAGCGGCAGAGCGGGAGCAATTCACCTCGCATGCGCGTTCGCTGCTGAAAAAGAAGGAGCGCGAGGTTTTCGAGGAGCTTTTGCAGGTGGCTTTGGCCAATTATCCGCTGACTGAGGACCACAACTACTGGGTCGATGGGATCGCGGCGCATTACATATTTCCGCTTTTCGATGAACTAGGCCGCCGAATGATTAAAGGCGGTATCCTCAAGAAGAAGCGGAGCGAGATCAAATATCTAGAACTGAACGAAATCATCCTTTGGGGATTCGGCGTGCGTCAGCCGTTGCGTGCGCGAGTCGTCGAACGCCAACGGGAATTTGATCAGCGGTTAAAACTATCGCCGCCAGAGTTTCTCGGCGCTTGTGAAGAGCCGACGACCGAAGAGGAAGATTACCTGTTTTGGGGTCCTTCGACCCCACTCGAAGCACCAAAGGGAGAGGTGCGCGGAGTAGGGGCTTCGCCGGGAATTGTCAGGGGGCGTGCGCGCGTGGCCGTGAATCTGGACAAGGCATTGGAACTACAGCCAGGAGAAATATTGGTTTGTGGTACGACCAATCCCCATTGGACGCCGCTTTTCGCCGTTGGGGCGGGGTTAGTGAGCGACAGGGGTGGGGCGTTGTGTCATGGGGCCGTCGTCGCCCGAGAATACGGGTTGCCGGCGGTGGTGGGAACCTTGATCGGGACCAAGAAGATTAAAACTGGACAGTTGATCGAAATTGATGGTCAGAGCGGGGTGATAAGGCTGGTGTGATGTAAGGCACGCTTTGCGCTACGGTCGCATCGGCGATTGTCATAGGAGATATTGTGTTTAAGTGTCGTACTTGACTGATCGGAAAATGGAGAACACTTGATACACTGCATCGCATTTAACAGGTGCCGCAGAATTTGTGCATACGGCACTGTTTTTTTGTTATCGCTAAGCTCGGGATGCGCCACCGAGCCTGAGCCCATAGCTCGCACTGAACCGCCAGCCCCTCGGCCTGCCTCGCATGCGGCCAAGGTGGAAACTACGGCCGTGTATTTCGAGGATGTGGGGCAGACCTTGGGTTTGGACTTTGAGAATGTGTCGGGTGGTCCTGAGCAGGGGTACATACTGGAGACTATATCGGCGGGTGTGGCTTTTTTCGATAGCGACGGAGATGGCTATCTGGACATTTTTTTTGCCAATGGCACGCGCTTGGAAGGCGATACGGTCGGCAACCACAGCCGGCTCTATCGCAGCACCGAGGCGGCAACGGGTGAGCGCGTCTTCACGGAGGTGAGTCAGCAGGCTGGTGTCGATTACAGCGGCTGGGGTATGGGCTGTGCGGTGGGCGACTACGACAACGATGGCGATGTGGACCTCTACGCTACGTACTGGGGTCCCAACAGACTCTACCGCAACGAGGGGGACGGCCGCTTTAACCAGATCGCCGAGGCGGCTGGGGTGGACGATGAGGGCTGGGGCACTAGCGCCGCGTTCGGAGACCTAGACCAAGACGGCCTGCTGGATCTCTACGTGGTCAACTATCTGGCGTTTGATCTGGAAAATCCACCGGTTGGATGGAAAAAGTGCCTCTACAAAGGGCTCGAGAGCTTTTGTGGTCCCCAAGGGATGACAGCGGAATCAGATCGCATGTACCGCAATCTGGGCGGGGATCGCTTCGAGGACAGGACCCAGGCTTTAGGGCCTGATCGGCCGCTGCCGGGACTGGGCGTTGTTTTTGGGGATTACGACAACGATGGTGACGCCGATATCTATGTGGCCAATGACTCGGAAGTCAACGTCCTCTATCGGAACGACGGCAACTGGAACCTAGTCGATACCGCCATTCCGCTGGGGGTAGGATTTAGCGAAGGCGGTCGGGCGCAAGCCGGTATGGGCGTCCACGGTGGCGACTACGACAACGACGGCGATCTGGATCTGTACGTGACCAATTTTTCGGACGATGTTAATACACTGTACCGGAATAGGGGCAACGGCGCATTTGTGGATGCCACCTATGAAGTGGGGTTGGGCGGTGCAGTACTACCTTATCTGGGTTGGAGCACGGGTTTTTTTGACTACGACAACGACGGCTGGCAGGATGTATTTGTGGTCAACGGGCACGTCTATCCCCAGCTAAGTCAATACGCGACTGGCCTGCGCTATGCACAGCGCAATTTGCTCTATCAGAATAGACAGGGCCGCTTTGTCGAAGTGGGGGAGCAAGCCGGTCCGGGGTGGCAGCTTGAACAGGTGAGTCGGGGTGGAGCCGTAGGCGACTACGACAACGACGGCGATCCAGACTTGCTGGTGACCAATCTCAATGGCCGGCCGACATTGTTGCGCAACGACGGAGGGAATGCTCACAATTGGCTGGGCTTAAAACTGGTGGGCGTGCAGAGCAACAAGGATGCCATCGGCGCGCGCGTACGGGTGTGGGCAGGAGGTCTGGTGCAAACCAAGGAAGTGCAGCGCGGGTACGGTTTTCAGAGTCAGCACGATGAGCGCCTGTTGTTTGGTCTGGGTCGGACGACGAGCGTGGATCAGGTGGAGATTCGCTGGCCTTCGGGCCTAAAACAGGTAATCCGCAATCCTCTGCTGCGTCGCTATCTGATCGTCCGTGAAGGCAGCGACCAGATAGCGGCCGGAAATGAAGTGCCGGCTGTGGTGCCGACTGCGAGAGCATCGGCTTCTCAAGTCAGAGCATCCGATGTCACACCGCAGGTCACAGGCGCACCGGATTGGGGACCGGCAGATTATCGCCGCGCCAGCGAGGCTCTCTTCAAACAGGGTCGCTATCTCGAAGCGCGGGCTATGTTGCAAAAAGCCTTGGAACTGGACCCGGAGTATATCCCGGCCTATGTCAACTTGGGCTTGGTGCTATTCTCCGGCTTGGGCGAGTTTGCTGCGGCGCGCAAGGTGCTGGAACAGGCCGTGCAGATAAAACCAACGCGAGCCGATGCTCTCCATTTGCTGGGCAAGGTCTATTTGCAGCAGAGTCGCCTGCCCGAGGCAATCGAGGCACTCGGACAGGCTGCCCGACTGAAATCACAAGCTTGGGAGTATGCCCACTGGTTGGGACTAGCCTACCTTCGGGCTGATAGCCTAGTGGCCGCTGCCGCCGCCTTTAGAAAAGCGGTTCGGCTTGCGCCGTGGAATCCCAAACCGCATTTGCATCTGGCTCAGTTGTACGCAAGCAAGGGACAGCATGGACAGGCGGCCAAAGAGCAGGCGCTGTTTGAGCGTTTAAGTCTAGTGCAGAATCGGGTGGAACTCTATGAGAAAAAGGTCGCCGATTATCCAGAGAATGTCCGGGCCCATTACCTATTGGGATTGACCTACGTCGAACAGGGGCGCTTTGCGCTGGGGTTGCAGTTTTTTGAACGCGCTATCGCACTAGATCCTTCCTACGCCCCGGCCTTTCACGGTAAGGGGCGGGTATTGTACCAGCGCAACCAAATAGTGCCAGCCATCCGCGCCTACGAACGGGCTTGCCAACTGGATCCGCAACTCTATGATGCCTTCAACGATCTGGGCCAAGCCTACCACCAGAGCGGTCGCTATGATCGGGCTGTGGCTGCATACCGGCGCGCCTTGGAGATTAAACCGGAGCTGGCGCTGGTCCACAGCAATCTGGGCATGGCCTATGCCATGCAGGGAAATTTAAACGCAGCGACTGCATCGTTTGAGCGCAGTATTGAGCTTGATCCCAAGGTGCCGGATGCAAGGGATGCGCTGGCACAAGTCTATGCGGCCCAGAAAAATTGGTCGCAAGCAATAGCCCAGTGGGAAGCCGTATTGCGCTTGGTGCCCGATCACCTTGGCGCGGCTCAAGGGATCCACCGGGCGCGTCAGCGATTGGCAGGGCAACGATAGGACTACACTTATTCACTGACGTTACGCACAGGCTCCTAGGTATGGGATGCTTCGCTTCGCTCAGCATGACAAGTGCTGGTTTGCTGCTTGACTGTGTCATGCTGAGCGGAGCGAAGCGGAGTCGAAGCATCGATTACCTCGATGCCCATGCGTAACATCAATTTTCAGATGGGATGGGCTTCTGGGGCGTTTGCAGAGGAACTATTCGCGGTCAATTCCAAACTATTTTTTTCGCAGGTCTTCCGTAGCCAGCGGTATTTTTTCAATTCCCACGCGCTTGGCCACCTCGAAGAGATCCAGTAGGTACTTATGCGGGGTCTCCTGATCGGTTCGCACTACTAGCGTTAGACTCCGGGTGCCTTCTTTTTCCCGCAAAAGAACCTGCTCCAGATTGTCCAAGGTCACCAGATGGCGGTTGATCTCCATGCGGCCGTCCTCGGTGATCGTCGCCACCAGTTTCTTCTCTTCGACAATCTGCGCCTGTTGCGCTTCGGGCAAGACCACCTGCAGGCTGTAGGGTTGCTTGAATACCGTGGTTACCATGAAGAAAATCAGCAGCAAAAAGACGCAGTCGATCAGCGGCGTCATATTCAGTTCTTGCTCTTCGTATAGGGATTTGCGCCTGGGCCTAGGCATCGGACTCATTCCTCCCGTTCCCGCACAAAAGCGATGCCCTCAACCCCAACCTCTTTGGCTCTATCCACCACAAACACCACGTGTTTCTGAGCGGACTCGCCGTCGGCCTGAATGATGATATTCTCGTTATTGGCCTCTTCCATAGCTGTGACCAGCCGAGCCGCCAAGGCTGCCGGCAGCACGTCCTCGCCCTTGATCTGAATCCTACCGTCGCGATCGACCAAGACGTTGATATCTTTCTTCTTTTCTTCCGTGGCCTCGCTTTGGGCTGGCATGTCCACTTCCAGCCCTTTGGTGTGGAGAAACACCGTGGTGACCATAAAGAAAACCAGCAGCAAAAAGACACAGTCGATCAGCGGCGTCATATCCGGCCCGCCTTCGGCCAGAAAGCTCTCGGGCCGATCTTTGCGATGTCTGGCCATTGCGTCAACTCCTCCCAGCAGGAGCTACTCGGTTGTTTCGTATTGTTGGCGCTGTCCCGTAGTGATCAGCGCATTGGCAAAGGCATGTCCATACATCTCGGCGTCTTCGAGTAAATTATCCGCTTTGCGCGCCAGATAGCGATACAATACAATCGTTGGGATGGCCACGATCAGCCCCGATGCGGTGGTGACCAAGGCTTGGGAAATACCGCCGGCGACAACTTTGGGATCGCCGGCCCCGGCGGTGGCGATGGACTCAAAGGCGATGATCATCCCCATAATGGTGCCGAGCAAGCCCAACAAAGGGCTTATATTGCCGATGGTATTCAGGATCGCCAGATTTTTGCCCAGATAGGCCCGGGCGGCGGCCTCGGTCTGAATGACCAGTTCGTCTTTGAGATCGGCCAGTTCCCGCTGCATAACCATAAACCGGCTGACCTGCCCGCCGCCGCCGGCGTCGGCCAGCCGGATGATCTCCTCGTTGGTCTCTTGGAATTCCCGCTGTTCGATCATCAGGGTATCGTATCGTTTCAACAGCGAAGCAAAGACGTAATTGAGCAGCCCCTTGCCTTGGTTGCACTCTTCGACGACGGCCTGTTCGCCGCCGTTGCGCAGCGCGGTCTCGAGTCGATCGAGCTCACTTTGGGCTTCTTCCTGCGTGGGCAATTGACTGAAGATCCACAGGCGTTCGATCGAATAGGCAATGGCCAGAATCGCACAGGCGATGAGGGGCACCATCATCGGACCGCCGCTTTGAATTATTTCCCACATTGCTACTGCTCCTTATTGTCAAGAGAAGAGTTATAATCGTCTTCTTTGGCGTTTCTAGATAAGCGCTGTCCTATGCGCAAACCAGTGTCAATGACACCGAATTTCTCAACGATTTCGGCCTTGCATAAGTGCGGCCCGATAAGCTGATGCACTCTGACTAGCGCGATTCGGACCTCTTTATCATACAGCGGCAGGACATCGCCGTACTCGACGCGGTCCAAAATGCCGATGCCTAGATACACCTCGTCGGCTTCGACCGCTAGGACCTGGGCCTGCTCGCCGGAAAGGTCGATGGGGGGGCGCTCCGTCAGACTCGTAATCATCTGGCTGCTGAGGTCTCTGAAAGCGACATCGACGAGTTTGCCAAAGGTCAATTCAAAAAAACGCTCGGAACCGAAGTCAACCTTGAAGAGTTCGCGGAATATCCGATCCTGTTTGCGCGGCCGGCCGAACAGATCTAGGCCGTACGACTTTTCCGTGGAGTCTCTGAGCGTTTCAAAGGTCTCGACTATTTTTCCGGTTGCTACTCTGATTAGCTGTACTTGGCTGAGGTGGATCACTGAATTGTAGGATTTATAGCCAGCCAGATTGGGATTCCCCACTGTTACCCGGCGCATGCCCATCTTCTCCACGACACCGGTAATGACCACATCGGCATCCAAGAATTGCCCTAGCCGCACAGCCCGGTCAATGCCCTGGTATTTTTTAAACTGTTTGTTCAGTTGAACGGCCTCTACTTCTTTTGGCGGAATGACAAAGACCGCATCGTCTGCATCCAGATATCGACCCAGCAAATCGGGTACATCCCTAGACAAATGCCATTCCGCCTGAAAGCCGGCCCGATCCTCAAAATCGAGCAGAGCAAGGCGCAAGGTCGGCAGCGGCCCCTCGGCAGCGATTGCCACGTCGAGCACTAGGAGGTTGGGACCTACCCAAGTGCAAAAGAATAAAATTAGCAAACGCAATGGGCTAACTACCTGTTCGTAGCCTCAGCTTGCCGCACTTTCTCGGCTGCGATCTTTTGATCGAACTCGAGGGCGATATCCACGGTTTCCAGCGGCTGTCCGGAGGCGTCGAATTTCAGGACAAAATCTTTGAGCACTAGGCGCACCTGACTGACTTCCTCATTCAGTGGATCGAAGGCGATAAGCCCTGAATATTTCTCTCCTTTGAACACCTTTTGGTTTTCTATATAGGCCGTGCTACGCGCATTGCCCATTCGCAGGTCAAAGCGATAAAATTCGTTGCCGCTCTGACCCCGAATGGCCCGATAGTAGCGCTCAAAACTTTTGTGCGGCGAAAAAGACGGCAGACCATAGGAATGCAGGGCCTCGCCCTGGTCGGTATAGAGCAGCGCTTTGATTGGATCGAGCAGGACTTTGGCATAGATATCGTTGATAACCGTAACGCGAAAAACCGTAAAACGCTTGGGCCGGTAACCCAACAGTGGATCAATCCAATTGCCGTAGGTGTAGGGATTCGTCGAGAACTTCCCTTTGCTCGAATCCTCGGGCAACAGTGCATTCAATTGATCGTCCGTCATCGGTTCCACCTTGACGCGCAGGCCCTCGATAGCATACGCGACCGACCCATCATCACCCACGATATACTGTTCTTCCGTGCCTTGGGAAGAACGGGGTATCAGCTCGTTTTTGTACAGAATGGTCGGCGGAATAAAAAAGCTACAGCCGGACGCGAATAACATTAGCATAATTCCCAAATACATGGCCATTACCTCTCTTATTGGCCCCGCTGACTGAAGAAATCAATCTGCTGCTGGGCGATAGATCCTTCCTGCGTCAGGGCAAAAATGACGGCGTTAATGCCAAATCGCAACTGTGGTTCATTGCCGTAATTGCGCGCCCAAGTATGGACGTATCCCTTGTCGGAGTATATGGCTACCAAGCGATCGTCTAGGAAAACACCCTCTAGGTAATACGATTGCTCGGCAATGACTAAGTGGTCAAGGCTACGCTGTTCGGAGAAGCTGGGAATCTCTAGTTCGGAACCCACCGGCGGGCCGTCAAAATCGTAAAAGGTATGGTAGATCGGATGGTTGTTGGAAATGGGCCGCAGTTGGCCTTGCGCCCCTAAGGCACCGCGGAAGATGCGTCGCAAAGACGCCTCCCCCTGACTGAATTCTGTGGTGGGATTGGCATTGTCGACGAAGATGAACCCGCCCTGCCGCAAATATTTCCCTAGATTCTCTAGTTCGCGTTCCGTCAGTTCAAATGCCTCAGTAGCGGTGATATATACAAAAGGCGTGCGAAACAATTCTTGAGAATCGATAAATAAATGCGCGTCCACTCTGGCCGAGATGCCCGTCTGTTCGTTGAGGGCGTCGACTAGGTTGGGGATGGCCTTGGCAGCGCTGTCAAACGTTGGCTTTAGGTCGTTGGCCCAAGCTGTACCCAGATAGACGAACCCCTTGACTTTGCGGCGGTCGGTCGGGTCCTGGATGATGAGACCCTTGTATTTACCCGTATCCAGCGCGTTCAGATCGATCAATTCCTCGCGCATGGCAATGCGCTTCTCCGGATCTTTGGTGCCGGTGATCTTAGCCGCGGACAATTCGATGGAGCTAGTCTTCAGGTTGATTGGCACGTCTGCTTGCAGGGCGTATTCAAACGTCTGGACATTGCCGAAAACACTGGAGCCTTTGAGGCGCGGAGCCGCCGGCGTGGACAGCCGCGGCTTGAGTGCCGTGACCTGTTTGGTGAGGGCTCGTGGCCGGAGCCGTTGACGCTTGAGCGCAAAAGTCTTGGTCGCCCTAGGTTTGCGAATGATGAGTCGGGTCAACGCCGGTTCCGGCGCGTCGCGCTCCTCGACACTCAATACCCAATAGACGAAGACCCCGGCGATCAGTCCCGCACCGATGAGTAACCCCCAGACGGTGTATTTGAGGGTTTCCCGCAGGAGGCGGTTAAAGTTTAGCTGATCACTTGGCGCTTGAAAACGGCCTAGGTCTGAGACCATACTACGCTACTCCTGCTAAGTTCATGCTCGGAAGAGGCAGTCTAAAAAACCGCCAACGTATCTATTGCCGAGCGCGGTCCAAAAAACAGGCGAGCATCTACTGCCCACACCTGGATCAGATACCAGACTCCTGGGCTCAGATCTAGGTCTGTCTCCTCGTAGGACCTTGCCTCTGCATCTTCCAACGAGCGCGTTTGCACGACTCCAATCGAATCGGTGAAGCTAATGACAAAACCAGACACATTGGCTGCTGAATCCAGATGCCACGAAACCACAATCCTGTCTTCTGCGGCTACTGCCTCCACACTGGTAGGCTGAGCAAGATATCCTCGATGATACTGCATAGGTAGTTGGGTGTCGTTGCTGCACCCCCAGATCAGCAGACCGAGTAAAAGATAAATTCGGGTTTCCATATCCAGTTTCTCCCTAGACCAGACGCTAAAACTGGGCAACCAGTAAGACGCCTGATGTTCTGGTCTGTGGCAATGGGGCGATGCGCATTCGCCGCTTCGCGGCGGGAGACGCTCCGTCCAACAGCAAGACATCGAGCAAATTGTAGCTGTAAATACCCACGGCTAAGACGCCGAATAAACGGCGACGGATATGGGAGCCGTCCAGATCGGATTTTAAATTGCCGAGCCGTCGCCAGCTTTTTTCTGCCGCGTCAAAGGATCCCCCATTTTGTAGCGAAATATAGCGTTCTTTCTCTAGGGCAAACTGATTGGCCTGCGTATTGTAATCAGCGTGCGAGGTGAGCCAGCCCACTATGGTTGCGATACCAGTTGCCACTAGTGCCGTGCCCTTGATTCGATGCCCAGCAGTTAGTTGTCCCAAACCCGGAAAGGCGACCGAAAGGGCGATGGCCTGAGAATGAGATATAGCGGTCGCCTTGGACTGGGTATCCGTTCCTTCTTGGGCATGGAGAAGCTGGCTGGAGGCCAGTATCAAGGCGCTACTCAGAATAACTAAGTGCCAGCGTTGTTTGAAACGCATTTCCATTGTTGTGCGACCTTCGACTCAGAGCCGGGTGGAGATGATCCAATCCCGGTGGGATTGGGCAAATAGAAAGGCATCCCTAGTGGCGCGTTTATCCTCGAACAATTGAATCACGCGGTCGTACACTTCTACGGCCTGCTGCCATTTCCCCAGCCCCTCTAAGCAGACTCCCATATTGCTCAGCGCGCCGACTTCGCTCTCGGTGCCGGGATAATTGTCGATCACATCCTGAAAAATCTCCACGGCCTGTTGATAGTATTGAGTTTCCTTGGTCACTTCGGCCGAGTCCATCAGGGCGATGCCTTGTTCGTAGCGTTCATACGCGATGGCCTCCCTGAGTTCGGCGACCAGCCGGGGTACCTGAGACGCTACCTCGGCAGTGGGAAAACGTTCTTGGACGAGTAAATATAACCGCATTGCCTCCTGGTAGTCGCCGCGATTGTACGCGTAATCTCCGAAGGTGAACTGGACTGAAGCGGCGAACTCGCTCTGGGGATAACGCGCTAGCAGCGTGCGGAATGCCTGCATGGCCTGCTTTTCGCGCTTGAGTTCGATAAGGCACCAGGCCATGTTGTATTGGGAGTCGGCGGCGGAAGGCTCGTCCGGGAACTCGCCGAGGAGGCGCTGATAATAGACGATGGCCTCTGCGTATTGACCTTGCTGGTAAAAGCTCTCCGCTAGGCCGAAAAGAATATCGGGCAGTTCGCGTACATTGGGGTAATCTGCTAATAGCTGCTGGAAAAGCACTTGCGCTTGCGCGAATTCACGCAGGCTGTAATGGGCGTTGGCCAGATAAAACGAAACCAACAGGGCCTTCTCTGGATTCAGCTTGGTGTCCTTTAATTGGGTGAGTATCTCTACGGCCCGGTCGAGCTCTCCTTGAGAAAAATAGTGCGTGCCGAGGGTCAATCGCATATCCTGGGCAAAGCGTGAATTCGGATATGCGTTCAGTGCTTGGTTAAAAACGTCAACAGCGTCTGCGTTTTGTCCCAGACGCAACAATGCGTCTCCTAAGATGAAATAGGCTTTTTCCTGAATGCCGTTCGATCTGGCAGCACTTTCGTCGGCAAAGTCCAGGGTCAGCAGTTGCCGGGCTGTGCGCACTGTCTGCGGGTAGTTGTCTTGGTCGTAGTGGAGATCCATCATGCGATTGAGCAGGTCTGCCTTTTCCTTCGGGCCATCGGCTTGGACGACCATTTCATCCAACACTTGGACCGCATCTCCGCCCCGGTTCTGTTTGATGTAAGAAAACGCTAGCGCATTGCGGGCAAAGCGGACTTTTTCCTCATCTTCCACGTTCTCAATGATCCAGTGCAGATCTTGCTCGCCTTGTTGGTAGTCCTCCACGGCAAAGGCGGCATTGCTGCGACTCAAGTGGAGGGCCTCTATCAGTTTGCTGTCTAGCGACAGTCCCAAAGCCTTGGTAAAATGAGTGATCGCCCGACGATATTCCTCCTGTCCGCTATAAGCCTGCCCCAGCAAATAGTGATAGCTGCCAAGCTGTTTTTCATCCTCTATTTGGTCAAAAGCCGGTTCGAGGGCGGCTATGGCCTCGGAGTGCTTGCCCTGTGTCAAAAAGACATGCCCGCCGCCTATACGCGCTTGGACAAAATAAGGCGACTCCGGAGCAACCCGCAGGAAGGTGACGCCGGCCCGGTCCAGGTCCCCTTCGGCCTGACGGGAAAGAGCCAAACGCATCAGGGCTTCGTTTGTGAAGTCGCTGGCTACATAAGTGCGCAACAACTGCTCCGCCCGTTCGGCCGCGGCGGCATACTGGCCCTGCTCAAATAGCAGCTCGGCCAGTTGTACCAGTGCCCGTTGGGTATAGCCTGCTTCTTGGTCCTCTTGGATAATCGTTTCGTACGCGGTGCGGGCGTACGCTACCGATGAAGCGGTGGCTAATGCTTGATGGGCTAGGGCGCGGTTGAACTGGAAATCTAGGACGTAGGAACCAGCAGCGTCGTACAAAGTGTCGTACTGGGCAATGGCGTACTCTAACTGCCCAGTGGCCGCAGGTCTGTTGCCCGCCTCCAGATGCTGTTGACCCAACTGTTGATGGCTGCTGCCGATTCGGTAGCGCACGCGAGCTTGGCTAAAACCGGCCACTCGCGCGATGTCGCCGTAGCCTTGGAGATAAATCCGGTATTCTTGAATCGCTTGCTCGTAAAGCCCCTGACTAAACAGGCGTTCGGCAAGGGCGTACTGGATGCGCGCTTTTAGGGTGCGGTCTTGCGACTGATCGATGGCTTCGCGATAGGTCTGCAGCGCCGCATCTATGTTCCCCTGTTCCCGATACAGGTCGGCCATGCGCAAATAGGCTTCTTCTACCAGACTGCGCTCGGTGCTGAACAGGTTAATGACGCGATGATAGGCTTGGAGCCCTTCCGCGAAACTGCCCAACTGGGCGTAACAGCTCCCGACGCGAATCATGGCCTTGGCCGCCAGTTCTAGGGCTGTCTCATCCACCAGCCCCGCCATCTTTTCCCGCTTCATCTGCAACAGCTCATCTTCGGTGAGCGTTTCGATGCGCTGGCGCTCCACTAAGCGGCGGTAATAGCCGATAGCCCGCAGACAATCCCCCCGTTCCCGATAACACTCGCCAATTTGAAAGAGGCTGCGATCGGACTGGTAGCCGGTAGAAAAGCGCACCAGCAGGGCCTCAAAAGATTGGATGGCGCGATCATAGTTTTTAGTCTCGTAGTGGGCCCATCCCGTGTTGTAGTAAGCATTCGCTATTTGGGAACTGTTGGGATAGTTGGCGATCATCTCTTGGGATGCGGCGATCACTTCGGGATAGGCTTTAGCCGTAAAGAAAAGATCAATGAGTCGGCTGTGGGCCCGAATCCGGAGCACCTGACTGGTAGCTGTTTCGATCACGTGGCGAAACTCGGCCACAGCCCGGGCAAAAGTGCTATCTGACAGGGCTTGGTATTCAGCTCTTTTTTCGTCGTTAGGAGTCTCTTCCGCAAAGCGGGTGTAGTCCTGATAGAGCTTTGAATGGGCGTTGCCGATTTGGTAGAGCGCAGCATCCCTGAGGGGGAAACGTTCCTCACCAACAATCACCTCTATGTTCTGGACAGTTAGGACCTTGCTCTGCACCCGAGTAACGGCTGTGTATTCTGCAATAGCTTGGTCATAGGCACCTTCGGCATAGAACCGCTGGGCTTCTTGAAATGAGGCCACCAGTTCTTCTTCGCTCGGCGTACGGGCGGCAAAGTATGCTCCGGCTATAGTGAGCAAGCCTGCGATTAGGGTCAGATTCATAGCGCGTTATCTCCCAAACTGCCGATTAGGTTTCATCTACGAATCCTAGGATCACATTAATAAAAGCGGAGGTGAAATCTTCGTCCTTTGTCTCACCCCGAGTTGGATCGGCGTGTTTCTTGACGCGGCGACCGATGCCCGCGTTGGTGGAAATGATGTAACCGAAATACTGGGAATTGTTCGTCATCATCAACACCGCGTCGTACTGTTCAAAGTCGTTTATTGGCTGTATTCCATCGGTCACCGAATAAGGCAAAGCCATGCCGAGTCCTTGAATACCGAGCTGGAAACGCGTCCTCAGCGTCAGTTCGTACTGCAGTTTCAGCAGCGGGATGATATGGCGCTCTTGCGCCGTGGTCAGGTCATCTGTTTTTTGCCGCTCTTTGAGATAGCGAAACTTAAGACCGGAAAATAAACCGAGCCGAGGCCTTATCTGCCACAGGTAATCCGCCTTGTGGACCATGGTCAGACGAGACAAGCGATTGCCCTCTTGGAAGGTGCCATCGTAGAGTTCGCCTTCGTGCTGCGAATTGATCTCGTACTTGACTTTATTGTGGACCTTCAGGTTTGGCACGGCCTTCCAGCGGGCATCGACGAACATCCGGGTGTAGGTGCTGTTCTTGAACAGCAGTGGATCGTCTCGCGGTTCCTCCAAGAAAGGGGAGAGCTGTATATTGCGCTGTAAACCGGCAAATTCGCGATCAAGTTGCTGGGCAGGGGTGAGCACCTCGTCGCTGTAGATGCTAAGGGGGTCGGCTACGCCATCTTCCACTCGTTCTACCGACAGCACGCCAAAGAATTGACCTAGCGCAGGTATCTGCCGCTCGTATCCTAGATTACCGTAGTAAAAATCGCTGGGGTCATTGGCCGCAATTTGCTCCGCGTCCATGACTCCCAATGTTATACGCGCCCTGTGGATAGGCTCGAAAGTCCCGTATAGATGGCGGCCTCGTAACCCGGGATCGTAGGGGAGGTCCGGCTGGATGTCGTTTTCGCGTACGTCGATGAAGTCATTGTGGTTGAGATCGAGGCCGTAGTCGTAGATCTGGGGATCGGAATCGTACATGAGGAACGGTTCGAGGTAATCCGGAGTACCATTGAAATTTCTGTTGGTGTCGGGTATGCCGTCCCGGTCCTCATCAAGCCCGGGAAAGATGCCGTCGATGTCGGATTGCCCCTGGAATATGGTCGGTCTGTTGGTGTACCAACTATCTGGATAGCGGTCGTTGTCGTCGTTGTCCTCGACTAGGCGGTGTAGATACACATTATTGTAGGCGACCAAGCTGCCGAAATTGTTTTCACTGCGGCCTATATAGGTACGCAACTCCGTGTTGTAGAGTGCGCCCATGGAAAACAACTCAGCACCCAAGCCCAAACGGTCGAAGTCGCGTTTAATCGTCAAGTAATAGGCATTGTCGGCGATGGTGGAGCGGGTCCCCGGAAACTGTTCGCGATTAAGGGCATTGACGCTGAGTGCTTCGGAGGGTACGCGCGGGGCGGGCATGCCGCTGGCATATTGATAGAAGCTGTTGCTGCGGCTGAACTCGCCGTTTATTTCAAACCCCTTTAAAACGCCGGATACATTGGCGCTATAGATGCTCAAGCCGGTAGGGGCACCCACCTTGACGCGCACGGTCCGAACCCGGCCATCTTGCGGGTTGCCCGGTGTTGTGGCCACAGTGCGGAAAAAGGTCGCATAATTGTAGCGGTCCCTGTAGCTGGGATTGGGCGTATCTCCGGCCTCGCCTGATAGGTCAATCTCAGACACCTCGACATGGTAGTCATTGGCTAGCGCTAGTTCGATGTTCACCGAAGTGATCTGTTCTTGGAATGGTTCCAGATCGACATAGAGGATGCCATACTCCTCACCGTCGAACGTCTGTGGTAGATCGGCCAGAGTATGCAGTCCGAGAAACTGGCCTTCTGGGTTGGTCGTGGAGTCGAATTCGCTCAGTTCGTGGGCGAATTCAGAGTTGACGCTGATCTCATCGTCGGCGTTGAGCACGTGATCGGCACCGTAGAGTTTGAAATCCCGGTAGAAGAGATGATCGATCCAGAAGGGGAACTCGTACCCCCGATAGAATACATCGGTGTCAAAAGAGGCGTAGTTGATGTACGGATCGTAGGTGTTCCATACTGCCCCCCGATTGATGGCTTGGTAGTCGTTGTCCAACTCCGGCAAAGGCCGACGGTCGCCGCTGCGCAGCAGACCGGCCATATAGCTTTGACGCTCAGCGCCGCGCGCGCGCAAACGGATGACGAAGGGGTCTGCTTCGGGCCTGTGAATGCCGTTGACGAATACCTTGACCCCATGCAGCACTGGACCGCCGCTGCCGTCCTGCGGCGAACCATCTGAAATGCGGATGGCCACTAGAGCGGTCGAGCGTTGCACTGCGCCCACTACGCCCTTAAGTGTCCGGTGCCCGCTCTCCATGCGGGGTTCGAACTGGTGTGCGTTGAGAAAGGTGGTGCCAAAATTGAGGAAGCCCAACTTGCGTTCGTAGTGCGTGCCCAGCATCATGGTATTGACAATGAAGGTATTGTTAGGCACCAAGTTGGAGGCTATAGCCGAGAACTTGTCCTGTTCCGTACCTACGTCGATTCTCAATCCATCTACGTTGGCCATTTTAAATGTGAGCGGCGTAAATTTCGAGCGCAGTTCGTTGGCATAGATGGCCCGCGCCTGCCAGGCGTCGGTGCCGTCGGTACCGACAATGACATAATTGAAAAGACTGCCGTAACTCGATCCGGGAGCTTGGCCATGCGAGAAACCCTCTGACTGGGAACTGAAGCCGCGCCGCACGCCCAACCCCTGGCGTTCTACCCAGCGGATGGACTCGGTCCCGTACAGGAGCGGATCCCCCAGTGAATTGTAAAAGTTGCGCAGGTTGCTGGTCGTGGGGGGTTGTCTGGAGTAGTCTTCAAATCCGTAGTTCTGATAGTACTCCTGCCCGAATTGCCCTATATAAGGCTGGTCCAAAAGCAGGCGCGGCGGACCCAAGCGGGGATGTTCGGGCGAGTCCTCAACCTCTTGGGCAAAAGCACCGGTACACAAGAATAACAGCAGCGCCCGTCCACAGGCACCTACCCAGAGTATTTTTGTCGCCGTTAAGATATTTCTAAGCACCCTAAACACCATTTTGAGCACCTCAATACAGAGGCCGTAACCCGACAATCAGGCGCAGGAACAGGCGCGAGAAATCGATATCTTGGATACTGCGCTTTTGGTCCAGGAATGTTCGCACGCATTTCTCATATCCCAGATTGAGGTTGAGCTGATAACCGACGTAGGTAGAAGTGTTGCCCAACAGTAGCAGATATACTGCGGAATCGAAATCCGCTTCCGGCGTCAATTCATTGCGGTACTTGCTGGTGAAAAACGAAAAGCCTTGGGCTCCCAATTTTATCGTCGTGCGAGAGGAAAGCGGATATTCCAACCGCAAAATGGGATAGAGAAAATTCTCGTGGATCGGCAAGAGCGCGTTTTCGTCGTCTTGTAAGCGTTGCCGCAGCCATTTGAACTGCGGGATTACCCGCAGTTCGCGCCACGGATTCCACAGGTAGTCGGCTTTGAAGACCGTGGCTAGATCGGCTATCCTGTTGTCTGCTTGCAGGGAAGTGCTTTGCTGGAAGTTATTCTCGTATTTGACTGTTAGTTCTACATTCAGGTTGGGGACGCGAATCAAACGGGTCCGCGTAAAAAACGTATTCACCCAGCTATCTTGCATCAGCAGCGGATCCTGCAGCAATTCGGCCTCGCCCAGCGGGTTGAAAATCTCCTCGTCCGTCAGCGCTACGATGGGGATCACGTCGGGTTCGAAATAGATAGGACTGCGCCTGAGACCGAACACATCGTCGGCAATGTCGTCCTGTACGCGCTTGAGCCGTTCCACTGCATACAAGTCCACCAGAAAGGGGATGCGACGACGATACTCAACCTTGCCATAGGTGGATGTTGCCCGACCGCCCCCGAAAGGTGCCCAGGTATTGTGATGGCCCAGCGTTGCAGATATGGCTCTGGTCAGAAGAAGGGTTGTAAAACCGTGGAAGCCGCGGCGATCCGCATCGTACGGATAGTCCGGCTTTTCGTCATTTTCGCGCTCGTCGATCTTGCCGTTGTTGTTGGTGTCGTCCCCCCATTCGAAGGCGTCGGGATTGACATCGTAGAGCAAGAAAGGCTCAAAGTAGTCGGGGATCTGGTTGTTGTTCTCATTGATATCTGGACGGCCATTCAAATCGGCGTCGAGTCCCGGGAATACCCCATCGGGATCTTCGATAAAGCGGCCTCCGGTCGCTAGGTTCGTCGTCCGGCGGAGAAAGTACGAGTCGGGGAACTGGTCCTTATCGTCGTTGTCGTCTACGGTATTAAATTCGAGTGTATAGGTCTGATCTGCTATGTTCGGGCCAATAAATGTGGGCAGGCGCGGTTCGTGATAGTTATTGGGGAACTGAAAGGGGCTGGTGAGAAAACCAGAATAACTCCTGAAATCATCGTCCTGTACCGTCAAGACAGTAGAGTATTCACCATCTACGTTAAATACCTCGCCGCCGATGCTGAACCTATCCCAATCCCGGCGTAAAACGGCAAACCAAGCTTGGCTTTGGTCTAACAGATGGCGGTTCTTGCTACTTACTAAAGATGGATAGGCCCGGTACGAGAAATTGCGCACATATTCGGTATTCAGTGAGAAGCCGCGAATGTCCCAGTTTAGATGGGCGCTGGCAAGAGTACGGCCTGTCTGGCGGCCATAATGTACCCGCACTCGTTTGAAGTCGTTGAGGTTAGCCGGTCGGCCGCGCGACTGGGCCGCAGTGTAGAAATAGGTCGCCGGATTCCTTGAGAGGCCGTCAAAAACCTCGGATAGCTCGATCGCGTAGTCGCCGGCCACGTCTAGGCTGGCATATGTCTTGGTGACGATGACGGTGTCGCCGTTGTCGGCAAAAAAAGCTGGCACCTTGAACCAGAACAGCAAACTGCTCCGGCCTCGGGTTTCGTAAAATCCCTGCGGTGTCGGTTCGATATGAGGGTGGTCGATGATAAGATCGTTACTAGTGTCGCGCGTTATGGGCGGAATGATGGTCCGATCTTCGTGCTCTGTAACCGTCAGGGTCAGCGTTTCGGCGTCTAGCTTGTCGTAAGGACCCAACACATGGATAAACTGGCGTCCATTGAGCGTTAGTACCGGCGGCACCACCCGTACGCCGGCATTGTCTTCGGGCACTTGAGCCGATACGCGCACCACAATCCACTCCGGTGGTCTGCCCGTTGTGGGCAGGGTACCTTTGAAGCTGTTTTCGCTAAGCTTTTTAAAACTGTCCGTGCGATATTGGTTGACCCAACTCAAGCCCATGTCTAGGCCTGGCAATTGAGTGCGCACGTCGCCCGACATCAGATACGTACTCCAACGCGGCCGGAATTCAGAGCCTTCGGTGCCGTGAATCCTGTGGTCGGCGTTGAGCACAGATTCAAAAATAGGTTTGTCCACTCTGGATGTGGCCAGCACCACCGAACCACCCTTGAAATGAGTGTCCAAACGGATCCCATTCATCGCCGCTAGGTCCAGGGTTAGCGAGGTGTACTTGGTGCGAATCCGGTCGCCAACGATCAACTGTGAATTGGCACCTTTATACGAATCGTTGGCGATCACTAGCCGATTGAGATAGGCCTCGTAGAGCCTCGGTTTGGCAATGATACTGCCGGCGGCCGGACGGATGGTGCGGAATTCCTGTAGCTGAAACACAGTCGCCCCGTTCAGCACGAACTGGCCCAAGGGGTCGAATTGAGGTGTGCGGTCCCGGCCAAAGATGAGGTTTTCGTAGCTGCGGTAACTTTCGTACGCATAGTTGATATAGGGCTCGCCGGGTCTGAATAGCAGCTGTGCTTCGGCAGCGGCAGACCATATCACTCCTGCTAGGACCAATGTAGCCGATAATCTCATGTGATTCCGCCCATATTAGCCAATATAGACCCTAAAGAAATATTCCAGAAAACCGTCTTTGGGCCGGGTCGAACCGGTGAATTTCTTAGTCGTATGATAGGTTCCCAATAGTATGGTCAGGTCGTAGCCGCGGTAATTGCTCTTGTTCTGAAAAAATGCCGTGTAGGTCAGCCGCGTAAACTCGCTCTCTGGACGGGCCGCATCCAGAAAACGCTCGTGCCAAAAGGGCAAGCCTTGGATGCCTGTTTTGAGCAGGGTTTTGGCCGTCAACCGATAGTCCACGCGCAGAATGGGCATGAGCCAGCGGCTCTGGGCATCCGGGATCTGGAGTTCGGGCGACTTGTGCCGCTGGTAGATATGCTTGAATTGGGGGAAAATGCTGAAACGTCCCCGGTTTATGGTATAGTCGATCTTGTTCACCATGGCAAAACGGGTCATCGTGCCCGGTTTGGCTGCCACGGGATCGGCTAGGATTTGTCCCTCTAGGTCGATGTGGATAAAGGAGATGATATTGCGTATGTTCAACGCCGGCAGAGTCGTCAGATTCCCCTCAAAAAAGATCTGATTGCTGAGGCTGTTCCTGTTTTCTAGTCGATCCGGGCTTAAGGTGGTATCGGAAGTGGGGAAAAAGGTCGTATTCTGGATGTTGTCTCGCGTCCGCTTAATGCGGTAACTAAGGCGCACATAGCCCCAATTTTTCCAGTCGCGCTGGTACTGGGTTTCCAAATAACGGGAGTGGTTGCGTGTGCCTAGGGCCGGCTGACGCACCCGGTATAGGCCCAGCCGCAACTGGGTGCGATCAGTAGGTTGCAGCGAGACAAAACCATGCAAGCCGCGATGGTCCACTGGATATAGGTAATCGGGTAGATTGTCGTTTTCGCGAAAATCGACGATGCCGTTGTTGTCGAAATCATCACCAAAAACCAAGCTAGGCAGTTCGGCGTAGTAGCCTATAAAGGGCTGTGTAGCGTCGGAGCCGCGATCCAAGTCTAGATTAAAATCGAGGACGCCGTCACCGTCAGGATCGAAGCCGGGATACACGCCGTGGCCTTGGCCGCTGGCGCTCAAATACGGTGCCAATGGATCGTTGCGCTCTACCCGGTCGGGCCAGTCGTCTAGGTCGTCGTTATCCTCGACTAGTGCGAACGAATCGTAGAGTCGGCCGCCGACGGTGGGGCCTACCTTTGAAGAAAAAAACAAAGAAAAATCTGTGGTGTAGTCGTGCGGCACGTCGAACAACTCGAAGCCCACCTCTGCCCGGTCGTATACAGGACGTAGCATGTTGAAGTAATACATTGAACTTTCGCGCTTGTAGCGCTTGCCTTGAGCTTCGGGCACCTTGAAAAAGGTCGTGCTGCGGGCGAGTTCCCCCTGCAGTTGAAAGCCCATAAAGGTGGCTGCAAAATTAAGACCCAGTAGCGAGAGGCCAGTGGGGAAACCGTAGTTGAATTGGATTTGGCGCAAATTGCTGCGCTGGCCGGCTTGGCCGGTGGCGCGTGCCGCATTGTGCCAATCGTAGTAAAAATCGTTATCTCCCGGTGCCAGTAGCGGCACCTGTACAGCTCCGACCACATCTACGCTGTAGTCATTGGCCACGACGGCACTGAAATCGATCCGGCTCACCGTATCAGGCACGACATATTCATAATAGATGACGTCCGTGTCGTGGGCGCTAAGGGGAGCAGCTTGAGTCGCGGGGGGCACATCTTGGGTAATACCGGCCAGTAGAGAACGAAAAAAAGGCGTATTGCTGGCATCGACCACTGCGTGCAGCCAGTCGCGGTTGCGGCGTAAATAGCCAATTTCGTGTGGCTGCAACAGAATCGTGCTGCTCAAATCCGTAGTCACTGGGAGGTGTTCGAGCAGGTTGTTGATCCGGCCCACCCGCACAGGCAGTACAGGGATGTCGTTTACGAACATATCCAATTGGTGCACTTCGGCACCAGAACCTCTGTACGGTGCATCGTCGCTAATAAAGACGAATACCTTGCGCAAGCCGTTTTGCATTACCTGAGGCACGGTGCCTCGCAAGCTGTTGGTTTTGGCATTGGCTTCAGCGTCAAAGCGGTGCACGTTGACATAGGTGGAGCCTATCGTAAGGATATCGCCGATCTGGCTCTCCCAGTGTCCGCCGAACAGGCTCGTACCAAAGATCCGGCGTTGGGTTGCGTTTTGTTCGAGGGATCCTAAACCCGACGCGAGCACCGGATCGGTAAGATGCGTGCCAATAATGCTGAAACGGCTTTTGCGAGAAGAGCCGTCCCAGCGAATGCCGCTGTAGCTAGGCAGATTCAAGGTCATCGGAGTGAAAAAGGTGCGGATGTGGTCTCCAATTATCAGGCGAGAGGACCAGGAACCGAAGCCCTCGTTGGCGATGATCAGCTTCTGGAAGAAGCGATCGTAGCGCGCATTGCGGGATTCAAAACTGCCCCTAATCCCAGGCGCGTCGCGGCGAATTTCGCTGTACTCAATTACGTCGACGCCATCGATCAGCAGGTCGCCAAATAGGTCGAAGCGGCGATTCTCGTCTTCTAGATCATAGTCGCGATAGCCCGATGCACCGTAGTTTTCAAACAGCTCATTGGCCCACAAGCGTCGATAGTCCCGCGATAGAAATTGGGCCTCGACTAGGTCAGCGCCAACCGCTAGCAGCAGGCAAAGAACGCTAAGGGCATAGCTGAGAGTATGGTGCATAGGTGCACGTTTCATAACGTGAATTACAGTGGCCCAATGCTCGAGTCTTGGGCGGGACACGAGGCAAAAAATAATTACCCGCTGAGATAGCTCGGGTGAACAGCAAACGACCGCAAACGCTTTGACCTACACACTTCAGTAGGCTAGGCCTATAACGCCCGTTCCCACTTTTTTGTCGGGTTTCAGATTTACGACAACGCGAAACACGTACAAGCCGGGCGGCAGTACTGCGCCGTCATCTCCGCGTCCGTCCCAGCGACCAGGCAGATTCGCGTCGAGCCCAGATCTAGGCGCATAGTTCCCGGCATTGAGTTTGTGTGCAGGGAGAGTGCGGACCAAGCGGCCGCCCAGATCGTAGATTTCAAAGTGGACTTGGGCATCATTCACTCGCCCCAAAACAAAGCCCAAAATGGCTTCGTCGTTGATGGTGTCGCCATTAGGCGTGAAGGCTGCAGGATGGGCCTGCACATCGTCGAGGATAGCGATGTCGAAATCGGTTGCCGAGGCAGTAATGGAATACGCCAATCCAGTATTTGGATCGGTGCCCTCGCGCTCTTGGATTCGCAGCGAGGAAACCGCATCTGGGGGAAAAAGCAATCCTTGGAAGGCGTGGCTAGCCGCCAGCAGCCGGGTAGTGAAGGGTACGACCAGTTCCGTAGTGCCGGTTTCGGAGGTGATAGGCGGGTCGAAAACCAACACTAGGGAGTCATTACTGGCCACCACATCGGCAATGCCAGCATCACCTAGGCCTTGAACATCGTTTCTAGCCAGACTGGCCGGCCACGGGGTTATAATCGCCAAGCGGCCAATCCCGGCATCATCGGCCCCGATGTCTAACTCAAGCGTATAGGTAAAAAGCGTATCCACGCCAATCGAAGCGCGTAGCGGCAAAATTGAGGCCGCTGCCCGAGTGGCCGGGGTGGGACCGCTGTCGTAGAAGACAACTAGGCTGTCTAGCACTGGCCCCTCCGTCAACGCTTGGGTCGCAAGGCGGGATTCGAATTGCAGGAAATGGCGCGGCTCGGGGACGTCCAGCGGTCTGTCGAGATCCGGCGACCAGTCCGACCAGGCGCTCCAGACTTGGCCATCGTCGCCGCTGCGAAAGCGCAGACTCATTTCCGCGTTAGGCGGCACTTGGCCGAACCATTGGACCCGTTCAAAATTCTTCGGATCATCGGTGCCCAGATTCAGTGGGGGAGACCGGTATGTGCCCTGCTGGTCCAGCCCTTGAACGTAAACCTCCAGCTCGCCCATACGCGGCGCAGCATTGCGATTGGAAAACTCGGTGATAGTCAGGCGCACGTGACGGGCGGGAATAGGCGGAAAGACCACTTCACTTTCCTGAAACGTGGCAATCTGATTCTGCGATCCGACTTCTAGGAATCCGACCCCGTCCTTGCTCACTAGAATGCTATACCCGCGCAGCGAGAGATCTTCGTAACTCGTTCTACTAGAAGGGGGCTGTGTGATTACCCGCACCCGCTCAATGGAGAAAAGGCGACCTAGATCAGTTTCAACACTCTGTAAAAGCGCACCGGCTCCCTTGCGAAAATTCACTGAAGTGCTGAGGTTGCCGTCCACCATGTTGGGCTCGGTCGACAGCGTATTGAAGGCCATATTCTGGCCAGCCAAGTCGCGCAGTTGCAATCCGCCTTGATGGCTGGCCAGGCCACCGGCGAACCCCGCCATACTCCAGTTCCTGGTCAGATCCAAGTCCACAAACTCGGCATAGATACCTGGGTCGAGACTGCCGGCCTGAACGGGCTGCCAGCGCACGGCTTCGCCGTTTTCCTCGTAATCCCCTAAATCCCTCTGGCGGATGGTCATCCAATCCGCATCTTCCTCGTTGGAAAGCGGGGTGCCGGTCCAGAACCAGGGATTGACCCGATCCGTGGGTGAACTGACAAAATGCTCTTCCCCTCCATTCAGCACACAGAACAGGCCGTACGGACTCTGCCGGCCATCGTGTTGGACGATTACGGCTACGTGATTTACCCGGCGCTTAAAGGAAACTTCGTAGGATTGTGCCGCGTCAGGCCCCTGATCGCTACCTACTATATCGCCGTTGAGATAGAGGGTATAGTGGCCCCCGGCGACGATCTGAATCTGGCCGTCCGTTTTGCTTGCAAATTCGAAAAAGCCGAGATAATACGTAGTCGTGGGCCAGCTAGAGATAGTGGCACGCGAGAGGTCTTGAGCGGAAAGGCTGCTGTTGCACAGCAGCGCTAAGGCCATCAGGACCGCTGGCAGGCGAAAGAATATATCGATTCGCACCGTTGTTTACCTGCATAAAATAAGTGCTGCCGGCGTACCAGCCGGCAGCACTTACTAAGTCAGTCACTTTATTTGAGGAATGTGACCTTTTTACTCAACTGTAGATTGGGTGCTTCAATCCGGTAGAGGTACACTCCAGTGGATACTTCTGCACCGCTGTCATCTCTGCCGTCCCACGTGACAGTGAATTTACCCGGCCCCATAACCTGATTGGCCAACACGCGCACCAACTGGCCAGTCTGGTTGTAAACTTTGATCTGAAGCGGCACTTGCCAAGGCAGGTCGAAACGAATCGTGGTTTCGGGGTTGAAGGGATTGGGGTACGCATCGCCCAGAGCAGGAGCGTTGGGCGTGGCGGCACCTTCCACCTCTGCGATCGCAGTGCCGACCGAGCCCAAAGTCACCTGTTTCTGATCATAAGGGAACTGAGCCACCGGATGGGTGGGCGGCACTACGCCGACATCCTCGGGCACCCATTCGTTGGAAGCCAAGGCATCGCCGAAACCGCCGACAATCATGTACACGCCGTCCCAGTCGTCGCCCTCGTCGACTACGGCCACATGCTGCGACCAAGTCAGCGGTGCCTCCTTGGGCTCAAACTTGAACAGGCCGGAGCCGTCTTCACCGAGCATGGCACCGAAACTGGTGTTGTCCAAGCCGTTTTCACAGACCGAGACCCAGCCCCATTTGTTGGCGAAAATCGAGTACTTGAAGTTGGGCGCTTCGGTATGGCCGTAGAGCAGGTCGCCAAACGTGCCGTCATCCGAATTGAAGGCGCGGGTATCGCCAAAGCCGTCGCCGTTGCGGTTCATCCACATCAGGTCGCCATCGTAGCTGTGGCGCACGATGCACGAAGTGTGGTGGGAGGTAGTGGTGATGCCTTCGGGAGGGGGCTCGCCATTGTAAAAGGCGGCCGTTTCCATCGGCCCACCGACGCGGTCGGAGCCTGCATTATCGTAGATAAACAGGTCGGTCACGTCCCAAGTGTCTAGCTTGGCACCGGTCTCGACGTCGTAGGAGACGATTTGGGCCACCGTGCCGGTCACGCCGGCGGTGACATAGGCGACGGTCTTGTCGGGATTGGTGATGAGGGTGCGCTGCCCTGGGCTGCCGGGCAGTTCCTCAATGTTGATAATGCCGTTCTCGGCGTCGTTATCAATGCCCCAGTCCTCCTCCGGAGCAAGGCGATTGGAATCCCAGTCCACGGTCCAGCGCATGAGGCGGTTGGACTGGCCGATACCGATGAACTCGGTCATATCGCTGTTGAGCGGCACGCCGGATAGTGGCGTGCCTCCGCCCGCATCAATGATGGCAGTGTGGTCGATCAGATCGAATCCCTCAAGGTTCTCGATCCAGTCGTTGTTCATATTGTTGTTGCGAGTATGGTCGAAGACGCGGTTGTTGGCCGTGTCGATGATGAAGCGACCCGGAGTCCCCAGTTTGCGGAAGACGGCACCGGCCACCAGATGGGGTGCGGCTTCGTCGTCAAAGGCGGCTAGGAACAGCTTGTAGCTTCCTGCGGGCACCACATTGCCGTCGTTGTCGTGGCCGTTCCAAACGATGGCGTTGTCGCCTTCTTCAAAGCGCTCGCCGTTGGACTTGAATACCAAGGGATTGACCCCTTCGTACACGTGCCAGCCCGGATCGGGATGCTCGGGATCGTTATAGGGTGCCGGCCCTTCGCCGGTAATGGTCAAGGGAGGATTCGCGTCGGCATGGTAGATGATCAGCCAGACCGTGGCGCCGCTACCCGAAAGGGTAAAAGGGATTTCGAGGTCTGAACCATCGAACGCGTAGTCGGATACATCCGCCAAGCCTTCGATCTCTAGGACCGTAGGACTGCCGCCGCTGGTCATATCGGCCAGGCTAGTAACATCGGGGTTACCAGCATGGACGAACTGGGCGCTGGCCGTTCCTGCCGCAAGCAGCAGGGATGCAGCCCCGATAGTAATACTTTTCAAGAATCTCATTGCTTCTCCTTCGTTTAGTTTAAAACGCGATTGTTCATTAAAAAGATAGTTAGAAAGCGAAATTCAATGCCTTAAGCCTCCTTTCCTAAAACTGGATTGGTTCCGGTTGGGCTGCCTATGATAAGTTGATTTTTTTTATTTATCAATAATTTTTTGCGGTTATTTGTTCATACCTCGACGTTCAACGCGCTGACCACGCCCGGTATTCCCATGTTATTCAAGGCGCGCATCTCCAGCACGTTCAGTCCTTCGTGCAGCGGCCAGTCGATCTGGGCCGGACACTCCTGCCATGACTGCCCGTCGATCCGCTCTTGGAAGGTCGTAAAACCGGGAGTTTCCGTCTCCAGATAAATGCGTAGCTGGAGTTCGTCAATGGCCTCGGCGACGTACCGCGTTTGATTGAGCGTCGGGTAGAAATCCGCCCGTCGATTCGCGTGCCGGGTAAAGTGGGGTAGCGGCGGGACTTGGTCGTCGGCCCAGTTGAGGTAGCCGTTCCACGACCACACTTCGGTACCTTGGCTCACCGGCAGGGGGCGGGGCCGGCTGAACACGTCGAAGCGCGGCACGATGCGGAAGTGGCAAAACGAGCGGAACAAAAAGAGTGAACCCTCCTCGGTGGAATGCTCGTAGTCCCCATCGTAGAAGGCGATAGGCAGGTCTTTTACCACGGCCTCCAAGTCTTGGTGAAAAAGGTAAGGGCGATCCCAACGTTCGGGACGCTCTAGCCGCTCGGCCAGCACTTGGTGGATCTCTTGGGTGTCCAGCGGCACTAGGGTTTTGGGGTCGTACCAGTAGTAATCGCGGGTGGCATCTAGGTGCATCCACTTGCCGTAGTCATTGGACCAGACCTCGGCGATTTCGTGGCCGGTCATCCCCTCGCTGTGGAAATTGAGGTGGCGAGCGGGGATGCCCATACTCAAACAGGCAGCTACTAAGACCACATTGGGATAGAGGCACATGTGGTCGCGCCGCCGCTGTGCGTACTGGTTCATCCGCATGGAGCCATCCTCGTTCCGTTCGAGACAAACCCAGGCGAGCGGGTCCCACGGGAAATGGCTACAGTCGCTCAGGGGGATGTGATACGCCCAGCGGTGCAGTCGCGCGATTTTAGCGAATTCGGTCTGTGCTCCGGCCACCACCGCGTCCAGTTCGCATTGTCGGCGCAAATCCCGCAGTAGTTGGGCGCGATAGTCCTCATAGGGCATGGGAATAGACGGCCGTAGGATCTGGGCGTTCTTGGCGCTGACTAAGCGGCCTGTAAACCGCTCTCCTTGCTGGAAGTCGGCGTTGATCTGGACACTTTTGAGCACAGGGGATTGCAACCCGTTCGCGGTTGAAAAATCGACCTTCCACTGGATATAACGGCCTTTGATGGTTGCCGGTTGTCCGTCATAGACCTGCCAGTCGCTCCAGTGGTCTGCATCCCAGATGGGACGAGAGCCGGTTCGCAAAGCCCAATCGAGCCGGGTCCCCTCGGGGATATCCGCTTCCCAGTCTAGGGTTATGCGCTGCAGACTGCGCTCGCTTTTAACCGCGTCGTCCGACTCGCCAGCCGCGTCGATGACCT
Source organism: Gemmatimonadota bacterium (assembly GCA_009840005.1). The sequence goes on from VXOR01000097.1 coordinate 170,760, forward strand.
TGGAGACCAGCTCGCCGTTGCTGCGAAAGCGGTCAAGGGCCAGACGCAGTACGTATTCCCCGCGCTCTGCTTCCCAAGTTTGGCCGCCGTCGGTACTATAGCGGCTGGCGTGGGGAAGCGTTACAGGATCGTCCATGCCCTTGTAAAAATCGCGATAGTCCGCCACCATTAGCTGCCAGCCGGCCAAGCCTTCTACAGCGGCCACTTCAATCTCATTGTCGCCTAGCTGTAGCGTCTCTGGCGGAATATCCACGTAGTACCAGCGGCTCCAACTCCATTCCCCGACTATCAACTCCCAATACTGCTTGGCACGGGGTGCGGCTTGGCGCGAGGGGGGACGCAGGACCGAGTGCCCGTTTATTGTAAACTGGAGGGTGGCTTGGTTGTCTTGGCATTCCTTGGCGATAAACGCCAACTGGGTTCCCAGTACAGCCGGATTATCCAAATGCAGGATTTTGCGGAACACCGTCTGGCCGCACAACTCTACAAAAGGCTCGATGCCTTCTTGGTCTGAACGGCCCGAGCCTGGCGCGTCGTTTTCGACCACTTGGCCGCGAAATAGGCGGATGCCTTCGTCCTGCCGACCCATCCACAGATTCGTCGTATTGGCGGCGCTAGTGTAGATCTCTTCAGCTTTCGTAAAAGTAGTAACGCGTTGCTCTTTGAGGGCAGCAGAGACAGTCATTGCACTTCCTTTCGTCAATGGGGCTTACTGGCAGATGCAGAGAACCATCTTATAGTATATACGGTCTGACGGCACAAGAGGTCTTTCATCTTTTGCGTAGATTGCGCATCCGCTCCATCCTTGGCGCAAGTATCAGAGTTATCGGATGCAAGGTATAAAAAAGAAAAATCAGGGCGCGGCTTCCGCAGCGGGTGTTACGGGGCGCTCCCTGCTGGTTGGGTCTTTGATGACCTTGGGCATCAGCACTATAGCGCCCTACAGCAACATGATCTTGCGCGGCTCGAACTTTGCCCTCGATTTCAGTACGGCTGGCGCTATTTTTTTGTTTTTTCTCTTTGTGTTTTTTATTCAAACCGGGCTCAAGGCCCTGCATCCCCGCTTGGGCCTGCGGCGTCAGGAACTGGTGGTCGTCTATATCATGGCCATCGTGGGCTGCGCCATCCCCAGTATGGGGCTCACCGAATACCTTCTACCCATCACTAGCGGCGTGCTCTACTACGCCACGCCGGAAAACGAGTGGGCGGCGCTGATTCATCCTTTTGTTCGTTCTTGGCTCGTACCGCAAGACTACGATGCGGCCCGGTATTTCTACGAAGGTCTGCCCCAGGGGATGCCCATACCGTGGTCCGCTTGGTTAGTGCCCCTATTGGCTTGGATGCCTCTCATTCTGTGCGTGTACGTGGCCATGATTTGCATTGCAGTCATCTTGCGACGACCTTGGATCCAGGACGAACGCCTGAACTTTCCGCTCATTCAGGTGCCCATCGCCATGATTGCCGAGGGCAAGCCAGCGGACAGACTCAGTCCCTTTTTTAAGAATCCGATTATGTGGGCGGGCTTTGCCATTCCCTTTGTCATCGGCTCCATCCGCGCCCTGCACAATTACTACGACTTTGTCCCCGATATCGTTCTGGTCACCAGCATCCCGCTTTTCCGCAATACCACCAACCTGCAGATTGCCCTGAGCTTCCCCATGGTGGGTTTTGCCTTTCTGGTCAATCTCGATATCGCTTTTAGCGTCTGGTTTTTTAACCTAGTCGGCCGCGTCCAGGAAGGCACTCTTGGCGTTCTGGGTGTGGCGAGTACAGAAAAGCTCAATTTCGCCACCTTCCCGATTTTCGCCCACCAGGGCATGGGTGCCATGATCGTGCTGGTATTTTTCAGTCTGTGGATGGCCCGCCGGCATCTGGTGCGAGTTTGCCGCAAGGCGTTTAGGGGGCTTCCAGATGTCGATGATTCGGACGAGATACTCTCCTATCGGAGTGCTGTTTTCGGCCTTATAGCCACGAGCCTCTTTATAGGGGTTTGGCTGGCACTGGCGGGGCTGGCGTGGTGGGTGGTGCCCATCTATTTATTTGCCATGTTCACGCTGTTTGTCGGCATTACCCGGGTCGTGGCCGAAGGCGGCATTGCCGCCACTCGGGCACCGCTGATCGCCGCGGATTTTGTCACCTCGGGTCTGGGATCTGCAGTGCTCGGAGGCCAGACCCTCACGGCACTGAGTTTCACTTATGTTTGGGCCGCTGACATCCGCACCTTTGTCTTGGCGTCTTGTGCCAATGGCCTCAAATTGGCCGAAGAGTATTTGCATGGGAGCAAACGGGCACTTTTTGCCGCCATCATGCTGGCCATCTGTATTAGTCTGGGGGCTTCGATCTGGGTAGTACTCTATCTGAGCTATACCTACGGCGGCGTTAATTTAGAGCCTTGGTTCTTCATCAGTGGCCCCCAAGTGCCCTTCAGATTTGTAGCGCGCGAACTCCATACGCTAGACGGACCCGATCTGGTAGGCTGGATCTCGACCCTAGCTGGCGGCGGGGTCATGGCTGTGCTGATGATCGCGCGTCACCACCTGTTCTGGTGGCCTTTGCACCCGCTCGGGTATGCCGTCAGTGCCAGCACTTACCTGACCAACTACATTTCTTTTAGTGTCTTTTTGGCTTGGCTAATCAAAGCCATCATTCTCAAGTACGGAGGCCCGACCTATTTTCGGTTGGCTTGTCCTTTCTTTTTGGGATTGATTCTCGGCCAGTTTTCCGTGGCAGGGATGTGGCTGGTTATCGACTACTTTACGGGTATGACCGGCAATTCCATTTACTGGGTATAGACTCTCTCAGCTTTCGTCGTACCCCTTTACAGGCCGCGCCCAGATATTGCGATAGCGCACTAAGTCGCCGTGGTCTTGCAGGCGCAGTGGGCCGGTGGGGGGATGCACTTCGTAGCGATAGACGCCGCGATGACCCGTGGGGCCTAACACCTCGACGTGGTGGTGGACCAAGACGCCGTTGTGCACCAGGGTCAGATAGGCCGGGCTGACTAGCTCGGCACCGTTGAAGCGCGGGGCCGTCCAGAAGATGTCGTAGGTCTGCCACTCGCCGGGCGGGCGACAGGCGTTGACCAGCGGCGGGTACTCGCCATAGACCGCGGCCGTGGTGCCGTCGGCATACGTGGGGTTGTCGTACCCGTCGAGGACTTGGATCTCGTACAGGCTCATGAGGAAAACGCCGCTGTTGCCGCGCCCTTGGCTCTCGCCTTTGACCTCGCTGGGGCAGGCAAATTCGAGGTGGTACTGGACATCGCCAAAGCGCGCTGTGCTGACGATGTCGCCGGAGCGGGGCGCGACCTCCATGTAGCCGTCGGCCACTTGCCAAGGGGCGTCGCCGCCGTTGGCGCTCTGCCAGCCGTCGAGGCTGGTGCCGTCGAAGAGGACGACCGCGTCGGAGGGGGGGCTGTTGTCGTGGCCGGGCGTTACGACCGCCGGGGCGGGCCGTTGGTGATCGTGGACGCAATAGGGAGAGTTGGGTAGCATGGGGGTATCGTCGTACCCTGATTTGCCCATCTGGAAAAGCTCCTTGTTTGGGGTTGGATAGGTTGGCATATAAAGGTAGTAAGACGCGCTCGCGTCAATAGCTTGCCATTGCGCATTGCGTTATATTGAGTGCCGTTCAACAGGAGGGCGTGATGGTACGCGCACCGATGTACAGAATCGCACTGCTCACACTTGTGCTGTGCTCCTCGGCGGAAGCGCAAATATCGCTGTGGCAAATCGGCGGGGCCGGGCTAGCGTGGGACGAAAGCGACACCACGCGGATCATCGTGGATATCGACGCCGAGCGCATCCGGCCCGTGTACTTTGCCGACAGCGACAACATGTTTCTGTCGGTAGCGGGTTGGTCCGAACTGATCGCCCCGCGCGAACTAGGGTACATCGACGGGCATCAGCCGCGGCTGTGGTACCTGGACGGTACCAATGTCAACCGGACTTCGTACTTCGACAGCCCGCTCTACGTGGATGGGCTGCGAAGCACGTACAACACCGCCCGCGATGGCTATTGGACCATCGACATCGGCGTGCCCGTGCCGGCCGCACGCTTTGGGTTTGTCACGCCGACCGAGGGAACCCGCTCCGACGGCGTGCCGCTCAATCAAGACCCCGTGCCAGCCTTTGAGGTGAGCATTGCCGCCGAGGCGGGCGACATCCTCGCGCAAAAGGGCTATCACCGCTTGAACACCCTCATCGCCGACGTGCCGGTCAACTTCGACCCAGAGGTCGAGATCGATTTCCCCCAGCAATACGTGCGCTTTGTGCGCTACCAGCGCAAAGCATCTGTGCTCGACGAGCAGCGCACTACCGACAGCAATACGGTGCGCGGCACCATTGCCGAATTTGTGCTCACCGGCCGCGGCGTGCCCAAGCGAGCCATCTACCGCAGCAAAATTCTCGACTTGGGGGCCGAGGTGAACTTTGGCCGCTTGGCGTGGGCCGCGCGCACCATGCGGATGGTCGGCGAAGAAGCCGTGGTCGTGTCAGACGCCGAGGCATGGGTGGAGGTGGAGGTGCGGGCCGGCCGCGACGGCGACCCCAACGTCTACCGAGAATACACGGACTCGGGCCGGGAGTTTGTAGTGACGCGAGAGCGCTACGAAAACGACCTACGCCTGCCTGAGACCGAGGGCATCCTGCAAATCGACCGCCAGCCCGGCATTCGCGCTTCCATTGGCTACGACAGCGAGAATTGGTCTTTTTGGTCTAGCCCCATTACAGAATCCGGCACTTGGCTCGACCTGCGCAACGGCTCGCATTTGCAGCTCCAAATCACCCTGCAAAGCCGGGCCTTTGGTGATTGGGTAGAGCTCGATTCGCTGTGGATTGAGACCTCGCCGCCCTTGGCCGCGCAGATTGTAGGCGAAGTTGCGCGTGCCGCCGACATGCAGCCTCCTCCGGGTTTTGTCCAAGTCGAGCTGGGGGCGCGGGAGACGTTTGTGTACGACGTGCGCGCCTCGTTTGCCAGTGCCGCTGAGGGTGGCTTTGACCGGGTGCGGATCCACACGGGCATTGCGCCCGAGTTTGCGCGCTTGGAAATGGGCGACCCGCTCGCGGCCGTCGAGCCGCTGGCCGTGGTCGAAGGCGACGCGAGCTTGGAGGTATTGCTGCCGCACAAAGTGACTGCCGCGTCCAACGAGCCGCTGCGGGTAGTTTTTGCTGCGGAAGTCTTTGCGCGCGCGACGACCTTTACCGGCGAAGTGTTGACCGAGGACGAAAACCGCCTGCCGCAGCCGATTGAGCCGGGCGACGCCAGCGCCGCTGTTTCCACCAATAGCCTGCGGGTGCTCGGGGCTGCGAACCCGGCCGCGAAGATCGTCCAGCGCGTGCGCTTGTCGAGCGGGGTCGTCACGCCCAACGGCGATGGGGTCAACGACCGTTTAGCTATAGAGTACGCGCTCTTCCTACTGCCCGCTCCCGTGCCGGTGATACTCGATGTGTACGACTTGGCGGGCAACCGCCGCGCCCACGTGGAGGTCGGCGCACAGGGGACTGGCCCGCAGCGGGCCTTTTGGGATGGCCGCGACGCGCAGGGCGCACTTTTGCCGCCGGGCTTGTACTTATTGGATTTGGCGTTGGTGACTGAGGCCCAGCACGGGCGGGCACTTCTGCCTGTTGGCTTGGCCTATTAAGGGAGCAACGCATGAAGATATTTTTCTGGTGTGCGACTCTCAGCCTGTTAGCCCGCCCCCTCGCGGCTGAGGTGTTTACCTTTGACAGCGCCGAAAAGTGGCAGACTTGGCAACTGCCGCAAGGGTTGGTACAGCTCGGCCCGTCTGGGCACTTAGAGCTGGTCAAGTTCCGCAAGAACATCGATCCCGTGCGCAATGCGAGCCGGTTTTTCCACGATACGATGGAGCGGAAAGCTGTTCAGGGCGGCATCTTCCGGGCTGGGTCCAATCCAAGGGACGCCGCCAATATCATCGACGGCGACGCCAACACCTTCTGGCAGCCCGACCCGGCCGATCCGCTGGCCAAATGGGAAGTCGAGATTGATCTCGGGCGGGCGGTGTTGGCCCAAGAGTTGCGCTTGCGCTTTCCCGACCAAGAAGGCGCGCGTCCCTTGCGGCAGTTTACGGTCTATGTGGCCACGGGAGGGACGATTGATCCCCGCAAGGATATCTTCCGCTTTGAGTCGGTGTATCAGACGACCTTGCCCAACCAAGAGACCGAGATTCGCATCGGGCTGAGCGGGCGCAACGACGTCACGCGGGTCCTAGACCCCGGCCTAGATGTGGCGTTTGAGGACGCGTCGCGTTTTCGGGTTATCCAGTACATTCGCATCGGCGTCGATGAGCAGAGTGCGGACGCAGCTCTCGCCGAGGTCGAGGTGAGCGCTGTCGGCGACAATGTTATCCTCGGCGTCCTAGAGCGCGGAGGGATCTTCAAAACCGGCCTAGTCGTCCGCGACGTGGAGGGCTTGGTTGACGGCGACATGAATACCTATGCCAACAAGTTCACTACCTACCGAGCTACCTCTGGTTGGCGCAACGAAGGGCTGTGGTGGGAACTGGACCTCGGGGCCCAATTCTGGATTGACGAGATATTCCTCTACTTCAACAACCAGGGCGAGGGGGCTTCCGGCTCTTCGGTGCGCAACGGAGGCACGGGATTCGCCTTCTTGGTCTCGGACGGTCGGCGCACGACCTCGGGCGAGGTAGATTACGATCGCTTGGTGGGCCACGGCAACGAGCAAAATCCCTTCGCCGGTCCAGAGCGGCACTATCGCTACCTGTTCAAGCCGCGCAAAGTGCGCTACCTGTTCTGGCACGGCTTCCTGACTTCGCATGAGTGGCACGCGCGTGCGGCCGAACTGATGCTGTTTTCGCCCGGCTATCCAGCGCAAGCGGTGTTGCGCTCGGGCTTTATCGACTTGGGCAAGGTCGTCGGCGATGGCCGTGCCAAGGCGATAAAGCGCCTGTTGTGGGACGCGGATTTGCCGGTGGGAACGCGGATGCAACTGCGCTCCCGCTCGGGCGTGAAGCTCAGCGAGGAGTACACGTATCACAACAAGATTGGCGAAATAGTAACCGAAGAGAAGTGGCTCAGCTCACCCAAGGTGCTGCGCGGGCAGGTGGATACCGCGCTGGTCGTAGGCGAAGATTGGGGCGCGTGGAGCAATGTCTATCAGCTCTCGGGCGAAGTCTTCCAGTCGGATAGCCCGCGCCGCTTCATCCAGCTAGAGGCCCTGCTCTCGACCGAGGATCCGCAAGTCGCGCCCGTGTTGCGCTCGCTGTCGATTGAGTTTGAGGACGCCTTGGTGACCGAGGCCAAGGGGGAGATTTGGCCGCGCGAGGCCCAGCCCAACGAGGACACGCGCTTTACCTATATGTTGTGGCCGACGGCTGCCGAAGACGACAGCGGCTTCGACCGGCTGCGGCTCGCCGCTCCCGGCGGCTGGCTGGAGACTGGAGCGGTGGAAGTAACTCTTGCCGGCGAGACTATCGCTCTAGAGGAGGTCTCGCAGCGGGGCGACTCTTTATTCGTGGCCTTGGGCCAGCGCGTTGGCGGCGATTCGCTAGAAGTGCATTTCACTGCGCGTCTGTGGCGCAATGCCACGGTATTCAGCGCGGAGCTTGGTCATGGAGACCGACCGGGCCTGTGGCAGTCCGTGGAGGCTGCGGCGCGGCGCGCCAACGTGGTGCTCCTGCCGGACCTGACCGGTAGCGACCGACTCATCGGCGATCTAGAACTGGCTCCGGCCACCCTTACGCCCAATGGCGACGGGGTCAACGACCAAGTGCATATTCGCTTCGTGGTCTTCAAGGTGGAGACGGCGACGCCGCGGGTGCGGGTATTCGACTTGGCGGGTCGCGTGGTGGCCGAGTTGGCCGCTATGGGTGAGTCCTACACGTGGTCTGGGCGCGATGCCCAAGGGGCGCTGGTGCCTCCGGGTCTGTACCTCTGCCACATTGATCTCGGTGCCGCTTCGGGCGAGGACGTGGCTGTGCGCCCCGTCGCTGTCATTTACTAATCCTCTTTCGCAAGGAGTTCCATGTCGCGTCCCAATATCCTCTTCATTATGACCGACGATCACGCGGCCCACGCCATGAGTTGCTACGGCAGTCGCATCAACACCACGCCCAACCTCGACCGCATTGCCCAAGGCGGCATGCGCTTTAACAACTGCTTTTGCACCAATTCGATTTGCGGCCCCTCCCGCGCCACCATCCTCACCGGCACGTATAATCACATCAACGGCATGACCACCTTAAACTCGCGCCATGACAACCGCCAGCTCAACTTTGCCAAGCTCTTGCAGGGCGTCGGTTATCAGACCGCTATGGTCGGCAAGTGGCATCTAGGCCAGGGGCCGGCCCATTGGCCCACCGGATTTGACTACTACAACATCCTCCAGGGCCAAGGCCCTTACTTTGACCCGGAAATGGTGTGCAACGGCGACAAGGTTCAATACCAAGGCTACACCACCGATATTATCACCGACCTGTCGCTCGACTGGCTCCGGGAACGCGACAAGGAGCGGCCCTTTTGCCTGATGTACCACCACAAGGCCCCGCACCGCCCTTGGGAGCCGGACGAAAAACACGCCCACCTGTACGAAGACGAGGATATTCCCGAGCCAAAGACTTTTGACGACGACTACCAGAATCGGGCGGCTGCCGCCGGAGCCGCCAAAATGCGCGTTGACCGCGACCTCAACGCCACCGATCTCAAGCAGCCTGTACCCGCAGGCCTGACCCCGGAAGAGGAGAAAAAGTGGAAGTACCAGCGCTACATAAAGGACTATCTGCGCTGCGTTGCCTCGGTTGATGACAACGTCGGCCGCGTGCTCGACTATCTCGACGCCGAGGGCATTGCCGACGACACCATCGTCGTCTATACCTCGGATCAGGGCTTTTTCCTCGGCGACCACGGCTGGTACGACAAGCGCTTCATGTACGAGGAATCGCTGCGCATGCCCTTCCTCATCCGCTATCCCCGCGCCATTGCCGCCGGCAGCGTCAGTGCCGACATGATTCTCAACGTTGACTTTGCGCCCACGTTCCTCGACTACGCTGGCGTGGCCATTCCCGATGTCTTCCAAGGCCGCTCCATGCGCCCCGTGCTGGAGGGACGAACCCCGGACGACTGGCAGACGACGATGTACTACCGCTACTGGATGCACTTGGCACACCACCACGTGTACGCCCACTACGGAGTCCGCACCCTGCGCTACAAGCTCATCTACTACTATGCCGATGCCTTAAGCCAGCCTGGTGCCCTAGACGAGCGCAAAGAGCCGGAGTGGGAATTGTTCGATCTGGAAAAGGATCCGTGCGAATTGGTCAATGTGTACCACGACCCGGCCTATGCGGAAGTGGTGCGCCAATTGCGCGGGGAATTGCGCCGCCTACAGGAAAAAGTGGGCGACCAGCCATACGCGGAGGAAGAGCCGTAAAGGGCTCTCAATACCAAGCGCGTGAGAATTTCAAAGATGAAAATTCTCCGATTAAAAACGAATTCTCTGCTCTGTGAACCAATTGAGGGCATCGCGGATCGATTCTTTAAGTGGCCGAGACTTGTATCCCAATTGACTTATCGCTAGGGATTCATCAATGGATGCCGGGCAGTCGCGCAAGAGTTTGAGCGAATTGCGGGAGTAAAGAGACGATAGGTTGCGCTTTGCAGCACGTGATTTAATTAAGGGCAACACTGTCTGGGCTAGAGAATAGGGCACGACAGGACGCTTTACATTACGCCCCAGAACTTGGGAACACAGACTCACCAATTGGCTGGCCTTTGTATATTGCCCCGCAGTAAAATAAACCTCGCCCCCGTATCCGTTCGCCTCTACCGCATTGGCTATGGCATTCGCCACGTCTCGCACGTCGCCCCACCAAAATCCCCCGTCGATGAGACACGGGAGTTGCTTGCGTGCCATGGCGAGCAACACGCTACCGACGCGGGTCGGCTCGCTGTCGCCGGGACCTATGAGGCCCGAAGGACAGACGATAGATGCATTGAGCAAACCGCCTCTCGCCGCGTCGAGCACGCTCATATGCGCTTCGGCTTTGGTGGCTACGTAGGGAATTTTGGAATTTTGACCCAGTTTTGAACTGACACTCAGCGTCGTTCCGCGCAACGGGCTGAATGCGTGTATGGAACTGATGTGTACCAGTCGGCGGACGCCGTTACAGATACATGCTTGAATCACATTGCGAGTACCCGTCAAGTTGACTTCGTCAGCCAACCCTTTGGGATCAGCGTCAACGGTCATAATATCAGTGCTGTGGACGACGGCGTGAGCATGTTGGAATGCTTGGTTTAACGACTCGGGGTTGCGGACATCGGCCGGCTGTAATTCGACCTGTTCGCTCAGATCAGCGGGAAGTTTGCCATTGCTACCTTCGTGCGTAACAGCGCGCACCGCATATCCGCAGTGCAATAAGGCGCGGCATATATGGCTGCCGAGAAAATCCGCAGCACCGGTTACTGCCACTGTGTCACCTGTGTTTCCCATCGCTATTTAGCCTTTGTGGATGTTTTCTCCTACGACCAATTCTTTGGCCAAGAAAAATGCGCGTTGATATCTTCCACGTGCTTCATCGGTTCGTTGGGTTCAATGTTAAACAGCGCGTCCAGCGTTTCCAAGCCGTGCTCGTACGATTTGGTCTCTTTGCTGCCGAGCACGCCAAACAGCATCATTGATTTATCTCCCGACAAGACTGCTTCGAGGGTGCGCTCCATGTTGAGCCAGTCGGAATAGATGCACTCCAGCATAATTTTCTTGGGCAATGGCGACACGCGCAAAGGCTGAATGCCCTTCTTATTGACAATCGCCGGGACTTCCACCGCCACGTCGTCGGGAATGCCCGGCAGCGCACCGCAATTGGGTACATTGACCTGAAACTGACCTTCCACGTTGTTGACCAATCCATTCATAATGGGAATGTGCTGCTCGTGTGTCATCTGAGCGCCAAACAGATCAATCGGTCGGATTTTCTCATCGTAGGCTGCTGCTTTCATCTGCTCGTATTTTTTTGCTTTGCCAGCTAAAACCGCATCGCGGCCGGCTGGCGTATCTTTGCCGTCATTGGGATCGTACCAGTATTGCCGCGTTGCCAAATCCGTGTGATACCACCAGCCGCCCCGCCGAGGCGTATCGCCGATAGGCATCAGGCCATACAGCTTGTATTGGTGAATTGCCGCGCGCGACATTTGCGTGGGGATCGCCTTGCCCGCTCGGGTCATCTGCTCCCAGTATGCCTCGCTCTCCTCGGCAATCCACTGATCGAGCTTTGGATACATGTCTTCGTTTTCATAGATGAAATCCGTCAGCCAGATATTGTGGTTTAGCCCCGGTGCTTGCCACGTCACCTGATCGGGGTCTAGGCCCAATGTGCGCGCTACGCCCGCGTAGCCGTAATGCCCGTGACACAAGCCGCACACCTTAATCCCCGTCTCTCGCGTCATCAATGTAGTTCCGTCAAAGACTGGATTACCGGCCAACAAAATCCACGCATCAGGGCACAGCTTCTCCATGTCTTTTGCAACATTTAACATTAGTCGCAAATTGTGATATTCGGGCATCCCAGTTTTGTCGTAAAAATAGCCCAACTCAGCCGTCATATTGCGTCGGCGCTGCATGAAGTATTCGTTGTGCGTTATTGTTGCTGTATTGATTACAAAGCCGGCGTCTTTTAGTGCGGCTTCCTGATTTGTGGTTTTCTCAAACGTCATATCTGCGCCCAAGTCCTCGGCATAGCGCCGCCCGAGTGCATAAATGACGTCGAGCACTTCCTCGTTGATGTCCATGAAACAGACGTGGCTGCCGTTCAGTTTCTTGGTCAGACACAAATCCTTCACCAAGCCGAGCGAAAATACCACGCTACCAGCACCAAAAATCGTCACCTTATTGGCCATGTTGTCCTCCGCGAAAGGTCTCAATGTAAATGCTAGTTCAGGCGCTTTTTCCAGCGATCGCCGTCAAATTGTGGGTGATACACTTCACTAAAAAACCGACGGTGTTCTGGCGAGAGTGAATCTTTTCCACGCCATTTAATTCCCAAACCACGCGCGTCATCCCCGAGTAAATCCGCCCATCGTGATACTGATAGCTGTAGTTGGGGTTCACGGATTTGCCGCCGGCATGCGGCGTCCATCCTCTGTGGTTATCTCCCTTGAAGCGATAACTCAAAAACGCGCCTTCCAAGCGGATCTTCTCAATCCCGTCGTCAATAATTGTGTGCAGCACCCGCATAACGGCTGGATGGTCGATTAATACCGACGCTGGGCCGCCGGGCAAACAACGCGCATCGGTTGGCAGAGACGCTTTATCGGTGCACAATTTTTCACACTACGCTTTAATCGGCGCAAGCTCGTCCTCACTCAAAACAGCCGGAAATAGGATGTACCCTTTCAGGTCGAATAGCACGGTTTCTCTCTCCGTCAAAGTCGGAGTCCATTCTTGTACTGAAGTGCTCATCAAAACCTCCTAACGCGATTTTTCACAAGTGATCTACTGTAATATAACTGCATTGTATAGACGTGAGTTAGATTTATTTTTAATTCTCCTCGTCACAACTCCCCGAATAGCTCCCGCAGGTTGATGATCTCGCCGCTTTTGGCCGACTCGTATCCCGCTTGCACGATGGCCAAGATCCTCCGTTCGCTGCGCCCCGACGTCGGTCCTTCAATCGTAGTCTGCGAAATCCTCGATCTCCTGTGCAAAGGCCGAGAGATTGCTGCTCGGATAGGTAAGCTCCTCCCGCTGATCGCCGTTGTCCTCGCTCCATGCTATACACGACTCCTGCGTCGCTTGGAGTAGCCCGTTATCCCCGAAGATCGCATAGCCGCTTCGTCGAGATCGGTGTACGTCTTGTCGATTCCGAACTCCTCTGCTTTGGCCTGCAAATGGTCTGGATCCCGATCCGCCAAACAGGTCACCACAACCTTGCGACCTAGCTCGCGTGCGCCCTCTACGTGATGGCTCCCCGCCCACCCAACGCCCACGACGGCCATGCGCATCATATCGCTCATCCCTGCGAACTCCTGTGCGATGTGTTATCTCTCCGTTCCATTTCTTCTTCCACGATCTTGGCGACCGTATTCAGGTGCCGTTGCGGCACTCCGTTGCGGTTTTTGGGCAGTCGGTCGCCGATGAACTCGTCGAATTCGATTTGTGCCGCCACATCCTCTGCGGGAATGCCCGCGCCGATTGCGGCCTGGCGGATGAAGGAGGCCATGGCGGCTCCTTCGTCTTCGTAGTTGCTCCCGTCAATTGCCAGCGCCGCTCGCTTGCCGATCACAATGCCGTTCTTGCCATCGACGAAGCGGCTGTCAACGCTGAAAATGCCTGGGACGAGTTCGTGGATATTCTCTAAAGCCATGTATATTCGGTCTCGTCGATACTGAGTTGCTCCGCGGTCTTGCGCAGGTCTGCCAGCGTTACGCGATTGAGCGGGATTCCCTGCACACTATACTCGGCGCGGCGAATCGCTTCTAGTTCGCCTGGGGCGTACACTTGGTCGAAACCGGGAGCGAGTTGGCAGTCGTGAATCTGCTGGATGGCGGCATCTACTCTTGACTTAAAGCGTTTGATATTTTCGAAGGAGGCGATGTGAACGGCGGCGACGAAATGGCCGTCTGCGCCGGGAATCGGCCCGTCTTCAATGCTTCCCAGCTCGGTTCCATAGCTAGCGCCGGAAAGCATGGACGAAAGGATGCCCATGATCATTGCCAGCCCAGCTCCTTTGAACCCGCCGATGGGGGCTAGCAGGCCGTCGATTGCCACCTTGGGGTCGGTCGTCGGTTGGCCTTCCCGGTCTAGTGCCCATCCCTCGGGCAGGTGCATTCCCTTCTGTTCGTAGATGCGAATTTTGCCGTGGGAAGATCCGCTGAACGCGGCGTCGTACACAATGGGAGACATTTCCCCTGCTGGTATGGAGATCGCAATCGGATTAATGCCCAAAAGCCGCTCGGCACCTCCCCAAGGTGCCATCGTCGGGAGCGCGTTGGTGGTCGCGATGCCGATCATGTCGTGCGGCAGCGCCATGCGGGCGAAATACGCCATGGCACCACAGTGATTGCTGCCGCGAATGGCTCCGGCGGCGATTCCGGTCTGCGCTGCTTTGTCGATCACCTTCCGCATGGCCAAGGCCGCGCCGAGCTGTCCCATTGAATTGCGTCCATCTACGATGACGAACGAGGGGCCTTCGCGGACGACTTCGGGCTTGGCGGTCAGGTTCACGCCTTTAACTGTCAGCTTCTCCACGTATTCGAGTACCCGCAAGACGCCGTGCGAGTGGGTTCCGCACAGGTCTGCGTCCACGAGCGAATCAGCCAACAGGGCGGCGTCCGCTTGGGACATGCCGCATCGTTTGAAAACGGCGACGACAAGTTTCAATAGCTCTTCTGCATCAACGCGGGTTTCGTCGTTGAATTCGCTCATTCTATTCGTCCTGTGCTGCCTGCGTAATCGCCGCGATTTTGTCGGCAAAGCGCACTTGGCTGTCGTCTTGGGGTGCGTAGCCGATTACGCGCCGGGCATTGGCCAAGCTCCAGAAGTTGTGCGCGTTGCCGCTGATGCCGTAGAAAATCTGGAAGGGTATGCCGTTGGCGTCGCGGATGTCCTCGATCTCAATGCTCTTGATTACCAGTTGCACTTGGTCGCGCACGCTCAGATAGGCTCCCAAGCCACGGTGCATTTGCTGTAGATCGTTGCCGCAACTGTCGATGTCGGTCTCGCGGGGGCCGCCGATGCGCAATTGCACATTTTCCAGCACTGGCCCCTCCTTACCGCAGGCGAACATGAAGCCCAGCAGTTCATACGATGCCTTGGCCCAGCCGTAGAAATTGTCCGACAGCGGCAGCATATCGGGCGTGACGAAGTCGAGGTGTCCCGACCAGATCAAATTTTCGTAGTAGTCGGCTGCGTGGTTGGAGCTGACGATCACGGCGCGTCGCACGCCCTCGTCTTGGCAGACTCGGTACACATTGTGGGACATGGTGATATTGTCGGCCTCGTTCCAGAAGCGCTGTTCGCCTTGCCCGGTTCGGACAAAGCCGCAGTGGACTACCGCGTCGGCACCTCGGAAGTGGTCTCGATAGGCATCGCGGTCTTTCTCCACCAGATCGGCGATGTGGATTCCTGCGACTTCTTCACCTTGGCGATTGGTTGTTTTCACATCCAGTAGAACGGTTTCGTAGCGTTCTTGTAGGGCGGGCAACATGCGGCCGGCGACGTATCCGGCGGCACCGGTGAGGACGATCTTGCGTTTGGGCATGGGGACTTCCTAGGCTGTGGGTTTTGTTGAAGATTTTGGTTGATCGATGAGCGCGATTACTTCGTCAAATAGGGCGCGGCTATATGTCCAATACGGGGCGCTCCAACCGTGCGTGATAGGGTGGTTCGAGGACTTTGCGCTGCTCGTCGGTCATTAGGGCGAGCATGTCTTCGGACCAGTTGTGGGGCACGTAGGCGAGGTTACCCGGTGAGAAGCGGAAGAGGGCAGTGCGGCGGTCGTGGTCGGCGGTCCAAGGCAGGGTGCCGTGGGTGGTGGCCTCGGTGAATATGACGCAGTCGCCGGCGTTGCAGGTAATCGGCTTGATGAATTCGCGATACGCCTCGTTGCGCCGAAGCGCCATCGGGCAGGGATAGTTGCCCTTGTGGCTGCCGGGGATCAAGCACAAGCCTCCGTCGCCTTCGCGGACATCCGTGAGTTGATAGGCGGCCACGGTCAGGCCGTTGTGCATTTTGCCGTCTTTGAAGATGTAGTACTGGTGGCGGTCAAAGCTAGGGCCAGACGATCCGTGCAGGAGGTGGCCCTCGGCTCCTTTGCGCATGGTGATGATGCCGAGATTGTGGTCGAGGCGGAAGCCTGTGCCCAGAATTTCGTGCAGATAGGGCACGATCTTGGGGTTGACCAGCATGTCGCGAAAAGGGCGGCCATGTGGGTCGGGCCATGAGAGCGCGCCGCCGAGGTCGCCGCGGCCGGTGACGCCTTCGAGTGCCTTGGAGCCAGCCGATAGCGACAGCTCACCGGTGC
Source organism: Gemmatimonadota bacterium (assembly GCA_009840005.1). Next base: position 186,757 of record VXOR01000097.1, read on the forward strand.
GCTCGTGGATCTGATCGGCATGGCGGTCAATGGCCTCGTTGGCCAGCGCGATGTCCTCGGCGGACAAGACGTTGCGCACGACGATGTAGCCGCTGAGATCAAAAAAATACTTTTCGTCTTCGTTCATCTAATGTTCCTCTTTCCATAAAGGGCCGTCGGCCGTAGCCTGCCACAGTTCTTCAAAGTGCTCGGGGTCTTTTTCTGCGTCCCAGAATTCAGTGGTGAGCGGGTTGGCGTACGAAGGGGGCCGCCCAGGGATGCCTTGGCGGTGCAAGCGGTCGTGGAATCTCAGATTGTCAGTAGAGCCGTTCGGGTCGGGGTCATGGCGCACATACGCGGTGAGACCACCGGCGGAGCGGATGCGGACCAAGAAGCGGCCTTTGTCGACCGGGACCGCGCTGGCCAATTTTTCCAATTGGGCCCGGTCGAGTTCGATCCCTAGGCCCGGCCCTTGGGGCACGGCGACGCTGCCGTCGATTACAGGCATGGGGTCTTTGACCACGTCCTCTTGCCACAAGTGACAGCCATTGACGTGGTCGATGGTGGCCATTTTGAAAACCGCGACTTCGTGGGCCAAGAAGGCTTGATTGATGGTGCCGTCGGTCTGTTGGTACATGAGGGGCATGTTGAGCCGCTCGGCAATGGCGGCTTGTTTGATGGCACTGCCGATGGGGGCGTGCCCCGCCATGGTTCCATCGACGTAGCGCTTGGTCATGGCTTCGGGCGGGACGTGGTGGCCGATGATCGGCAGTGGGCACTGCTCGCGCAACATGCGATAGGCATCTTCGTCCGTGCCTTGGACTACGTCTTCAAAGCGGCCAGCGACCCGGAATTTGACCAGCTCGGCGAGAATGGTGCGCATGGTGTAGTAGTTGCTGTTGGCGTTGAAGTCGTAGTGGATTTTGAAATAGGGCGGGGCCGCCTCCTGCATGGCCTCGGTTTGGGCGATGACGTCCTGCATTTCATCGACGTGGTACTTGATCCAGTGATAGCCGCGAGCGGCCGCTTGGCGCACTTCTTCGGCCATGGCGTCTGGGGCTTGGGCCACGGTCCAAGCGGCGACCGGAATCCACGAGCGGACCTTGGGGCCGATCAGCTTCGACGCGGGAATGCCGAGGTGCTTGCCCATTAGGTCGTAGCAAGCCATGTTCATGGCGAGGTCCTGCTCGGCGTTGATCCAGTCAAAGGGCGAGGTGCCGATGTATTTTGTGCGCAAGGCGTCGCCGTCGGGCGTGTCGCCGATGTTCTCGCCGAGGCCCTCTAGGCCGTTGTCTGTGTGGACGACGAGGATGGCGCGGCGTTGGAGGCGCGCGCCGTGGTAGCGGGCCAGCGCTAGGGCGTTGAAGTCGCAATACGGCGGGCAGATGGCGTGGACTTCGATGTTGGTGATGTGCATGAGAAGGGCCGGGAAAAGGGTGAGGTGCATTCGCGAGTGGGTCTAGTATAGCAGTACGCAATTGCTTGAGCAACCGAGAGGCGAGAGGTCTTATGGACGCTGAGATAAAGGAAAAAGTGGATCAATTGCGCCGCGAGGGGTGGTGCGTGTTGGAGCGGATTATTCCGGAGGATGCCATAGAACGGGTACGGGAGCACGTGCAAGAGGCGCACGCAAAGGCGCAGCAGGACTACGAGGCTATGAGCGGGCACATCGGGCGGCAGACCGGGCCCAACGGCGAGCCGGGGATTTGCTTGATCGCGTATTTGTCGGAGTTTGCTCCGTATCTGGGCGACGAGCGTTTGTTGGGGGTGGCGCAGGCGATTTTTGGCGGGCACGTGCGGATCGCGCAGACCGAGTTCAAGACGCAAGTGCCCAACCGCGAGGACTTGGACTGGCGCGGTTTTCACTCGGATTGGCCGCACGATCTGACCGATAGGGATTTCGCCGGCCGGGTGGCGCAGCCCTTCCCGAATGTGACCATGCAGCTATCGGTGTTGTGGATGCTGTCGCCGTTTGGTCCGGAGACGGGTGGGACGTGGGTGGTGCCGCGCAGCCACCGCGATCCGCTCAATCCGCGGATGCACCAGACGCCCGAAGGACTGGAAGAGCGGATGGATCAGTTCAAGCCGATTCGTGGGGAGATTCAGGTCATCGGCCCGGAGGGCAGTGCGCTGGTGATGGACAGCCGGATTTGGCATTCGACTGCGGCGAATCCTAGCCCGGAGCCGAGGGTGGCGATCATCACGCGCTATTGTCCGTGGTGGTTGAGCGTGGAATTTGGCGGGCGCAACAATGCGATTGTGCCGAGGGCGGCCTATGAGGCCCTGCCGGAGGCGGTCAAGCTGCTCTATCGGCATCGGGCCGAGGGGGAGGTGGATGGGTTTCGGGGGTGAGGGGGATGAACGCTTGTGCATTATTCTGGGTACCGCCTCTTGTACTCAGAAATTGGTTCGCCAAACCAACCGCGTGGTGTTGCTTAAAGGGCCGTGTTTGTTAGCTTGTGAGAGTAAGGAATGGGCGTGGTCGCCGAACCTCTTGAAGGAGTCAGTGTCTGCCCTTTGATAGCGAAGCAGAGAATTGAAGGAGGTCACCATGAGCACTTCTCCATTTGAATTTACCCCTGAGCAGAAGGCTGTACTAGAACAGCTTTCGCAAAATACCGGGGAAGATATATGCAGCTTGATTGCCCGTGCTGTAAAGAAATTACAAGAAGAAGAGGAACGCAGTATGGACGAGACAGATTACCTTCTCTCTTCACCAAAAAACGCGGCCTATCTCCAGAAGGCACTAAAAGATTTCCAGCACGGCCAGCGCAATTTTGCTTCCCGAGACCTAATCGAGGAATGAGACACATTAGCTTCCATGCAGACGCTTGGCAGGATTATCTTTACTGGTATCAGACTAGCAAAAGCACCTTCAAGAAAATCAACGAACTTATTCGAGATACCCAGCGCAATCCGTTTACAGGACTTGGCAAGCCCGAAGTTCTGAAACATGATTTTCAGGGATGTTGGTCTCGTCGAATTACTCGAGAACATCGCCTCGTTTACCGCGTAGAGTCAGACACCCTCTTTATCTTGTCTTGTCGGTATCACTACTAGATCTGCGAAAGCACTTGGGAAAAGCAACTCAGTCCGGGCCCTTGCCCTACGGCTCGGGCGCACGTGCGGATCGCGCAGACCGAGTTAAGACGCAAGTACCCAATCGCAAGGACTTGGACTGGCGGGGATATCTAGGTCGTCGGCCCGGAGGGCAGTGCGCTGGTGATGGACAGGCGGATCTGGCATTCGACCGCGGCGAACCCTAGTCCGAAGCCGAGGGTGGCGATCATCACGCGCTACTGTCCGTGGTGGTTGAGCGTGGAATTTGGCGGGCGCAATAATGCGATTGTGCCGAGGGAGACCTACGGGGTCCTACCGGAGGCGGTCAAGCCGCTCTATCGGCATCGGGCCGAGGGGGAGGAGAATCCGTTTCGGGGGTGAGGATGAGTTCAGGTATTTGTCAAATCATTCTGAAATAGAAGCTCGTTCGCAACTCAATTCCGGCAGCCTCCATCTTTTTGTATGCAACATCAAATACGAGTCTTTGCAACTCCGATGATTGCCCATCAGCTCCTATGCCGTGAAGCATAGGAGTTGTATCTTCCCAGATCGGAATCACATCAGTTCCACCTAGATGGGCATAAATTGTTCCCCAGTGTGTATAGAAACTAAAACTCCAAGGCTTTTGGGGATTATGTTGGCGGAATCCGAGCTCGCATAATACTTTGGCATTAGCAAACACCTTTTCTTTTGTACTTGGAAACATAGAGTTTCCATACTTGTCTTTATCCCAATGACGGAATCCCTTACTCTCGGCTGGAATGCGGGTACTCAGGCGATGCAATTCAGATTCTACTAAATGACGTTGTTTTTCCCACTCCTCCTCTTTCTCTTTGCATTTCTTACAGATCGTCGTTTTAGTATTCAAGGCTTTGTGAATGACAATTTGCTTTTCAAGTTCTCTAAGCTGACAGAAGTCGTCTAGCTCCAAGATAAAGACAGGATGCCCCGCAGCCCTGTATCGAGCTTCTGTTTCCGGTTCCAAAGCATGTTCAACGACAACTTCAACAATGAGATAACGGTTACTATTTTTTTCGATAAATACAACATCAGATCGTGTGTTATCAACGACAGATTTTTCCAGTATCACATCGGAGCAGCCCGAAGCGATATTGCCTGATATGTAATTATTCTCGCAGGTATCGCAAGACAGGTGTATGAAGTAAGGCTGTCTGTTTTTTTGAGCAAACTTAAAACTCTGCTCAATCAGATGCTTGGCTTGTTTGTGCAGCACACTTTCCCACGAACAAACTTCTTGTGCAGCTTTATGCGCGAAGTGCCATTCTCTTTTTTTCCCCTGACGGCATACCATCGGCTTATTACAGCCTGTGCAATAGTATGAATGAATTTTTTCTGCGTCACTGATGTGTACTATTCCCCCAGCTTCGTCAGTGGCATAGGGGTAGGTAAGCATAATAGTTCTCTTTCACATATACATAGAGGTTCATGCCTGCGAGAATCTGTAATTACGACAAGATGTTCGGTTATGGTATTGGCGTTAATTGAATCTGATCAGAGACGACCCATGCCGCGTATCTTATGGACTGACGAACGTCTTCTTCTTCGAGTTCTGGATACGCCTCCAACACCTCTGGGATGGACTTACCTCCGGCCAGCATTTTAAGAATCACGCTTACGGTGATCCTCATGCCCCGAACAGTGGGTTGTCCTAAGCAGACTTTGGGATTGATAGTTATACGGTCGAGATTTTTCAATGGATGCCTCCTATCCATTGAAAATCGATCTCCTAAGCCGATATATCGAGTAGGGCCTCTTCGTCGGCGAGGGCGTAGCCCTGTTCCAGCAGGTCGGCGAGGGTTGTGCGCGATAAAATCTGATCCACGGCCTGCTGCACTTGTCCCCACAGAGCGCGCACCGAACACGCGGTGAGCGAGTGCGTGCAGCAATCCGCGCTGCCGGCGAAGTGATCGCAGAAGCCGTCGTCGAAGAGGCGACCGCCCAGCGTGGCGAGCGCGTCGGCCACGGCGATTTGATGGGGGGGCTTGGCTAGGGCGTAGCCGCCTTGCTGGCCGCGGGCGCTTGCGACAAAGCCGCCTTGGCGGAGCATGCGCAAGAGCTTGGCGACGTTGTGATGGGTGATGCCCTCGGCTTGGCTGATTTCCGGGATGGTCAGGCTGCCGGGGGCTTGGCGAGCCAGTTGCAACAGGCAGCGCAAGCCGTATTCTTCGCTCGAGTTGAGTTTCATAACTACATCATGCCTAGTTCGAGTTTGGCCCCTTCGGTCATCATGTCGATCGTCCACGGCGGATCCCACACGACCTCGACCAAGGCCGTGGCGATGCCCGGAACGTGGGACTTGATTTTGTGCTCGATTTCCGGCGGCAGGGTGCCGGCTACCGGACAGGCGGGCGAGGTCAAGGTCATGGTCACGTGGACGTCCTGCGAGTCGCTGGCTTCGACGTTGAGCTCAGCCGAAACGACCTCGACGTCGTAGATCAGGCCGAGGGCGAAGATATCGACCGGAATCTCGGGGTCGTAGCAGGTCTTGAGCACGGCCACGACTTTGGCCTCGGTAGAATCGGGGGGAAAGGTTTTTTCGTGCAACAGTTCCATGGAGGACTCCTTTTAGCGGTTAGTTACACGTCCTATTCGGTGGATACGGGCGACGAGTCTTGTTCTATGGCTGCTTTGGCGGCGTGCCAAGCGAGGGTCGCGCACTTGACGCGCATGGGGAACTCGCGCACCCCAGCGAAGACGGCCATCTTGCCCAAGGCTTGGTGATCGACGGGCGCATCTGGTTCCGCAGTCACCATCTGCTGGAACTGCTCAAACAGCTCGACTGCCTCGTCGGGACGCTTGCCTTTGAGCGCGGCGGTCATCAGGGAAGCCGAGGCTTTGGAAATGGCGCAACCCGACCCGTCAAAGCTGATGTCGGCAATTCGCTCATCGGCCACGTGGAGATAGATCTGCAGGTGATCGCCGCACAGGGGATTGTGGCCCTCTTGCATGCGGTTGGCTTCGGGCAGCTTGCCGAAATTGCGCGGATTTTTGTTGTGATCGAGGATGATCTGCTGGTACAGTTCGCGAAGTTCAGTCATGGTTGAAATGCCTCATTAATGTTGTATAAACCTTTACCCATTTCTCACCCACCAAATACCTTCTTGACCTTGTGCAATGCCGCGACTAGGGCGTCAATTTCCGCGCGCGTGTTGTAAAAAGCCAACGAGGCGCGCACTGTAGCGGGCACTTGGTAAAACTGCATGGTCGGCTGGGCGCAGTGGTGGCCGGCGCGCACGGCAATGCCCTCGGCGTCGAGGATGGTGCCGATGTCGTGCGGGTGGATGTCGCCGAGGGTGAAGGAGATCACGGCCACGCGCTCGCGGGCCGTGCCAATCAGGCGCAGGCCCGGAATGTCGGCAAGGGCTGCGTCTGCGTACGCAAGTAAGTCGGCCTCGTACGCGGCAATCTGCTCGCGGCCCACGGAGTTGACGTAATCAATGGCGGTCTCCAAGCCCGTGACGCCGGCGATGTGCGGCGTGCCGGCCTCAAAGCGCATCGGCGGGGTAGCATACGTAGTGCCGTCAAAGCTCACCTTTTCGATCATGGAGCCGCCGCCTTCATAGGGCGGCATGGCGTGTAAAAGGGCCTGCTTGCCGTAGAGCACGCCGATGCCGGTGGGGCCGAAGAGCTTGTGCCCGGAAAAGGCGTAGAAGTCGCAGTCGAGGTCTTGCACATCCACCGGCAGGTGGGGCACTCCTTGCGCTCCATCAACGACTACTACTGCGCCGTGCTGATGGGCCAAGGCGGCGATTTCCTTCACCGGCAGAATGGTGCCGAGGGCGTTGGAAGCGTGGGCGACGGCCACGATGCGGGTGCGCTCGGACAGCAGGCGCTCGTATTCGTCGAAGAGGAACTCGCCCGTGTCGCTGATGGGCACTACCCGCAGGCGCGCGCCCTTTTCCTCGCACAGCAGTTGCCACGGCACGATGTTGGAATGGTGCTCTAGCTGCGAGACGATGATCTCGTCGTCGGGGCCTAGCTGCGGCCGGCCGTAGCTGTGGGCGACGAGATTGAGCGCCTCGGTGGTGCCGCGCACGAAGACGATTTCGCTGCTCTCGCGGGCGTTGATGAACTGGCCGACTCGGCCGCGCGCGCGTTCGTACGCAAAGGTCGCTTGCTGGCTGAGGAAGTGGACGCCGCGATGGATGTTGGCGTTTTCGCGGGCGTAGTAGCGCTGGAGCGCGTAGATGACCGTCAGCGGCTTTTGGGTGGTCGCGCCATTGTCGAAATAGACGAGATCCTTGCCGCGGATTTTCTCGCCGAGGATGGGGAAGTCGCGGCGGATTTTGGCGATGTCAAAGGAAGTGGTCATGGGGCAATTCCAGCGGCAGCTTGATCTAGCCGGTGATCGACTAGCTGGTCGAGATGATCTTTGAGGGCAGGGACGCGCACGCGGTCGAGGACCTCGCCGGCAAAGGCGCGCGTCAGCACCCGGACGGCCTCGCGGTGGCCAATGCCACGGGAGCGCAAATAGAACAAAGCGTCTTCGTCGAGTTGGCCGATGGTGGCTCCGTGCGAACACTTGACGTCGTCGGCGTAGATTTCGAGTTGGGGCTTGGTGTTGATTTGGGCCGTCTCCGAGAGCAGGAGATTCTGGTTGGCTTGGTAGGCGTCGGTTTTTTGCGCGGCTTGGTGAACGTGGATTTTGCCGCGGAAGACGCCGGTGGCCCGACCGCCGAGAATGCCCTTGTAGAACTCGTGGCTCTGGCAGTGCGGCTGGGCGTGTTCGATGAGTGTGTGGTTATCGACGTGTTGCGCTCCGTCTTCGATGTAGAGGCCGTTGAGCGTGGAGTCAACGCCTTCGCCTTCTAGCGCGGTGTGGATGTGGTGGCGGGTTAGACGTCCTCCCAAGGTGATGGCGGTTGAGCGGAATTGGGCGGCGCGTTCCTCGCGGACGTGGGTCGCGGCGATGTGGAAGGCGGCGGCGGACTCGCGCTGAACTCGGTAATGGTCGAGCACGGCGTTGGGGCCGATGAAGAATTCGCTGACGCTATTGGTCAGATACGGTTCCGAATCCAAGCCGACGTAGCTTTCGACGATAGTCGCCTGGGTGTTGGCTTCGGCGACTACGAGGACGCGCGGATGGGAAACGACGTTGGCGCGTTGGCCGGTGGAGACAAAGAGCAAGTGGATGGGTTGATCGACGACGGCTCCCGGAGGTAGATAGACGACCGCACCGTCTTGCAAGAAGGCGGTGTTGAGCGCGGTAAATGCCTCGTCCTCGGTAATGGCGATTCGGCCTAGGGAGTCTGAGACTAGGTCGCCGTTTGCGGCAATGGCGTCGCCTAAGGGCTCGACGCGCACACCGGCGGACAGGCCGTTGAGATGAGAATGCGCGGGGGCAAAGTGGCCATCGACAAAGACCAACCCGTTGAGGCCATAGCGGTAATTGTCGAGAGCGGCAGGTGCATTAGTGGACGCGGCTAGTTCGAAGTCGATCCGAGTCAGCGGACCGATGTTCGTAAAAGCCCATTCCTCGTCTTTGGTCGTGGGAAAGCCAGCGTTGGCGAAGTGCTCAATGGCTTTTTGGCGCAGCGACACCAACTCATCTGTGCCGATGAGGTTGTTAAAGCTGGACTGATAATGAGCGACGCCGTTCATGCCGCTTGCTCCTTGACCCAGTCGTAACCCTTTTCCTCTAGCGTCAGCGCCAATTCCTTGCCACCCGACTGGACGATGCGCCCCTCGTAGAGCACGTGGACGAAATCGGGGACTATGTAGTTGAGCAGGCGCTGGTAGTGCGTGACGACGACGACGGCTTTGTCTGGGGCGTGGAGTTGATTGACGCCTTGGGCGACGATCCGCAGCGCGTCGATGTCGAGGCCCGAGTCGGTCTCGTCGAGGATCGACAGCTTGGGTTCCAACACGGCCATCTGCAAAATTTCGTGGCGCTTTTTCTCACCGCCAGAAAAGCCTTCGTTGACCGACCGCTTGAGGAAACTCTCGTCCATTTCGACCAAGGCGAGCTTTTCGCGGATCAGGCCGAGGAAGTCGAAGGCGTCGAGTTCTTCTTCGCCGCGTTGCTTGCGGAGTTCGTTGTAGCTTTGGCGGAGGAAGTACGTGGAGTTGACGCCGGGGATTTCCACTGGGTACTGAAAGGCGAGGAACAGCCCAGCACACGCCCGCTCTTCCGGCGCGAGTTCGAGCAGGTCTTGACCGCAGTACGTGGCCGACCCCTCGGTGATGTCGTAGCCCTCGCGTCCGGCTAAGACTTGCGCGAGAGTGCTTTTGCCCGAGCCGTTGGGACCCATGATGGCGTGGATTTCGCCGGGTTGTACTGCTAGCGTGACACCGCGCAGAATGGGGGTGTCTTCAACGGCGACGTGGAGGTTTTCGATGTGGAGCATAGGACGCTTTCGGTTGGGGTTGTAATGCTGTCGGTTTGTTTAGCCTCTCAATGTCAATGCTTTTGTCAATGGTGAGCCGCATCTCACCAGTTTAATCGGTACCTTCTTGCTGCGGAAAGCGACGCGATTTTTTAGAAAACGGTTGCGCTCAGCGCGAATAAGCTCGCCACCGTACGCGGCGACAGGGCGGAACCGAACTTGGACATTCTGTGGAAGCAGTTTATCCGCAATATCGGCACCAGCGCTTAGCTGGGGCAGGAACTTGCTGACCCGAGCGGCGCTTGCTGTCAATTCTACTGGTGCAACCCAAGGCCCTCCTTTTTCGTCGCTACCCCCAACGAACAAATAGTCACAATGTGCTTGCTTTGCTTGAACCGGCGCGGCCTCGTGTTCCAAGCTGATGAGGACAGACGGCTCTGGCACATCCTTCAGCGATAGAGAGCAACTGCCGTCGCGGCATGTTGTGGCGTGACATTGTGCGTCGGTTTTTGTTCGGACTGTTTCCACCACCGTCACGAGCCTTACCCTTCCTCAATCCGAGTGGAAATTTCCGACCATCGGTTATAGAGCGCTTCCGTCACCAACCCAAAGCCAGCCGGGAAGGTCGCCGACTCTGTATCGAGGGCAATTCCCCGCACCGTTGAGCCATTCCCTTCCGAACTCGGCTCGAAAAACCACGCGCCTACTTGGTCGGGACTGAGCACTATATCCTCATCATCAATGCCGTCGCGCCGCTCCTCGGGCAGTTCTGATAAGCGAACCAGATTAGCCAACTCTTCCAACACCCACTCGCTGTGGGTGGTAATGAGGATGCGGACACCAGATTGAACGGCTGCCGCGAGCTGACGGATAAACTCCACCTGCATGGCCGGGTGCAGGTGAGACTCGGGTTCTTCAATGATGAGCAGGTCTCCCGGCTGAACGACATGACGTAGGTACAGCACTACAGGTGCCAACTCTGACACCATGGAGGACGCATTCATCAAGGGCAGATCGCGCTTCCAGCCATTTGGTTGAAAGACAAACGAAGGGTAGTTGATTGGCGATTGTTCGACGCGGACGGCCCCGCGCAGGAGTGTCTGCTCCAAGTTCTGAGCAAGGTGATCGTAATCTTCATCCTGCTCCCGTCGCGATGAATCAGCCAATGCGACAAGCTGTTCCATAAAGTCGCCGAGAACTCCAGAAAGTACCGGCATGGGAGAATCCGGTCGTAGCGCAGTCCGCGATGCACCCGCTATCAAGCCTCGCACTGCCACTTGATGTGCATGCATGACGCCGGCGCGGTCAGCGGGAAGGTAATGCGCGGGACGAGCCAAAGGGCCGACAGTATCAGAAACTATGTCGCTAGCAAGCCCCCCAAGTAATGCAATTGCTAGATTATTGTTGACTAGTTGCGCCTGGCTGGCTAGCAAGCGCATAGGCAAATATTTGATTGAGATGCTATTGGGACCAATTCGCAAGGGCATCGTATGCGGAATCGAAGTATCTATTTTAGCTCCTTGCTCTGTCACTGTAACGCTGTACTCGAAAGGAGAATTGCGTCCAGTTTCCGTTGAGATATTACCACGCAAGGAAAAGCCAGTTCCGCCACTATCTGGATAGCGAACTAAATTTTTAGTTTTTTCTACTCCAAAGCATCTTACAATTTCACTATCCAAATCTCCGCTCAAATGTGCGATACTGTTGAGAACGGGACGTACTAGTACCGCAATAGATTCCGGCAACTCGTAATGATCGGCAATTTCCGTATCTGGAGGCGTTTCGTTGCTCAAAGGATCTGGAAGCGTTTCGTTCATCCAGTTATAAATACTTGCAATGTCCCTTTCTGACAAATTAAGGTCCCGTGGAGGAACTATACTAAAGCCTCCTGGCCAAAATGATCTGGCGTGTACTCGGCGGTGCTCGACACTTACAGAATAGCCGTTGAAAAACCTGTGCAGCGCGTAAATCAGAGCCGCCGTGTAGGATTTGCCGGTGTTGCTCGGCCCCACGAATACGGACATTGGACGTAGATCAATACTCGCCTCGGCGATTGGGCCGAAATTGGAAACCGTTAGCTCAAGGGGCTTTGCGTTGGATGTAGTAGTCATATTAATGAGGCCTCAGGGCAGGACCCGGGTGAGCACTTGAAGGGTAAAGGAAATGGGTTCATCGCTAAAAACTTCTGCGAGCCCGAAAGAAAGCCAGCCAAGTAAGACTGAAACGTTTGTAAAATTTCTAAACAGCTTATGTAACTTTCTCATATCTTTACCTCCTTTCCTGTTGCCCGAGTCTGCCCGCGCTTCAGGTCGTGCCCTGAGACCTCTACCTCTAAATCTTGACATTAATATGCGATACCATCTCGCACTCGGCGGAGCAGTTCATCGCCGTTGTGGGATGTTACGATCCAGCCACCCACATGCGTCAGGTTTTCACCCTCCATGCCGGCGAGCAACGACGCCAAATCCCTTGCTACGTCCTCGCCAAACCGCAGTGCCGCTTGCTGACACAACAAAGCTCGTTTGCCTTCTTCACGACCTTCTTTACGGCCTTCTTTACGACCTTCTTTACGGCCTTCTTTACGGCCTTCTTCACGGTGCATTCGCAAGCGCGGTGTGCCTTCAGGACCAGCCGTGCCCAAACGCGCCGTTAGCGCCCGCGCCACCCGTAACAGCGCCGAGATCGTCTCCGACGACCACCCCAACCGCTCATTGAGTGCCCGGTGTATTTCCGCCGCCGTCCAACCCGCCAACGCCCGACTCGCTTCTGCTTCGCGATATTGACTGCCTTCCAATACATAGATCGTCAGTCGAGGCTTGCCGGCTCGTCGGCTAGGCGTGTACGCCTCGGGGACTTCGACCCACACTTCGGGAAAGCCCCACAACGCATACTGATGCAGTTTCCCCTGCCGAATGTCGGTCGTGTGATCGACTTCCAACACCACATCGGGCAAGGTGTGAAAGCCCAACTTCAACCCGTCCTTGTCGGGCAACCGCGCCGACTGGGGACGCAAGTAAAGGCACTGATCGGGACGCATGACAACCCGAGGGACGCCCTCTGCATTCGCACCCCAGATACTGACCGTACCAAAGGGGACAAAGTGGCCCCCGCACTCATCGGCGATTTGTTGAACTAGTTGCATCAGGTAGGGCGCGGGCAGTTCGTGATCCCCGCTGACTCTGGGCTCGTCTGCCACGACGATGAGGGTTTCGGTGGGACCATACCAGTACTCATAGCGGCCTTCGTACTCTTCTAGTTCGGACAGGGACATCCTATAGGCACGGCAGCCGGGAAACTCCAACCGCTCGCCATTGGGCAACACGATGACGGGCACCTCTTCCTCTGCTAGATCGACCGATTCGGTGGTGTGCTCTTGGTATGGGATGGTGCTGGACATGGTTCAACCTCTTGCTGCTTTGGTCAAGGACGATCCACAACGAACTAGGCGAATTAAGTTCTGACTCATCTACCCCACGCTGCCTTCGAGGCTGATGCCGAGCAGCTTTTGCGCTTCGACGGCGAATTCCATCGGCAGTTCGGCGAGGACTTCCTTGCAGAAGCCGTTGACGATCATGGAGATGGCGTCTTCAGTGGAAATTCCGCGCTGGTTGCAGTAGAAAATTTGGTCTTCGCCGATCTTGGAGGTAGAAGCCTCGTGTTCGACATGGGCGGTGGGATTGCGGACCTCGATGTAGGGAAAGGTGTGTGCGCCGCATTGGTCGCCGATGAGCATGGAATCGCACTGGGTGAAGTTGCGGGCACCGGTCGCGTTTTTGAGCACTTGCACCTTGCCGCGATAGGTGTTTTGGCCGCGCTGGGCCGAAATGCCCTTGGAGACGATGGTGCTGCGGGTGTTTTTGCCGATGTGGTGCATCTTGGTGCCGGTGTCGGCCTGCTGCCGCTTGGAGGTGACGGCCACCGAGTAAAATTCGCCGATCGAGTCGTCGCCCTGTAGGATGCAGCTAGGGTACTTCCAGGTGATGGCCGAGCCGGTCTCGACTTGGGTCCACGAAATCTTGGAGCGGTCGCCGCGACACGCGCCGCGCTTGGTGACGAAGTTGTAGATCCCGCCTTTGCCGTTTTCGTCGCCCGGATACCAATTCTGCACGGTGGAGTACTTGATCTGTGCGTCGCCGAGGGCTACGAGTTCGACGACGGCCGCGTGGAGCTGGTTTTCGTCGCGCATTGGGGCTGTGCACCCTTCTAAGTATGACACATACGACCCCTCGTCGGCGATGACCAAGGTGCGCTCGAATTGGCCGGTGTTCGCCGCGTTGATGCGGAAGTACGTCGATAGCTCCATGGGGCAGCGCACGCCCGGCGGCACGTACACGAAGGAGCCGTCGGTAAAGACCGCGGAGTTGAGGGTAGCGAAGAAATTGTCGGTGTAGGGCACGACCGAGCCGAGGTATTTTCGCACAAGCTCGGGGTGATCTTGGATGGCTTCGGACATGGAGCAGAAGATGATGCCCAAATCGGCCAGCTTGTCCTTGAACGTGGTGGCCACGGAGACGCTGTCGAAGACGGCGTCCACGGCCACGCCGGCGAGCATCTTCTGCTCTTCGAGGGGGATGCCGAGCTTCTGGTAGGTGGCCAGAATTTCGGGATCGACCTCGTCGAGGCTGTCGAGCTGTTTCTGCTTGGGGGCCGAGTAGTAAACGATGTCTTGGTAGTTGATGTCGGGATAGTGGACCATGGCCCAGCGCTGGCTTTCTTTGCGGCGCGTTGGATCCTCCATGGTGAGCCAGCGGCGATAGGCTTTGAGCCGCCACTCGAGCATGAACTCAGGCTCGTCCTTTTTGGCGGAGATAAAGCGGATGATCTCTTCGTTGAGGCCGGGTGGGGCCGAGTCGGCCTCTATGTCGGTGACGAATCCCCACTCGTAATCGCGGTTGGCAAATTGCTCTAGGGTTTGGGTGCTTTCGCTCATGTTGGCTCCTTATATCTAGGCGCAGTCTCAAGAACTTAGGAATCTGTACAAAAAAGTCAAGTTTCAGGGCGATGTCCTGAGCTTGCCGAAGGGCGGGCTTCGACAGGCTCAGCCCAAGGGCGATGCCCTGAGTCAGTCGAAGGGCGATGTCCTGAGTCAGTCGAAGGGCGATGCCCTGAGTCAGTCGAAGGGCGATGTCCTGAACTTGTCGAAGGACGGCTAACCCATTTTTTTGCGCTGCGCTAGGTAGCGCGATAGGGCCACGTCAAAGGGGGTCGCCGTGTCGAGCAGGGCGTAGTCGATGCCGGCCTCGGCGCACCCGAGCCGATAGGTCTGGATCAGCTCGTCCATCAGCGCGCGGTATTCGTGCTGGATGTGCCAGGGTTGGGTGGTGAGGGTTTGGTCTGGGTCTTCGAGGTCGTAGAAGCGGGTCTGGTCGCGGAAGGCGAGGTCGCGCTCGCGGGGGTCGAGCAGGTGGAAGACGATCACTTCGTGCCGCAGGTGGCGGAAGTGGCGCAGCCCTTCGAGGACTTGGTCGGGCGCGTCGAGCAGGTCGGAGAGCACGATGACGAGGCCGCGGCGGCGGATGCGCTCGGCGAGGTCGTGGAAGGCCGGGGCCATGCTCGTCTCGTTGTGCGGCCGCGCTTGGTCAATGGTCTTGAGGAGCACTTGGAGGTGGCTTTGTACCGAGCGCGGCGGCACGTACGCCTCGGTCTGGTGGTGGTAGAGCAACAGGCCGACTGCGTCGCGCTGCTTGAGCATGAGGTACGACAGTGCGGCCGCCAAAGAGACCGCGTAGCGAAATTTGCTCAGCGGTGCACCAGCCGCAAAGTCCATGGAGCCGGACACGTCGAGCAGCAGATAGGCTTTGAGGTTGGTTTCCTCTTCGTACTGTTTGACGTACAGGCGATCGGACTTGGCGTATGCCTTCCAATCGAGGTCGCGCAGGGGGTCGCCCGGCATGTAGGGACGGTGCTCGGAGAATTCGACCGAGAAGCCGTGGTACGGGCTGCGGTGCAGGCCGGTGATAAAGCCCTCGACCACGAGGCGCGCAATCAGGTCGAGGCGCGAGAGGCGCGAGATGGTTTCCGGGTGGAGGTAGGAGGCGGCTTCGCTCACGCTAGGATTCTGGCTCCACGTCGGCGAGCAGGCGTTCGATTAGGCCGACCGCGCTGATATTTTGCGCTTCGGCGTGGAAGTTGACGACTAGGCGGTGGCGCATCACCGGCATGGCTACGGCGCGGATGTCCTCGATGGCGACCGAGTGCCGGCCGGCGAGGATGGCCCGTGCCTTAGCCGCTAAGACCAAGTACTGGGAGGCGCGCGGCCCAGCGCCCCAACTGACCATTTCGCGGATGTAGTCCGGCGCTTGGGCGTCCTCGGGCCGGGAGGAGCGCACCAGCGAGACGGCGTAGCGGACGCAGTGGTCGGCCACGGGCACCCGGCGCACGAGTTGTTGTAGTTCGACGATCTGCTCGGCATCTACTACTTGGTTGACGGTGGCTTGGGAGACGCTGGTGGTGGCGCGGACGATGTCCTCTTCCTCGCGGTCGCTGGGATAGTCGATCCACAGCTCGAAGATAAAGCGGTCGAGCTGGGCTTCGGGCAGGGGGTAGGTCCCCTCCTGCTCGATGGGGTTTTGGGTGGCGAGTACGAAGAATGGCTCGCTGAGCTGCATGGTCTCGCCGGCCGCGGTGACCGCGTGTTCCTGCATGGCTTGGAGCAGGGCCGCTTGGGTTTTGGGAGGCGTGCGGTTGATTTCGTCGGCGAGGATGACGTTGGCGAACAGGGGGCCGCGGATGAAGCGAAATGCCTTGCGGCCAGTGTCGATGTCCTCTTCGAGTACTTCAGTGCCGGTGATGTCCGAGGGCATGAGATCTGGAGTGAATTGGATGCGGCCAAAGGAGAGATCGAGTGTGCGGGCGAGGGTTTGGATGAGCGTAGTTTTGGCTAGTCCGGGTACGCCTACCAGCAAGCAGTGGCCGCCAGCGAGCAAGGCTATGAGCAGTTCCTCGACGATCTGCTTTTGGCCGATAATTACTTGGCCGATCTCGCCGTAGATGCGGTCCCTGATTTGGCCGAGCTGAGCTACGGCCTCGGTGTCTGACATGTACTTCCTTTCAGGATAATGGGTTGGTGAATCGACAAAAAGTACGGGCGGAGGGGCGGCTTGGCCAGATTTCGCACGGCTTTTGGGACTTCAGTAGATGTTGTCTTTTGTCGTAATGGAGCACCAGCGTGAGTTGAAAAGTGAGCGGAGCAAAATATCCCGTGCGTCGGGCGTGCCAATTTGTTTTAACCCATAAGCGGCGTAAAATCGGTTGTAGCGGTTCTCGTCTTCGAGCATCTCAGCCAATGTCTCAATCGCCACACAGCTCGCTGCGCCGGACTTGGCCAGCACGAGGGCGGCGTTGCGGCGCACGCGGTAGTCCTCATCGCCGAGTGCTGCTGTCAGGTCAGCAATCAGTTCAGCAGAAAAAACGCCGATGGTGCCCAAAGTTTCAATTGCATTGCGGCGCACCCACCAGTGGCGATCGCTCATCGCCGTTCTCAGGGTGGGTACAGCCTCCATTGCGCTTGCGCCCAAGCGTCCTAACACATGGGCGGCGACCGCTCGCACCCACCAGTGCTCATCAGACAACATCTCCGCCAAAGCCCCTGCGGCCGGTGCACCTATGGCTGCCAATGCCAGCGCCGCACAACCGCTCGTGGGATTTGTTCCGTGGGCATTATCCGGTGTCTTGGCCTCGGTCTCTGCGATCGTGGCCAGTGCTTCCTCCCGCATGGTGGCGACGAGTTCGGGCACGGCCGGTGCGCCAAACTCGGCCAGCCCATACGCCGCATCCAGCCGCTCGCCCTCCGATCCGCGCTTTAAGACCGAGAGCAAGTCTTGCATATTGCCATTTGCAGGCCGCTGTTTTTTTGCAGATTCTCCGCACAACCAGTGCCAGACATCTCGCGATAGGGCCGGATGCCGATCCTCGATTCCGGGCGACCACGTGCGACTTTGATGATCCCAAGTCGGTTTCTCTGGCTCCTGCGTACGGGCAAACTGAAATTTCAACATATACCGATTTTTGCTACTGACATTCTCTGTTGCGCGATGCCAAGAATCAAAGTGAATGAGCGCCACCGTCCCCGCAGGACCGCAAAATGCCAACGCTTCTTCCTGTGTTTTTTCGGGATCCACATCGCTAATGGTTTTGTGCATCTGCATCCCGGGCAACACCCCCGACGGCCCCATATCCTCGGTCGTGTCTTGGGGAAAATAAAAAGCGAGCACCCAGTAAAATCTCGGATGCCGCAAATTGTGATCGTACACATAACAATCCTTATGCCACTGCTGTCCTCGTCGTCCGGGTGGATTCAAGTGGCAATGGCGATGGGGATTCAAAATGTAATCTGGTCCCAACAGACTCGTCAGGGCACCCTTCACATTGGGGTGCTCAAACACGCGCCCGATCAGCGGAACCCGAGGCAAAATATTATTTCCGGGATTGCCTTCTGCCGCAAAAACCGCCTCGATCTGATCGCGAATACTGGCGTGAAACGAGGGTGGGTAATCCGCCTGCACAGTCAGACATCCATCCACGATAAACCGCTGCACCTCTTCGTCTCTCAACAGCCGAATTGAATCCGTCATGGGGAACTCCTTTGCTAAAAGGTTCTAAAGTATGGGAGGAGGGCGGGCTTGGCCAGAGGAATGGGATCTAGTAAGTTATCCTCTTCACGCTCCCACGACGACATTGCCAACAAATAACCGACGTTACGCAGTAGGGGCGGTTTCAAACCGCCCCCTACAATGCGTAACGCCAGTGAATAATAGCGATGAAAATTGCCGATCTTCTCAGGCGCGAGGAAGGTAAGACGCTGGAATTTAAGCGAGACGTGTCTTCACCTAAAAACCTGCTGAAAACCCTAGTAGCTTTTGCGAACACTGCGGGTGGGCAGGTGATTATTGGCGTGGACGATAAGTCTCGCTTGTCGGTAGGAGTAGAGAATCCACTCGATGAAGAGGAGCGGCTTTGCAGTCTGATAACCGACTCCATCCGACCGCGCTTGGTTCCGAACATCGAGATGACGACCGTCAACGGCAAAACCTTGCTCGTGGTAGAAGTGTTTCTGAGCGGATCTAGGCCGCACTGGTTGCAGGCCGAAGGCCCTGAGCACGGTGCCTTTGTCCGCTTAGGCTCCACCAATCGGCTGGCAGACCGAGAATTGCTCGCCGAATTGAAGCGCTCGGTGGAAAACATTGCTTTTGACGAACTCCCCATGCCCGAACTGTCGGTTGCCGATTTGGACTTGGCGGTGCTAAAGGAGCTATTTCACGACCATCGCATCCTCGGCGAAAGGGAACTGCTGACCCTGAGACTGCTGACCAACGAGCAGGGGCGACGGGTTCCGACTAAAGGGGCTGTCTTGCTCGTCGGCAAAGAGCGGGAGAGACATTTTCCCGATGCTTGGGTGCAATGTGGACGCTTTATCGGGCGAGACAAAGCGGATATTTTCGATCACATCGAACTGTACGACCCACTGCCGCAGGCAGTTGAAAGCATCCTGTTATTTCTCAAAAAACACGCCATGCGCACGGCCGACTTTTCCGCAATCCGACGCAAAGACTGCTGGAGCATTCCGCTTGGAATTTTGCGCGAGGTGGTCATTAACGCGCTGGTTCACGCCGACTATTCGCAGAAGGGGGGACCCATTCGGGTGGCTTTTTTTGACGACCGCATTGAGGTCGAAAATCCCGGCATCCTCCTGCCGGGTTTGACCCTCGACGACATTCGTCAGGGCCTGTCCAAAATTCGCAACCACGTCATTGCCCGCGTCTTTCGCGAACTGAACCTGATTGAACAGTGGGGCAGCGGCATCCCCCGCATGTTCCGCGAGGCCGAAGAATTGGGGCTGTCGGAGCTACAGATTGCGGAAATCGGTATGCGGATGCGCGTTACTGTGCCGTTGCCTGAGAGCATCGCAACTCAAAAGCCCACCGAACAAGCTACCGAACAAGCTACCGAACAAGTAAGACGCATCCTTAATTGCCTCAAAAGTGGCCCCTTGAGCGTCCGCGAGGCCATGGATGCCCTTAGCTTGCACCATCGCCCAACGTTCCTCTACAACTACCTACATCCGGTCTTGGATACTGGCCTCGTTGAAAGGACTCAGCCCGAGTCGCCGAGGAGTCCCAAGCAGAAGTACCGCCTAACCGCAAGGGGCGAAAAAGTGCTTTTTGAGGGCGATCCAGCAGAAGCGGGATGACAGGTAAATGGTTTCATAGCAGACTCCCTCCCTTCAAAATACCGTCTTTGCAAGGGCATTCAAATACTTAAGTCTTGCGCTCTTTTTTCTTTGCTGCTGGGAAGAGGACATTGTTCAGAATTAGCCGATAGCCGGGCGAATTGGGGTGCAAGGTGAGGTTGGTCGGCGGGTCGTGGACGTGGTGTCGGTGGTCTTCTGGGTCGTGGCCGGCGTAGAAAGTGAAAGTGCCCTTGCCGACGCGACCGTGGATGTATTTGACGCTGTCGGTGCCCTCTTCTTGGCCGAGAAGGATGACCGAGTCCTTGATTAGTGACTGGCGGAAGGCCGTAGTCTGGCCGAGGAAACCATCGACGATGTTGGTGTGGCACTGGGTGAGCATCGTCGGTACGGGGTCGTATTTAGCCGAGAACTCGAACAGCGTGAAATACTCGGCCTCGGCCGTACGGATTCGGCGCATGTCGTCTGGCGTGGTGTCGATGTTTGAGAATTCGTACACGAGCGGGTTGGTTTCGAGGACGAAGTTCTCAAAAGCCACGGTGCGGCTGAAGTCGAGCTGGGCTTGGGCGTTGGGGTCGGCTGCGTCGCCGTCGAAGACCGCGTGGCAGATATCTAAGTCGAGCGCGGCGAGGGCGATGTCAAAGGTGTCGGTGGCCGAGCACATGGCGAAGAGAAAGCCGCCCGCGGTCATGTACTCGTAGATTTTGACGACTACGGCCTTTTTTTGCGCGGAGACCTTGGTGTAGCCGAGGCGGCGCGCCATCTGCTCGTACGCAGCCTGCTGTTGGCGGTACCATGCCTGATTGCTATACGAGCCGTAGAATTTGCCGTACTGGCCGGTGAAATCCTCGTGGTGCAGGTGTAGCCAATCGTAGTCGTCGAGCGCGCCTTGGAGCACTTCGTCGTCCCAGATCTTTTTGTAGGAGATTTGGGCGTATTCCAGCGCGAGGGTCACCGCGTCGTCCCAAGGCTGTTTGTTGGGTGGCGTGTACACGGCGATCTTCGGCACCTTTTCCAAACGCACAGCTTCCATATTGGACGCATCGATCTCTGCGTAGATCTGGGCGGCTTGGGCCTCGGAGATGTGCTCGGTGCTGATGCCGCGCAGGATGGCTTCGCTGGCGATCAGGGCGTGTGCTTCGACGAGGAATGAGCCGCCGCGGTAGTTGAGCAGCCACTCGACCGGAATGCCGCGCTCCAAGGTCCAGAAAGCGAGGCCGTAGGCCCGGAGATGGTCGCGCTGGGAGGTGTCCATGGGCACGAGGATCTGCTCGGCGCGAGCCGGAAGAAGGGTGAGGGTGCAAAGAGCTAGAGCAATGAGAATGGGCATGAGGTCAGCCGCTTTCGCGTAGGTGGCGGAGCCGCTCGATGTGCAGGCGCGCCTCTGGGGCGCGGACATCGTGTGGGTGCTGGAGGAGCGCGGTCTCGTAGGTCTTGAGGGCTTGCTCAATCGCGCCTTGGCGCTCGTAAAGCGCGGCTAGGCCGAGGTGAGCGGCGACGATGTGCTCGCCTTGAGGGAAGTGAGCGATTTGGCGCTCGTATAAGGTCATAGCTTCGTCGAGACGATCTTGTTGGGCGCGCAGGTCGGCGCGGAGGAGCAAGCTCCACTCGGCGAGACTTGCATCCTCTTCGAGAGTAGCCCAGTGCGCGTCGGCTGCTTCGCTCTGCCCTTGCCGCTCTAAGAGTTGAGCGCGGCTGAGATCGGCGAGGCCATCGGACGCGGCGTATTCTTCGCAGACGGCTAGCAGGGCGAGGCCATCGTTGGCGAGGGCATGGCTCGGGTCGGCTGCGGCCAGCGCGGCCAAAACGGCTGTCGCCGCGGCAAAGTCGCCGCGGAAGTAGAGCAGTTCGGCGCGGTGGTAGCGAGCCGCGTACGCAGTCGGACCGCCGCGTTTTTCTAAGTCCGCCCACAAGCGGTCGGCGCGGTCTAGATTGCCGAGGCGCAAGTTGCACTCGGCAAATAGCATCAGGGCCGGTTTGGTCCACGGGCCGCGTTGCGGGGCTTCGACTACTGAGCGCAGGGCGGTGCAGGCCGCCTGTGCGTCGTGTTCAAGCAATAGACGCGCTTGCTCGACTTGTGCTTGCAGGTCGGCGGTCGCAGCAGCCGTGCTCCACAGGCCGAGCACGCAGATGAGGACGGGTATTTTCATGGAGCTTCGTGCGATTTCGGCAGGCTCAGTCGAGCCGCTTGCAGGTCTTGGTAGATTTGGTCGTAGTAGCGCCGGAGCAAGGCGCGGTACTCTTCGGGATAGGGGCCGGCGAGCGCTTGACGCAGGGCCTCGCGCCATAGGTCGGGCGTCTGCCCGCGATTGGCGGTCAGGGTGGTTGGGCCGGCGTAGGGGTGGTCGGTGGCTGTGATGCTGCGCCGCTTTTCGTCAAAGCCGCGGCTGTGGATGGAGCGGCTAGCGTCGAGCATGCGCTGGTAGATGCGCTCCTGATTTTGCCGCGTGCGCTGAGTGAGCCGCCCGCGCTGCAAGTCGGCGAGCACGTCCTGCATCTCGTCCTGGATGGCTTGCACGCGCTGTTGCGCCCCTCGGTGCCCGCGCAGCGAGCGGGCGATCTCGTCGAGGGCCTGCATGAGGCCCTGCTGTTGGGCGCTGAGGCGCGCTATTTGCTGCTGGAGCCCAGGTCCTGGCATCTGGCCCATGGCCTGCTCGGAGGCTTGGTTGAGCTGGCTTTGCTGCTCGGAGAGGCCGAGTAGCTGCTGCATGGCCTCGGCAAAGGCCGAAGGGGTCTGCGCCTTGGCGAGGTTGTCGAGGCTCTCGCGCAGTAGCAGTACGGTTTCATTGAGATAGCGCATGGCCTTGCGCTGGAAATGGTGCGCTCCTTGCACATCGCGCTGGCCGAGGCGCTGGGCTGCGTCGTGCATATCGCGCAGGGCGTAGCCGACGGTTGCGCGTAAATCGGGAGCGAGGGCCAAGGTGCGCTGACCCACGGCGGCGATGCGCTCCACGACGTGGCTGGTGCCTTGCATGAGCGCGAATTGGACTTCGGCGAGCTCAGACTTCGGCGAGCTCAGTCGAGTCGTCGAGCCGTCTTGGGCGCGGGCGTCGGCGAATAGGCTCTCTTGGCGTTGGGATAGTTGGACGAGATCTCGCATGGCGCGGCGCAGCTCGCGACTGAGTTGGTCCTTTTCTGCGGCGAGGTATTCGTCTTGCATCTGCTGCAAGTCCTCGGCTAGCGCGTCGAGGTCTGCGGCTAGCGCCTGCCCGGTTTGCTGGGCTGCATCTGGGGATTTGGCCCGCATCTGACGCACCATCTGGCGCATCCGCTCGGCGAGTGCCTTGCGCTCTATGTCCTCGGCGCGGTGGGATAGCTGTTCAGAGAGCGCGGGGTTTTGCTCGGCTGTGGAATCGCTCAGGTCTTGGAGCTGCTCGGCGAGTCGCTCGGTGTCGCGCTGCAAACTGCCTTCCTGTAGTTGCTGGCGCAGGCCGCTCTGGCCGTCCGCGAGTTCGCGGTTGATTTGGCTCTGGCGTCGGGCTAGTTCTGCGGCTTGCTCGACGATGGCGCGCAACTGCTGCTCGGTCCGCACCTGTTCGAGCAGGGCAATGGTGCGGTCGAGCCGTTGCTGGAAGGCTTGCTGGTCTTCGTTAAAGCGCTTGAGGGCGTCGGCTAGGGCTTGGGGGTCTGGGTCGGTGGCAGCTTTTTGTAGGTCGGCGAGGGCCTGCTGCATTTCAGGGGTGGCGATGTCGCCCATGAGTTCGCGGATATGGTCGAGCTTGTCGAGCAGTTCTTCGCTGCCCGTGCCCTCGTCCTGCATGGAGTCAATGGTTTTCTCTAATTCAGCCGCAAGTTCTTCTACGGCGCGGGCGCGCTCGGCTTCGGCTGCGAGCGTTGATTCGAGTTCCTTCTTTTGCTCCCAACTCAGCTCCTCGCTTTTGAGCAACTCGCGGCGCACCTGTTCGATGTACTCCTGATGGGCTTGTCCTTCAGCCGCCAATTCTTCCAAAGAGGATAGTTGTTCCTCCTGGGCTTGGTCGGTTTCTGAGTAGAGTTCGTACAGGGAGGGGAAGCGCAGTATGTACTGGCGGCTCTGACCTTTTTGCGGGCCGGCCACTTGATTGTTGTCGAGGGCTTCTAGGTGGTAGTAGATGCGGTCTTCGGGCAAGAGGCTTCGACCTGAGCTCAGCCGAAGGTTGGCGGCTGAGAGATTCCAGATGTGACTGACGAGCACTTGGCGCTGGGGGTTGATGGGTAAGGCGAGGCGTTGCTCGGGGCCGTTGTTGACTCGATAGACCAAGGCGATTTCCTCGACGGAAAAGTCGTCGCTGGCCTCGGCTTTGAGCAGCACCTTGAGGGACTCGGGCAGGTCGCTGTCTCGACCGGGATCGGTGATGGCGACTTGCGGCTTTTGGTCTTCGCGCATTTGGATGGCGTAGCGGATGGGGTCGCGGTTTGTCGCGCCCTTGCGATCGACGAGGGCGATGTGGTACGCACCCGGGCGCTCGATTTGGAAGGCGACGCGAGCGGTCGCACCGTCGAGCCGGGCGGCGACCGACAAGGTGTCGTCGAGGACTAAGGCGGCCTTGGACAGGGGTTTGTTGGCCGCGATTTCCAAGGCGACGCGGGTGCCGGGCAGCCCTTGGATGTCGCCGCCTTCCTCTTCGATGTGGTCGGGTAGCTGGCTGTAAGCGGGGTACTGGTAGTGTAGGCGCAATCGCTTGACGGCCGGCGGGTCGATGACGCGCACCTCGTATTCGGGCGAGCGGTCGTCGCCGACTGCGATGGCATAGCGGAAGGATCGCTGGACCTGGGGAAAGGTGTAGGTGACGGAGTCGGCGCGATCGACTACGAGTTCTTCGGTCTGGTAGGGTGCTTCTGCACTTGGGCGGCGTTCGATGCGCGCGCGGCGCGGCTTGTCGCCGGCAAAATGCACTTGTAGGGTGGCGTCGTCGCCCTTGATGACTTCGAGGTCGCCGGGCTGGACGGTGATTAGGGTGCGCGGCGGTCGCTCGTACGCGGTGAGGGGATGGGCACAGCGCTGGGCGGCCTGGGCAAGGTCGTCGCCAAACAGCGCACCGCAGAGAAGTGCGATGGCCACTGCTCCGCCAAGCAGGCGCAGGTAGGCGTAGAGCGGCCGACGGTCGAGGATTTGGGCCGGATTAGCGGCGCGCAAGAGCGCGGTGGCCCGCTCGCTCGCAGCCGCAAGCAGTGAGGGCGAGTGAAGGGCTGGGTCTGCATCGGATAGCTCTAAGGCGCTAATCAGCCGTTGTTGGAGCGGGAGACAGCGCCTCTCGACGAAGAGGGCGAAGCGGTGCTGCGAGAGGAGAACGGGTAAGTGCCGCTTAAGAGCAAACGCCAGTACCCCTCCGGTAGCCAAAAGTGCCAAGATGCCCAAGCCCGTGCGCCAAGGGGGCGAGAGGAATAACAGGGCTTCGAGCAGGACCCACAGCAGGACAGACATCAAGCCTGCGGCTAGACCTAGGGCCAATGCAGAGAATATGGTTAGGCCCAAGGCGCGGCGGCGCAGTGCGGCTAGGTGGGCGAGAAGGGGTGAGAGTGAGCTATGGTCCATAGAGATTAGGCTTGGGATTGCTATATAGATGTTGCGGTGCGGCGCGTAGTTCCACGTAGAAAAAATAAAGTTAGCGCAGGGGTGCCGTTGCCGCCAGACGGCTACAGCAGTGGATATATGGTAGTCCGTTTTATCGTGCTAGCCGCTATAGTCTTCATTATATTAATTCCCTTATTAAAGCTGATCCAGACATTAGCCAGGAGAGCAGCGCAATGAATACCTTGCGACGAGTATCGTTGGTAGCCTGTGGAGCGCTCGCTTTTGCGGCGACGCTGGCAGAAGCATATAACGTCTATCGGCTCGGGGGCGAGGACGGAAACCCGTGGTCGGCGGCGATATCTTATGAGCCTGGGGAGTACCTGATTGTCGGACCGGATGGCCAAATCGAGGATCGGGTGCCATTCAGTACTCCAGAATCCCACCCTACGTGGAATGACACGCTGATGGTGAACGTCGATAGCACTGGGGGGTTCTGGATGCGCCCCTTCTGGGTGCCGGACACCTTGAATT
This sequence comes from Gemmatimonadota bacterium, assembly GCA_009840005.1. The sequence continues at coordinate 212,354 of VXOR01000097.1, forward strand.
TGGCGCAAGACGGGGTGCGCAACCGGATTCCACGCGGGCTATACGACAATATCGCCGTGGGCGGGACCAATCACACTACAGGTGTGATCGAAAGGATCCGGCCGATGTTCGACGGCGATCCCCAGACGGCGGCCTTCTTTGCCGCTAGCAATACGGATGATCCAGAGATTCGGAGCCAGTTCGTCGTCCAGAACCTAATCATCGACCTAGGAGCTGACTACCCGATTAATCGGGTGCGGTTCTTTCCTCGCTTGTCCAAAAGCGATATCAAAATTGACCAGATCATCGCGGAGATGGCTCCTCCCAAACTAGATAAAGAGACACTCGGCGAAGAGGATTTTTCCGACAATTTTCTGCCGTGGTTTGAAATCGCCGGTGCCAATAGCGTGCAAAATTTTGCCGCCCATGCTTCCTTTAGGACCGAAGACAGCCCTTGGTTTAAAAGTATTTCCCCGCGCGAAGTAGATTCCAAGAACGATTCGCGCCTGACTATTTTGCGTCGGGATACAGAAAACCAAGCAACCATCCTCGATGCCCGATTCCCCTTGCAGTCTCTCCAGTGGGTTACGATTCGTCCGCTCTATCCGACTTCCAACTGGGAGATCGCCGAGTTCCAGATATTCGGCAAAGGCTACGTGCCACGCGCCATCTACACCAGCGCGGTACTCGACTTTGGCGAGGAGATGGCCTGGGGCAAGATCCGCTGGAAGGGTGCCCGCGATCCGGGCAGCAAAATTCTGGTTCGCACCCGTTCCGGCAGCGATAGCGATCCCAACCTCTACTGGCTGCCCAGCGAGGTCGCCGGTGAGTTCAAGGCCATAACCCGGAAGGAATACGAGCGCGGCAACATCAAGAAACGCTTCACCACATTGGATGAGCGGCACTGGAGCTTCTGGTCGGCACCCTATCCATGGGAGGCGGGACTGGCCGATCCCGCGCAACCACCCCACGCTTGGACAGACGGCACTGAGATTCTCTCGCCGGGGCCTTCGCGCTACTTTCAGTTCCAGCTTTTGGTGCTGTCAACCGTCGATCAGAGCACAAAGTTGCAGGAGTTAGAAATACAATTTGCGCGGCCAGCGGCGTTGGAGGTGGTGGGCGAAATCTGGCCGCTGGACGCGTCGCGCACCGAGAGCACCTCGTTCACCTACAGCGTACTGCCGACACTGGAAGCGGGCCACGGCTTCGACCGACTGGAGATTTTTACGCTGACGCGGGTCAACTCAGTGCGCTCGGTGCGGGTCGATGGCGTCGAGGTCAGCAGCACACATCGACCTGAAATACTCGACGATCGCATCGTCGTCGGCTTTCCGAAGTTGGCCGGACAGGATGATACATTCAAGCTGATCGAGGTGGAATTCGATGCGCAGGTGGTGCGTTACGGCACCCAGTTTCAGGGCTGGATATTCGACAGCACCGCCAACGAGGTCAAACAACTCATTTCCCCCGGCGACGCGACCGTTGACTTTCCAGGTAATGCGCTGGGGGTGCGCACGGTGGGGTTGGGCGACGCGCTCTTAGCGGAGGTGGAGGTTGCACCCAACCCGTTTACACCCAACGGAGATGGGATCAACGACTGGGCGCGGTTCCAATTTCAGTTGCACGAGGTCTCCACCCCGCGGATGCTGACGGTCAATATCTATGATCTATCGGGGCGTCAGGTGCGACAACTGCAGGAGCAAAATGCGGTGCGCGGCCTCTTCGGGGAAGAGGCTAGCATCCTAGCTTGGGATGGGATGGACGATCAGGGCGTCAAGGTGAGTCCGGGAATCTACGTATACCGGATTGCCCTCGACGCCGACCACGGCGAAGAAGTGCAAGTGGGAACCCTTTCACTGGCGTACTGAGCTAAGCTACCAACTCATTACGGAGTTGCCACTTTCGCCGGCCCAATAGTCTATGGCGTACCAGATGCCGGCCGTGACGAACTGACCGAGAATCAGGCCCATGAAGAAGGGGCGGGTTTTGAGATAGAGCGCCGGCCCCCCGTAGCGCAGGACGAGGGTTTTGCAAAGCCAAGCTAGGAACACACTAAAAAACATCGTGCCAAAGACGGCGCTGATCGGGAAACCCAACGGGTGGAAAGGCCACCACGATACGTGCTGGCGCGCGGCCATCAAGAGTGCCATGGCTCCGGCACCAATGGCTGTATAGATCCAGTTCTCCCAGTGCGGGCCGTCGAGGGATTGCAGCCGCGCGGCGGCATTGTCAAAGGGGTAGCGCGCCGCGCCGCCAAAGAAGAAGGAATCGGTGTTGATCCCCCCGTAGCGATAGCCTAGGTCGAGGATAGCCCAGATCGAGCTAAAGAGGGTCACGAGGATGGCCAAGAGGATGCCCCAAAAGACGATGCGGCGTCCTTTTTTTATGGTCTCCTCGGCCAGTTTGAGGCCATTGGCGCAGGAGGCCATGACAAAGGTGAGAATGTCGCTGGCCCATATGTAGGTAAAGGCCAAGGCCATGACGCCGGAGGAGCCGATGGTGCGAGTGCCAAAGCCAGCGGCGACAAAATCCGAGGCGATCATCGGCGCGAAGATAAAGGCTAAGCCCCCTTCGGCGACGACGCGGGTGATGCCTATGAAGAGCACAAAAGCAAAAAAGAGATAGACGGGGGTAATCCAAGCAGGCAGGCCTGACTGCCAGAGCCACACACCCATAAAGGTCAGACTGCCCGCTAGCATCAAGAGTGCGGTCCGGTAGGAGAGAATCTCGCCGGAGTCGTCGATGTCGGAGGCACCGGAGATCGCTTTGCGCCAGACTGCGCGCAGGTGGTCGCGGGCATTCCACAGGCCGAAGAGGACCAGCGCGATGACAGCCCCGAATCCTTGGTGGACGACGATCGAACCCGTATAGGTACTATAGGCTCCGAGTACGGGATCGACCTTCTGGACGCCGAGTACGTTGAAGATGCCCTGCTGGACGGTGTTGAGCAGATAGAAGAAGCACAGCCCAAAGGCAATGTCGCGATTGACGAAGTAGGAAAAGCCCAGCATCTGGAAGCTGAGCCGGAGCGGAACTTGGATGCTGTCGCGGAAGAGCGAGACTGAGCTATCGAGACCGACGCGGGGGAAGTAGGGAAAATAGTGATTGAGGCCATTGACACTCTGGATGAGGGCGGGTATGGCAAAGCCGATCCACATCAGCGGATTTTTGAAAAAGGCGTTGAGTAATCCCGGGCGCTGATCTTCTTCTTGGAGCATGGCGATGGGGAGCTGGACCAGCGGGAAAATTAGGCGCTCGTTTTCGATCCACTGTTTGCGCAAGACAACCACAATGGAAATCATCGCCACGTAGAGCGCTAGCACGAAAGGTACCCACAACGCCAACGGAGACAGCCACAACGCCCAAGGGATGCCCTGTCCCTGCGGCGCGCCTTCATAGAAGTTTTTGATCTGGTCGAAGTCGTGGTGGGGGATGATCCAATCGGGAATGAGTGGATGGAGGAGCTCGGCCCAGTTGTTCTCGGGCGTGGCATAGTAGATGACGCTGGTTATATCGGGCAGGAGAAAGGCGGTAAGCCCCCATTCGGGGATTGAGGTGGCGACGATCCACATAATGTAGATGAGCGCCAGCTCGGCTCGACTCAGCATCCACGAGCGACGCGCCAAGCCCAGCAGCGTGTTGCCGACAAAGACTAGAAAGAAGAAGAGAATGATGGCGGCGGGCGTGTTGAAGTACGAGGCGATCCGAGAGCCGTGGAGCACCATGTTGCAATACGGGACGCCGGCACCAATGGCCCAAGCACCGGCTGCGCCGACGAGCAGGGCGCGGAGGCCGGGCCGGTGCGGAGTGGATGAAGTCGTGCTCAAATTCTCTCCATAAAAGACGGGCCGTTAGCTACATCTGCTGAATGGGATAGAATATCCCCCTCCTAGGGGACTGTCAATAAATTAGGCCAGTGGGCACACGAGGATACGGTTTCCAACGATTTGAGGAAAAGGTCGAGCCAAGCAGACTCGCAGCGAGAGCAAAATTATATAAATATGCCGTCTAGTTTTTTCTTACATTACAGGAGCACCTCAGTCCATGTGCGCTATGCAAACGGGATGAACACTACATGAACTTTGCCAACTATCTTCGTTTGATCCTGCTCGCAACGTTAGCAACTACGCTGTGTGTCCTGCCGACGGCGGCTTTAGATACCCTGCGGGTCGGTATCGGCGGGAACGTCTCTTGGACGGGCGAGACTACTCGCGACGATCTGGTTTCGATCCTACCTGAATACAAGGTGAATAGGCAATTTACCGACATCGGCAATGTACCGGGCAACCTGATTGACTTGAGCAACCTACAGGTTGTAACGCCGCGCGTATTGGTCAAGACCGTGGTCGATGTCGAGCCCGAGTTGCTAGCGGGACAACTGGCCTTGGTTGAGCAGTTGTTGCTCGACCAGATCGAGCCACTGGAGGGAGTGACGCAGATTGGGACGACAGCGCAGGGCTTTTTGTCGGTGATTCTGGTGGATTTCGCTCCAGAGGTGACGCTGGATGAGGCAATGAACCGGGTGGAAGCAGCGGTTGACGCAATTCGTTCGACGCAGGTGGTCCGCCAAGCAGAAGGAGAAACGGAGGCCGACAACCCCAATCTGGAGTGCCGCGAGGAGAGTAGGCGTTTTGATTCGACCGTCGATATCACCGACGATTGGGGTGATTGCGAGACGATTTTCCAAAACGGCATACGGGCCGATTGTTACCAGACGATCTGTCGCAATCTGACCACTGGCGACCAGACGAGTAGGCCGGGCAGGCTACAGGCAGGGGGAGGCAAGCTGGTCGCCCGGCGCGCGATCCAGCAGGGGCTGAAGCTGCCTGCAGGTACCGACCCGGTGGTACTGCCGGTGGGACTAAGCCCGGACCACGTGGCCCGGGGAGAGAACGTGGCCCAACGGGCCCTGGGGTGGGGTGGGCGGATCACCGCACCAGCGATCAAGGATGTGGCAGCAGCCGACTTGGAGGCGACCTTACTGGAACTAATCGCGCCTGGAGGGGCTGAAGATGCCTTCTCACGCAAGGGGATTTTCGGCGCATTGGGTACCTTTATCGTACTCGATTTGGGCAGTCCGATCGGGGTCAATCGCATCCGCTTTTACCCGCGCAATACCGTGCAGAACGCGCCTCAGTATCCCTTCCAAAACGATTTTATCCGCCAGTTTGAACTGCTACTCCACGATGGCCAAGACTTGGTATTGGACGGCACGGGTCGGTTGGTTCCGCAGCTCGAGGACTTCAAAATTTTGCTGCGCAGTACCGGAAACGAAGACCAAGTAGTAGACTTGCAGGTGCAGCCTGCCCGCCCAGTGCGTTTCGTACGCATCAAATCCACCTCGTCTTTTCCCTATGAGATCGACGAATTAGAAGTATATGGACAGGGTTTTATCGGCAGTAGCCGCTATATTTCCCACGTGTACGATCTGGGGGGGCCGGCTACTTGGGGCAACATTAGCTGGCAAGCGCGCCTTATTGACCTCCGCAGTGGCCTCGTCGCTGATCTCGACGAGGCGTTAAATCAAGACTGTACGACTCAACGCGATACCTTTTCCACCGCCGCGGATGTACCCGACGACTGGGGCGAGTGCGATACTGCTTCGCTCTACCTCCCCGGCCAGGGTTATACCACGGTGTGGATGTGCTTTCAGACAGCCTGTCGCGATAATACCACTGGGGACATCATTCGCTACCCCGGCCAGACGGCTGGCAAGCGTGTGGCGGCCAAACCAACGGTTGGTGAGCCATCGCAGATCTTAGTCCGCACCCGCACGGGGAACGATCCCAACCCATTGCTCTACTACCGCAGAGACGTGCAGCGCATCGGCGAAGACGAGCGATCCACCTCGCTGGTAGATCTAGAAGCACAGCTAGGCCGCGACGAATACTTGAGCTTAGCGCCCGACTTAGAGGCCTCGCCGCCTCGGGTATGGGACAAGGGAGAAATTGGGGAAGACCTAGAAAACTGGAGCCCTTGGTCGGCACCCTATTTGCGCGGAGACCAAGAGGGTGGAACTCCGATTATCTCGCCTGGGCCGCGGCGCTATATCCAGTTTGCAATTGACTTTCTCAACGACGATATCGACGCAACTAAGCTCGTCGAGCAATTGTCAATCGAGTATCTGCAACCTCCCATCGCCGACGATCTGATCGCTGAGATTTACCCGCGCGAAGTAGAGGTCTCCGAATCGGTGAATTTCACTTATGCCGTGCGGGCACTGATGAACATCGAGGGAGTCAAGGGATTCGACACCTTTGAAATTCGGACGCCTACGCGGGTTTTGGGAATTGACCGGATCGAGATTGTGGATGGTTCGGATACCATTGCAGAGCAAGTATTAAACGCCGATGTGATCCTCGACCAGCGAGGCGTGCCGATGGTGCGGATCGGGGAAGGCCAAGTGCAGCAGTTGCCCTATTCGACGGTCTCAGCAGTGGGGGACACCTTTGCCATCCAAACCATAACGGATCGCAATTTTATCGTCCGTTTTCCCCAAGTTGAGCCGGTGGAGGGTGGGAGCGAACGACTGTTGAAAATCTACTTCCGCGGGCAGGTACTGCTCTATAGCACGCTGTTCCGAGGCCAAGCTATTCTCTCCTCTCAGCCAGGAAGCATCCAGCGGATCACACCGGGGAACGCCGCATTGTTGGGCGAGGGAGACTTGCCAACGGCTTCGGGCATCACGGTGCTGAGTCCGGGCATTACCGAGGGCAGCCTAGTCGGATCTTTTGCCTTGGAGCCCAATCCCTTCACGCCCAATGGGGATGGAATCAACGATCAGCTAGAGCTGCGCTATGACATAGTGGCCGTGACGCGCGCAGCCAAGGTACAGATACAAGTCTTTGACCTGAGCGGGCGCTTGGTGCATACGATTTACGAGGGCACCGACCTAAGTGGACGCTACGACCGAACCTCTCGACCTGAGCTATCTTGGGACGGGCGCGCCCAAGGAGGTACAGTGGTGCCGCCAGGGATTTACCTGATTTACATAGAAGTCAAAGGGGATTCAAAGGCCAATCGGCGAGCGGTACCGGTAGCGGTGGCCTACTAAGTCGTCAAAACATTCCTTTGAGCTGTTGACGCCATTGGTCTTTGAGCGCCTCGAGGATCGCTTGCTGGCGCTCCTCGACGTAGTACTTCTTGAAGCGATCTAGGTTTTTTACTCCTGCCAACGTGTCTCCTTGGATGACCTGCAGATGACCGACCATTCGGTTGGCCTCCACGTGTTCGGGTCGTATCTCGAGGATGGCTTGCGCCTGCGCTAGGGCCTTGGTGCCTTCGTGTTGAGCCGCGTAGTGGGTGGCCAAAAGCCAGCGGGGTGCCACCAAATGGGGATGGGCAGCGACCAAGCGTTTGAGCTGGACCTCGGCCGCGGTGGACTCATCGGTGGCCAAGAGCAGGCGGGCTAGACGGAGACCAGCATCGACGTGGGTGGAGTCGCGCCGTAGGATCTCTTCGTACTCGCGTCGAGCTAGGCCCTGCTGACCCAAGGCTTCTGTTAACTGACCCAACTGGTAGCGGAAGCGCAACGAGTCGGGTGCTTGGACGACGAGGTCGCGATAGAGGGCGGCAGCCGCGTCGAGCTGGTCGAGTTGGATATGGGCGTAGGCTAGCCGCTCCTGTACTGCTTTTCGCTCTGGTGCTGCATCCGCGTTGAGCAGTTTTTCGTATTGAACGATCGCTTCCGCGTAGCGACCGGCGTGCAAGAGGGCATTGCCCAAGGCATAGCGGGCTTCGGGATAGCCCGGATAGCGGACGACAAAATCTTGGTAGGCTGCGATGGCCCGGTCGTAGCGGCCCCGCCGTGCGTACAAGGCCCCGAGGTTGAAACGGGCCTCGCGGATCTCCGGGTCGAGAGCGAGAGCCTTTTCATAGGCGGCGATAGCGTTAGCCGGCAGGCCCTTTTGCTGATAGACGAAACCCAGCCGATGCAAGGTTTCGGCATCACCGGCCATGTTCATCGGGCCGACGCGGAAGTTGCCGGCCACTAAAAGGGCTGCAAGTACGCCGCCGGCCCAAGCCAGTTTCACACCGGCGCGTGAGCGTCCGAGGCAATAGAGAGCACTGACTGCATAGGCGGCAAAAAGCAGCAGGGGCGGTACGACCGGCAGGCGGTAGCGCGCGGTCGGAAAGAATAGGATGACGGATAGTGCATAGACGACGATGTAGAGGAGTAGCAGGTCTATTTCCGCACGGCGTTGCCCCCGATTGCAGCACACCAGTCCCATGCCCAGCAAGGCCAGTGGTGCCACGATCCCAAAGGGAAAGGCGATGATCGCCTTCCACAATAGCAGCGATAGTAAGGGAGAGAAGTTGCGAGCGTAGTAGAGGTCTTGGTTGCGGCCTATTTCTTCGCCGTGCCAGAAGAGATAGGTCTTGTGCAGCAGGAGCAGAAGCCAAGCACTTGGCTCTGTGCTGATAAAGTCCCAAGCTTGGGCAAAGAAATAGTCTGATTGGTCCGAAGCTTGAGTAAGACCGGCCTCGGTTCGGGGTTGGCTGACTAAAGCGCGCCACGCTGGGCCGGGTGGGATGCGGATTGTCTCCTCGTAGTTGGCGTTGTTCCCCAAGTAGAAGTTGATTCCCCCGTTGGAGGAAATCAGCACCAAGTCGTCGCCTATCAGATAATTGCGTAGAGTGATGGGAGCGATGACCAACGAGGCCCCTAGCAGCAAGGGCAGCGCATTTAGCAAGCGCCGCGGCCACGGCGACTCACGGCGCACGATAATCACCCAGAGCAAGGCCGCGGGCAGAAAGAGCAGGATGTTGGCCACGGCAAGGGCGGCCAAGCCCAGACAGAAGCCGGGGACTAAGAGCCGACGCGGGCGACCGGCCATGGCCCAAGGTAGGGTCAACAAGAGTAGCAGGTCAAAGAAAAGGGCTAGGGGAGGCGGCAGGAATTCACCTGCGAAGAAGACCAAGGGGCCGTAGAGAGCTGCTGCAATGGCTGCCGCAAGCCCTAGGCTAGAAGAAAACAGGCGGCGGCCGAGCAGGTAGAGCAGGACGCAGTTGAAGGCGCTAATGGCAGCTTGGACGAGGCGGGGCAGGTAGTAGCCAGGAGTGAAGAGCGCGTAGATAAACCCTAGGAAGTAAGGGTAGAGCGGGGGTTGCCAGAAGGGGGCGTCCCCGCCGTCCCAATGCCCCTGCACCCCCATGCGTTCAGCGGCGTCCGTGTAGGTTTTTGCATCGACCAGTGGATAGTCAAAAAAGGGGCTTGTCTGGCTTTGCTCTATGTAGAGAAGGCGCACCCCCAACGCCGCGAGCCAGAGCAACCCCCCGACCAGCCAGCCCGATCTCCCCATCGCACTCAATCAAATGCCCAGACCGGCGTAAACCGTGATAAAGCCTTCGGTGATGGTCCGAGTCTTCAGCCCTGGGTCTTGGAAGTCGCGCACATCGAATTTCATACCCACTTGGGTCGTCAGCACGTATCCTTGGTACTCGGCCACGTTGGAAATCTGGGTAGCTGAGATAAAGGACTGAAAATTGTTGATGTCGTCGTCCAAATCGCGAAAGAGCACGTATTCAACGCCGCTAGCAAAAGTGGTGCTGCGGAGGAAGGGCACCTCGGCAATGAGGCCGAAAATCTCGGTCAGTTCCTTGCGCCCTAGGCGCGAGAACAGGTCGTAGGTCTGGCGCCGAAATTCGCTCTTCCAGCGCGGCATAAGCCGCAGAGTGCCGATTTCGCGGAGGTACTCGGCCTTGTTGACGAAGCCGAAGAAGAACTCGTTGGGATCGAGGCCAAAGGAAGCCCGTGCAGCGTCATCGAGACGCTGATGCCAGAGGTCGTATTTGAGCAAGTTTTTGATAGTCAGGTCGGCGATGGGCTTATAGGTATGGCCGATGAAGAAACCGTTGTACCAGGTATCGCGCCCAAGCATTGGATCAATAACTTCGACATTGCGGTCGTCGCGCAAGGTATTGCGGTTATTCCACTGGAGGAGGTCGTCGGCAATGTCGTCCTTGATGCTCTTGGTTATTTCCATGACCCGCAGACGGCCCCAGCGAGCGTGATCGATATCCAGAGTCAACATGCCATAGTAGGTGTAGTTGCGCTGGTCAGAAGTGATAAGCTCGTCGCGCAGATGCCCCACAGTGAGGCGCAATTGCGGTGCGAGGTGAGCGCCGACATAGACGTTGAAGCCGCGATGATCGCGCTGGTAGGGGAAGTCAGGGTGGTTGTCGTTTTCAAAGCGATCGATCCAAGTGTTGTTGTTGGCGTCAATGCCGTAGAGGAACTCCGGTCGTTCGACGTGCTGCCGCAGGAAGGGCTCTTCGTAGTCGGGGATCAGGTTGATCACCCGGCCGTTGTCGTTCTGGTTGTAATCGGGAATGAAGTCGTTGTTCTCGTCCCAGCCGGGGAAGACTGCTGGGTCGGTGACCAACGCGTCGTTGCGGCCCCAATCGGGGATCCGGTCTTGGTCGTCATTGTCCTCGACAAAGTCGACTAAGAAGCGTTCGATATTGCCCGGATCACCATTTTCAAAATAGCCAGAGGAATAATCGATAAACCCGTCCTGTTCGGCGACGTACACGGTGGTGGCGTAGTCCGGATCCATGTGGAAGACCTCGCCAAACAAGAAAAAGGGATAGGCCACCTTCGACAGATTGGCCATCCACGCATTGGCTGAGGGCTTGTTGGAGGTGCCCGACGAGGTGTTGTGGTCGGTGTTGCCTTGGTCGTTACTCGGATAGGGGTACTTGCGGTAAACCCGACTGTTGTCGAATTCGCCGTAGAAGTTGAATCCCTTGATGTCGTTGAATTCGGCGGTGAAACCAAAGATCGAGGTGGCGGTCGGTAGACCGTATTCAAAGGAGACCACTCTGAGGTTGGTGTTGTCCTTGACGTTGCCCTCGGCGCGGGCCATCAGCAGGAAGACGGGGTCTTCGTTGCGGCCGGTTTGGCGGTTGGAGGTAACCTGCACCTTGTAGTCGTTGCCCAAAACCAAGTCGAACTGGACCTTGCGGATCTGGGTCTTGTCTTGGGGGGCCGTGAGCAGGTAGTCGCTGCGATTGAAGTCGTAGCGCAAGCGGATCTGCTCGTTGCCGTCGGCAGAGATAAAGCCCTCTTGTGGGAACCCGCCTTCGATGATCGGCTCGAAACCTATTTCCTTGCCGCGCACTTGAGTCCCGTCGAGGTAAGTAATGACGATGTCGGACCCGGCGGGAAAGAAGGCGGCCCCACCCTCGTTGTCGGCAGGTGAGTCGTCGCTGAGCAAAACTTCGATCCAAGCGATCGCCTCGGCTTTCTGGTCAACGGTTAGTTCCCCGGTGAGGGGATTGCCGCCAAAGCCTTCGGTGAGGGTGTTGGACTGGTGGGCGTTGACGAAGGTGAAACCTAAGGTGGTAAAGTCACCGATCTGGACCGTGGTACGCCCCCCCATCAAGGACGTGTTGTTGGTGCGATTGATGCCCTCGGCAAAAGTCGAGGCCCCGCCCGACTCGCTCAGCCGCGAATAGAGGGCGGTTAACATGTACTTATCAGTGGCGATGTCGAATTGGACGCCATCGAAATCCGGTTTGGAGAAGGTCATCGGCGTCAGGGTGGTGCGCAGACCGTTGGCAATGGTCAGTGCATAGTGGTACTGGCCTTTGGCGTCCGAGGCGATCACTACGTTGCTGAACCAACTGCGAAAACGATCGTCTTTGAAGAGCTGATTGCCTTTCTGCAGGGGTTGGCGCTGGTCGTTGTTATAGATGAGCCAGCCGCGACCGACAAAGTTACCGAAGAAGTCGTAGAAATAGTCGCCTTCGAGAGCAGTATCGACATAGCGCTGGTAGTGCTGGCGGGCGTAGTTGGAGTACTCCCACTGCTGCCACCGGTATTCGTTGTAGAGTTCCTGCGGGATGTACCAGCGGCGCACCGCCGGGTCCAAAGCGTCAAAGAGCACGCCCGCTCCCTGTGGCTCAAAGGTGGTGCGCCCCCCCCTCTGGACGCCCAAGCGGTTACCGTAGGTTTGTGCGCGAGCCTGGTCCGCGATGCCGATTAGGAGGCCTAGCGTCAGTAAGACAGCACTGTGCGACATTCTCATGGCCAGATTCCCTCGTGTAGGGTGGTGCGTATCAGAGAAACGCCTTTAACAAAAAAAGGGCGATGGGCTGGGTAGCCCACCGCCCTTAAAAAACGATGCTGCGCACTCGTCTTACTGCTGGAACTGGGCTTTGATGCGGCCCCAAGTATTGGACTCAACCGCGGTGGGCTCGGGAGCGGCACCCCAGTCGATAGAGTCGTCTAGCTCGCTCATGACCATGTCGTTGTCGGCGCGGCAGCATCCGTTGGGCGAAGTGGACCAGAATCCCTGATAGGTGGTGCCCGGCTCGTCGAAATCGCCGAAGGTCCAACTCATGGCGATGACGTCGCCGTCAGAGAGGTCGGTCAGCTCGGCCTCGTCGCGATTGCCGTCGTCGGGAATGAAGTCATAGGGCTGAATCCACATCTCGTAGAAATAGGTGCTCTCGCCGAACTCCTCGCCTTCAAAGGAGTACTCCATGACCCAGTTATCGCCGTTGAACGGATCCGTGCGCCACTCGAAATCGGGCAGGAACTGGCCCCAGCTACCACCGATGGGCGGAATGCCGAAGTTGAAGGACTGCTTGACGATGCCACCCTCACTACCAGGGGAATAGTCACCGCCCCCTTCGGCCTCGGGGTGCGTCGGGGAAATGTAGATCTCCCAAGCGTCGTCGGTCCAGAACTGAGCCGGATCCTCGCGGTCCGTGTTGTGGACGTTGTCGAAAACCTCGGCCATCAAGTAGAGGCGGTCGTTGTTGTCGTTCCAGCCGACAATCTGGCGGACGCTCAGATCGCTGACGTCAATCTCACCGCGCAGCTTGGCGTAAACGGCGTCTGAATACATGTCGTTGCCCACTTCGTAAGGCACCTGCGGAATGACGCTCCACTCCGAGATGTCGCCATCGACATTGGGCAAATTCTCATCGGGGAACTGCACGGCAAAGAGGAACTCACCCGGAGGGAAATGACTCCAGGTTGGCGTGGCCAGTCCCACTATCAGCAGGGCGGCGACGAAAGTTAATACATTGCGCATGTTGCACCTCCTATAGGTGAGCGCGGATGATGACTAAGATTAGGCGAACAAAAGTTCAACTAACTGCTTGCGAAGGTTTAAGTGTACAAAATACATATACATAGTTCAACCATAAAATATGCTGAACTAAGGATTTTTTTTGCACGGCTGGAACAGCGAGCGGAGTCGCTCGGCCTCGGGGTGACAGGGGACCAAGCGCAACAAAGTCTGCCAAGCAGCGGTCATTTTGCAAAAATCGCCTGTCGTGCGGTAGAGTTCGCCCAAGTGATAATAGGTACTGGTTCTGCTTGGGGCCAAGGTGAGCGCGGTCTGGTAGGCCTCGATAGCTTGGGAGTGCTGACCGAGGCGCTGGTAGGCTTGACCGAGGTTAAAGACGGCGCGTGCGTGATCGGGTGATTGGCGCAGCGCTTTTTCATAGTGGGAAATCGCGGCGGCATGGCGGCCCATCTTCTGGTGGGCGAGTCCAGTGTTGTAATGCACGCCAGCGTGAGCGGGATTAAGTTCTAGCGCGGAGTTGAAGACGCGGATGGCCGCGCGATATTGTCCTTTCGCATTGTAGAGCAGCCCTAGGTTGTAGTAAGGATGAACGCGGTGCGGGTTGATGGCAATGGCTCGCTTGTAGTGCTCGATCGCTTCTTTGACATCGCCCTGCTGGTAGTGCGCGTGGGCCAAATTTTCGCGGGCTCTAGCGTTGTCGGGGTAGAGGGCGACGACAGCGGAAAACAGCGCATAGTCGCTGGCCCAGTCGCGATTGCGGTCAATGGTACGGGTGGCCATAAGCAGGAGGACGACGACTGCTAGGGCGCTACCAGCGATGCGATAGCGCTTTGTAAACCAAGTCTTAGCGGCTAGCCCTAAGAGGAGCGCCAGCGCGGGCATGACCGGATGTAGGTAGCGCTCGGCCATACCGCTGGGTGCCAAAACTAAGAGGTTGGAAGCGGGCAGGAAGGCGAGCCAGCCGAAGGCCGCGGCGAAGATCAATGGAGGCGAGGAGGCGCGCAAGGGCAGGTAGAGGAGCGCGCCAGCGGCGAGGAGGCCGGCGATGAAGTAGAGGTCGAGCGGCGTCTGCACCAAGGGGATGGAGGCGTAGGAGTAATCGGCTGAGAGGTGAAGCGGAAAGACGATCAGCAGTAAGTAGCGCAGCAGGATCGCCGGGAGTGTCAGCAGCCGAGAAACCGCATCGGCGTCGGCGAGGAAGTTGGCAGAGACTAGTTCCGCCGCCTCTGCCGCATTCCAACGCAAGGCCAGGGTCAAGGCTAGCACTAGGGCATATCCCCAATGGCGGACGAGCCATGTGCGGGTAAAGGTGAACAAGTGTCGGAATGGGCGAGCAGGCGTGGCGAACAGCGCGTCGTAGCAATAGGCGACAGCGGGCAGGACAAAACCGCTTTCCTTGGACAAGATGCTGCAACCGTACAGGAACCAAGCCAAGAGCTGCCCGCGGCGCGTCCGCGTGCGGATATGGCAAAGCAGGCCCGCCAAAAAGAAAAAGCTCATTAGCAAATCGCCGCGGGAGGATATCCAAGAAACCACCTCGGTTTGCAGCGGATGGAGGGCGTAAAACAGGGCGGCCAAGAGCGCGGCGGACTGCTGTTTGAGGATGTAGTAACTTAACTGGAAGACCAATAGGGCGTTGAGGAGGTGGAAGAGGAGGCTGCTCAGGTGGTAGCCTAGCGGCTGGTCGCCGTAGCAGCGGAAGTCCCAGGCCAGCGAGAGCAGGGTTAGGGGCCGGTAGAGATCGGGGTGAATGCTGCTCTGCAGGAAGGCGGCCAGCGGGCGAAACTGGCGGACTAGTGGGCTACTCAAATAGGCCGAGTCATCGAAGACAAAGCCGTTGCCCAAGGCGTTGAGATAACACAGGGCACCCGCCAAGACGATCAGAAACCAGCATTTAAGTGTGTGGACAGCAGGCATGGACGCGCCTTGAGGATACGGGCCGTTTCGACTATATATACTCGCGGCTGGAATGGCGACAGATTTAGAAGGAAGTATAGGCATGAAGAAGAGTAGGGGTAAACAGCATACAGCATTGCGAGCGGGGAGCCTGCTCTTGGGCTTACTGATAGTCCTAGGGGCCTGCGGCAAGCAGGAAAAGAAAGAAATCGTCGCAGTTGTGGGGCAGAAAGCGATCCACGCCGAGGAGCTACGACGATTCGTGCTCAACTTGCTGCCAGGACTCTATACTCGCAAGCAGGGCCAAGAGGCGCGAGAAGACTATCTGCAGAGCTTGATCGACCAAGAATTGCTGCTACTTGAGGCCCGCAACCGAGGCTTGGAACAGGATTCGCAACTGGTGGAGAAGCTGAGCAATAAGCAGCGGAAATACATCGTCTCGGTTCTGCGCCAGCGCGAGATTGCGCCGCTAGTAGAAGTAACGGAGGAGAATATCCGCCGGCGCTTCGAGGAACTCGGCCTAGTGCGCGAGCGATTTTTGACTGCCATCGTGGTCGCTAGCCAGCAAGAGGCACGCGAACTGCAGAAGCGGCTGGCGACCGGAGAGCCTTGGGCCGATTTGGCCCGGGCGAACTCGCTGGACGGTCAATCGGCTGAACGCGCGGGCGAGGTGGGTTTTCTCAATCGCTCGTTGGCCGAGCGGATGGGGATACCAGTGGCGGTTTTCGATACCCTCGCGACGGGGAAAGTCTCGCCTCCGCTAGCGCGCGGTCGGGCCTATCAGCTCATTCGCTTCATTGGCGAGCGGCAGGCCGAATTGGCAACCCATCGGGCCGCGTTGCAAGCTCAGTTAATGAAGCTAGGCCAAAGGGAAGTCGAGGACCGCAAGGTGGAAATGCTGGCCTATGAGCTAGACTGGGCAATGGACGCGGCCGGCCGTCAAGTTCTGGCGGTGCTGACAGAGAATCCGGCGCAGCAGATACAGCACTTGAGCGCGGCCGACCGCAGTGCAGCACTCTTTAGCTACAAGGGGGGCCAAGTCAGCGTAAACGAGTATCTCCACATGCTAAAGCTGCACCGGATACGTTCGCGAAAAGCGTTCGCGGACAGTGCGTTTATCACTGAGATTGCCCGCCGCTTTATCCTGCCCGAAACCATGCTGGCTCACGCGGCAAGCCAGGCGGGTATCCCGGACGAGCCGGCCGTCGTCGCTTGGGTGGAGGATGCCAAAGAGGAGCTTTTGTTGACCCGCTTGCGCCAGATCGAGGTCAGCGATAAGGTCGCGGTGGAGGACGAGGAGGCCCGCCGCTATATCGAGCAGCACCCCGAGCAGTTTCTGCTGCCGGAGCGAATCTGCTACGAAGAGCTTATTGTCCCCACTAAGGAGGAAGCCGCACAACTCGCAGGGGAATTGGACGAGGCGACCGATTTCCTACAGGTGGCCCGGCAGCGCGGCTTTAACGTGCGGCCGCGGCAGCCGGATGGCTTGGTCTGCATGATCAGTCTCAACGAGGTCGTCTATCCCCGGCTCTGGCCGGCGCTACAGGAGGCACCGTTAGGTGCGTTGCGTGGCCCGGTGGAGACCCGGGATGGGCATATTTTCTTTAAGATCGTACGGCGCCAAGAAGCCCAGCCGGAACCAGCGGACAAGGCACTGCGGCGGGCGCGGGCTTCGCTAGTCCAGCGCCAAGAGCGGGTGCGCTTCGACGAACTAATGGATCAGTTGCGCGTCAAGTACCAGAATCAGGTGACCGCGTTTGCCGACCGACTGGACGCGGCGTTGCCGGACGCACTCTTGGCCAGCTTGACTCAACCGCCGCAAAAACAGATTGAAAACCCTTGAGTCAATGATTAAAATCTAGACTCTACGTCTTCGTTTTTACCAGAGGGAGTCAACCATGTCGAGCGCCAAAAAATTCCAGTTATTCGCGTGCGGCCTGTACTTGCTCAGTTCTGTCGCGTCGGCCCACGCGCAGACCGCCGCCCAAGCAGGTTTTAGCCTCTCGGCCAGCGGAGTTTCCGTTGACCAAGCCGCGCACTGGGAAGCGTGGACTCGGCCTAAACACGCGGTAGAGATCGATCCACACACGCACGCGGTGCGGCCGCGCACTATCCGCATTGGGACCAATGCCGTGGAGGGAATGGAACAATTTCAGACCCTCATCGGCGATCAGAAGGCCTACGAAAAACTGCTCAAGGACCTCAACCGTGCAGACCTCCCCACGCCGTTCAACATCCGCACTGCGCCAGCGACTGTGGCCGGCGAACCCATCGTGTATTTGAAGGCCAACAAAAAGAAGAATATCGCGGTGGGCGATCCCGTCATCTGGTACTATTACCACGGGGGCATCAAGTACACGCCCAACAATCCCGAGTCCGCAGCCTCCATCCTCGATGGGGATCCGCTTACTTATTGGGAGCCCAGCAGCGCAGTGGATCGCACAACCTACGAAGCGCTTCCCGAAGACCAACGCGGTCCGATCTACTATTTTGCCCAAGACGAGGCCGGCGAGCGGCGAGTGGATCGGGCGACCTACGAGGCAGCCAGCAGCACCAATAGGCGGATCGAATACCACAGCCGCTCGTTTGAGAATTGGTACATAGATATCGACTTGGGGCGGTTGGTCGCAGTCTCGCGGATCGTGCTGCGCTTCGTCGATCCAGAGATGGGCGAGCCGTTCCGCCAAGTCCGCATCCTCGGTACAGCTTCTGACCAGCGCGACGCGCCGCTCTCGCTCATCGAGCGCACGATCGTCCCCAACGAAGATCAGACGGTGTTGGAGTTCGATCTAGACCCAGATGACGAAGGCATCTTCCGGCAGTTGCACATTGTGCGGATCGCCATCACCGACAGCCGGTTCGACAAGTTTCGCACGGTCTCAGAGGCGGAGTTTATGGCCTTGCCGGTGGGAGACCAAGGCGGGATCGACTACCACATCGTCAATGCAGCCGGCAGCGAAACCAAGGTAGATGAGAATATCTTCTACCAAGTTGACCCCGAGCGCCAAGGTCGGCTGATCTACTACCAGCGCGAGCGGCCGCGGCTGGCCGACATTGAAATTTGGAGTCAAGGCGACAACATCGCGCTGGGGATTGTTGAAGGTGGCGGCAGTGTTGACCTGACCGGCATCTTCGCCGGCACACCCGGCTTTGACGGGCGCTACGAGACTAACTACTTACAGCTAGTCTGGTCGCCAGACCCGCGCTTTGACAACCGCGGCGTGCTGACCTTAGACCTAGGGGCCAGATTCTGGCTGCGCTACTTCCGCATGGTCGGCGGCATCAACGGCGTCGATGAGCTGGTACTGCGCGCTTCGGACGGCACGCGGGACTCCAACGGCAACCTCAAGTGGGAGGAGATCCACCGCCAGCAGGGCGGTACAGTCGAGCAGGGCTTTGACGAATTGCTCCAAGCACGCTATCTGTCCTCGCAGATATTCTCCGACTATGCGGGTCGGGCCGGAGGTTACAATACTGGCGACCGGATCCGAGAATTCCAACTCTTCGGCCAAGGAGCTCCGTCAGAGGTCACTCTTACTTCACCGATGATCGAGTTGCCGAGCGCGGTTCTACTAGGCCGCATTGAGTGGGAAGCCGATATCCCCGACCCCGACATAGCGCAGGTGGAGATCCGCACTCGCACTGGCGACCGGTTGATCGAGGAGACCGAATACTACGGCAGCGGTGGCGAGCCTAAGACCGAGTCTGAATACAATAAGTTACCCAAGGGATTTCAGGGGCCGGTCGTCTCCCGCATCAAGCCCGGCGGCGGTTGGAGTAGCTGGAGTCAACGCTATGCGAACCCAGGCGAGTTGGTCACCTCACCCAGTCCCAGACGCTATATGCAAATACAAGCCCGGCTGCTCTCTACCGACCCCGAGGTCGCCGCTGCGCTGCGCACGGTGCGGGTTCAGTTTACGCCGCCGGTGGCTAGCCGCACGCTAGCCGAGATCTGGCCCAGTGAGGTGCCGTTCGGCGAGGAGCGCGACTTCGCACTCTTTATCAATCCTTCTTTTGTTGAAGACCAGCCTGGGGGACCGCCGAGCCGCCGCTTTGACGAAATTCTGCTCGATGTCGATCCAATCCCCGCGCTCGAAATTATCGAGGTAGGCCTAGGTGATGAACAAGCGCACCGCTTCGCCGAGCTTGGCTCGCGTCAAGATCCGATAAGCGGGGAACGCACGCCTTGGTTTGCCGAGCCGGATGGGCACCGTTACCAAGTGTTTTTGAATGCTGACGGAGATACTGTCAAGGCGTTCTTCCCTAGAGAGGCCCAGGTACTTTTGCGGCTACCGGAGAAGGTCTCCTTCCAGCCTCAACGGGATGACTCTAGGACATACTATCGCGCAATCGTCGCAGAGGACGACGAAGTGCCCGTAGATGCAGACGGGCGTCTTCTCAACGAGTTGACTTACTTAGGCCTGCCCTTTGAAGAGAAAGGCCGCATCGTTTACTTCGCGATCACCGGCCAAGACGACGAGGGGAAAGTCATCGAAGAAGAGGTTTCCGAGACGGATTTTCGAGTACTGGAGGATTCGCTCAAGGGGTCCGTCCGCTACTTTCGTCGGCTCCTAGGCAAAGGGGGACAGTTCCCGTTTGATCAAGACGGCGAGCCGCTAAGTGAAAACGCCTACAAGTCCCTGCCGCGAGCCGAGCGCGGTGCCGTGGTGGCAGCAGGGGAGATGGTGCAGGTGCGCTTTAAGGCGCGGGTCTTGCTCAATGGCAGTACCGTCGATGTGTCGATCCGCGACTCCGCGCACCCGGAGTCATGGCAGCAGGTGGATCCTGGCGATGCTACCGCCGAGACGCCGAGTACCTCGCTGAGCATCTCGGTGCCGTTCTCTTCGCGGGTGATTCAAGAGACAACTATTGCTCCCAATCCCTTCACGCCTAACGCCGATGGGGTCAACGACCAAACCGAAGTTCGCTTCGCCATTGGCAACCTCAATGCCGAGCGGGCACTACAGGTGCAGATATTCGACTTAAGCGGTCGGCCGATTTGGCAAGAGAAGCGCCTCAGCTTCGGCGAGCAAGTGGTGCAATGGGACGGGCGCGATGCGCAGGGAGTACCGGTGCCTCCCGGGCTCTATCTATGCCGAATTGAGGTGGATGTAGATGCACAAGGAGCTTCGCACCAAGTCGCTCAGCGGGTGATTGCGGTGGCCTACTAAGGGCCGCCATCCGGCGGGCACATGCAGCGGAAAGCGCTGGCCCTAAACCTGCTATCCGCGCTTGCGGGGTTGGGCTTGCTGGCCGGGGTCGAAGGCATTTTGCAACTTTGCGACTTAGGTCCCTCTCCCCGTCTTTTCGCGTTGGCGGAGACTGCTGGCGAAAAAGTCTATACTGCTAATCGGGACGTCACCTACCGCTTCTTCCAGCATCCATATCGGCGCTCCTCGCCGCTAGTGCAGAGCTTTGCGGCCGACAAAGCGCCCGAAGTGGTGCGCGTCTTCGCTCTGGGTGCCTCGACCCTTGTTGGTTTCCCGCATCCGGTTTCGGCTGCCTTTCCCCACTACCTAGAGAAAATGCTTCCCGCCGCTTACCCTGAGCGGCGTTTTGAAGTAATCAACTGTGGGATCACCGCGCTCAATACGTTCTGCCTAGTGGATTTTATGCGCGAGATCGCCAATTACGATCCCGACTTGGTCATTCTCTATGCGGGCCACAACGAATTCATGGGACCCTACGGGGTTACTACGCCCTTTGTCCGCGTGGGCAACGACCGAACGATGATCCGCTTCCTGATGCTTTTGCAGCGCTCGCGCATCTACTACTACCTCGGGGAATTAATCGCATACCTGCAAAACTGGGCCCAACCCGAGGAAACGACTCCATCCTTTGGTTTGCATCTAGCACGCGAAGAAATCGGTCCGCTCGACGCAGGCTACAGCAGGACGGCGGAAAATTTTCGCGCCAATCTCGAGGAAATTGCCCTCATCGCCGCCGGGCACGAGATACCGCTGTTGTTTTCGACCCTAGTTGCCAATCTCAAGGACTTCCATCCGCTGCGTTCGGAGTGCGATGCGGCGACGCCGGCCATTGAGGCGTTGACCGCCGCTGGACACTGGGCAGAGGCCGAGCGACAGGCGCGGAACGCCCTGCGCGAAAATCCCTACTGCGCCAATCTCCACTTCACATTGGGACGGCAGCACTATCTGCGCGGCGAATACGGCGAGGCCAAAGCCGCTTTTACACGAGCGCGAGATATGGATCGCTTGCCCTTCCGTGCCCCGACTCTTTTCAATCAGATACTCCGCGAGGTGGCCGCCAGCTCAAACGGGGTATTGCTCTGCGAAGTAGAAGCTACTTTTTCTGCGGCGTCGCCACACGGCATTGTCGGCAGCGAGTTGATCTCCGAATACGTACATCCGACAGTCTTTGGCCACTACCTAATCGCCCGGACGATGATTGAGACCCTAGCGGCGAGTCCGCTAGCCGGGCAGTGGGGTGCGTCCTCTACGCTAGGGAAATACGAGGACTATCGGCCCAGCTACCCACCGCTGGAAGAGGTCTGGCGGCGCAATGACCTGATGCTCTTTCTCAAACGCATGCCCTATAATGTGCCCCCGGCGGCACTCAGTCGCCGTCTGGCCGGTCTGATAGCAGTGCAACTGGCCGCGCTTCCGCACCTGCAAGAAGCCGAGCGCCGCCAGTTCATCGAGCAGGGTGGACTGCGTTTTCTAAGGCGGATGCTCGAGGAATTGCATCTAGGAGACCGCCCTGCCCTGCAACGAGCACTAGCGGAGGTGTCGGGTGGGGTCTAACGCGGGAAAGGGCACTGTGCTGGCCGCGCTGCTGATCCTGTGGGGGTGGGGATGTGCGTCCGAGCCGGCAGCGGAGCAGAGTGCAGAAAGGCCGGCGCCTGCTGTGCGCTTTGCGGATGCGACACAAGCGGCCGGGCTGGACTTCGTCCACGTGTCAGGTGGCCCGCAGCAGCGCTACATTTTGGAGGCCATGGGCTCGGGGGTGGCCTTTTTCGACTTCGACGCGGACGGCTGGCTGGATGTGTTCGCCGTCAATGGCACCCGTGCGGAGGACGCGCCGGAGACGGGCAACCGCCTCTGGCGCAATGTCCCGGCCCCTGACGGCGACCGGGCATTTGCCGAGGTGACGCAAGCGGCCGGGCTGGGGCAAACGGGCTGGGGCATGGGCTGCGCGGTGGCCGACTACGACAACGACGGCGATCTGGACCTCTATGTCACTTATTGGGGGCCGAACGCGCTTTACCGCAACGAGGGAAACGGCACCTTCACCCCCGTAGAGGCAGGCACAGGTGACCGGCGTTGGGGCGCTAGCGCGGCGTTTGGCGATGTGGATTTGGACGGCTGGCTCGATCTCTATGTGGCCAACTACGTAGCCTTCGATCTAAACAATCCGCCCGGCGACGGCCAGCCATGCAGCGGCTGGAAGGGCTTGTCCGTGTTCTGTGGCCCTCACGGCTTGGACGGCCAAGCCGATGTGCTTTATCGCAACGAGGGAAACGGCACTTTTGCCGATGTAAGCGCGGCGACTGGAATTGACCAACGGACCTACCTCGGCCTCGGCGTGCTTTTTACCGACTACGACGGCGATGGGGACCAGGATATTTATATCGCCAATGACTCGACCCCCAACCTGCTCTATCGCAACGACGGCGCTTGGCGGCTGCGCGAGGTCGGTGCCTTTGCCGGGGTGGCCTACAGCGAAGAGGGACGCGCCCAAGCTGGTATGGGGATCGATAGCGGCGACTACGATAACGATGGCGACTTCGACGTTGTAGTCACCAACTTTTCCGACGATGTCAATACCCTGTACCAAAACCTAGGGAATGGTTCCTTTGCCGATGCTACCTACGCAGCGGGCTTGGGTGGTGCGGTGCGGCCCTTTTTGGGATGGAGCACAGCCCTAGCCGATTTTAATTTGGACGGTTGGCTCGACCTCTTCGTCGCCAACGGCCATCTCTACCCCCAGCTAGAAACCCATCCATTGGGGCTTAGCTATCGTCAGCGCAATCTACTGTACTGGAACCGAGACGGCGTTTTCGCGCTGGCCGATCCGGCGGGCCTAGAGGCCGAACAGGTGAGCCGCGGCACGGCCTTTGGCGACTACGACAACGACGGCGACTTAGACTTGATCGTCAACAATCTCAACGACCGCCTGAGCCTGTTGCGCAACGACGGCGGCAATCGCAACTACTGGTTGGGATTGGAACTGATCGGCGCGGCGGGGCGGCCCTCTGAAGGAGCTAGCGTACGGCTTTGGGCAGACGGGCAAGTGCGCGTGCGCCAAGCCAAGCGCGGCTATGGCTATTTGTCCGCCAACGACGGTCGGGTGCTCTTTGGACTGGGCGGACTTGCGCAAGTGGAAAAAATCGAGATCCGCTGGCCGTCGGGGCGGGTGCAAGTGGTCGAGCAACCGCCCCTCCGGCGCTACTTGGTGTTGCGCGAGGGCGAGGGAGTGGAAATAGCCCACTACAGCGAGCAGGTGCCGCCACCAGTGCTGGTGCCTGCGCCGCTGATAGAGCGCACAGACTCCATCGAGGAGGTTGCGTTCAATCCAGATTGGACAGCGGAAGAGTACTACGAGCAGGCCACTGCGCTATACGGCCAGGGGCGCTACCAAGAGGCAGTAGCCCTGTTGCGGCCAGCGCTCAGGTACTATCCAAGCGCGGTCCGTCTGCACTACGCGGCTGGCGTGGCACTCTACTCTGGCTTGGGGCGCTACGAGGAAGCAGCCGAGGTGCTAGAGCAGGCTGTGGCACAGGATACTTCGGTCGTCGAGGTGGCCCAGTTGTTGGGGGTCATTTACCTACACCGCAACCAACCCGCCCAAGCCGCAGCGACACTAGCGCGGGCTGCGGCGCTGGCACCCGAGGACTGGGAAACGCACTACCGACTCGGCCTAGCCCACAACCACCTTGGGGACAGCGAGGCGGCCATTGTCGCCTTTGTGCAAGCACGGGCGTTGGCTCCCGAGGAGCCGATGCCCTATTTGCACTTGGCGCGGACCTACCAGCGGTTGGGCCAAAGACAAGCCGCAGATCAAGCCCTGCACCGCTTTGAGGCACTGCAACCTCTCAAGCAGGAGATCGATCGCTATCGCCAAGCCGTCCGCGTCCAGCCCAAACACCCGGGTGCCCACTCAAAGTTGGGGCTGGCGTTGTCGCGGGCCGGGCGACTAACACAAGCACAGCAGGCGTTCGAGCAATCGCTGGCACTGGCACCCGACGCCGAGACGCAGACCAATCTGGCCAATGTGCTGTTGCGCCAAGACGAGGCCGAGGCGGCGATAGCACACTACACCCAGGCGTTGGCGCAGGATGCGGAGTTAGCCGAAGCCCACTACGGCTTGGGGATGGCCCACTACGCCCAAGGCGAGGCCGCGGAGGCCCTGCGCGCGCTGCGCCGGGCGCTGGCCTTGCGGCCGGATTTTCCCAAGGCGCATATCAATACAGGGGTCTTGCTCGAAGAGCAGGGTCGTCTAGCCGAAGCGCTGGATCACTTTCGCCGTGCGGTTGACTTGGTCCCCGACGATGCTAGGGCGCTCAACAACTTAGTCATCGCGTTGTCGCGGGCTGGACGCGTTGATGAGGCGCGCAAAGTGCTGGAGCAGGCCCAAGCCCAGCAGGTGGATCTGCCGCTGGCGCGCAAGACGCTAGTGAGGACGTTGGTGGCGCTGGCCCAGGCCCAAGCCGAGCAGGGAAAATGGTCTGCGGCTGTTGCCTTCCAGCAGCAGGCCATTGCGCTGACGCCAGTCCAGTTGCGAGAGGCACTCCTAAAACAGTTATCCGCCTATGAGTCGAGTGTGCAATAAGCTGGGGGAAAATTCTCCATCTGAATGCGCCAAGGTCGCCGAGCGCGGCCAGTGGGTAGCACTGGCGCTAGTGGCCTTGGTCGCGTGTGGCGTGTACGTCAATGCGCTGGGCAACGAGTTAGTGTACGACGACCGCAAATTGATCCCCGCCAACGAGCTGATGCACGATCCGTGGCGGGTGGACCGAATTCTCGCTGGCCGTTATTGGGGCGAGATCCTGCACTCACACCACTATCGGCCGCTGACGGTTTGGACGCTGGCGTTTAATTATTGGGCCAACGAGTTCTTGGGGTTGCCCGGTGCACACGGCGTGGGATTCCATCTGGTCAATGCCGCGCTACACGCGGGGGCTAGCTGTGCGCTCTTTCTTTTGGGGCTGCGCTTGGGTTTGGCCGTTCACGCCTGTACTGCCGCAGCGCTGCTTTTTGCCGCGCATCCAGTCCACACCGAGGCTGTGGCGTTTATTACCGGCCGAGCAGAGCCTCTAGCTATGCTCTTGGGCGCGTCCTTTCTGGCGGTGCATCACCGCGGGCAGTGGAAAGGGGCTGGTGTGCTGTACTGGTTTGCGCTACTGAGCAAGGAATCAGCCGCCGTCTATCTCTGCGCCGCTCTGTGGCTGGACCTCTGCACTGCGCGGCCGCTTAAGGCGCGCTGGCGGGTCTACGGCGGATACGGCTTAGTATTGGTAGGCTGGCTGCTTCTGCGCCAAGCGGCCCTAGGGACAGCCGACAGCGACCTCTCCGCGCTCGACAATCCTTTAGTGAACGCCACGCCGCTGGAGCGGGTGTTGACGGCCGCCACCGTGCAATTTGCCTACCTGCGGCTGCTGGTCTGGCCACTCGGGCTTTCCTCGGATTACTCCCATGCCCAGATCCAGTTGGTAGGCGATCCACTGGACTGGGGAGTGATTGGCTTTTGCACCGCAGTGCTCATCGCGGCTGGCGCGGCTTGGTACTGGTGGCAGCGGTCGCCGATGGTCGCCTTTGTCGCGGGGAGTTATGCAATTTTAGCCGCACCGACGAGCAATTTTCTGGTCCTAGTGCCGACCATCATGGGAGAGCGGCTAATCTACGCACCATCAGCCGCGTTTTGTCTGCTGTTGGGTTGGGGCCTCTGGCGACTGGCGCAGCGCTGGGGTTGGGGTCTTTGGACGGTGGGCTTGGGGTTGCTTGGCAGCTATGCGGTTCTGACGGCGGCACGCAACGCAACATGGGCCGATGCCGAGACCTTCTATCGCACGCAGTTCCAGTCTGCCCCCCGCAGCGCCCGGGCTCATCTGGGGATGGGTCGGATGCATGCGGAGGCTGGACGGCTCGACAGCGCCCAAATGTACAACCGCTCCGCTCTGGCGATTTATCCCAACTACGCGATGGCTTGGTACAACTTGGGGCTTTTGCAGGTCAAGCGGGGTGCTTGGGACGAGGCTCTGCGTTCATATGAGCAGGCCGTGGCCCTTGAACCGGCCTATTTGAAGGCCTGGTACAATTTGGGCGGGGTCCATCTGCAGCGGGGAGAGTGGTCTGAGGCACTGAAAGCGTTCGAGCAGATGCTGATCCTAGACCCGGAAAATGTCGGCGCGTGGAATGGCGTGGGCGTGGTCCACATTCGCCAGGGGAAGCTAAACGAGGCGGCACGAGCTTTTGCCCGGGTGCTTGTGGCAAATCCCGACCACGAGCAGGCCCAGCACTATTTAGCGCAGGTGCGAGAGCGGTTGCGAAAGCAATAGGCGGAACTAAAGCCTTGGCTCTTCTACTGTTAAGAACTGGTTGGCGGCCACGTCCTCGAGGCGCTGGATGCGGCCCGAGGGCCAGTGAATCTCGATCCAATCGGCGGCCTGATTGAATCCCAAACCGAAGTGGACGCGCCCGTCGCTGTGTGCAAGGAAGCTGCCGCCGCTGACAACTTCCGTGGTTTGCTCGACCCCGCCGCTGGCAATGGAGACTTTCGCCCCTAGGCCACCGCCGACCAAGCGCAGGCTCAACCAGTTGCGCTGGTTGCCGCCGTCGTTGCGCAAAAGTTGCGGCGACCCGTCGAGGTTGAAGACCAGAATATCTACATCCCCGTCGTTGTCGTAGTCCCCCTTGGCGGCACCGCGACTGACGGCGGGGCGGCTCACATCCCCGGCTGCGACTTCTGCGAAGCGGTAGGCACTGGCTGGACCCTGATTGGCAAAAAGTTGATTGGGTTCGGCGTAGCCATCGGGCGCAAGGTGCCGGATCTGGGGATAGACGTGTCCGTTGGCCACAAACAGGTCTTGGTCTTGGTCGTTGTCGTAGTCGAAAAAGCACATGCCAAAGGATAAGTGCGGCAGGCTCGGCTCGGCGAGGCCGGCTGCGGCGCTAACCACTGCGAAACGGCCGTTGCCTTGGTTGCTATAGAGGGTGTTGTAGTCGTCCTCAAAGTGGGTGACCAACAAGTCGCCATCGCCATCGCCATCGTAGTCCCCATAAGCGATGCCCATGCCAGCTTGTGCGCCCCCTTCGGCGCTGAGGGCGGCTCCGGCCTCCACGCCGACGTCGCGGAATTGGCCATTGCCCTCGTTGCGATAGAGAAAGTTGGGTGCCGAGTCATTGGCCACATAGAGGTCTGGGTCGCCGTCTTGGTCGTAGTCGCAAAAAAGGGCGCTCAGGCCGTAGGTAGGCGCGAATTGGCCGACCTTGGCTTGGCGGGTGACGTCGCGGAATTGGCCGTTGCCTTCGTTCCGGTAGAGGACGTCCTGTGCCCCTGGGAGGCCGAGTGGTCCGGCGAAGACTAAGACTCCCTTCCACATGCCGCCTCGGGGAGGAACGCGCTCGGGGGCAAAGTGCAAGTACTGGGCTACGTATAGGTCTGGGTCGCCGTCCCCGTCGTAGTCGCCGAAGGTAGCACCCGTGCTCCAGCCCGCCAGATCGACGCCAGCGGCTTGGCCGACGTTGCGGAATTGGCCGTTGCCCTCGTTCCGGTAGAGGACGTTGGGGCCGTAATTGGTCACATAGAGATCGAGGTCGCCGTCTTGATCGTAGTCGGCCGCGGCGCAGCCCATGCCCCAACCGGCATCGCCGACCCCGGCTGTGCGGGTGTAGTTCGCAAAGGTGCCGTCGCCCATGTTGCGGTAGAGGGCATTGGTCGGGGCCGCGGCCGGGTCGGGATAGCCTTCCAGCCGCGAGCCGTTGACCAAGTAGATGTCGAGCCAGCCGTCGCCGTCGTAGTCGAGGAAGGCACCACCTCCGCCCTTGGCTTCAATGATGTAGTTTTTGACTCGACCGCCCGAGTGCATGCGGAAATCCAAGCCGCACGCTGCGGTAACGTCGGTGAAGCGCACCGGGGTGAGGTCTGGTGTGGGGGCGCAGGCGGCTAAGGCCAGCAGGGCGTAGCAGGTGCAAGCACTAAGGCGCATGGGAGCGGGCGCAGCGGAAGCCGATATAGGGGCTGCGCTCTACGGGCAGGACCTCGAAGCGGTTGATGCTGCGCAGCACCGGTCCCGGATTGATCCACGAGCCGCCGCGCAGGACCTTGAAGCGGCCCGTCTCCGGCCCTTGCGGGTCTTTGGTCGGGCTGGTGGCATAATAGTTGGCGTCGTACCAGTCGGCGCACCACTCCCAGACATTGCCGGCCATGTCGAGCGCGCCGTATGGACTGGCTCCTGAGGGAAAAGAGCCGACGGGTGCCAGTTGTTCGTACCCGTCTTCCGCGCCCCAAAGATTGGCGCGTCCTGCCGCAAACTTCGCACCCCAGGGCCAGAGCCGACCGTCGCTGCCGCGCGCGCTTTTTTCCCATTCAGCTTCGGTGGGCAGCCGTCCGCCGCGCCAAGCGCAATACGCGCGGGCATCCTGCCAGCTAACATAGACGACCGGATGGTCGGGAGCGGCTGCCGAGTCGGGGCCGTGGGGCTGACGCCAGCTAATGCTGTCGGCCTTTTCGGCCCCGCGTTTTTCCGCCTCGGTCTGGTAGCCGGTGGCCGCGACAAAGGCGGCGAAGCGGGCGTTGGTGACCTCGTAGCGGTCGATGGAAAAGGCGCTCAGATAGACTTGGCGGCTGGGCTTTTCGTCGGTGGCTCGCGGGTGATCGATGCCCATGGTGAAGGGACCGGCTGGCACGACGACCTCTTCGGCGGCAACGGGTGCCGAGAGTAGCAGGGCCGATAGGAGGTGCGAGATCCGCATGCGCGGCGGTGGGTGTAGCTAGCCCTTCTGCATCCGCGCCCAAGTGTCGCGCAAGGTGACGGTGCGGTTGAAGACGGGCGCGTCCGGTGTGTGGTCCTCGCGGTCGGCGCAGAAGTAGCCAAGCCGCTCAAACTGGCAGGAGTCTCCTGGGGCCATGTCGGCGAGGGACGGCTCTAGATAGCAGGGGTTGAGGACTTTGAGCGCGTCCGGGTTGAGGTTGTCCAGCCAAGTTCCCCCAGGCGGGGCTTCGAGCGGTTTTTCGACCTTGAAGAGCCGGTCGTAGAGCCTCACCTCGGCCGGGACCGCGTGGGGAACCGAGACCCAGTGCAGGGTGGCCTTGACCTTGCGGCCATCGGGTGCGTTGCCGCCGCGCGTGGCTGGGTCGTACGTGCAGCGCAGTTCGACGATCTCGCCATTGTCGTCTTTGACGACTTCGGTGCAGGTGATGAAGTAGGCGTAGCGCAGGCGGATTTCGCGGCCTGGGGCGAGGCGAAAGAACTTGCGCGGCGGGTCTTCCATAAAGTCCTCGCGCTCGATGTAGAGGTGGCGCGAAAAGGGGATCGAGCGGGTGCCGGCACTGTCGTCTTCCGGGTTGTTGATGGCCGTTAGCATCTCGCTTTGGTCCTCTGGGTAGTTTTCAATTACAACCTTGAGCGGGTTGAGCACAGCCATGCGGCGGGGCGCGGTCTGGTTGAGCTGATCGCGGATGCAGTATTCGAGGAGGGCGATGTCGATGTTGTTGCCGCGTTTGGCAATGCCGGCTTCGGTCCAGAAGCGGCGGATGGCCGCCGGCGGGTAGCCCAAGCGGCGCAGGCCGCGCAGGGTGTAGAGCCGAGGATCGTCCCAACCGGCGACGAGATTCTGCTCGATGAGTTGCAGGATGTAGCGCTTGGAGAGGACGGTGTAGGTGATGTTGCCGCGGGCATACTCGATTTGGCGCGAGGGGAAGATGCCGAGTTTTTCGATGAACCAGTCGTAGAGCGGTCGGTTGTTGGTAAATTCGTCTGAGCATAGCGAATGCGTAACGCCCTCGATGGCGTCGCTCTGGCCGTGGGCCCAGTCGTACATGGGATAAATGCACCACGCATCGCCGGTGCGGTGATGGGCGGTGTGCATGATGCGGTACATGACGGGGTCGCGCAGGTTGATGTTGGGCGCGGCCATGTCGATTTTGGCGCGCAACACGCGGGAGCCATCGGGGAATGCGCCAGCTTTCATCTGCTCAAATAGCTGGAGGTTTTTTTCGATAGAGCGGTCTCGGTACGGGCTGTTTTTGCCCGGCTCGGTGAGCGTGCCGCGATTTTCCCGGATCTCGTCCGCAGTCTGGTCATCCACGTACGCCAAGCCCTTTTTGATGAGTACGACGGCCCATTCGTAGAGCTGGCCGAAATAGTCGGAAGCGTAGTACGGCTGCGGCCCCCAGTCGAAGCCGAGCCAGCGGATGTCCTCCTGCATGGAATCCACGTATTCTTGCTCTTCGCGGGTGGGATTGGTGTCGTCGTAGCGGAGATTACACTGGCCTTCGTAGGAGGCGGCAATGCCGAAGTTGACGCAGATCGCCTTGGCATGGCCGATGTGCAGGTGCGCGTTAGGCTCTGGCGGGAAGCGGGTGATGACGCGGTCGTAGCGGCCGTTTTCGAGGTCGGCGTCGATGGCTTCGCGAATGAAGTCGCGGCTTTTGTCCGTGCTCATGGCTCCTCGGGCTGGTTGCTGCGTGTCAAATAAAGTAACTGACGTTACGCATCTGCGCCGAACCGGTCGGTGTAGGGGCGTCCCTTGTGGGC